>DAOPYN010000150.1:0-1420 GCA_035352895.1 Fibrobacteria bacterium | reverse complement strand
GCCTAATGACGCTGTTGTGCCCCGAGTCCGGTCATTTGCCGGAGGCAAGCGCGAGGAGCCTTCCCGCCTGCCGGGAATGGCGACGAGAGGCCGGTGGGCTCGAACGCGGCTATTAGGGTTCTCGCGCTGCCACGCTCCGCAGACACGCGCTCGCGACAAGCCGCCGGATGCGGCGACGGCCAAGGATGGCCCAGCGAGCGCGGGGGGGGTGGGCCGAACGCTTGGAGGCCCGCGGCGGGGGGGGTAACTGGATGTATCGTCAGGATCTGTTAGACATGAACGAAAGCGCCCCGATCTCGTTTGGAGACCAGGGCGCCAGATTCCATGCGGATTTGGAGCCGGTTTACTTCTTGGCGAGCTTCTTGGCTGGAGAGACTTTCGATGCCTTCTTCAGATCCGCAGGCTTGAGACCCGTCGAGCTTGTGATGATGTCCCACGGGATTCCGTGCTCCTGGAGCTTGCGGGCCGTTTCCAGCTTGCCTTCCAGTTTACCCTTCTGCTCACCCTTGGCCTCGAGCCATTCCAGAGCTTCGGATCGGAGTTTTGTGTTCTTCATGTAAGCCTCGACTTCCTTGGAGGTCAATTTACCGACTTCTGCGGCCAAAGTGAAGAGGTTGCGGTATTCCTCGGGTGGAACGAAGGTCTTCAACGCCTCGGCTCCCTTGAAAACCTTCTCCGCTCGGCTCTGTGGTCCCGCCATCGCACCGCGCAACGCCTGGGCAATCGCGTTGCGCGCACCCTCCCAGGCCGAGTACTCGTCACGAGACACCTCGCGCACCAGCGTCTCGAAATGCAGCCACACCCGACCCCGGCTTTCCGAATGGACGCTGTTGGCGATCCGAGCGGGCTTGAGATCGGTCACCAAGGCCACCGGCACGACCTCATCCTTCGGGAATCGCTCCAACAGATCGAGGTAGTAGTGCGCAGTGCGGTGCAGGTTCACCGACTGGGCCGTGGCCCAATGTTCGATCAGCACCACTAGGACCACCGACCGCTTGGCGAAGGTGTAGCGGATGTTCAGGTCCATCACGTAGCCCTTGCGGGCCAGATCGTGCTTGCGCGTGGTCGTGTTCAAAAATTCCCACGACAAGGGCTTGCCCCATTGCTTGGTCGCCTCTGGAAGCAAAAATTCCAGGGTATCGACGGGGTGATCCTTCAGAAGCTGCTTGATCCCCTGATCCAGATTGGTCAAGCGTTCGCGCTGCGGATCCTGTACCGGCTTGAGTTCGGGCATGTCCATCAATGTAGCCCCGTTTCGTCCGCCGTTCCCTTCGACGGCTTCATGACAGTTTCTGGCGTTCCATCGGATGGCACCTGGCATGGACCTCCTTGGCGCGGGTCTGGCTCACGTGGGTGTAGATCTGCGTGGACTGGATGTCGGCGTGTCCCAGAATGTCCTGCACCGCGCGGATGTCGGCTC
>DAOPYN010000149.1:0-1914 GCA_035352895.1 Fibrobacteria bacterium | reverse complement strand
CGGGGGCGGAAATCGACCTGTTGGTGGAGCAGGATGGCAAGATGTGGGGTGTGGAATTCAAGTGGTCGTCCGCGCCCAGGATGACCCCGTCGATGCGCAACGCTTTGGTCGACCTCGGACTGGAAGGAATCCTGGTGGTGCACCCCGGCGACAAGGAGTGGCCGATCGGCGATCGGGTCGAATCCGTGAGCTTGGCTGGTGCCGTGCGACGCTTGGGAATGGGCGCGCGGAAGGATTGATTTCGTTCGCTCCAAAATGGCCATCCATCACGAGTGCCGTTTGGTGGGCCCCATCGCATTCGGGATCGTCATGATCCGACTTTGCTTGGGATGCATGTGCGCAACTTATCCTTGGAAGGCCTGTGGCGCAGACAGATTCCAATTACTTCGGTGGGCGGATAGACTTGCGGATGATCAAGGTGTCATTGCCAGAAATGATCTTCCGCGGAAACGGGGAGCGATTGTCAAGGCGGAAAAAGAATTTTGCGCTTGGGGTAATCGAAGAGTCAATCCAAGTTGCTTTACAGTTTCCAGAAAGCGCTCCCGAATCGCCGTCAAAATTCAACGAAAGTTGACAGGACTCTCGTTTTTTGCAAGCACTCCAAGAGTCGAGGTTTGCACTCACTCCAAACCTTCCAGAACTCGGAGAAAATTTCTTCGATACCCAGGTGATTTGGGAGACGGATCTCCCGCCTGAAAACAATGTGAATTCAAAACCAAAAAGAGAGTCGCTGCTAACCCATTCTGAATTGGGGGGCGTGACATTCTTTACCCTCCCTTTTGCTTGCTTGCCTGCTTCAACATTCGCGCAAACCGAATCGCCAAGTAGGACGTTTCTGTTTGTCGATCGAAACGGTGTGATTCGTGTTTCATTGGTGCTAACCTGGCTATAGGTTAGCATAGTATCGATGCAAAAATTTGAGCAATGTGTAGCAAGCCCAACAACGATCCCGCATGTTTTAGGCGCTGCAGCGGATTGCATGAGTCCTAGATAGATTTGAACTGCGAGTCCGAATATCATGGCGAGGCCTTTAAAACACAATTTTGGGTTTCCCCATGATTCGTTTCTACATCATATTGCTCATTCTCAGCAACTGCCGCTGCCCAACGGGAATCTAGGTCCTTGTTGCCAAGTGACTTGATTTTTGCAAACAAGTCTGCTTTTGCAAGCTCTTGCGTTTTTCCGGTTCCGATCACTTTGGCTGTATTAAAAAAATGTTTTCCGACCACCTTGTTATATCTGTCCACGTGACCCTGCTCGTGCAATGTTTTTGTCAGCAGAATAAAACGCTCCCATTCCTCCTTCTGGGCGGTAGTTGCCTCCTCCGGCGGATCCCATTCGGCAAGATAAACAACAGATTTCACTCGAAGCAGATAGTATGCTTTCTCCACGCCAGATGCTTTAAGTTTTCCATTTTCTGTGGTGTAGACTGGGGCAATCTCAGCGATATCCAAAAATTCACTTGACCAACTGGATTCTGTTCGTCCGTAATACCCTTTAAGAGGGGGCGGAGGTGTTTTGTCGAAAATCTCTTTGTATGTACCATTCAGTTTTACTGCCTTAAATTCAGGCAGCTGAGCATACGGAGCCGCTTTTGGAAGAGGTGGAGCGGGGGGAACGGCAGGGAGACTATCCAGGACTGGCGTTTTTGGGATTGATTCGAGGGATGTTAAATGCCTTGCGATAGGTGCAGGCTTCTTAGGTGTACTGTGAGGCATTGGTTATCCTTTCAGACTTTGATAACCTGTTTCAGGGTTGTGTACATTCCGCCCCACGTTTTGGGTCCACATTTCCCATCCAAAGAAAGCTGCATCCCCCAAGCCTGGTTGCATGCGAACTGGAATTGGTAGATACCATTCCGCGTCTTCGGCCCCTCCACTCCATCCACCTTTCCGGGATCGCAGTGCCAGCCCT
>DAOPYN010000148.1:0-2090 GCA_035352895.1 Fibrobacteria bacterium | reverse complement strand
AAGGGAATGTATCGCCCGGGAGGGGCCCTTGTCTGTGATCTAGATCACACTCCTTGGATGGATGCCCACCGCCACAGCACTCATGGAGAACAACATGGCAGGGGCCCCAGCTAGCTTCGGAGTTCAGAAACGGATACGAATGAAATCCTGCTTTTCTCCGGGCTTCCCAACACCCAAACCGGCACCAAAGAGTTCACCTCGATCCGTAATGAGGTATGTTGCATCGGATCCCGCAGCAACAAAAGCGGCACGCATTCCAAGTGGCGCCATGACATTCTGATCCCTCGGAAAACCTGCACCGAGCTGCAGCCACTGGTTATCCCCTTGAACGTAGACCGTTCCATTCTTCGATCGAGCAACCTTATGGGAACGTCCGTAGGAAATCTGTTCGATCTCCTTTTCACTGGTCAAGACGTAATGATTCTCAAAGTATTTGCTGGAGCTGTACTCCACCACGTTGCCACTTTGCGTTCCAAGCAAGAAACTATATGCGGCATGTTCCGGCAGCAGAGTCACTCCTTGCTCCAGGCATTGAAGCGTGGAGTCTGGTGGCGTTGCCCCAATTCCCTCCCCAGTGATGCAAAATTCACCGAACTGTTTCAGCATGTACATCACATATGAGCCAGCTCCAAAATCGGTGATATCCGAGGCAATTTTCTGGGGGCTAACTTCGAATTCTGACGTACGCCCAATCCCCAGTTGGCCACTGGAATTTGCTCCAACCGCAATAAGTGATCCATCTACTTTCAAGATGTAGGTGCTATGAGTTGGCGAAGCTATTGCCTTTTTCACTCCGCGCATGATCATTGTTGGTACAGAGTAGTTTGACAACTCCTTTCCATCGCCGAACGCGCCTTGGATCGCGCTACCAATCCCCCAAAGGGTTCCATCCTGCTTTACCCAGAGTGAATAGCGAGAACCCACGCTCATTTGCTCGACACTATCGGCAACCTTGCGAGGAGACAAGAGCTGAAGAGTTGTGTCAGGGGATACATGATTCAAGCCATTTCCGCCCATCGCCCAGAGACTGTGATCGGACATCAGGATCAACGTGGAAGAGTTGCAAGACGACACCGACACCGGAACCGCCAGCTGGTAGCTCTGCGAAACAATCGCTCCATCCACGCGATCCTTCGCGAATGCCCGCGCCTTCAGCGTGATCGTGGTGTCGATCTTGATGCTGTCCGCGAACAGGGGTGATGTGGACCGGGGATCGCTTCCATCCAGGGTGTAGCGGATGGTGGCGCCGGGGGTGGCGCAGGAGAGCTTCACCCAGAAGGTACCAGACCTGAGCTTGCCGTTGGTGTCGGAGAATTGCACCGCCTTCACCGTGTCCGGGCGACGCTCCACGCTCACGCTGTCGCGCACCTCGTTGCCAGCCGGATCCACCGCGCGGAATTTGATCCACTGGGTGGCGATGGCCAGCGGCACCCGACGATGGTACCCCTGGGCATCTCCCGTCACCAGACTGTCTTGGATCCAGACTTTCTCGATCCGATCGTTGTCCTTTGCAGTCCATCCGACCTCCACCGAGGTGGTATCGAAGGCCACGCTCCGATCCTTGGTGGTTTCCACCCGCAAGGAGGTGGGCTTTTCCATGTCCGCCGACCGCGTGATTGAAACGAATGCCGAGGTAGGCACACCCCGATTGTTCTTGGCTTCCAGGGTGATCACTTGGGCCTGGCCATTGGGAGGCAGATCCACCCAGCGTTCCCAGACGGAATCGTTCACGCGCGTGGCAGCCGCATCCGCGATCTTCACGCTGGAACTGTCCATCCCGGAAATATCCGTGAGAACGCAACGCACCAAGTACTTGGTTTCCGCGAAAGGAATCACCGTTCCCGCGGACTTGGCGGGCTGGAGCCAGGTGTACTTGGGAGGCAACTGGTCGGGGATCGGGTCGCGCGCCACGACCAGTTCCGTGTCGGAAAGATTCCCCGCCCGGTCCCATGCCTGGACCAGCACCCGCGTCAGCTCCCCGGGGGCACCCAGGAGGACGGAGGCTTTCCATGTGGCATTTTCTGGATTCACCTTCGCGCCTCCGATCTTCACCGAGTCGATCCCGGACAGATCCGAGGCCACCACTACGA
>DAOPYN010000147.1:0-2149 GCA_035352895.1 Fibrobacteria bacterium | reverse complement strand
TCTACAGTACAAGCCAAAGTCAGAAGACGGAAATCGCATGCTTGGAACATAGGACATTTGCAGGTGGACTCCAAAATTTTTACGGAACCGTCAGTAGTGTTGGAAGCCGAAACGGCGCGAAGCACCTTTGGGAAGCTCACGCTAACAATGGATACCTGACATTGACAGGCACCGGTGCCGCACAGGTTGACCTAGTAGACCCAAACGGCAAGGTCGTCGCCAAATCAGCTGGTTCCAATAGCATCACACTCCATGTGCCCCGATCCGGGCTGTACTTTGCGAGAATTAACGGAGAAACGCAACAGGTTATTCTAGTGATGACCCCCTAATTTTGGCAAGATTGTAGATTGGAAAGCAGGCCGCAATAAACGCCTGCTTTCCATTTGTCATAAGCGTATTCGGGTAAAGGCTGATACTTGGTTCTTGTGCCCCAGACCAAGGCTCCCTCTGGAGTTATAGCCGGCCCCGAATAACTCTCCATCTGCTGAAATAAAAAACAACTCGGTATCAGATGCGGAGATATATTTAATACCCGACCCGATTATAGTAGGAAGAAACGCGCTTTCTTGGCTCTGCAACCCAAGCGACCCCAATCTATTGCTACCCATCCCCCAAACAAGCCCAGCCTTGGTTAAAAACGCGGAGAAATCACGCCCAACAGCAATCTGTATTATTGAATCCTTCCGATCGGTCTCGAGTTTCGCGAAATCACCTCGATCCTTGGCATCGCCTACACCAAGCTTCCCGCTCCAATTTGCTCCAATACCCCAAAGGGATCCATCCGACTTCCTGATCAATAATGACTCCCAAAAAACTTCTGGAACAAGATCGACCGAATCCAAGATTTTCCTCGGCAAGGAATCGCGCGATTCATCAGCCAACCCAAGGCCGGTATGCCACATTGTTTTATCGCTTCTCAAGTAGATTAGCGACCTTTCGCTCGCCCCAATCTGATAGACATCATCAGAAATCTTTACCAATTGGTTTCTTGATGTAAAATCGCCAACTCCAAGCTGGCCATTGTAATTATTGCCAGCACCCCACAACGTCCGATCCGTTTTAAGAATGTACGTCGTGCTTCCTGCCGAAATCACTTTTTCCACACCCCTCGTGATCAAAATTGGATTCAATTTATCCGCATTCGAACCGGAAGCAAGCGTACCATTTACATCCTTTCCAACTCCCCATAAATCACCGTTGATTTTAACCCAAAGACTGTAATTCCACCCACTTGACATTTGCGCAACGGAATCAGCGACTTTTCTCGGACTAAGGATATCCCTCGACCCAAACAGCATGCAGCCTTTACCATCTGGGATCGCTTCACAATTATTCGTTCCCATTCCCCAAATGCTTGCATCTGACATTAGGATCAGCACATGAGACTCACCTCCAAACACCCCCACTGGGACTGCCAGCTGGTATTTCTGGGTCACCATGGGGCCGTCCACACGGTCCTTCGCGAAAGCCCGAGCTTTCAGCGTCATGGTGGTGTCGATCTTGATGCTGTCCACAAAGAGGGGCGAGCCCACGGTGGGGTCTGATCCGTCCAAGGAGTAGCGGATGGTCGATCCTGGGGTCGAGCAGGCAAGCTTCACCCAGAAGCTCCCGGATCTGAGCTTCCCGTTGGTATCCGAGAGGGTCACCGCCTTAACGGTATCTCGATCGCGCGTCAGCATCGCAAAATCGGAAATCGGCACCCCTCGTTTGTTCTTTGCCTCCAAAGTGATCGCCTGTGCTACTCCATTGGGAGGCAGATCCACCCATCCCTCCCAGACGGAATCGTTCACTTTGCGCGCCGCTCGACCATGGATGAGCACGGAGCCGGAATCGATTCCCGAAAGATCCGTCAGAGAAACTCGAACCAGATAGGTCGAATCGACGAAGGGCACCAAGGTCCCGGTACGGATCGAGGGATTCAACCACCTAGCCGTAGGAGGAAGGGTCGAAGGGACTTGGTCGCGCGCCACCACCAATTCTGTGTCCCGCTTGTTCTTGGCGCCATCCCATGCCTCCACGCGAATCCGCGTCAGCTCACCGGGAGCTCCCAGAAGGACGGTGGCTTTCCAGGTGGCATTTTCAGGATTCACCTTGGCGCCTCCGATCTTCACCGAGTCGATCCCGGACAGATCCGAGGCCACCACTACGA
>DAOPYN010000146.1:0-2259 GCA_035352895.1 Fibrobacteria bacterium | reverse complement strand
AAAGTTTAGGAGTCGACTCAATTCCCGGGGCGATTCAGGGCGGATTTTCCGGAGCGCATGGGAAAGGTTCGAGATGCATCCAAGTCCTGAGTAGCAGATGACCCCCATCGATGTTGAATCTTCTCCAGGTTCTCATCGAGACGAGGTTGGCTCCTTCCCAGCTTGTACCTTTCAATTGCCCTGTCCCGCCATCCTGTATCCCTCCGGAGTACGTCCATGTTCCGTTCGCCATTTCAGGTCATCGGTCTTCTGTCCTTCCTCATGCTTGGGGGATGTGCGCAGTACATGGCGGAAGTCCGGCGCGAAACCTGCCTTCCCCAGCGCATGTACGAACGCGGGTACAATGACGCCCGTGCAGGAAAAAACATGAGTTCTCCCGGTGGCTGCACGGATACCTCGGCGTATTCTCGCTACCGCGAAGGGTTTCTCCAGGCACGTGC
Source organism: Fibrobacteria bacterium (assembly GCA_035352895.1). Classification (GTDB taxonomy): domain Bacteria; phylum Fibrobacterota; class Fibrobacteria; order UBA5070; family UBA5070; genus UBA5070. Next base: position 1,819 of record DAOPYN010000146.1, on the reverse strand, counting down.
TGAACTGGAGCGTCAGGCGGTAGTGGATTCCCGAAAGGTTGTGGAATCCCAGGCCTTGCCACCGACGGTCCAGGTGGTGGAGGCAAGCCACGCCAAGGGTGTGGTGGTGGTCAATGCTCCGGCGCCATCCACCCAGGCGATCGCTTCTCCACGGGAGGATGAAATCCGCAAGGACAGTGTGCGTGCCTGGGAACAGAGAACTTGGCTATGCCGTGTGGAGGCGTTCGGAACCATCTTCACGGGAGACGGGACCACCGAGTTGGATGCCAAGGAAGACGCGCGTTCGGTTTGCCTGGATCGCTATCGGGCCAAATTCTGTTCGAATATTTCCTGTGCGGTGGTCCCCTGAGGCGCCTGGGAGCGAGTCCCTCAACAAGGAGTCGTTCGTCCCATCCAAGGCCAAAACCCTTTCCGGGTCGTGTTGCGGAAAAATCGAAGGATCGGCCATGAAGCGCAAACTCACTCCACAGGAAAAGAAACGGCACAGCTTGGCGAAGGATCATCCTCTCCAAGCCGAGGCGCCCAAGGCCTTCCGCCGGAAGTGGCCAAAATCCAAGCGCATTGCGGAGAAGGTGCTGCGCGCCAAGATCCGCGACCACCTCCATGCGCTCCAGGGAGCGGTGGGTCCGGATCTGGTGGACGACATCGACACCACCCGTTTCAAGCGGCCTGTGATCCGCAAATGGGGGTGCGCCAGCCTGGCCGGAGTGATCGCCCGGAAGCAGCATCGGCGCATTCGGTCGAAGGGGCGGAAACAGGCCAGCCTATTTCGTCGCGCGTTGGAGGCGCAGATCCGTTCCCTGATTCCCAGCCTGCAGTCCTGCACGATCCATTCCCCGCTTCCCTCGGAGGGCACATTCTACGCGTTCCTTCGCTACAACCTTTGTGAAGACGCGACGTACCGCTGGTCGCGGATCCAAATCGCCCACGAACACGGTTCCAGTCGGATCGTTGCCCTGGAACCGCACGACGGTTTGTGGTAAGGTGGGGAACACGGGAAGGTCTCGCAAGGCGTACACGGAGGATCGGCCATTTCCGGTCGGGAGCACCTATTTTCTCCAGGTGCTCCAGCCTTGGCGCTGGGCGCCTTCGCTCTCCGTCTCACAGAAGGAGTAGAACAGATGGGTATTCTGATCAAATGTCCACTCTGCGGGCAGGGATTCAACGACGGGCGTGCCCATGTCGGCACATCCGATGTGGTGTTTCCGCCAGGACATTTTCTGTACGAATATTGCGACACCGGCCTGCACATCGATTGCCTCGAGCGTTGGGAGCATCGCTTGGAGTTCGCCAAGGGGTATTTCGATCTGTATCGAACGAACTTCGCGACCCGAGGGACTCTCCTGCACGAGGCTTTCGACTGGATCCTCGGATGTGGGCGGGCCCCCCTGGCGGACGATCCCTTCTACGTGGAGGTGGATCTGCTCGAATGGCCGGTTCGCTTGCACACGCCGTGGGAGCATTGGGAAACGTTCCTGGAATCCGACTTCGAGAAAGGTCTGGATCGAGGTGCGCTGGAAAAGGCGAGGGTCGCCATCAAGGAAGTCCGCAAAGTCGTCCCGACCCTGTCTTCCCTTCGGGAGCTTCGCCGCGTCTGCCTGGAACGCCACGGGCACAATTAACCTTCATCGTCGGATTCCTCGCCCAAACCCGCCACGGGACCACGACGATCCCGAGGCGGTGATCGGCCCTGCCGGTCACCGATCGCTGCACCAGCGATTCGACGAGCCGGGGGCCCATCCAGCGGGAGTGCCTTGATCCCTCTTAGCAGGATGCTGAAAAATCCGAATTTCAGCCATTCTGAGCCGGAGATTTCATT
>DAOPYN010000145.1:0-2597 GCA_035352895.1 Fibrobacteria bacterium | reverse complement strand
AAATCGACCGGTAACCAAAACTGGCCGCTTTCAGCCGTCTTCGGGTGGCCGCTTTCAACCGACGCGACCGGCCGCTTTCAGCCGTCTTTTGCAGAAATAGGAGTATTCGCGATGCGCAATGCGAAGACGCATCGTGCGGAACGATCTTTGGGTGGGGGACGGATGCGTTCTGCTCCAGCTGGTTGTCCATGTGGGATGGCTCCGTTCTGTAGGGACTCAACTCTCCGGGAGGCTGGTGTGCTGCATGGATCGTTGGGCGCGCCAGCCTTCGAGAGTTGCAAACAACTCGTGTCCGGGGGATTTGTGGAAGTCCGGGTATGGATGGCGGAAGTAGCAGTTCCAATAGCTCCCAATCCGAGAGCCAGTCAGGCTCCAGAACCTTGGGTTCTCCTGGAGGAATTCCGCGAAGAGGGTCTCGTCGTCGGGGCGGAGCCGTTCCTTCAGGACGTGAAGGATTTCGAGGACGTATTCGCCAAGGAGCTGGACGACGAAGGGAACGGTCCAGAACGTGCATTGCGCAAGCAGCGGCTTGACCATGCGCTCCCGCACGAATCCATCCACGTGGCGAGTGAACAGGCACAGCAGGATCTGTCGTTGCCGTTCGGTGAGGAGTCCGATGGTGGTCTGGCTGGGCTCCGGCAGGTAGATCCTGGCGGGAATCCGGACAGTCTCGCCACGAAGGGTGATGGGGCCGATGTCGTGGGAACTTGGCGGCATCGTTCCTTTGGACAGAATCCGAGAGATCACCTCGACATCGGGTGAACATGCGGCAGGGAAGGCTGCGGTGAGTCGAGCCAGGATGGAGGAGTCCACGGTGGGGGAATTTAGGCTTTTCTCCCTACGCTTGCATGGACACTGCGCAGGCTGTCCACGGGCGGCATCGCTTCGCTGGCCGTGTGCTGGCAGCCGGGGTGGAATCGGCGCCGATCGGGTCAACTACAGGCGGTCGGTGGAGCCGACGAGCCTGCGTCCCCTTGAATCCAGGGAACGGCCTTGGTTGCGAGGATCCGCAAAGCGTTGAACGGACAACGGGTCGGCGGAGCGTTTCCCTTGAGGAGTCGACACCCGACCGGCACCGCGCAGGGAAGAAAACTCCGCCTTCTCGATGAGCGTGTCTTGGAACGCCCGGCCGGTGTCGGCCAACAGGTACAATCGCGAGCCTTCTCGTCCGAAGGGAGTTGTTCGCACGGCTTTGAGATTTGCTTGGGGAGCGGTGTAGACCGGCTCCCAATGCACGCCGTCGTAGGAGTGGATGACGCGATTGCGACCTACCGCGACATAGCCCAACTGGGTGGTGTCGATGTCCGTCAAGGAACCCGCTTCGTCGTCTTGGGGGCTGACATCCGTCCAGGTGATTGCGTCCACGGAATTCAAGATGATCGGGAAATGGGTGCCGCGATAGGGGGAGCTTGTCCCGACGGCGACCCATTTGCCATGGCCCCACACCACCGAATTCAAGGTGACCGATCCGGGGGTGGGTCGCATGGTCCATGTCGCGCCGTCGGGCGAGGTGTACACGCGGGTTTCCATGAACGTACCTCCCATCTCCGATGTTCGCTTCGCGCCGACAGCCACCCACAGGGAGCCGTTCCAGAAAGCTCTCAAGAGCGTTTCGCCATCGCCCAAGGTCACCACATTCCAGGTTGCGCCATCATCCTTCGAGTACTGGATTTGTCCGACGCGACCGCCCGCTCCCGTGGACTGGCTTCCGGTCGCCACCCAGGTGCCATCGCCATGTGCCAACGACATCATCCAGCCTGGTGTGGTACCCGCGTGGGTTGTCCAGGTCGAGCCATCCTTGGAGATCGCGCACCTGGGGGCATCTTCCTGGTAGGTGGTCGGGTTCTTGGCGTTGCCAACAGCCATGAACAGGGTCTCGGAGCGGGCCAATCCCATGATCCCCGATGTGAATCCGATTTCTGTCCGCGCCTTGGAATCCCATTGCTCGACCCAACGCTTCAGGGAGGTATCGTATTTCTTTCCCTGGAACACCACCACGCCATTCCACCCGGCGGCAATGAAGGTGCAGAGCCAATGTTGATCGTCGTTGACGATCATCGCGTACTGCTCGCCCTGGGCGGGAAAAGCCAGTTCCTCGGCGGGGTCCAATGGTTGGAGGTTCGCGGCCTGCGATGCCAAGGCCGACGCCAGGGCTGCAAGGAGGAAGGATTTCATGGGAGGTTCCTTGGAAAAGCGGACGTTCTTCGAGGTTCGGTTCTCCATAGGTACCGCGGCGCACTCGATTGGAGGACGTTTGGCCCGCGAAAGCGGAAACGTTTGTGGCCCAGAGGTGCACAGGGGGGGGGATCGCTTATCGTTGCGCGAGGCTTTGACCCTGGCGGGTCCGGCTTTCCACGGGTCCGCCGGGACCCGTGACCCCGGCCCAAGGGGCACTGGCGCCCCTTGGGGAGCCGCCACCGGGGGGCTTGGACTTACGCGGCCATGGTGGCTTGCTGGACCTGCGGGAGACGCGAATCATCCAGCACTAGGGGAATGGCATCAGGGTCGCGATCGGCATCTTCATGGCACTGGCCGCTCCAATGTATCCCCTCGGTGAACCCCTCTCTGGGAACTTTCCTGCATGAATCAGGCTTCCA
>DAOPYN010000144.1:0-2811 GCA_035352895.1 Fibrobacteria bacterium | reverse complement strand
ACCAGCGACACTAAATATTCGCCTGCAATTGTGATCTGCCGCGCAGACTCCTAGCACGCAGCTTCGCTGCGCTGTTGATGTTCACCCCCTCCGGCTCAGGCCGGAGGGGCCAGGCCCACGGCCTGCGATGAACCTCGCCCCCTGGACCCCATCGCCCTTCAGCGGCATCTGATTGCCGACTCCCCGACGACGCTTCGCTGGTCGGGTGGGCGGGCATTCACGCTTCCAGGGTGAGTTCCTGCAGGATTTCTGGATGTTTGGCGGAGATGCGCAGCACAGTACGTGCGGCTCCGGTGGGTTGTCTGCGCCCTTGTTCCCACTGTTGCAGGGTGCGGGCGGAAACTCCGAGCAATCGAGCAAAACTTGCTTGGGATAGGCCCGAGCGCGAGCGGATCTCCGCTGGTGCTGGCAAGGGAACCGACACTTCCCTTGCCGATTTTCCATCGCACATTTCGGTGACGGACTCGAGGAGTTCCGCCCCCAGATCGCGGCTTGCTTCCCATTTTGCGATGCTATTTGCCGAACGAGGCATGGATCTTCTCCTGGATGATTTTCAAAGTCGAGCCTGGGATGTTTTCGGTGACGTTTTTGCCGTAGACGAGGAGTAGCACCAGCCGTCCCTCGGTGAGCATGTTGAAATAGATCACTCTCAGTCCGCCACTTCTGCCTCGGTCTTTGAGTCCCCACCGGATTTTTCGACACCCACCGGATCCAGGGATTACATCGCCGGATTCGTGGTTGTGTGCAATCCAAACGATGAACTCTTCACGCTCATGTTGCTTCCAGTACTGGTCTGCCTGTTTGGCAAAGGTGGGCGTTTCAACGACAGTCAGCACAACCGGAATATACGTCATTGGCGTATACTGCGCAAACGTTTATTTCCAAGTCCCAAAAGGAGTGAGACGCTACTTCGCCGCTTGTCGGCGGTAGGCGGCAAACTGCTGGGCCATGCTGTGGGCGAAGGGGAGGGCTTGGGCGCGGCGAGTGGAATCCACCAGATCCACCAGCAGCCGGTAGGCGGATTTGCGCGATTCTTCCTCTTTGGCTTCCAACATCTGGGTCAAGCCTTCCTGGAAATCCATGGAATCCGACCCCAGGCTCACCTGGTTTCGGTGCAGCAGGTCCATGATCTTGGCGCGGAACTGGTGGCGGACCAGGGGGTCAGGAACCTGCTGGTAGGTTTCCAGCAAGAGCCCCATCGCCTCTTCCGGTCGCCCATTCTTGTGCAGGAGCGTGAACGCGAGGTTGCGGGCATACTGCGGAATGCTGTCCGAAAGCCTGGAAAGCGGCAGGAGGATCGCGGTCGCGGAGTCTCGCGCCTGGACGGAATCCTTCACGCTCTCCAAGGTGTACGTAGCCCAGGTGATGCGGAACTGCCACTTGTGCGGGAAGCGCCTAGCTCCCGTCCGCAGAAACGGTTCCGCGTCGGCGTAGGAATACCCTCTGAGTTGGGGTATGGCCCAGCCTGCGATCAATGGCGGGTTTTCCCAGAGGGTATCTGTCTGGCTGGCGAGGTAGAAGTACGCGGGGAGTTCGGTGGGAGTGGCGTCCAGGAAAAGGACTTCCGCGTACTCCTGGATGGTGCGGATCCAGGAAATGGCACCAACGAACCCGCCAAAACCTGTCAGTCTCCATGGAGAGGGCTTGGCGAAGTCCAGCTTCTGTGTTTGAGTATCGGGTGGGTCGCGAAGCAGGGGGAGCTGCGCGTGAGACACGAGCCCAAGAGAGAAACTGGAGCAAAGGAGGCATGCCAGCGTCAAGCGGATCCGATTTTTGTTCACGAGATCAATCATACACTCCAGGATAGGTGGGGCTGAGTCGGCTTTGGATACAATAAAGATTTAGGAAATTTAGAAAATGGAATAGTCGCCTTGGGCCTAGAGAAAAAAACATGGTTGGCACGGGTTGTGAATGGTACAAAGGACATAACGGGGAGCGAACCCCGGCAACAAAAGGAGAACATCATGAAGTCGCTGAAGAAGGGGTTCACCCTCGTCGAATTGATGGTTGTGATCGTGATTATCGGCATCTTGGCTGCGTTGGCCATCCCGCGCTTCCTGGGTGCTACCAACAAGACAAAGGCAACCGAATTCAAGCCGGTTCTGAAGCAGATCTATACCCTTCAGATGGCCTACAAGCAGGAGAAGGATCTGTATGCACCTTCGCTGAATCTTGTGAGCTTCGATCAGCCGGATACAGCGACCTCTCGCTTTACCTACACCAGCACCACCACCGCTGCAGGAGCTGCTGGAACTAACGGGATGCTTGGCATGGCGACCGTGAAAGCCGGTCCTGGAGGTGCGGTACTGATTAAGGGTGTGGATGGTGCAAGTCTGACTGGAAAGAAGGCTTGCGTTGACACCTCTGCCCTTCAATATGCAGATGTGGCGTTGGCGAATATTTCCAATTCTTTGACTAGCCAAGCATGCCCCTAATCTGATCTCTCCTGAGATCCTTGAGCCCCACCTCCGGTGGGGTTTTCTTTTTCTTGGGACTTGACTCTAGGGTCGACTCAAGGGTGTAACGTTGGGGGATGGAACCCAACAAGTGGCTGAAGATCGGGGAGGTGGCGCGGCGGACTGGTCTCAGCCATGATGCCCTGCGGTTCTACGAGGAGCGGGGGATCTTGCCTCCCGCTCAGCGCACCGAAGGCAAGTTCCGGTTGTTTCCACCGGACACCGTGGAGCGGCTGGAATTTGTCCAGCGTGCCAAAGCATTGGGGTTTTCGCTGGACCAGATCCAGCAGCTTCTGGACTTGCGCCAAAGTTCCAGTTCCGATAGCCACAAGGTGGTGGAGCTGGTGGAAGACCA
>DAOPYN010000143.1:0-2939 GCA_035352895.1 Fibrobacteria bacterium | reverse complement strand
AAAAACCTGGAAACCAATATCAGGCGAAGAGTCTTACTCTTACGCTCTTGCCGCGTAACTAACCCTTACGAGCAAGCGACAAACGGGATATGTCTCCGGTCCCGGGCGTCGATAATCAGGGGGCTGGGATCTGCACATGTCCGGGGTGCAGGTCCGAGATTCACTGGACTGGTTCCTTGGGTAGCCCGTCGACTGGCGGCCCGAGGGGCGAGATCAAATAGCCGACTAAGCATGTAGAAGGCAAGGCAGGACTTTCTTTGGACGGGGGTTCGATTCCCCCCGCCTCCACTTTCCACGGCGATCTCGCCGCGGATTCTCGCGATCCTCCCCCTCGGCGTCCCCCATACGGACGCCGTCGGGGTCGGATCACTTCGACTCCATCGGCGATCTCGCCATGGAAAGCCAGTTTTTTTGCGGCGACGCTTCGCTGGCCGCTTTTGGGCTCGGCTGCGCTTTGCTGGCCGGGTGTGGTGATGAAGGGGCGGTGTCGTTCCCCAAGTGGCGGCATCGCTTAGGCAAGCTTCCGGCCGCTTGGTGGGCTTCGCTGGGGAGCGAGGATGACTGCCGAGTGTGGCTGCCACCGTTCTTTGGGTGCTTCGCAATGCGATGTGTATCGATGGGCGGTGGGAGGTAGAGGACGGGCTGAGGTGGTTTGCCGATTACCGGCGTCGCTTTGCTGGCCGGTGGGCAGGGAGGGGAAGGCTGACCGCTCAGGGAAGGGGGATCTAGCGTATTTTCAAGGTCATGAACGAACTCGTTTTCAGCGTGACGCAAGAGGAAGACGGGGGTTTTGTGGCGGAATGCCTGCAAGAGCCGATCTTCACCCAAGGGGACACCTGGGAAGAGCTGCGCGAAGCGGTCACGGATGCGGTCACGGCCTGGTATTTCGATCGCCCGGTCCCTGCCCGGGTACGGTTGCACTTGGTTCGCGACGAGCTTTTGGCCTTGGCGTGAAGCTTCCGCGCGATCTTCGACACCGACGAACCTTCCCCGCAACGCTTGTCCATTCCCCAGCACAAACCATTGCGCTTGGGAACCCTTCATGCGATTCTGCGTTCGGTTGCCCAGCACAAGGGCACTCCACTGGATGCCATCTTGGACTGACCACCGCTCACGGTTTCCAAAACGATGGCTCTTCTGGCATTTGTGTGGGCCGGAACTTGATATTGATCACGCGTGTTCCCGCACGGACGCCGTTCGGGCATTGCCCTCTTCGAGGGCTTGCCCGGGGTGCGGCTCAGACAGCTCCCAATGGCAACTCGTTCAGCTCCATTCGCGCTTCTCGCCAGCTGGGGTAGTGCTTGTCCATCAGCGCTTGGAATTGTTCGCTGTGGGTGGGCTCCAGCAGGTGGAGCATCTCGTGGACGATGACGTATTCCAAAAGATCGCGTGGCTTCTTCACCAGCTCGGTGTTGAGGCGGATGTTTCCAGCTCGATGGTTGCAGCTTCCCCATTTGGTCTTCATGCGCTGCAGGTAGTAGCTGTGGACGGCCACGCCCAGCTTACGCTCCCATTTGCGTGGCGTTTCGCGAGCCTGTCCACGCAGCTTCGCCTGCTGTTGGTGGATCCAGCGAAGTTTGGTGATGGCGAAGGCGCGCGCCACTTCCAGGCGCGTTCCGCTGGGTGCCACGAGCGTGACATGGCCATCGGGTGGATGTACCGACAAGTGGACGTTCTTCACGTCCTTGCGAGTCACGGCGATGGTGGTCTCTCCCAGGCGGAACGATTCCCCCATCAATACCCCGGTTGGTTCTTGATGATTTCGAAAATCGCAGTCGTGGCCTGGCGATTCTGGTCGAGTACCCGGTACAGCTGGTTGCGCAGAAAGGCTTCGCGCGTCGGATCGCCTTTCCATCCCGATTGCGCCTGCTCGCGTACGGCCCGGTCCAGATCCAGTGCCAGTTTCGCGAACCTCTCCGTTTCATCGAAGGTTGGCTCCGAAGCGTCCAATCGCGCCGGATCCATGATCATCGGAAGATTGTTGAACAATGCGATCGCCTGGGGGTTCCCATGCAGGATCGCCGGGATGCCCTTGTCCAGTTCCTTGTTGGCGAGTTGCCTCACCAAGGCTTCTGCATCGCGAAGGAATTGCTCGTAGGTGGCGGTGTCCGATCGGCTCTGGCGGATCAGGTCTTCCAGCAGCCTGGACATCCGCTCGTAGAAGCGCGGGTCGGTGAGCTGGTCACGGATGATGGTCTTGCGGATGTTGTTGATGACGCCTTCGGCGATTGATTTGCGGGACAGCTTTCCTTGGGAATTCATCGTTCTCGCGATGGCGTCGTGGATTCCGGTCTTGATGATCAAATCGGTGAGCGGCAACTCTCCCAGGTTTCCCAGGTCCTGGGCCGGATCGGCCTGGATGTAGGTGTTGATGAGGTGCCGCATATCGGCTTCGTAGGGCTTGATGTCGAGTTCTTCGCCGGAATGCTTCTTGATGGCCGAGCGGATCTCGACATGGAAATCGATTTCCCGCTGCAACTCGGCGATCTGCGAGTCTGAGTACCCCGCTTCGGACAGATTTTGCGAGATGTCGGAATACGCCCGCACGAACTGCGCGACGGTCTTGTAGTACGAGACGCGAAGTTGTTCTGTGTTCAGCAGCGCGTCCGGATCCGAGGCGTCGCCGCAGAAATACTGCAGGTACTGCTCCACCTCGCGCGGAGGTGGTACCGGCTCGCACAGGTAGCGCAGCGCCTCGCGGAATTCGTCCAACTTGTGGCGCCCTTCAGCCACCCAGTTCTTCATGTGGACGTTGCCATCGCCTGGGCATTCGTCGCTGTCGATGTCCAGTTCGTCGGAGCTGTAGACGGCGATCGCCTGTTCCACCTTTCCGAAAAGCTCCTTGAAGTCGACGATGTAGCCGTAGTCCTTGTCGGGACCATCGAGCCGGTTGGTGCGGCAGATGGCCTGGAACAGGTTGTGGTCGCGCAGTTCGTTGT
>DAOPYN010000142.1:0-2987 GCA_035352895.1 Fibrobacteria bacterium | reverse complement strand
AAATCAGCAGGGCTTTCCCCATGACGAATGCGGGCTAGCGCACCCACTCCTTGAGGTTGCTTTCCAGGACTCCAGTCAGGCGTTCGGCCTCGCGGACCAGAAGGAAGTAGAGGATACCCGCCGAGATGGCCAGATACGCGACCAACCCGGGGAGGATGGCCATCAGCACCAACGCCTTGTTCGGGCCGTCGCCCACCGAAATCGCAAGACCCACGCACAGGAGGATCGCCACCACCGCGATCGAGGCCATCCAGGATTTCCAGGTGCGGTACCCGTCGACGACGCCTTCCAGAATGGTGAGCCCGCCCACCTGGCGGATGCCACCTTGGACGGCGATGCGCCCCAGGAAGCTCCCCAGCGGGCTGGGTCGGCATTCCAGGTGGAAACTGGACGATTCGATCTCGCCCAGATAGGGTTCACGGTCGCTCTTGAAGAGTTCCAGGCGCTTGCCCAGCCACGAACGCTCGTCGGTGGATACGTTCAGACCGAAGCGGCGGGCGAACATGGAGGCGTCGCACGCCAGACGGAAGGTGAAGTTCCTGCGCAGGCCCAGAAGGGCGGGAAGTTCCGAAACGGTCATGGTTTGCCTTCGGCGATGTGGACGGATTCTGGAATCTACGAAAGGATACGGGGATTTTGCCGGATCCGCGTGGACCTTCGTTGGTTTGGTTCGTGTGCTGCATTCGGTTTCGGGGGATGGGTAGATTGGTTGTCGGAGGAATCGGGGATGGATGGACGGAAATTGTTGCGATGGGCGGACGTCGCGGCCATGGTCCTTGGGACACTGGTGGGGTGTCGCGAGGAGGGGAAGGTGGAGGCTGGGAAGATGGGATCGGATTCGGCCGGAGTGGGTCTTCCAGCCGGCACCGGGAAGGATTCGATGGGCGAGACGGAACGCCTGGCACGGGAGGTGGATTCGTTTTCGATGCAAGGGATCGCCGCCGGGGCGGAGTCCTTGGCCTTGGCGGGAGTGGTGCCTCCTGCGGTGCACGATTCGGTGGGGAAGTCGTTCGTGCGGGCGTTGACGTCCGGTGCGGCGCTGGGAGCCTACTTCCAGGCGCCCTGGGTCCTCGAGTTCCATGCAGACAACCGTTGCGAAGGGTCGACGGATGCGGATACTTCGGGGCTGAGACCAGCGCAGATCGATTCGGTCATTCCACTTGCAGCCATGAACGACGGGGATGGCTGGACTTGCAAAGAGAGGAAGGCGTCGTCGTTTCTCATGAAGTTCAGTCTCAAGGCGCGCGTGAGGGAGTGGGATCGCAAGGAGATGGAGCCTCCCAATGAGTCGGAGCCCAACGTGATCTACATCCACGGTGGTGGGGAATCGGACTACCTGAAGCTGCTCATCGGGGCGGATGGGAAGGTCTTCAAGTTGGAGTACCGGAGCGAGGATCCGGGGTAGGATCCGTTTCGCGGCGCCGGGGCTTTTCCTATACGCGTCGTTGCTGGGTTTCCCGATGCCCCAGGAACTCCAGGGGCGCTCCGAGCTTGTTGGCCAAGGCTTCCCCGGTGAATGGAAACGCTCCCGGATGGCCGGAATCGGCATCCTGAGGCAGACGACCAGTGGTGACGGAACGCCACCACAAGGCAACAAGTCGGCCTGCGTCAACACCGAATCCTCCGTACCTTGAACTCCACACCCACATGTCTCGTTCCCCTGGACCGTTCCGCCACATCCGAGTTGGCGCAGGTGGTGAACCTCGAAGGAGCCAGGTCCCACCAGACACGAAACCTGAAGCCAGACGCGAAACCTGAAAAATCACGCAGAGGACGAGTCAAAAGGAGTCTCAATGAATCGGTATTCAATTCCAGTGATCATGATTTCCGCTCTATGCCAATCGCTCAGTGCAGCAGAACCTACGGTTGCCATCAGCGGAACCATTACGAAAAGTGGTGGGGGTGCACTGAAAGACGTTACCTGTACGCTCGCTGGTGTCAGTGGTCTCACCGCGACAACGGATGCATCCGGAAAATTCACCCTGGAAAACGGGGCTTCCGCCAAGATGCCATCGGTATCCGCGCGGCCGTTTACCTTCCAGCTCAATGGCAAGGAGCTGTTCATTCAAGGTGGAGCAGATCAAGAACGTTCCGGCACGGTATCGGTCTACAGCAGCGAAGGCAAGAAAATCTCTTCGGTGGACTTCCATCAAGCGAACGGTTCATCCAACGCGATCCTGCTGCCGGCGTTTTCTGTTGGCCTGAATATCCTGAAGATCACCGTGAACGGGCAAACCTACACGAGTCCGCTCCTTCAGCTTCCTAGCTCGTCGACACCGCTTCAGTATGCATCGGGTTCTTCCAACTCCAATCAGTTTTTCCTCGAAAGAGGTGCACGGGCTGCGGCCGATCCGATTGTGGATACGTTGATCACAAAGAAGACTGGCTTTGTGGAAAAGCGTACGCCAATCAGCTCCTACAGCGTGTCCGACCTTTCGATCACGATGGATTCCATCGTTCCGAAGACCTGCAATGCGACCACGCTCAAGGCGGCGGGAATGTGCAGGGATGATCATAAGATCATGATGGGTACGGCGCTGTCTGCAGGCAATCTTCCACAGGTTGCCGCGCAGGAATTCAATTATGTGACCCCAGAAAATGAGATGAAGTGGGAAAGCGTCGAGCGAACCGAGGGCAGCTTCTCGTTTGGTTCCGCGAATACCATTGTCAACTGGGCGCAGCAGAACAACATGAAGGTCAAAGGCCACTGCCTTGTCTGGCATAACCAGCTTCCCAGCTGGGTTTCGTCCATCAACAACCGTGACCGTCTTCTCGGGGTCATGAAAAAGCACATTGAAACGGTGATGGGACAGTGGGGCAACAAGCTTTATGCATGGGATGTCGTCAACGAAGCGCTCTCGACCGACAGCGATGTGGGGTCTGGAAATGCCCAGATGCGTCCGTCGGTGTTTTACAAGGTTCTTGGTGAAGACTTCATTGTTCCTGTCCTAGGTTGAAACCCCCGTCTTTAGACGGGCAGCTTTCAG
>DAOPYN010000141.1:0-3171 GCA_035352895.1 Fibrobacteria bacterium | reverse complement strand
GCGCTACAAAGTAGCGGGGGCTCGGAAACCACCCACACATTTCCGTGAAGAGCCGTTGTTGTACGCCGCATTGATGGCCATGACCTGGTTCCAGAGATAACGACGACCGTACTTCGCGCAGGAATCGACGCTGTTCTTGTAGCACACGCCCACCGTATCATCCACGCCGGTGGTGTTGCGATAGTTCAGGTTCTCGGCCATCCAGGTCTGCTTGCCGATCTTCACGGTGCGATAGGTCTTTCCATCGCGGGCATCGTACAATGTTCCGTAGGTGATGGCCGAATTCCACGGAATTCCGAATTCATTGGATGCCGGAGGAGGCTTCAGGGTATCCCCTCCCGATTGGAACGGATCCGCATACTTGGCAAGGATCTCCACCTGGGGAACCGGCCCCAGGACAACCGCCAAGGCGACCTTGCCTCCGATGCCAGGCCCCACCCATTTGAGGTAGACGACAAATCCTTGCTTGCTTCCTGAAACGATCGAGATGGCTGTGTCCGCCGCATACAAGACGGAATCCGCACCGTTGGTTCGTCCATAGGCCCTCAATGAGAATGAATGGAGGGTTCCCGCAGGGCTTGCCGCCAGGTAATCGTTATCGAACCGTACCGTGTCCCCGATCCGAGACCGGAGCGGAACCGAGGAATCCCCCCACGCTCTTCCATCGACGTTCAGGGTGAATCGCGTCAGGCTGTCGACGATGGGGAACTTGGTGCGCAGGCTGGAAAAGCGCGCATCGAGTGTCACCGTCACGTTGGTCGTTTTCCCGGGCTGCACATAGAACACATTGGAACCCTGGTAGAGAAGCGAATCACGCTGGTCGAACCCCTTCACCATGAGCGTCTCGGCCTGGGCGGGAAACGAGTAGTTCTTCAGAAGCGTGCCGGAACCTGTCACGGAAACCGTATCGCGCACCACCGATGTCCCCGAGTTGAACTGGAGCACCACTCGAGTCGGCGTCATCTGCTGGGACCGGGCCAACACGCCGATCGGACCTAGGTTCACGGAAAGAGCGACACGCCCTTCCGAGAATGGATCCGATGCGGAAACGGGATCCGGAGCGCCGTCACCGCCGCTGCATGCAGCCAGAAATGCCGTCGTCGCCAAGGCGACCATCGACAGGAGGAATGAGCATTGTTTCATGGGTGTCTCCAAGGAAGGATGGGATGATGGAACAAACGACACTCGTCGAACGCCGTCATCTCCTTGGAGCCATCTCGTAGGTGGTTTCTTACGCGTCGCCACCCCGTTCTGGTGGATGGATCGCATCTCCAGGCACTTCTACACAGGTCCTTCAAAAAACCTTACCAAGGCCCGCATTCTTTCCGCCAATTTTGGAAAACAGCGGAATCTCCGTAAGATTCCCTCTCGTTCACGGCTCCAAGGAAATTGGCCCCAGAATGGAGGTGAACTTGAGCACAGGAAAGAGTTCCATCAACCGCAAGAAGATACGTCGCGCGAAGCAAGCGAAGAAATCATGGGACCGGAGCCATCCTTCGCAAGACGACCCATTCGACCACTTCGGCATGGACGACGACGAACGAGAATTGGAGCGGGAGCGATTCCTACGGGAGATGAATCGCAACCGTGCTCCAAACACCGCACCAAATGGCTCCGAACAGTGATCTCCGAGAGATTTTCGGTGGAAGGCTCCACCAGGGTCATGTCCCATTGCAATGAATCGCCCTGGAGTTTCAGAGGCGCAAACGGACACCGACCGACCATTCGTTGGCATCGATGATCGTCCTGTCGTCCCCCGATCCGGCGTCGTAGAAATGCGTCCACGGGGAACCTCCGTGGAATCCCGCGAAGACGCCCACCTTGTCCCGGAACCAGTGACCGATGGCACCGTCGATCATTAACACCGTCGACGCACCACCGAAGGATGATCTACCGGATTTCGACATCGTCATGCCTTGGAGTCCCAGTGGCACGTCCAGCTCCAGCTCGGAAGCCAACGGAATCTCCAGCGAAGTCCCGAGGTTCACGGCGAGGAATTTCCTGAGGAACTCTCTTTCCACGGAAAGGCCCAGAAGGAGAAGATGGTTCGAATAGGTCTGGTTCAACTGCCCAAGGGATGGATCCAGAAGGACTTCCTGGTCGACCCCGAACCCCGTGTGGGCGTAACCAGCGAAGACGACCAAGGCCTTATTGGAGTCCGCCTGAAACCGGATTCCAGCCGTTGCGCGAAATCCACGCCCGACCACGCAGCTACCGAGGATCCCCTTCGGGTCCTTCGTGAGTGGCATCGTCCACAGATATTCCGCCTCGAAATGCCAGCCGATTGGGATCGGCGAGGGAGAATCGCTTCCCTTCGCCACCTCCGGTGCTCCCGATTTCGCGATCGGGGAAACCGAAGCCTCTACGATCATTGACGAATCCGCCCGAGTCAAGGTCGAATCGATGGCGAGAGTGTCGATTCCCTCAGCAAGGGCGAGGCAAGGGATGGAGAGCACGAGGAAAGTCCCGGGGAATGTCATGATTCCCTTCCATTGAGAATGGTGGTTTGTCGGCTGTATCCGCAGGTCTTGTTCACACTCCACCGAAGCAATCCAGCCTTCGATGGGATTCAACGGCATCCGCAGTCCGATGCCTTGTACTGGAGGGTAGTAAGCAGGTTCTGGTGTGCAGCAAGCTGGCTTTTCAGGCTTTGGATGGTAGCTGGCTTCGCGTTGTTGCGCTGGAACTGCTCTATCATCTTTCGATCGTCGTCGATGCTGCTCTGGGTGTTTCGAATCTGCGCGGTGTAGTAGCTGCAACTGGAGCACCCAGAGCTTGTCCCCTTGCTGCCGCTCGAGCTGGTCGATCCGTAGGAACCCGTCGATGAACCCGATGAACTCGGACTGGAATCATCGGGAACCGAGGTCAATCCAACTGGATCGGGTTCCGAATGGCATCCAAGGCACAGGATCGCCGTCCAGCAAGCAGCAAAGATCCATCGTTTCATGAAAAGGACTCCTCAGTGTGGGTGATCAAGACCGTCCAATGGGACGGATTCGGGGACTTGGAGCCCCTTGGGGCCAGGGATCTTGCAGGGACCTTGTCGAAGCTGCGAATTTGCGAGGATCCATGCCGCGACGAAGAAGGGCGTCTGTACGTCATTCAATCCCTACAGGAGACTTCAAATTCAAAGACCATAGACCACAAACGGCGCCCAGAATCGAGGCTTAG
>DAOPYN010000140.1:0-3371 GCA_035352895.1 Fibrobacteria bacterium | reverse complement strand
TCGACCTCAAGCCCCTGGCCGAGAAGGCCTTGGCCAGCAACCGCGAAGGCCGCGTCCGTTTCGTGCCCGAGCGTTGGAACGACTACTACTGCAAGTGGCTGGAGAACGTGCGCCCCTGGTGCATCAGCCGGCAGCTGTGGTGGGGGCACCGCATCCCGGTGTGGTACGACGAGGACGGAGTCCCCGTGGCCGCGTTGGAAGAGCCCAAGGTCCATCCCAAGACCGGCAAGCGGATCGTGCGCCAGGACGACGACGTCCTGGACACCTGGTTCAGTTCCGGTCTGTGGCCGTTCTCCACCCTGGGTTGGCCCGGCGAGGCCGCCAAGGCGGGGACTCCGGTGGACAGCTGGATCCAGCCGGAAGTGAAGGGGCATTTCCCCACGGATGTGCTGGTCACCGACCGGGGCATCATCTTCTTCTGGGTAGCGCGCATGGTCATGATGGCGGGCGAGCTCACCGGCATGGAACCCTTCCACACGGTGTACATCCACGGCACCATCCTGGACGACAAGGGACGCAAGATGTCCAAGTCGCTGGGCAACGGCATCGATCCGTTGGAAATGGCCGACCAGTACGGTGCCGACGCGGTGCGGTTCTCGCTTCTGATCCTCTCCAGCGAAGGCCAGGACATCAAGCTGAGTCCCACCAAGTTCGAGATGGGGCGCAACTTCGCCAACAAGCTTTGGAACGCCACCCGCTTCGTGCTCCCGCACCTTGCCGGCGCGGACGCCAACGCCGAGGCTCTCGATCCCGCCGACCGCTGGATCCGCTCGCGGCTGGCCACGGTGACACGGAACGTCACGAAGTCGCTGGAGGCTTGCAAGTTCGCCGAAGCGGCCATGGAGCTGTACCACTTCGCCTGGGGCGATTTCTGCAGCTGGTACCTGGAACTTCGGAAGAACGAGATCCACGGGGAGGATTCCCCGGCCAAGAAGTCGGCGGTGGCCTCCTGCCGCATGGTCCTGGACAACCTCACGCGCCTTCTGCAGCCGTTCATGCCCGCTCTTTCCGAAGAACTGCGCGAGCACCTGGGGCTGGAGCAGGCGATCCTCTCCACCTGGCCGGTCTTCGCCGATGCCGAAGTGGACGAGGCCGCCGAGCGTTCCTTCGCCCGCCTGATCGCGGCGGTGGAGGGTGTGCGCTCGCTTCGTGGGCGCTACCAGATCGCTCCCAGCCGGATCCTTTCGGTTACGGTACGCTGCGAAGACCAGGAGGCCCTGTCCGACCTGGAAGGAAACCGGGCCGCTCTTGCGCGCTTGGCTGGCGCCGAACTTTCCCTGCAAGTGGGCGGGGACAAGCCCGCGTTCTCGGGGACGGAAATCACCAAGGGGATGCAGGTGCACGTGGCCTTGGAGGGAATCCTGGACAAGGCCGCGGAAATCGCGCGTCTTTCCAAGGAGCTGGCCGAGGCGGAGAAGTTCGTGGGAGCCATCCAGGGCAAGCTCGGGAACGAATCCTTCGTGTCGCGCGCCAAGCCCGAGGTGGTGGAAGCCGAACGCGAGAAGCTCGCCAACCAGGAGCATCGCGCCAAGCTCATCCGCGAGACGCTTGCGGATCTGGCCTGAGGGTATGCGCAGCTGATTCGCTGATTCGAGCGAGGGAGAAGCAGACGACCCGCTACCGGAGGTGAGCCGATGGGAGTCGTCCGCGTCGGGAGGTCGACCGGAGGCGAGTCGTCCGGTAAGGGGAGTATGCGCTCCCGCAGCCGAATCAGTCCAATTCGACGTCGTATCCTTCGCCGGCCTCGGCGATGGCCGCGAAGATGGCCGCTACGTTGGTTCGCGTCGGATCGTAGCTCAGGCGGACCTTGTGCGGAAGGACATCGTATGCTTCTATGCCAGGGAGGGTTTCGAGCACCCCTCGCAGGGTCCGGACATCCTCCTTCGACTGCATTCCTCCGATCCGGAGGTCCATCCTCAGCATGCGATCCGCCTTTCCGTACCGTACCAATGGGTTTTTGCCAGATGGAAAAGTAACCCTCGCCTCCAAACAAAAGCCCTTCCGCAGGCATTGGCCGCGGAAGGGCGATGGTCAGGTTTCCCCAATCGAGGAACCGTGGAATGGAATCAGGCGTCCCTGTTGTAGGTGGCGTCTCCGAAGGCGAGCATCGGGAGGAAGATGGGCGAAAGGACCACCAGGCCGATGCCGAAGCCCGCACCCTTGCCGAACTTGCGAGCCAGATCCATGCACAGCAGGATCGCCACGATGAAGTTCACGAACGGAACGAACATGAGGATGATCCACCAGGCGGGCCGACCCACCACCTCGAGGAAGACGAGGATGTTGTAGATGGGGACGATGGCGGCCCAGCCCGGCTTGCCGGCTTTGGTGAAGATCTTCCATTGGCTGGCGATCACCACCACCAGGATCACCGCGTAGATCGCGAACATGACCAGCATGCCAACCATGGAACCGGCGCTGCCGCCTTGGGACATGGCCATGGCGGCCTGGTTGGCCTGGAGGATGGAGTCCTGCATCTGTTGGGCGGCCTTCATGGCCGCGTCGATCTGGGCCTGGGCGTCCGCCTGTGCCGACTGGGCCGCTTGGTTGGCTTGCGCGACCGCCTGCGCTACGGTATCGGTCACGGCGTTCGTGGTCGTCGGAGGGGGCACGGGCGTCGTGGCGGCTTGGGTGGCGGCTTGGACGGCATTGGAAACGGGTTCGGCCATCCAAGGCTGCGGGTCGACGGGAGGGGTCTCGTTCATGCTGGGAACTTTCGGGATGGAGGTGGGAGCTTTGCTCTGGCGGGTCGGCATCGATCCGGTCGCGGAGGACGGAAAGCCGATACCGAAAGATGGAAGTTAGGAATTCCACAACTGCAGCAGGCGCCTGGAAAACCGTATGCGAGGGATTACACTTGCCATCGCGCCGGTTGGGCGGGGAGGATCCGAGGACATGATTCCGATCAACATCCAGGAACAATTGCTTCAGGATGCCTTGGAGGTGGCGTCGATCTCGCGGAACACCGTCCAACAGAAATTGGCGATCGGAGTCGGGATCTCCGTGAAGGGAACGCAGTTCGCCTTGCTCCTGCCCCAGGGGACCGCGCTCAAGCTGCCGCCCCAGGAACAGGAGCACCTTCTGCAGTTGCCGGGTTCCTGCCGCTACGAGATCCCGGGGGATCCCGCCCGTTCGATGGTGTGGGTGATCCTCCCGGAATCGCTCCTGGACCAGACACCCCACTACGCGTCCTGGGTGCGCAAGGCGTTCCAGTTCACCGATCGTGTCGTCCCCCAGGGGCGTCGGTTGCCTCCCAAGCCGGGACGGAAGCCGTCGCACGGACGCCGGCCTCGCTGAAACGCGACCGAACCGCGGCCTAGGCGCCCATCCGGGAGCGAGCGGCGCGGAACAGACGATCGCGCACGGCCAGT
>DAOPYN010000139.1:0-3393 GCA_035352895.1 Fibrobacteria bacterium | reverse complement strand
CGTCTGCCGCGGAAACTCGGCAGAAAAGGTGATTTGCCATGGACCTCCCCCCCACCTGTGAAACACCCTCCCTAGCCCCCCCCCCATCACATCTCCCGCACCTGCACGGACCCTTCCATGAAAGTGATCCAGGGAGCGTTGAACGTGATGCGCAGCGGACGCGAACCCAGCTCGAACGGCTTCTTCACGTACCCGCATTTGGGCGGCATGAAGTACGGAACGTAGGCGACCATGCGGTGCCTCCCGGGAGGCAGTTGCACGGAAATGTCCCGCCCTTCCCTGATCCGGAGTTCCGGACCTCCATCGAAGGAGACCCGTAGATCCTCCACCAGAAGCCAAAGCAGGGGATTCTTCCGGTAGCCGACCACCACCTCCGTTCCTCCGGACAGGCCAGGATCCGATTCCGCCACTGCCGGAACCGCCGGAGGAGCGGAGACCGGAACCCTGCCGGGCGCCGCCAATCCACACTTTGAACAGAATCTGTCTTCCTCCCCGAAGGGAGTCCCGCAGCCGGCGCAGAATCGCGACATAGCCCCACCGCCCTTCAGTTGGAGGCCAGCGTGGCGAAGAAGACGACCACGAAGGAGACCGCTCCGACCGCGATGTTGATCCAGTTGAGCGTCTTGGCCTGCGCCAGCAGGCGTTCCGCTTCCTCCTGGGTTCCTGCGGACTTGGCGCGGGAAACCTGGATGATGCTCCAGACGGCCAAAGGAAGACAGCACAGGAGCCCCAGTACAGCCAGGACCAAGGTGGATGTGATATCCACCTCCGGAGCGGAGCGGACCGGCGAGGAGGAGTAGGGTGCGTTTCGCGGCGAAGGAAACGACTGCGGAGGAAAGTTCTGGGCAGAGGGAGCGCCGGAACCGATCTGGCTGCCGCAATGGTTGCAGAACCGGGCCTCGTCGGAGATCTGGTTTCCACATTGGGTACAGTACTTCATGCAAGCCTCCTGGGGTGCGATGTGTGGGTTTTCATGGATGCGAACAAGACGGAATCCGGCTCATGGAGAGGGAGCCAGCCATCGGAACGGTTCGACGGGAAGATTGCGCAGGATCCAGAACACACCCACCAACGCCATGGTGCGGACGTATCCGTCCAGCCCGACCCGCCATCGAGGCAGGACTTGACCTCCCCATGCGGCGGCCATGGACCGATCCAGGTGCTGGTAGACCAGGAAGACCAGAGCGGGCAGCAGGAGAAGGTTCTGGCGAATGGCCTGCAGTGGATGACCATGGGACAGCGCTGCCAGGGCGCGTCCCGATCCGCAGCCCGGGCAATACAGGTGGGTGAAGCGATGAAACAAGCATTCGAAGGGAACCCCGTGGCGCGACACGAACCAGGCACCCGCAGGCCAGACCAGGATCGAAAGGGCAACCGCCCAACGCTGGGGCAGGGAGAACCCCTTCGAGGACTCCCCCGCCGGCCCCATCCGATCGACAGCAAGGCGCGGCGCCGCCAATCCCCTCGAATGGGTCCGGGCGACGACATGGAAATTGGGGCGATCCCGTCGATCCAGGATCCTCACCTCCTGAGGCAGGTGGTCGTGTACATCATTTCCATCTGGCCGCAGCTCTGCTGGACGCTCATCTTGCTGCTGTTGTCGCGCATCTTGGATGCACTGGAATTGCAATCCCTGATCCGCTTCTCCAACCGCGTGCATTCGGCGGCGACATGGTCGTAGCCGGAGGTACGGGTGGAGGGCGCCGCGGATTGTCCCTGGGAGAAGGTCCCCCCGCATTCCTCGGCGGTCTCCTGCATGATGCGGATGTCGCTCTGGGTCATGTTGCCGTTGGCCGCCCGCATTCCCATCGCGTTCACCTTGGAGGCGGAATAGTTCTCCTGGAGGTATTCCAGCGCGCACCGGCAGTATTTCTTGGAGCTTCCCTGCCTGCAATTGTCCATGAACGACTCGACCATTTCCTCCGAATACTCGTAGGCGACCGCCGGGGCGGACAGGATCAGGGTAACCAAGTACAGCCAACGCATCGAAACGCCTCCATCATATCGGGTTCGGGTACCCTCCCAACGTAGCGCCAAGCGGAGGTCGGGTCTGCCGTGGAAACTCGGCAGCCCGGACTTTCCTAGGCCTTCCCCGAGCGCACTTCGACGAACGTTCCTCCGCCCGCGCGGTAACCGATCTCCGCCTTCCCGCCGATGGCCAGGGCGCGCGAGCGGATGCCGGCCAGCCCCATCCCCTTCGAACCCGTCATCGCATCCACGGTCATACCCTTCCCATCGTCCTCGATCGACAGGCGCACCCCGGAAGCCCCCACCTCCAACGAAATGCGGATGGCATCCGCATCGGCATGCCGCAGCGCGTTGGCCAAGGCCTCCTGGGCGATCCTATAGAGGTGCGTGGCCGTCGCCTGGTCCACTCCCGATGGATCGCCCCGCGACTGGAAGGAGACGTCGATGTCGGAATCCGTCGCCGCGGTCGCGCACAGGTCGCGGAGGGCCTCCTCCAGCCCCTTCTCGCTGAGGACGGGAGGATGGAGCTTCCGCGAGGCGGCGCGGAGCTCCTGGTGCAGATCCGAGATCCTCTCTTCCAAGGAGCTCGCGACACCGGGAGGCATCGATTCGCGGGCAGCGAAGACCTTCAGGCGCAGGGCGTATGCCTGCTGGCCCATGCCGTCGTGGAGATCGCGCGACAGTTTCCGACTGAATTCGTCCGTGCGTTCCATCACGCGGGCGTGGAATTCCCGCTCCAGTTCCAATCGTTTCTTCTCCCGCTCACGCACCTCCTGCAGGAGCACCAGGGTGGCCAGGGTGTTTTCCAGGAGGGCAGCCACCGTGAGCACGGTGGTCTTGGCGCCCGGACCTCCGGAAGTGATCCCGTACTCCACCAAGGCCCCGTAGACCATCGCCAAGCCAAGCGGCGAGAAGGCGATCAGGATCCTGCGGGCCAATCGATCTCCTTTGATGGTTCGCTGGACCAGGACGGCGATCATCCCCCCGGGCAGGAGCACCTGCAGGCTCTCGAAGGCGTGGCGCAACCCGATATGGGTCGCGAAGGCGCAGGCCAAGGCGAAGGGAGCCCCCGCGAACTGCAGCCAGGCACCCAGCCGCAGCAGGCGGTCCTGGAAAGGAAGGTGCTTGCGCAGCTCCAGGAGATCGCGCAGAAACAACAGGAAGGCACCCACCGCCAGATGCGCCAGGAACACGGATATCCCCGAATTCAACCACGGAAACTCGGGCCACAGCCACTGGAATCCCACCCCGCGCTTGGCGGCCATCCACAAATCCGCGCACACGAAGTAGACCACGTACCACCCAAGGGCCCCTGTCCTCACGGCGATCCACACGTAGAGCGCCACCAGAAGCACAGCGAACATGTAGCCAAGCTGCAACGCATTGAAGAAGGCGGAGTTGGCGACTTCCGCGGGAAACAGCCGG
>DAOPYN010000138.1:0-3438 GCA_035352895.1 Fibrobacteria bacterium | reverse complement strand
TCCGGTCCGCCAGAAGAGCTTGGCTTGGGATTGGTCGAAGGAGAGCCATCGTCCTGATGTGTCGGAAACGAGCATCCAATCCAGGTTCGCCACCTTGAGAGAATCGTAGGCCTTGGGAGGAATGGAGGCCAATCCCGTGTCCGACCAGATCGCCCAATATCCGTTGCCCAGGGGTTTCTGGAGGACTGTCCTGACGAAATACTGCGATCGACTGAAGTAGTCGCCGTTGGGAAGATTGCCCGATTCGTTGGTTTGCCATGTTTTGGCATCGCACAGCGGATGTCCTTGCCCTCGGGTGAGCCATATCTGTGACCATCGGATGCTGCTGTTGTTGGTCATCAGCCAATGGATCGCCTTCTCGGCACAAACCAGGGTCGTGGTCACGGGCATCGAACTGGGGGGGTCAGCCCAGTCCCGAATGCCAGATTGGAAATTGTAGGCGGTTGGGTAGCCTTCGCCGAGGTCAACATGGGGAGCATTGAGGCGGTCGAGCAGATAGAGTTTCTCGAAGGGCGTTTTCTTCCAGTCGTAGAACGCGGAAATCCGGAACAAGGAATCTCCGGATGAAAACACGCTTGAGAACGTCATGTTTGGGGTGGTCAGACCCAAGGTGTCCGAGCGTTTTTCGCGCTGGAGCTTGATGGTGCTCCCGGCCCTGTAGTAGCCCTGGGCAAGGCCCTTGGAGCCCACATTGACGGAATCACCGCTTACCGAAAGTGCGGTCCCCGCCGGAATCTGGATCTTCAGGGGCTCCGAGAGGACGGGGACCTTCTCGGAGAAGAGGGCGGTGGCCGCCAGGGGCAAGAGGGTTAGGAGGCTCATGGACGGGGTCCTTTCGAGAGGGAGGTTTCGGCGCGTCGCTGGCGCCTCTCGAAGATGGTCGGGCAGGTGGGCGTACGGTGGGCAAAGGGAAACCGAAAGCATGGACATGGTGTCCCGCGGTGTCCGGGATGTGTGGACACATTGTCCACAGTCCCGAGGGGGCGTGCTCCGCGGGAGTCCATAGATACTATTGATCTTCACCAGACGCCCGCCGATGGGCGATGGACGGGAGACGGAACTTGGAATCGCTTTGGGCCACCACCGACTACCGCGCGTTTCTGCGCGATTGGCTGGATGCCGAGCGCAAGGCGCGCCCCGCGGTCTCGCTGCGCTGGCTTGCGCAGAAATTGTCCATGGACCCCAGCCTGCTCTCCAAGATCCTCTCGCAGGAGCGGCATGTTTCCCATTCCCGGGTCCAGCCGGTGTGCGACCTGTTGAAGCTGGAAGGGGCGGAAGCCGAATACTTCCGGCTTCTGGTGCACTACGCCAAGGCGAAAAGCCATCGGGAGGCGCAGGCCTGCTTCGCCCGCATGGCCCAGCTGCGGAAGGTGTCGCCGGTGCCCCTGGACGATGTCCAGGTCACCTACTGGGAAAGCTGGATCCACGTGGCCTTGCGGTCCCTGCTGGCCTGCGGGGAATTCCGCGGCGACTGGGAAGAACTGGGGAACCGGCTGCGGCCCCGCCAGAGCGCCCGCAAGGCGCGGGAAGGGGTGCTCCTCCTGGAGCGGATCGGGCTGGCCTACCGCGACGCGGACGGAATCTGGAGAGTGCGGAACGCATTCTTGAAGGACGGATCTCCCGCCCAGGCCCCCATGGTGCGCCACTTCCACCGCCAATCCCTGATGCTTTCCATGGAGGCCATCGAAGGTGTTCCCAAGGATCTCCGGGATCTATCTTCCCTGACCGTGTCTCTGCCACCGGATGGATACCCCAAAATCGTGGAGATGGTCCGCGAATTCCGCGCGCGCCTTCTGGCCACCGTGGACGCCATGGATCCGCCCGACCGCGTGTACCAGGTGAGCTTCCAGGTGGTCCCCCTCGCCCTGCCCGGGAACGTTCCCGATGCCCGGTAGATTCCGCCCGGAGTGGATGATCGCGGTGCTTGGTGTGGTCCTGTGGGGATGCGGGGGATCGGGCGAGCGCGTGGCCGGCGGGAACGTGGGCACCGAGGCGGGGAACGCCGTGTCCGCCAGGCTGGTGGGCCTTGCGGGCAAGCCGGCCGCGGGTGCCCGGGTGGTGGTGCGGCCGGTGGGTGCGATCGACTCCACGGGTCGGGCCACGTGGGTGCGCGCGGTGGCCGATTCCCAGGGCGTGGCGAGGTTCCGCATCGACCCCGACCAGGCCTGGAGCCTGGAGGCCGCATGGGGCGCCGAGGGCATCCGCATGGAACTGCCGCCCGCCTCGGCGGGGGAGTTCGCGGACACTCTCCAGAAGCTTTCGCGGCTGGAAGGTGTGCTTCTGGGTGTGGATTCCGGAGCGGTGGTGGTCTTGCCCGGTTTGGCGCGATCCGTGGTGGTGGGGTCCGGCGGGGCGTTTCGTTTCGACAGCCTGCCCCAGGGAGGGCGCACCGAGGTCCGGCAGTTGGGAGGATCTTCCTGGGTCTTGGATCAGCCATTGCCCGCAGCCGTGGTATTGGCCTCGCCCACCGAGCAGCCGCGTCTGGCCTGGTGGGCGGCTTCGTCCGGAGCCGCGCCGCTGGTGGGGACGGGAATCGTCTTCGATTCCCTGGTCCGGACGGGAGCCGATCCCGTGGAAGGCCCGTTCCACGAGGCCGAACTGGGCGGGAGCCTTGCCCGGCTGGAGGCTGCCGCGATGGGCAATGCCGGAGCCTTTTCCCTTTCCATGCGGCTTCGCTTGACCTCGCCGGCGATCGGATCCATCTGGCTTCTGGACCTCACCGATCCGGCGTTCGCTCCCGGCTTGCGGATGGGGGTCGGTGGCGGCAAGATCCGGATCCAGATGCAAGGCCTGGACACCTCCATGTCCGTTCCGACGCCGCAGGGCTGGGAAACCTGGGTGGTGGGATTCGACGGAAACCGTCTGGTGGTCTGGACGGGCGGGCAGGAGAGGTTGCGCCTGGATGCGCCGCCCTTGGTCGATCGCGCGCCCTGGACACGCAGGTCGCTGGGCGCGGGCGGGGGAATGCAGGCGAGTTCCATACTGGTCTGGGATCGGATGGTGGACGGTGGGACGATCTCCGCCCGCCCGCCGGTGAGGCGGTTCTGACCTCCCGGAGGGGTCAGTTCCTGTCGATCCACCGCACCAGGAGGTAGGTGGGCGATCCCGCGCTGTCGCGCACCGTGCGCAGGCGGAATTCGGCCTGGCCCATGACCTCCACGGGATCGCCCGAGATGGACATGGTCATGCGCAGGCGCGGCAAGGTCCATGTGGTCTCCGCAGTTGCGGGTTCCGCGCGCGGACGGGCGTCGGGCATCACCTCCATGCTGACGTCGGAGATGGCCTGGAACATGCGGCGGTGGCGGTCGAGCTCGGCTTCCTTGCCCCAGCTGGTGGCCGAGCCGTCGGTGATCTCGCCGGGGTTGGCCTCGAAGAGGTAGTCCGGGGCCAGAAGCCTGTCCAGCGAGGTGGCGGAGCGGGTCTCGTAGGCCATGCGGA
>DAOPYN010000137.1:0-3497 GCA_035352895.1 Fibrobacteria bacterium | reverse complement strand
GGTGGGCTATGTGCAAAAGGGCAAGGTGGTGGATTGGCTGGTGGGCAATTTCTGGCAATATGATTCTCTGGGCCGCCTCACCTACCGGGTCCAGTACACGAATCCCAAGTGGATCGGGAAGTCCGATGCCGAGGGCTACTTCTTCCGTTCCAACTGCCACTGGTGGAACCGGCCGTGAGATGCCCCGGCTCAAAGCCACAAGGCGATCACGGCATGCCAAAGTGCGAAGCGTCAGTCCATGGCGGGTGTGGAATCGTGGACCATCATATCCTGCAATGTGGTGGGGTACGGGCTTTTTGAGGGGGGGTAGGCGGATGTGACGGAAATCACATCCAAGGCGGAGTGTGATCTGGATCACAGATTTCGTGACCCTGTTGGTGGCATCTTCTCCCCAGAACCGACGGCGAAGGCAGTCCGCCTTCAGGACCATTCCACCAAATCCGGGAAATCGACCGTGACCGCAAGTCCTTCTGACCTCCATTCCCTTCATTTGTCCAGCTACCAGCCCTTCCGCGAAGGCCAGACCCTGGTGGCCTGGATGGGAGACGGCACCGCACCCTTGCTCTGGCATCTGCTTTCGCTTTCGCACGGCGAGGGACACGGTTCGGGGATCCAGGATCTGTCCCCGTTGGGGGCGCAATCCACCGCCCAATGGATCGCGCGTCCGGGAAAGTGGCGATTGATGGCCACCAGTCCATCGCGGGAAATCCGCGCGAGCCTGGAATTCTGGATCCATCCCGCCGACCAGGCGCCGCGATTGGCCCAGGAAATCGCTCAAGCCGAAGACCCCCACTCGGTCCAGGGCGGTTTGTCGCGGGTGCGGGAACTGCTGGAGTCCTTTCCCCAGGAGAGCGACGACCTGGCGGCCCGGAAGTTCAAGGAGTCCCTCCAGGAGCAGCAAAGCCGTTTGGAAGCCGTGATCCAGGCGGTGGCAGGCGAGCAGCGCTACCCGCTCTGGTGCGAAGACCCGTCCCAACGGGCGTTCGTTTCGGTGGGACCCCAGGGGTGGCAGCTGGTGGATTGGTCCGATGCGTCCTTGGTGGCGGGAACAAGCAGTGCGCTGGAGCCGGTTTCCACGGACGCGCGGCAGGCGGTGCCCCGGCTTCTGGAGCAGTGGAAGGCCACGAGCTTGAGGGGGAGGGCGCGCGGTGGCCTGGCCTTTCCCGAGCAGCCGAACGACCCGGCCACGGCATGGGTGGTCCATTCGTTCGATCTGGTGGGAACCGCGGGAGGAAGCCAACCCACGGCGGTCGATGTCGGAATCTGGCATGGTGCCTTGTCCAGGGCCATGGCGGGCGTGGAGCCCTTGGTTCCGGCACGCATGGGGGCGTCGCTTGGCAAGATCGAGGGTGGATTGGGTCTGTGGCGACGGGGAAGCGCCAAGCTGGACCTGTTTTGCCAGCTGTTCCAAGGATCCGAAGGCATCCTGGATGCCTTGGGGTTCGGGTCCAACCATCCCCTTTCGCGAGGGGCCTTGGTGGAGGGATCCGGGAAGGATGCCGGGAAATCGTACCGGTGCTGGACGCGCAAGGAAGGGAAGTCCCTGGAAATCCTGTTGGTGGAGCTTGATCAGGAGAAGGCCCTGAGATCCCTTCTGGAGGGGAGGGGGCTTCCGACTCCGGATCGGTTCTCCTGGTTCTTGGCCGAAATCGGAACGGCCTTGCGGACGCGGAAAATCCTGTGGTATCAGCACGAAATGGACGGGGGCGATGTGGAAGACTGGCTCCAGGACGACGACAAGCGGCTCACCACGGCGCAACTTTCCAGCGTGGCGGGCCATACCAAACATCGCACCCATCGCGTGGTGGTGGGCTTCTGGCCCACGGGATTCCAGACGGAAACGGAACACCCGGAGATCCGCCCCCTGGTCGAACCGTCCAACGGAAAGGGCCATGTGGCGATCCGTCTGCTGGACGATTGGGGCGAGCCTCTGGCGTCGCGATCGGTGAAGATCCTGCGCGAGGGAGCCTTGGTCCACGAGGTCGCCCTGAAGGACGGCTGCGCAAGCCAAGGCGATCTACCCTACGGATGCTACGAGCTGGAGGTGGACCACGAAGGCCACGTCCACCGATTCTCGGCCGCGTGGCTTCCCGGCCAACCCCGCGACGCGATCCAGACCTGCCACCTCACCCACCCCGTACCCAGAGCCTGACCCATGTCAAATTCCGACGCTTCCGTACAACTGGTGCTCGCTGATAACAACACACCCGGCACAGGAGCTCCCCCCACCTTCCGTTTGGACCTGGTGGCCCAGAAGGGCCTGAAATCGGGCCAGGCATTGGTTCTCCAAGTGATGGAGTCGTCCGCACCCGGCGGCGAGACCAAGGAAATCGACCGATTCTCCGTGCGTGTGGTGCAGCAGGGTGCCAATTGGGTGTTCCGGGACGTATTCGATCCGCGACCCGCCACCCACCCGGCGCGCATGAACAGGTACCAGCTGACCGACCACTTCCAATTGATTCTCACTGAAGCGGAGGGCGCGCAGGTGTGCATTCTCCCCGTGCCGAATTCGATGATTCCTTTGCCCGCCTACGTTACCGTGAAAGCCGTCGCCAAGGAAGGGGCGCTGGAGTCGGCATGCGCACCAATGCGGGTGGTTCGCCAGTTCCGGGCCGCTCTGGTGACCCAACAATTGGAGGTGGGTGCGCGCGTCGCGGTGGGAGCGATGGCGGGAAGCCTGTGGAACAAAGCGGCAACGGATGCCGTCGTGGACAAGGAAGCACGTGAACGCATGAGTCTGGAGCGCAAGCAGAAGGCGCAAGAGGATGCCCAGGAGCAGTACCAGGAATTCTTGAAGATGCAGGACACTCCGCTGAAGGTGCAAGGGATGCGGCTCCAGGAGTACCACAAGAACTTGGCGAAGATCATGGACATCCGTCGCAATTGGGAGAGTCGAGGAGGTGTGAAAACCTCTCCACCACCTCCGATCCTGAACGACTTGATCAAAGCGAACCAGCGGATCGAAGCAGAGATGGAACAATTCCTGAACATCTCGGTGGGTATCCCAGAATCGTACCGGATCCGGGCAGAACAAGGTGCCGAGCGCCGGGAATTCGTGGACAAGATGGCCGAGCTGGAAAACAGTCTGGGTTTCAAGCTGGTCTGCTGCCTTCCGTTGGGTGGCTTGGCGGAAGGCTTCGTGCAGATCCTACAAGGCAAATACGCGGAGGGCCTCCTGTCCATTGGGCTCGAGGTGGTCACCTATGGCTCCTTCAAGGCGTTGGGCGTGCTGCGTCACAACTTCGATGCTTTCCAGGCCGCCAACCAGAGCATGCGTCGTGCGGTCTTCGAGGCGAGGTACCTGCATGTGCTCGCCGAAGGCAAGGAGTTCCGCTTGACCTTGTTCAAGGGCCTTGGGGAGTATGCCGGATCGAAAGTTTCCTTCCTGGGGCCACTGTTCAGCTTGAGCGCCGAGAGCGTGCAACTTATGGATCAGATCCGCGATATCGGGATGCTGGTGCGGAGGAAAACGGAAATCAAAGCAGCTCTGGATGTAG
>DAOPYN010000136.1:0-3511 GCA_035352895.1 Fibrobacteria bacterium | reverse complement strand
CCACCCTGGACTCGACGCGCACCCTGCGCCGCTGGGCCGACAAGGGTCTGCGCGCTACGGAAGGATTCATCACCCGGACGGATTCCGACAGTCTTTCCAAGGCCAGGATGCAGGGGTCGCTCCGGCTCACCACCTTCTCCGGAAGCATCGCCACCGACGGGCGGCAGGGGGAAGTCTCGTGGTCGGGTGGTGCCCGCAGCACGTGGATCGGTTCGGCCCTGGAGATCGCCCGGGACCTGGACTGGACGGATCTCCAACTGGACTACGACTTCTGGGACTGGCAGGGAACCTTGGCCTGGGGCCGCGCCGGCGACACCGTGCGCGTGTCCGCCTACGACGGGCGCGACAAGCTGGGGCTGGGGCTGGTGGGGGCCGACTGGGGCAACCGCGCGATCCCCGTTAACGTGCGCAAGCGCCTGGGCACCGATTGGGTGGTGTCGGGCACCGGAGCCTATTCCAAGTACGACCAGGTGGTCGGATTCTCGGACATCTTCACCTTCGGCAACCAGATCGAGTCGTGGAACGGCCGGGCCGAGGCGCAGTACACCCCCGTTCCCGCCCATCGGATCACGGCCGGCTACGAGTACAACCGCTTCGACGTGGAGTTCCGCCAGGACATCCCCGTGGCCAGCATCAGCCTCGAGTCGCAGACGGAATCCGACCTGCACTCCGTCTACCTCCAGGATCGGTGGATCCTGGACACCACCAAGACCATCTCGGCGGGGCTTCGCGTGAACAACGACATGGATCTGGAAAAGGACATCTCCTGGGATCCGCGTCTGAGCTTCACCTGGCGCTTCCTGCCCGACTGGAAGGCCGACGCCCACTTCGGGCACTACACCCAGTACATGACGTCCATCCGTTTCGCCGACATGGAGATCCCCACCGAGTTCTGGTACGCCGCGCAGGATCCCATGGAGCCCACCACGCAATGGCTCACTTCGCTTGGGGTGGAGCGCCAGAACTGGGGACCGCTGGGATTGCGCGCCTCGCTGGAGGGATACTACAAGGACATCTACGCGGTGCCCTTGCTCGTGACGTCCGGTTCGCAGGCGTCGGATTCGGCCAACCAGACCTCGCGCAACGACCTGTTCGCGGAGAGCTTCCAGAAGCTGGATGGCTGGGCCATGGGGCTGGAAGCGGCTCTTGCCAAGGAGGATGGCTGGTGGACGGGGGCCATCAGCTACTCGACCTCGTGGTCGGCGCTGCGGCGGCGCGACTACGCCGACGACCTGGTGAGCACTTCCTTCGATCCGTACTGGGCCGATTGGGACCAGCGGCACACCTTCAAGTACACCGGGGGATTGAACTGGGTGGGCCGGGGCAAGAACGAGGCGCTGGTGGGATCGAAGAAGCAGGTTCCGCTGGCGGCCAAGATCCTCACGAGCCTGTTCCCGCCCATGATCGCCTTCTGGACCCTCGACAAGGCCGACTACTTCCGGTCCAGCGTGCAGCTGGCGGCCAACTCCGGGCTTCCCATGACCGACTACAAGGGCTACAACCGCGTCCACGAGCCCATGCAGGGCGTGGACGGAGGCCAGGCCGCTGGAGGTGTCACCATGGGGCTGAGGGAGAACACCGCCACTATCACCAATCCGCGCAACGTCGACCGCCGCCCCGGCTACATGCGCCTGGACGTGACGCCCTTCGACTTCGGGCGCACCGGCAAGTGGCGCTTCTACTACACGATCATCAACATCACCGACGAGGAAAACGTCTACTCCGTGAACTACGACACCAAGAAGAACCCACCCAAGCGGGAGGAGACCTACCAGTTCCCCATCCTGCCGTTCTTCTTCGGGTACGAATACCAGTTCTGAGAAGGCGAAGGAACCATACCCATGAAGCTCCGACTTCTTGCCATGACCTCCCTCCTGTCCGTGGCCTCCTGCAACGGCCCCTGGAACCTCATGCCCTCCGAGGAGGTAGACCGCGATCCGATCCTGTTCGTGTCGCTGTTCGCCATCGGTGGGCGGGATTTCGACACCCTTTGGCTGGAGCGGACCATCCCCATCGCGGGCAAGTACGATTCCACCACCAGGTTCGTGGAGGAGGCCCGGATCGCCGTCTCGCGCGACGGCGATCCGACGGATTCCGTCAGCTATCTGCCCGTTCCGGGGAGCGCCGTGGCCTGGGTTCCCGCGCGGGCCCATCCGGTGAAGCCGGGCGCCACCTACACCCTGCGGGCCAGGGTCCGCTGGAACGCCGCCCAGGACTGGCCGGCGGGGAACGTGCCGCGCGTCACCGAGCTTGCCGCCACCACCACGGTGCCCACGGTCTGGGCCCTTTCCGATTCCATCCGGGCTCCGGTGGAATCGATGGTCTCCGCCCTGGCCCTGGGGGCCCGCTTTCCGGCCACCGAAGGCACGCTGCGCACCGCCGATTCCCTGGTTCCGGGAGTGGTGGCGCGCTACGGGTTGACCACTTCGACCATCGACAGCGTCAACAACGGGATTCCCACCTACCGCAAGATCGCCTCCGGCGACACCGTCTGGTACATCCCCACCCTGTTTCCCGAAGCGACCACCCTCAAGGGCGAGACCGTCGGGTTGGCCTACCGGGAATTCGTGGTGGACCTGACGCGCGGCGCCGGATTCGGAGGGGCCTTCTCCGTGCAGCGGTTCGATCCCACCCGCGCCCGCATCGAGAACCCCATCAAAAAGGCCATGCAGGCGGCGACCGGCGGCAAGAAGACGTCCACCCGGGATTCGGCCAGGAGCTACCAGCCGGGCAACTCGCGCTACTACTTCGGACCCAACGGGAGCTACGAAAGCCAGATCTACGGGTGGCCGGACATCGCGCTGATCTCCAACCTGGCCCTGGACTACACCGGTCCGAACTGGTTCGTGTTCTACGCGGTGGATCCCAACTACGTGTCGTACAACCGCTCCATGACCTCCATCGCCGGAGGCGACCGCACCGTCGTTCCCTACTCCAACGTCAAGGGCGGCAGCGGCTACTTCGCCGGGGCGCTGGCCGACAGCGTGATGCTCTACGTGAAATCGCCCATCGGAGATACCTTGTCAATCTCTGCCCTGCGCGGAGCCAATTGCAGGATCGCCTGGAACAACCACGTGAAGAACGGCGACGCCTTCGACACCACCTGGTGCGCGGGCACCGACTACAAGGCCTCACCGGTGGGAAGCACCGGCGAAGGATTCCGCTGACCCATCCATAGCGTCTGCATCGAACATCACCGAATCGGAGAACCCCACCATGAATCCCACGAGTCTCATCCAAACCCTGGCCCCGGTCCTGTTCACCATCGAGATCGCCCTCTACGTGCTCCTGGGCGGGCTGGGGCTGGTGGGTCTGGTGCTGTTCGTGTGGCGCTGGAACGTCATCTCCAAGGCCGCCGGCGACGCCGACAAGTGGCGCGCCCTCCTTTCCAAGGACCTGGACAAGGGCGCCAACCTGGACCACATCGCGGTGACGGTGGAAGACGAACGCACCCTTCCGGGCCGGGTGGTGAAGCTGGGCAAGGAGAACATCGGGCTCTCCCCGGAGGCCT
>DAOPYN010000135.1:0-3597 GCA_035352895.1 Fibrobacteria bacterium | reverse complement strand
CAGCGACACTAAATATTCGCCTGCAATTGTGATCTGCCGCGCAGACTCCTAGGGGACGATCGCCGCCACGACCGGGAACAGCTTCGGAATCAGCGACACGTAGATCGCCGCGAAGATCGCCGAGGTGATCACGCCCGAGATGTTCGCGCCCAGCGCATCGGGAAGGATGATCACGCCCGGTGCGGCCTTGTTCACTTCCTTCTGCGCCACCTTGGCGTTGGTGGGCACGCAGCTCACCGCGGCGATGCCGATCGCCGGATTCACCTTGCGGCCCGACACGAAGTACATGAAGTAGCCCCCCAGGATGCCACCGATTCCGGAAAGCAGCAGGGCCAGGATGCCCAGGACAAGAAGGAGCAGGACCTTGGGGTTGAGGATGGTGTTCGCCTCGCACAGGATGCCCAGGATCAATCCGAGAAACAGGGTCGAGCCGTAGAGGAAGACGTTTTCGACGACGTTGCGGAAAGCGTCCAATCCCGATTCGCGGATCGCGACACCAAGGAAGAGGGAGAGGATCAAGGGGGCGGCGACGGGGAAGAGGAGGGAAAGAACCGTGGATGCGACCACCGCGAAGGCCAGTTTCTGACCCGAGGTGATCTTGCGCGCCTTCGGGTTGGGGGCCATGGGGATGGCGAGCAGCTTCTTCGGGATCAGGAACCGGACCAGGTAGGGATAACCGCCGTAGGTGAGTCCCAGATACAGGTAGGCCACCACGCAGATGGGAACGAAGATGTCCTTGGCCAACATCAGCGAGGTGAACAGGACCATGGGTCCATCGGCCCCGCCCACCATGGCGATGGCGGCGGCTTCACCGGGGTTCAGTCCGAAGGCCACGCCGATGGGGAAGACCAACACCGTGCCGAGTTCGGCGAACAAGGCGAGGATCATGGACTGGAAGGGGCGGGCGATCAGGTATCCGACATCCAGGAGGCATCCGATGCCCATGAAGACGAAGCAGGCGATGAGTCCGTTGGAGAAGGTGAACGTGTAGATCGGTTGGAGCCAGTCGACCTGCAGGATGTAGAGGAGGTTCTCCGATTGCTGCACCAGCGGGGCCACATGGAGCGTGCCCTGGATCCTCAGGCTGTCGGCGGTGGTCGCCATGGGAGCCACGGCCGAGTGCGCCTGCCGGATCATGGGCGAAT
Source organism: Fibrobacteria bacterium (assembly GCA_035352895.1). Classification (GTDB taxonomy): domain Bacteria; phylum Fibrobacterota; class Fibrobacteria; order UBA5070; family UBA5070; genus UBA5070. The sequence continues at coordinate 2,452 of DAOPYN010000135.1, read as the reverse complement.
TGGCGTAGTCCATCACGGCCGAGGTGGTCATGGGATCCAGGAGCATCACACCGGCGTTCACCGTGGACATGGCCAAGCCCATGGGGATCATCAGCAACGGTTCCAGGGTGCCTTTGCGTCCCAAGTACACCAGTAGGAAACCCAGGAAGATCAGGAACACGCGGGCGATGGCGACGCTGGGATTCCCCTGGAAAAGGGTGACCACGCCTTGGAACATTCCGGGGATGGCGGCGAAGAGCTCTCCGAGGTTCATGCTTTGCCGTCCTTCTGGCGGGATTCCATCCTGCCCAGGATGGAGGCGAGTCCGGCGATCATCGCCGCCACCGCCATGGCGATGATCCCTGCGAGGGCATAAAAGATCAAACTGGGAACCAGCGTTTGCTGCCAGGTGGTCATCGGAGGAGGCTTTCGATCGGGTTCATGGTCTGGGAGTGGAATCCGTGCGGAAGTGCTTGGGAATGCCTTTGTAGGGCCAGTGGTGTTCCTTGACGGCAGGCGTTTCCACGTAGGACGTCACCGTGAACTGGTCGGTACCGAGTTCCTCGTAGACGGCGGCGGTGAGGATGGCCATCATCAGCACATGATCCATTCCGCCGGACTGCGCGGCGGAATGGGGCTGGGATGTGTCGGGGTGCCCATTCACCGCGATCTGGCCGATCAGCCGGATGCACAGGATCAGTGCTGTCGTGATGGCGACGACAACCACCATGGCCTGGAAGGTGTTTGCGGATTCCATTGGATCGCGTCCCTTCTGGCAGGGTCGTCCAAAGACATCTGGACGGCGACTGTCGTTTAGTAATATACGTAAAGGATCCAGATATCAGGATAGGTTTTCAGGTGTTCCATGTCGGAAGCGACTCCGGAGGATGGATGGTCCGGGGAGTCGATGGGATGCCTCCTGGAGCTGTAATGTCAAATATTGGCAACCACGGGAAAGGTCGACGAATGCGTTGTCTCGCGATGGTTTTCCTCCTGATCGCGTTGCCGGGTCACGGAAGCGAGTCGACACCTGCCTGCGTGCTTCCTTCCTCCATCGAGCGAGCCCGTCCGGTGCGGGTGGACTGCGCGAACCGGTCCGCCCCCACGCACTACGTCCTGGCTCTGACCTGGTCGCCGCAGTTTTGCGCCACCGCCATCGGGGCGGACGCCGACACTCGTTTCCAATGCAGGGACAATCGCTTCGGGTTCGCTGTCCACGGGTTGTGGGCCCAGGCCAAGGATGCTCGCGACAAGTGCGATCAGCCCCGCCATTGCGGAGGGGGAGTCGTTTCCGACAGCCTGGTGCGCTCCCATCTGTGCACCATGCCGGGAGTGCAGCTCATCCAAGCGCAGTGGCAGAAGCACGGAACCTGCTCCGGGCTTTCCCAACGCGACTGGTTCGCCACGATCGATTCCCTTTGGGATGGCCTTTCCCTTCCCGATCCCCGCCGGATGGTCGGACCGGGAGGGACGATTTCCGTCAAGGAACTCCGCGACTCCGTGGCCGCCCGCAACCGGTCCAAGGGCGTCACTTCGGCTTCCGTGAGGGTGGATTCCCGGGATGGGAAGCTGGAGGAGCTCCGGCTCTGCTACACCACTGGTTTTCGTTCCATGCCTTGCCCGCAAGGGACGGGCATTTCCTCGGGGCGTCTACGTGTCGCGCGTTGAACTTTCCCTGCTTGTCCTCCTGGGGGCTTCCGTCGGCTGGGCTGGCCCCGTCCAGGCTCCCCGGGCACAGGTCCTGGTCCCGGATGCGTCGGTGACCGCGCGTCGTCTGGTGGCGAGTCTCCCCCCTTTGGGGCGGCCCGGCGAAAGACCGGACTTCCAGTGGTTCCGTTCGGCCTCCGATCCCAAGGATCTGGCCTGGCTGGTCGACGCGGATGGCCTGCTGGTTGTGCGGGTACGGAAGGTGGGGGAATCCCTCCAGATGGTCCGCTACTGGGATTTCGCGGCCGTGGCTCCTTCGGAGCCGTTGGATGGAACCACCAGGCGGGCCGTGCATCCGGTGTTGTACCCGGCGGGGCGCGACCGATGGGCCATGGCGGTCCTTACCCATCATTCGGCCTCCTATTCCGGAGGAAGTGCCGCGTGGACTTGGGCGACGTTCCATGAACTGATGGATCTGGGAGCCCCGACGGGCGTGCCCGAGGGAGGACTGGAGCTTCTGCACCGGGAGATCCCTTTCCATTGCGAAAAATCCATTCGCGCGTGCTTCGACGAGGGCGGTGTCTGCCAGGAAACCTGGTCGGGGATACTCCGGTTGCGCTACGGGAAGCCGGATCCATTCGGCACCTATCCCTGGAGCGCCGCATGGGAAGAGACCCATTCCCCTGGCAAACGATCCGCACGACGGGAAGTGGAGCGGTTCGCGATCGATCTGGACGATCCGCCCGCCAGCCAGTGCACCGAACCAATGGACTAGGAGTCTGCGCGGCAGATAGATCTGCCGCGAGTTTTCGTTTCGATCAGGGAG
>DAOPYN010000134.1:0-3726 GCA_035352895.1 Fibrobacteria bacterium | reverse complement strand
CCACCCTGGACTCGACGCGCACCCTGCGCCGCTGGGCCGACAAGGGTCTGCGCGCCACGGAAGGATTCATCACCCGGACGGATTCCGACAGTCTTCCCAAGGCCAAGATGCAGGGGTCGCTGCGGGTCACCACCCTTTCCGGCAGTCTGGCCACCGACGGGCAGCAAGGCGAGGCTTCCTGGGCGCTGGCGGGCCGCCGGACGTGGATCGGTTCGGCCCTGGAGGCCGCGCGCGACATGGATCTCACCAGCTTCTCGCTGGACTACGACTTCTGGGACTGGCAGGGTTCGGCGGCCTGGGGGCGCGCCGGCGACACCGTGCGCGTGTCCGCCTACGACGGGCGCGACAAGCTGGACCTGGGTCCGATTTCCCTGGACTGGGGCAACCGCGCGATCCCCGTGAACGTGCGCAAGCGCCTGGGTGCGGACTGGGTGGTGTCGGGAACCGGAGCGTATTCCAAGTACGACCAGAAATTCGGGTTCACCGACATCTACGTCCTGGCCAACGAGATCGAATCCTGGACGGGCAAGGGCGAACTCCAGTGGACCCCCGTGACCTCCCATCGCCTGAACCTGGGCTACGAATTCAACCGTTTCGAGACCGTCTTCGAGGAGGACGTCCCCGTGGCGGGGATGAAATACCGTTCTTCCCTGGAATCCGACCTGCACTCCGCCTACCTCCAGGATCGGTGGATCCTGGATACCACCAAGTCCATCATCGCGGGAGTGCGCGTCTACAACGACATGGATCTGGAACACGACATTTCCTGGGATCCGCGTCTGAGCTTCACCTGGCGCTTCTTGCCCGATTGGAAGGCCGATGCCCACTGGGGACGCTACTCCCAGTACATGACCTCCATCCGATTCTCGGACATGGAGATCCCCACGGAGTTCTGGTACCCCGCGGAAAACCCCATGGAACCCACCACGCAATACCTGGCCTCCCTGGGCGTGGAACGGCAGAACTGGGGCCCTCTGGGGCTACGCGCCTCGCTGGAGGGATACTACAAGGACATCTACGCGGTGCCGCTTCTGGCGCAGTCCACGTCGCAGACCGAGGACTCCACCAAGGAGGCCAGCGGCAACGACTACTTCGCCGAACGTTTTCAGAAGCTGGACGGATGGGCCGCGGGCGTGGAACTCGCCCTCGCCAAGGACGAGGGCTGGTGGACGGGATCCGTCAGCTACGGCGCGGGGTGGTCGGCTCTCAAGCGCCGTTCGTACTCCAACGACATGGTGTCCACGAGCTTCGATCCCTACTGGGCCGATTGGGACCAGCGCCACACCTTCAAGTACACCGGCGGCTTGAACTGGGTGGGCCGCAGCGGGAAGGAAGCTCTGGTGGCGGGGCGCACGAAGGTGCCCCTGGTCGCCAAGATCCTCACCAGCTTGTTCCCGCCCATGATCGCCTTCTGGACCGTGGACAAGGCCGACTTCTTCCGTTCCAGCGTGCAGATCGCCGCCAATTCGGGCCTGCCCATGACCGACTACCAGGGATACAACCGCGTCCACGAACCCGAGCAGGGCATCGAAGGCGGGAACAATTCGGGCGGTTGGCCCACCCCGGGCTACGAGCACAACACCGAGTCCGTCGCCAACCCGCGCAACGTGGATCGCCGTCCAGGTTACCTCCGCATGGACGTGACGCCCTTCGACTTCGGTCGGACCGGCAAGTGGCGTTTCTACTACACGATCATCAACGTGATGGATCGCGAGAACGTCTACTCGGTGAGCTACGACACCCGGAAGAACCCACCCGAGCGGGAGGAGACCCACCAGTTCCCCATCCTGCCGTTCTTCTTCGGCTACGAATACCAGTTCTGAGATCCACGAGGACCCTGCCATGAACACCAAGATCACGTCCATCGCCGCCCTCTGCTTCCTGGCCTCGTGCAACGGCCCCTGGAACATCATGCCCTCCGACGACGTTCCCCGCGACCCCGTCCTGCAGGTCTCCCTGTTCGCCGTGGGGAAACGGAACTTCGACACCCTGTGGATGGAGCGGACCACCCCCATCTCGATCCGCTACGATTCCACCCGCACCTTCGTGGAGGACGCCACCATCCTGGTGGTCCGCGAAGGCGATCCGACGGATTCCGTCAGCTATCGGCCCGTACCGGGGAGCGCCGTGGCCTGGGTTCCCGTTCGGGCCCATCCCGTGAAGCCCGGTGCCACCTACACCCTGCGCGCGACGGTCCGCTGGAACGCGTCCCCCGACTGGCCTTCCGGCCGGGACGTCCGCCGGACGGAGCTATCCGCCACCACCACCGTCCCGTCCGATTGGTCCGTCCGCGCCTCGTCGCCCGAGGCGCCCCTGGAGGCGTTGATTCCGAAGCTTGCGCTGGGCGCGGTTCCCTCCGTGGATGCGGATGGCCTCGCGATGCTGGAGAAGAGCCGACCCGGTTCCGTGGCGCGATGGGCGATCACCCCGGCCACACTGGATTCCCTCAATGGTGGCCTGCCCGTGGTGCGACCGATCTCCTGGGGCGACACGGTGTACTACCTGACCGGAGAGAACCGCATGGTGACGAACTTCTCCGGGCAGGAGGTGGGGCTTACCAACCGGCAGTACGTGTACCACACCCGTAGGGGTGTCGGGTTCGGAGGGATGTTCTCGGTCCAGAAGTTCGACGTCCACCGGGCAAAGATCGAGCCGCTGCTGGTCAAGTCGTTGATGAACTCCCTGGGGGACCCCACTCCCACCACGGTGGACTCGGCGACCGAATACCAGCCCGGAGGAATGCGCTACTACGAGGGCCCCTATCCGGCGTACATGGACATGCTCGACGGCTGGCCCGACTTGATCTTCACCAGCAACATCGCCATCGGCTACACGGGATTGAATCGCACCTACTACTACGCGGTGGATCCCCAGTACGTGATGTACAGCGGCGCCCGCAAGAACATCGCCGGCGGGGACCGCACCACCGTCGCCTACACCAACGTGAAGGGAGGTGGAGGCTTCTTCACCGGGGCCCTGGTGGACAGCTTCGCCATCCATGTGGAGGCGTCGGGGGTGGATACGACTCCCGTGGAGGCGCTTCGCGGCGCGGCCTGCCGTCGCCAATGGTACCGCTACCAGAACGAGGGCGAGGGATTCGACGCGGCTGCCTGCGCCGGTACCGACTACAAGGCCAAGCCGGTGGGGGACATCTAGTCCAAAACAGTTCCCCGTGCGAATCGATCGACGCGTCCGCCCTCTCCCGGCGGGCGCGTTTTCGCGTTCCGTCCGCATTTGCGCGCAGATCCGGCTCCACCGGCGGAAAGCCGGCATCCAGCCGCCACAGGGGAATCGGGTGGATCGGAAAATTCGGGAAACGAGGGTGACGCTTTTCCGGCGCGATGGTGTCCAAGTCCACAGAGGCGCGGACGATGCAGAAAGATGTCGTCGGAGCCGATGCCCAACATTCCCTTTCGCGGAGAATCCCAACCATGAATCCCACGAGTCTCATCCAAACCCTCGCTCCGGTGTTGTTCACCGTCGAGATCGCGCTCTACGCCATCCTCGCCGGTCTGGGCCTGACCGGTCTGGTCCTGTTCGTGTGGCGCTGGAACGTCATCACGAAGGCCACCGGCGACGCCGACAAGTGGCGCAGCGTCCTTTCCCAGGGGCTCTCCAAGGGAGGGGATCTGGGACACGTCACGGTGTCGGCGGAGGACGAACGCACCCTCCCGGGCCGGGTGGTGAAGCTGGGCAAGGAGAACATCGGGCTCTCCCCGGAGGCCT
>DAOPYN010000133.1:0-3832 GCA_035352895.1 Fibrobacteria bacterium | reverse complement strand
GGACGGCGATGGCCAGTACGAGATCGTGGTGAAGTGGTATCCGTCCAACGCCCAGGACAACGCCTTCGCGGGATACACCGGAAACACGATCCTGGATGCCTGCAATCTTGACGGAAAACGTCTATGGCGCATCGACCTGGGACGCAACATCCGCTCGGGAGCCCACTACACCCAGTTCCAGGTGATGGACTTCGATGGCGATGGAAAGGCCGAGATCGCTTGCCAGACGGCCGACGGATCGAGAGTCTCGATCCGTGATCTTTCGGGACGTTTCCTGTCTTACGCGACCGCCGACAGGGGGCGCCTCGAGGTCGAACGGAACCTGCGTCCAGGAGCGTATCTGGTTTCGTCGGTTCCATCCATCGAAGGAAAGTCCAATCCATGAAATTCCATCCACTTGTCCTGGTCGCTTCCACCGCTTTCGCCTCCAGCGTGGTGATCGACGACTTCAACGATCCCTACAAGGGACAGACGCTCCAAGGTTGGCGCCTGGGCGCTGCCGCGAAGGCCGGATACTGGTACGGCTACAACGACTGGAACCACGGCAAGGCCAGACTCGGAACCACGATGATTCCCGACGTGGTCAACAGCGACACGGGCTTCTCGCAGGCGGTGGTCGAAGATTGCGGCGAAGGCTCCCCTTGCCTGCATGTGAAGTTCATCGGGGGCACGGGGTACGCGTATCCGTTTTCCGGGGTCGGCTTCAACTTCCTGCGGGAAGGAACGGACGTCGATCTCTCGAGCATGGATTCGATCACCTTCCGCGCCAAGGGCAAGGGAGCGTTCCGCTTCAAATTGATGACCAAGCACATCACCGACGACTTCGATCGCAAGAACTACTGGGCCGACATGGGGCGGACCTTCAACCTCACACCGGCTTGGAGGAACTACAGGATGGCTGTCGACGGCATCCTTCCGCAGGACGGAGCGCCCCTGGCCGACACCGCCACCTGGGAGGAGTGCGCCGACCACACCCGCAAGATCCACCTCGCCACGGCGGAAGCGTTCAAGGCTCGCGACACCCTCGACCTTTGGATCGACGACATCGTCATGCACGGGGTGACCCCGGTCGTGTTCGGGGGGGATTGGACGGAGGGTCCGTCCGCGGTTGTCGGGAATCGGATGGGGACTCGGCGTGGGTTCTTCGAAAGATCCGGAGATTGGCTGAAATGGAACCCGCAAGCGGTGCGTAGCGTGGAGTTCATCGACCTCCGCGGTGCCGGCGTGATCCGGGCGAATCCAGTCGGTGGCGCCCAGCGACTTTCCGGAATCCCTCGCGGCGCATTGGTCGCCAAGGCGGTTCTCGCCGATGGTGGAATCCAACTGGAGACGATCGTCAACTCCAGATGACGCGGGTGGTCCGTCGCCGACCTGAGCGATGGATCGATGCGGAACTCGGATTGCCTCCGATTCTTCCAAACGAAAAGGGCACCCGGTAGGGTGCCCTTCGTCGTCGTTCGTCCGGAGGGACGATCTGCGTGGGTCAGAACGACTTCTTCACGTCGATCGCGTAGGAGCGCAGATCCACCGCGTAGAGATCGCGCTGGCTCGCATCGCCCATCTGCTGCCAGCGGATGGCATGGGTGGCCATGCCACCTTCCGTCTCGCCCAGCAGGTCGTAGCCGTACACACCGATTTCCCAGCCATCTCCGAGCCGAGCGTGGAGGCTCAGGTTCCACTTCAAGCTGGGATCGGCCTGGAAGCTCAGGTAGTTGTAACCAGCCTTCTCGTCGGCGTTGTAGATCGAATCTCTGCCCCACAATCCCCAGAAGACGCGCACGTCGGTGTGCAGGGTCAGCCAGGACATCGGCTTGACGTTGACCCACATCTTCGACACGTGGGTGCTGAGGCTCAGGAAGTTGGAACCGTCGGCCGAGATCTGTTCCTTGACCGGATTCACGGTCGAAGACACCTTCCCGTTGATCACGGGGTAGTAGGTCCAGCCGCCGCCGCTGAGGGCGGTGGAATCGTACCAGCCCGCCTTGGACTTGTCGACGCCCTGCGAGGTGAACGTCTTGGCCTGATCGTCCACGTCCGTGTTCACCACCATCTGCATCGCGTGGTTGGCGCCGAGATCCACGTACTTGCTGGTCCAATCCACCTGCAGATCGGCGTCCAAGTGGTCGTACTGTCCGACGTTCACGACGCGGAAGAGCGTCTGGTTCCACGCGAACAGGTCGCGCACCATGTTGTACGACACCGACGGAGCCATGGACACGCCACGGCCAAGATCGTGGTTGCTGGTCAACTCGAACGAATAGATCTTCTCGGGCTTGAGCTCATGGAGCTGGCTGGTCGTGACGCCGTAGATGACGTTGGAATTGCCGCCGGGAGGCTCCGTCGGCTTCTCGAAGTGCGGATCCACGTACGGCACGCCGGCATCGTTGAAGTTGTTGCGGTTGTACTCGTAGTTGTCTGCCGATGCGTTGTTCGAGGATGTCTGGAAGATCAACTTGACCGTATGTCCCGTGGCCACCTCGTAGACTCCGGCAAGCTTGCCGTTGAGCGTGCCTCCATCGTCGATGGTTCGCGTATGGCCGTCCCAGCGCAGACCGAAATCGACCCCGAGCTTCGGCATGACGTCGTACCAACCTTCGGTGAAGACCGCCGTGTTCGAATAGAGGATGTCCGACACGATCTTGTGGGTGGCCTTCTCCGCCTGGGAATTCCTTCCCGAAAGATCGTCTCCGATGTCATCCCAGCGCTGCTCGGCTCCGACCGCCAGCTGCAGCTTGTTGATGGTCTTGAGGAGGTAGGTTGCGCCCAATGTGAAGCGGCGCTCTCCGAATGTTTCTTCCAGGAACGAATTCCGTTCGTTCGATTCCGCGTTGGACTCGTATCCAGGACGCATCTCGCGTTGGATCCGATCCGTGTTGCCGTCGAATCCGGCGTGCAGCTTCAGGCTGTTCTCGCCGATCGGCAGTTCGTACTTGGCGTCGACCATGATGTTGTCGGCGACGTACTCGCGACGCGCAGTGCTCCAGGATTCCGTTTCCTTCCAGAACGCGTCCGAAGTCGACACGTTGCGTCCGTCGATCAGCGCATCACCATCCGTCGCGGCAGGAGCCCCCATCACCCCCGGCCAAGGATCCTTGATGAAGAATCCGCCAGCCTCCTGGGCCGTATGCGTCGCTCGAGCGTACAAGCGCAATCCATTCACGTCGAAATCGACCGCACCCTTCCAGTTCATGGGTACGGCGTGCGCACTGCCGTCGGCAGGAACACCTTCGCCCATCCGCGCTGTCTTCTTTCCCCCGGGGAACGGCCACGACCCGTTGCCGTAGATCCTGGAGATCCCGTTCCCCACGCCGTTGGAATTCTCCATTCCCGCCGTGGCGACCATCGTCTGGCCCTCGGCCATCTTGCCGAACACGGTCCCCTGCACAGAGGTGTAGGTGTTCCCGAAATTGCTCCAGCTTCCTGCACGGGCCACGATTTCCGTCCCGTTCTTCTCCGCGGAGCGGGTGACGATGTTCACGATTCCCGCGATCGCGCCCGAACCGTACACCAGTCCGGCCGGCCCGCGGAGCACTTCGACACGCTCCACGTCGCCGAAGAGACCCATGGAGGTCTCCTGGAAGAATCCGTCGCGCGCCTCGTTGTTCATCTTGTGTCCGTTCACCAGGACGATGAACTTGGTATTGCGGTCGTTGGCCACCCCGCGCATTCCCCACAGGATGCCGTTCCACTTGTTGTACATGTACTGGAACCCCGGAACGTAGACTTCCAGAAGTTCGCTGAGGTGCCTGGCTCCCGAGGTGTTGATCTTGGTCCGATCGATCACCGTCATGGACAGAGGCGATTTGGCCAGATCCAGTTCCAGGAAGGATCC
>DAOPYN010000132.1:0-4036 GCA_035352895.1 Fibrobacteria bacterium | reverse complement strand
CGCCTATAGGCACAGGGCGATGAGGCCTAATGGCGCTGTTGTGCCCCGAGGCCGGACATTTGCCGGAGGCAAGCGCGAGGAGCCTTCCCGCCTGCCGGGAATGGCGACGAGAGGCCGGTGGGCACGAACGCGGCTATTAGGGTTCTCGCCCTGCCACGCTCCGCCGACCCGCACAGCGGGGCGGTTGGGCTGAATGCCCTTCGACTTCGCTCAGGACAGGCCTGGAGGCCCGCGGCGAGGGGGGGGTAACAAAAACGCCCCAGTCCAGGAATGGACCAGGGCGCCCGATTTCATGCGGCTTTGAAGCCGGTTATTTCAGGTCGGCAGGCTTGATGCCTGTGGCATCGGTGATGATGTCCCACGAAATGCCGTGTTCAAGCATCTTCCGGGCAGCAGCCAACGCCTTTGCGCGCTCACCTTCGGCTCTCAGCTCCGTGAAGATCTTCGCTTCCGGCAGTTTGATTCTGGTCGCCATGACTTCCCTCTCTTCTTCTTCGGTCAATTTACCCACTCGGAACATCAGCGTGGAAATCTTCGCTTCATCTTCCACGCTCAGGCCCGCTTTTTCCAGGCATTCCATGCCCAAAGCCGCCTTCTCCGTCTTGGATAGCTCCCCCTTGAGCAGGGTAAACAGGCCTCCGGCGATCACATTGCCTTTGCCGCGCCACTTCCAGAGGTCTTCCTCGACGGTCTTGTGGACCATGTGGCGGAAAGCCAATATCGGGTCGCCGCCCATCGGGTGGTCCAATTGGACCCGCTCGGGGACTGGGCCGGGCTCGCTGTCGGTCACCACCGCCACCGGGATGATGTGGTGGCCCGGAAAGCGCACCATCAGGTCCAGCACGTAGCGGGCCGTCCGGAGGATGTCGACCGACTTGGAGGTCGACCAATGCTCGAACAGGACCACCATCGTGACCGATTCCCCACCCTCAAAGGTGTACGAGATCGGCACATCCATCACAAAACCCTTCTTGCGGTAGTCGGTCTTGCGGGTCTCGGACCGAAGGATCTCCCACGAGATGGGTTTCCCGTATTTCTCCGCCAGGTCAGGCAGCAAAAACTGCCAGGTGTCCACGGGGAAATCCGAGATCAGATCCTTGATCGCCTGGTCCACCGAAAGATCCGAGGTGGCGGCGGCGCGTTTCGATGACGACTTGATCTTCGGCATCTCCATCAATGTAGCCCTTTCTCTTCTACCAAATTCTGTCTCTCCGCCGGATGGCACCTGGCGTGGACCTCCTTGGCACGCACCTGCGAGACGTGCGTGTAGACCTGCGTGGACTCGAGGCTGCGGTGCCCCAGGATCTCCTGCACCGCCCGCAGATCCGCACCGTTTTCCATCAGCAAGGTTGCGCAGGTGTGGCGCATCATGTGGCAGCTCACGCCCTTGCGGTCGATCCCGGCCTTCTGGAAACAAGCCTTCACCATCTTGCCCACCGTGATGTCCGAATACACCTCGCCGCGAATGCCCAACCACAACCAGCTCTGGTCGTCCACCGGGGCCAAGTGGACCCGCACCCGGTCCAGGTAGGCGCGCACCCAAGCGAGAGCCCGTTGGCCGATCGGGACGTACCGATCCCGACCTCCCTTGCCTTGGCGGATGAAGATCAATCCGCGCTCCCAATGGACATCCACCGTCCGCAGATGCGAAAGCTCCGCACGCCGGATCCCCGTGGAATAGAACACCTCCAGGATGGCCCGATCCCGCAGGCCCAACGGCGTCTGGACATCGGGCACGGCCAGCACCTGTTCCACCTCGTCCACCCGCAGGATCCCTTGCGGTAGGGGTTTGCGAAAGCCACGGATGCGCAGTTCCTCCACGGGCTCGGAGGGCATCAAGCCTTGGCGCACGCACCAACGGCAGAACAGGCGCGCCCCCACAAGGTATTGGCAGAAGGCCGACTCCGCCTGGCTGTGACCCATCAGCCAGCGCCGAAACGACATCGCGTGCGCGGAATCGAACTCGTTGGGCTCCGTCAATCCGGCGATGTCGGCGTATTCGATCAAGCGCCGCAAGGCGGCTTGGCGATTCAAAACCGTGTTGGCGGAAAAGCCGTTCACCCGCAGCCACTCGATCCACCGAGCTGCCCATTGTTGCAACACGGTGCGGCTGGGAATCTGCCACGCACGCGGGCCACGGGGTCGGCCCGGATCCGGCTTCACGCCGCCACCAGCGGGCGGTGACCGGCAGGGGATCCGTTCGAGGTAGACAGATACGATACGACGGGATCTGTCGCAGTGACTCCATATGCATTCCCGCACACCCCGACCGACACCTCACCAGCGCGCCCATCTCCGTCTTTCATCTGGTCGCCAAGCTCCATTCCATGGGACTTTCCAGGCGCACCGGGTTCGACGGACGCCGGGCGGACCTCAGGCCGACCACCCCCCGACCGCTCCCCCGTGCGGCCCGACCACCTCCCACAAAAACCCGACCAGGTGCCGTCGTACTTGTGTGCGGGGTACTTGGCGCGCAACGCCGACACGCTCGGAAGCCCCGATGCGACCAGGCCCGTGGCCGATTCTTCCAGGCTCGCAAGCCGGAAGGTGCTGGCCTGGGGACCGCGCAGGGCGGCCACCAGTTCCAGTTCTTCCAGGCGGCGCAGATGGATCTTGAGTTGGGTATCGCCCCAATGCGTGCGCTCGCGCACCCAACGGCGCGTGAACCGAAACAAGTCGGCATCGCATCCTTCGCGCTCGGCGGCCATGCGCACTTCACCGCACAGCACACGCCACAAACGCAAGGTCTGCGGAGGAAGGTCATCGAGGCTACGCCCCAAGGCGTGACTGGCCAAGAATGTGGCCAGCTCAATATCGTCCAGATCCACTTCCAAAAAGCGCCCATGGGCATCCTGGCGGATGGGCTTCTGGTGCTGGTGGGCCAGCGCCACCGCCGACACCAGCGACAGATACTTGACTTGGTCGCGGCGCGTGCGGGTCTGGTGGCTGGCGAACGTCAGGTCCTTGGCGTACGGGTTCACCACATCCAACGGCTCCAGCAGGCGCTGCACATTGCGCCACAAGGAAAGGCGCGATGCCGTCTGGCGGCGACCGACCATCCCTTCGCGCGTGAGGCTTTCGCGCTGGCGGCGGTGGATCGCCTCGGTCTGCTCGCGGCTCTCGTCCACCGACACGACAAGGCATCGGTTCTGCAATTCGGGGTCGATGTCCGGATTGGTCGTGGTCATCGCCAAGGCCACCGGGCCTTCCGTGCGGTACTCCTTGGTCACCAGCTGGCCGGAGTCCGCGTCCTTGGTGGTGCTGGCCATGGTCAACACGCCATCGGACTGCAGCAGCTTCAGACTGTACGAGGCGCGCCGGGCTCCCTCCTCTTCGGCGATGAACAGCACCTTGTGCCGCAAGTCCTGGCCGCCCATGTAGAACAGGGCTTGGCCGCTCATGGCCGAATAGCGCACCACCTCTTCTTCCGGCAGGGTCCGCAGCACCCCTTCCAGAAGCGACGACTTACCGGCCGCGCTGCTGGACTGGATCAGAAGGCCCAAGGGGCTTTCCAGGTGACGACTGGTCAGCGAAAGCCAGACCAGAAGCTTGTTCACGGTCTCGCCCACCATCCCCGAGGATTCCAGATCCGCAAGCAGATGGAGCAGATAGCCAGGCTCTCGCAGCATGGACAGAGCTGCGGATCGGTCGGATTCTGACATCGAAACGGCTGGTGATGGTGGAGGGAGACGCGACTCCTGCACCTGGGCGCGGAGGCGTTCTTCCAGCAAGACCAACAGGCGGCCCAGGTCGCGCTTGACCACCTCGTGATCCACGCCCAGTTCGATAGATGCCACCCGCACGAACGCTTCCCGCGCCTTGGCCAAGTACAGGTCCAGGGTATCCAGATGGAAGTGATCGCCACGGGTCACCCGCAGGTTCAGGCGCAGGGCTTCCAGCGAACGGTTGCGCCCCAGGCCAAGGATTCGCCAGGAGCGATCGCCCACCCGCCACAGCAAGGCATCGCCATCGGAGACCAGATCCGATGCGGGTTTGGGCGAGGTGGGAGATGTTTCCGAAGCCACGGACGGCTCTG
>DAOPYN010000131.1:0-4117 GCA_035352895.1 Fibrobacteria bacterium | reverse complement strand
CCAGCGTCTGTGACCCGTTCAGAGGAGATCCACGATACAGGGCCAACGCCAATGGGCCAGGGTTATCATGAGCTTGACCGGAAAGGGTATCGAATATGCTGAAATTCGAGCGTGCCAATTTCCGCACAACCTGTGATCCGACGCTCGTATCTCCCTTGCCATGTATGATGGTCCAGCGATCCAGCACAGGATGGGAGGAATCCGCAAGCACCGAGACTTCTTGAGAATCACGATTCCCGAAGGCGTCCTGAACAAACAGCCGGAGCCGATACGTGTTCCCGTGGATCAGATCAGCCAAGGGTGCGAACCTTCCAGAGATGAGAACCAAGCCTGCTGCTGCTGATTGTTGGTCTCTCGAGAGGAGAAGCTTACCTGCTCCATCCCGCACCTGCCACCGAACTAGAAGTTGTCCGTAGTCATGTTTGAGTCTGACCGTACCGCGTACAATCAGAGAGTCAGCATCAGAATTGGATGACCAGCGACGGACCAATGCACCCGCCACCACAGAATCCAAGGCGATCACTGGCTTCGCGGTGTCCGCCAAGATCCAGGATACGGAAACCAAGTTGTTAGAAACCAAGCTTTCCACAGTGGTATCACCCGTAGGCAGATTGATCTGCCGGAAGGGATCCAAGGAAACAATCAGTGTGTGAGCACCGGGTTTCATGGAGTATCCAACCGGAATGGACCATTGCGCATCCAACTTCATCCCGGTTTGGATCCACCGCAATATGCGGAGGCTATCAATGCCCGCAACACCATCGCGAACACGGGCAATCACAGAGTCCAGCTTGAGGGCACCGATGTAGGATGGGTTGGCTTTTACGGTCAGTTTCTGACCGATCTTCACCGTGTCAGAAATTTGTACTCCCGTAGCGGAGATCATCAAATCGTTTCCGAAGAAGAAACGACGGATCAACTGGCCGTAGTCTGCCACCAATTTGGTGGAATCGGCGGCTGTCTGAATCCCACCGGTGGGATGAACACAAAGGACTGCGCCCAAGGTATCCCAACTGCCACCAGCCAGGTACGGTTGACGGTAGAAGCTTTGCGTCCAGGTGACGGTATCGTTTCGATAACCTCGCAGCGCACTATCGTACACCTGACGCGTCTTCCAACCGCCGGTAATTTTTGCGAAGATCCCCGGCAGGCGCTCCATCACGGAATCACGCAAAGCAATTCCCCGTAACGTATCCGTTCGCTGAAGCAAACTCAGATCCTTTGTCAGAGCCTTGTCCATCCAAGTCGTACGGACGCCCGTTCGGATTGCCTGAGAGGCGATACCAGCCATGCTAGTTGAGTCCAGATACGGACTTGCAGCTCCAATCAAGGCGAGCATCGGACCGGGTGAATACAAATCACCAGAGCGCGTCTGACTGTTTGAAAGCGGAAGTTCACCTTGGACAGCGAAACGTCCACCACCGCGCACAAACCGGTAGATGGAGTTCCAGCCATCTCCCATGAACACAGAAGAATCCACCGGGACACTAACAGAAGCCACCGCACCCTGAGGCTTAGCACGCATGTAGGCCAATGCTACTGGTGCATCCCAAACAACCACGGATAGACTGCGATCCATTCCCACAGCCTGAGCGGTGCGATCTGCCAACCCGGCTCGGTCGCGAATCACCACAAGATCCGGGAGTCCTTGTACCCAGAGATTCCGCGAATGGATCACACGGGAAGTATCCAACAGCGTGATCTGAACCTTGTACAGACCCGAACGAAGGACCGAATCTTGCTTGCCACGGCCATTCCAACGGAACGTAGAGGCACCGATCTTTACACTCACAGTATCCCTGCGAACTCGAACATTCGCGGCATCACGAACTGTGACAAAGAGTTTCACTGACTTGGATGCCCAAGTGGTTATGTCCAGCCCGCTTGGCATTCCTTTTCCGAAAGCCTTGTCCAGATCCGGATTCAAGTCTGGCCAGATGGTATCGCTCGCAGGTGCACTCGCGATGGAATCAATCCCTGTCTTGGGCTTCAACAAGACCCACCGAACCGTGTCGATTCCTGACACAAATCCATCCAGGGTGGTCCAAGTCGCCAAAGCCGCCACAGGCGTGTGGTGCAAGGTATCCGGTGCCGACCAATTCCAAGTGGCGAATTTTGCCACTTCTTGAATCATGGATGGCGCAACAAACCCGGCGGAATCACCTGTGGAATCCACAAGCTTGATCCTCACTCGAACCGGCAGATTTGTGGAAAGACGCAGCTGCCCTGAAGGCTTGGGTAGTTGGTAGGTGTCCCGATCTGAGCGGAAGACGATACCAGGATTCTTAGCTGTGAGAAGTACGACCTGACGATCCACCCGCGAGAGCGAGTCGGAACCAAGCCACGCCTCGATTCGATAACTTCCTACAGGCAATATTGCACCAGCAAGGCGACCATTCCAAAGCATGGAACGAGCACTGTCGTTTCCTGCCAAGTCGGGGAGACGGCCCAGCAGAACCCCAGCGCCATTGCGTACGCTCAGGTGAACTGGAAGCGAGCTTGCGGAACGGAGATTCACAGAAATCACAGCCCCGTGAGCAGAGTTGCTAGTCGATGGAGCAAAGCGTTCCGGATTCACGAGAACCTCTGCGACTCCTTGAGGGCGCCTTCCCACAGCCACCTGCAACGAGTGATTTTGAAGGGCATCCGGGAACACGAACTGCATGGTCCAAATCCCCCGTGCTGGAGCTCCATCCAAGCAGCCATCCCAAGTCATGGAATTGGCGCCAATCGTATATGCGAACGAGCCGACTTGGCGGATGGTCCCCAACGAATCCAACAAGATTCGGTTCAATGTTCCTGACCGATCAGCGGAAAAGGTCACCGTAAAGCGAGCCACACCACACTGCGGAGTAACCGGTTGACCAGCATCCGCCCAGTTCCACACGTGCAACACCGGAGACTCTTTCGCGACTCGGATTGAAGCGCCTGTACGTGAACTGTCGTATCGCACAAACAAGGTGGAAATCCCCAATGGGAGCGAATCCCAGGGGAGGAACTGACGGAACGCGCCATCAAGCTTGACGGCAACGGGCATCGTAGGAGCATGCAACCAATCGACTGATCGAGAAGTATCCGCCATCCATGAAAGCCTCAAATCGGTTGGGAGCGGCTTCGCCACAAAGAGGGGAAGACCTGCACGGGCGTCTTCCTGATAGAACCCATCCAACTGGACGCCGTTGTTCAATGAGGTGCTGGATGTGATCACAGGTCGATGACCGAAATGGCCATCATCGCGCTGCAGGAAAATCCACGAGAAATGCGGAACCTTTGCCCATAACACGATATGGATCAGATCTCGTTCTGTTGACGTTCCCGAATCGATCGACACCAGTGTGGGCAGTGCTTCCAGTTTGCCATCAGAGCCCAAGTCATAGAGCCTGTACTTGGACTGCAAGGCATGCAAGTTTTGAAGAATGTTAGGGATGGAGTCATTATCGAAGTTCGGGATCCCTTCGAGATCATACAGCTCCCGTGCAGAGATTCGGAAGGTTAACGTTGGCTGTTCGCTCGAATCGCTGGAGAATACGCGTCTTCCATCGGTATGGATTTCCACCACAGGACCAATGGGCGCAATTCTGCCGGACTCGACACGCTGAGATAAGCTGGAGGGTGCAACCACAGACAGACTAAGCGCCGTTCCGGAAAGCGTAGAGCCGGTGGGCATCGCAATGGTTGCGCGCTGGTACGGCGCATCTATGCTCGCACTGGTACCGGACAAAAGTGCACCGGAAACGAAGCTGCGACGTTGAACAACAGCGTGGAGCGATCCATCAGAAACCTTTGCGTAGTGGATCACCACGGCGACCTCGTAACGCCCGGCTTTGCCCGTATTTTCCCACCATGCCAGAGCAGGCATCAAGCTATCGCGATCCCACGGATCCGCGCCCGTTCGAGGCAGGTAGATTGCTTGGTCGCCAAGGGAATCCTTGGTAAAGAACTTGTTGACAGGAACTGGCTGGAACGCCGATGTGTCATCAACGGGCCTGACAAGAACGCTGTAGTCATGGAACCGATAGTCCTGACCGCCAACTCGCATGGTGTCTCGGATCGATCCTCGGAATCCGATCCACGACCGTGTCCCAGAGCGAGGATCCAACCCTAACAGGAAATTTTT
>DAOPYN010000130.1:0-4138 GCA_035352895.1 Fibrobacteria bacterium | reverse complement strand
CGCCTATAGGCACAGGGCGATGAGGCCTAATGGCGCTGTTGTGCCCCGAGGCCGGTCATTTGCCGGAGGCAAGCGCGAGGAGCAGAGCCCCGCTTCTGGCGAGGCTCTGCGACGAGAGGCCGGTGAGCACCAACGCGGCGATTAGGCTTTCGCCCTGCCACGCTCCGCCGACCCGCACCGCGGGGCGGATGGGCCGAAGACCCGTCCAGGTCTGGAGGCCCGCGGCGAGGGAGGAAACAAAAGCGCCCCAGTCCAGGAAAGGACCAGGGCATCGATTCATCGCGTCCATTTGTGTCTGCCTTGCGCTGCCGAGGGCTGCATCCGGTAACGCTTGGCTGGGCGGCTGAAGTACTTCGCGAGCTTCGCGGCGTTCTCAGGACTGATCGGCCTCTTACCCGAAATCATCTGCGAGATGTGCGGTTGAGGAATGCCCGTCGCCTCGGCAAGGACCTTCTGGGAGACCCCGGCGTTGTAGAGATCCACGCGCAAGCAGGTTCCCCCGTGCACTCTCGACTTGATCTTCTTGTAAAGAGCCGTTTCAAACCAGTCTTCTGACTCGCTGGTCTTGACCGGATAGACGCCCTTGAGCCGCTCGACGATGTCGACCAGAACGTCCTTCGGACCCTTGAAGCTGAATTCAATATGGGGCGTTTTCGCGACTGCCAGCATAGTAGACCTCGATGATGATAGTGCCTTGTTCCCAGGTCCAGCAGGCCACCCACTTGTGGGAAAGGTGGCAGTGGTATTTGTCCTTGCCGAGTTTGGAGTAGTTCGCCCATGCGGACTGCACTGGACCGGATGCCTTCAAGTCTTCCATCAAAAGAGCGAAGCTCTCCTGGATCCTCTCCGGGGCCGACTCGATGCCTTTCCTGGCGGACTTGGCGACTTTGACCGAATACTTCACGTTATGAATATAACACATTATAACCTCTCAAGCATTCCGTCTCTCCGCCGGGTGGCACCTGGCGTGGACCTCCTTGGCACGCACCTGCGAGACGTGCGTGTAGACCTGCGTGGACTCGAGGCTGCGGTGCCCCAGGATCTCCTGGACCGCCCGCAGGTCGGCCCCGTTTTCCATCAGCAGGGTCGCGCAGGTGTGGCGCATCATGTGGCAGCTCACGCCTTTGCGGTCGATCCCCGCCTTTTGGAAACAGGCTTTCACCATCTTGCCCACCGTGATGTCCGAATACATCTGGCCGCGGACACCCAGCCACAGCCAGCTCTGGTCGTCGACCGGGGCCAGGTGGACCCGCACCCGGTCCAGATAGGCACGCACCCACGCGAGAGCCCGTTGGCCGATCGGGACGTACCGGTCCCGACCTCCCTTGCCCTGGCGGATGAAGATCAATCCGCGCTCCCAATGCACATCCACCGTCCGCAGATGCGAAAGCTCCGCACGTCGGATCCCGGTGGAATAGAAGACCTCCAAGATGGCCCGATCCCGCAGACCCAACGACGTCTGGACATCGGGCACGGCCAACACTTGCTCCACTTCATCGACCCGCAAGATTCCTTGGGGCAGAGGCTTTCGGAAACCACGGATGCGCAGTTCCTCGACGGGCTCGGAGGTCATCAGACCTTGGCGCACGCACCAACGGCAAAACAAGCGCGCCCCCACGAGGTATTGGCAGAAGGCCGACTCCGCCTGGCTGTGGCCCATCAGCCAGCGCCGAAACGACATCGCGTGTGCAGAATCAAACTCGCTGGGCTCGGTCAATCCGGCGATGTCGGCGTATTCGATCAAGCGCCGCAAGGCGGCTTGGCGATTCAAGACCGTGTTGCCGGAGAAGCCGTTCACGCGCAGCCACTCGATCCACCGGCCACCCCATTGCTGCAACACCGTGCGGCTGGGAATCTGCCAGGCACGCGGGCCACGAGGTCGGCCCGAATTCACCTTCACGCCGCCACCAACGGGCGGCGACCGGATGCAGAACCGTTCGAGGTGGACAGGTACGATACGACGGGATCTGTCGATTCTGTTCCATATGCATTCCCGCACACTCCGACCACCGCCGGTTCGAGTGGCGCTTCATCTTCTGCCGATTCCCCATCAGACCCCATTCCATCGGCATTTGTAGGAGATCCATCTACGACGGACACAGGGCGGACCTCAGTCCGACCACCCCCCGACCGCTCACCCGTCCGGCCCGACCACCTCCCGCAAAAACCCGACCAGGTGCCATCGTACTTGTGTGCGGGGTACTTGGCTCGCAGTACCGACATGCTGGGGAGCCCCGATGCCACCAGGCCCGTGGCCGATTCCTCCTGGCACGCGAGGCGGTACGTGCTGGCCTGGGGACCTCGCAGGGCGGTCACCAGCTCCAGTTCTTCCAGGCGGCGCAGATGGATCTTGAGTTGGGTATCGCCCCAATGTGTGCGTTCGCGCACCCAACGTCGCGTGAACCGAAACAAGTCGGCGTCGCAACTTTCGCGCTCGGCGGCGGCCCGCACCTCGCCGCACAGCACACGCCACAAGCGCAAGGTCTGCGGAGGCAGATCATCCAGGCTGCGACCCAAGGCGTGACCGGCCAAGAATGTGGCTAGCTCGATATCGTCCAGATCCACTTCGATGAAGCGTCCATGGGCATCTTGGCGGATGGTCTTCTGGTGCTGGTGGGCCAAAGCCACCGCCGACACCAACGACAAATACTTGACCTGGTCGCGGCGCGTGCGGGTCTGGTGGCTGGCGAACGTCAGGTCCTTGGCGTAGGGGTTCACCACGTCCAACGGCTCCAACAGGCGTTGCACGTTGCGCCACAAGTCCAGGCGCGATGCCGTCTGGCGGCGAGAGATCATTCCTTCGCGCGTGAGGCTTTCGCGCTGGCGGCGGTGGATCGCTTCGGTTTGCTCGCGGCCTTCATCCACACTCAACACCAGGCATCGGTTCTGCAATTCGGGGTCAATGTCCGGATTGGTCGTGGTCATCGCCAAGGCCACCGGGCCTTCCGTGCGGTATTCCTTGGTCACCAACTGGCCCGAGTCCGGATCCTTGGTGGTGCTGGCCATGGTCAAGACGCCATCGGACTGCAACAGCTTCAAGGAGTACGAGGCTCGCCGGGCTCCCTCTTCTTCGGCGATGAACAGCACCTTGTGCCGCAAGTCCTGGCCACCCATGTAAAACAGGGCCTGGCCACTCATGGCGGAATAACGCACCACGTCTTCTTCCGGCAGGGTCCGCAGCACGCCATCCAGCAAGGACGACTTTCCCGCCGCGCTGCTAGACTGGATCAGAAGGCCCAGCGGGCTTTCCAGGTGGCGGCTGGTCAGCGAAAGCCAGCACAGAAGCTTGTTCACCGTCTCGCCCACCATCCCCGACGATTCCAGATCGGCAAGAAGTTGGAGCAGGAAACCAGGTGTTCGCAACAGGGCCAACGCTTCGGATCGATCGGAATCCGACATCGAGACAGCCGGGACTTGGGGAGGTAGGCGCGACTCTTCCACCTGGGTGCGGAGGCGCTCTTCCAGCAAGGCCAGCAGGCGGCCCAGGTCCCGCTTGACCACCTCGTGGTCCACGCCCAGTTCGATGCTGGCCACCCGCACGAACGCTTCCCGCGCCTTGGCCAAGTACAGGTCCAGCGTATCCAGATGGAAGTGATCCCCGCGAGTCACGCGCAGGTTCAGGCGCAGAGCTTCCATCGAGCGGTTGCGCCCCAAGCCAAGGATCCGCCAAACGCGATCGCCCACCCGCCACAACAACGCCTCGCCATCGGAAACCAGCTCCGATGCGGGTTTGGGCGAGGCGGGAGCAGTATCCAAAACCACAGACGGCTCTGCAGCTAGGAGGGAAGGCTTGTTTGAATCCGCAACGTTTCCTGTCTCCTTCTGGGAATCTTGGTACAGCCGCTCCCCCATCCAGACTGCACCGGCCAGAGCCTCCTCCAGAGCTTGGCGCGGATCCTTGGACCGCACGGCCCAGGAGTTCACATCGTGGCTTTCCGGCAAGCGCAGACGCAAGACCTCCAATCCTTCCGAGGCCAGGCGGCAAGCCAGATCCGAGGCGGCGGTGTCGCCTGCAACATCGGCATCAAAGGCGATCACCACCCGGAGAAACCCCGATTCCGTGAGGAATTTCCACAGGTCAGCACCCACCCCGCGCACCCCGTAGGCCGTGGTCACGTTGCGGAATCCCCAGCGCCAC
>DAOPYN010000129.1:0-4291 GCA_035352895.1 Fibrobacteria bacterium | reverse complement strand
GGAAGAGCGCCTGCGCCGCGAGAGCCACGGCGACGTGGTGGTGAGGTGGTTGTAGGGGGTGGGGAGGAGTCAGCGGCGGCGTAGCGGATGGCTATTTTACCCAAGATGATTCACGATGCCGTTTCCGGTCTAGAGGAATTGTCTCCGGAGGAAATCCTTCGGGTTCTCAAAGCCGCCTATCCGACCGAAGCGAAACGGCTCCCGACCCATGCGCAGTGACTTGATTGGCTGCGCGAACAGGGGTCGTGGGCGAAACTCCTTCCCCATCTGCCCACCCGGTTCCTTGTGGGAATCCAGGACAAGGTGACCACAGTGCCTGCCAATCCGTTGCAACTGGATGAAAAGGCCTCGGTGCGGTTGGGCAAGTTGCTGAATACATACTCGAGGGTCCTTGTCTCGCGTGCCAGGGAGTACGTGGATGGATTCGAAGGCTTGCGCTACCAGGAATCCCGTAAGGAGTGGGTGGCCAGGGTCTGGGGCACCAGGGAGTACAAAGTCGCTGTCGGGCGGGAGAAATCGGATTCTTGCTCGTGTCCCTACCACAAGGATTGGGGAGAGTGCAAACATGTCGCGGCGCTGTGCATGCACCTCTTGCAGGAAGGGAAAAAGATCGGCCTGGGTACCCAAGCGGCGCGTACCCAGGATGCAGCTCCGAGGGTTGGTCAAGTCACTGCATCTCCTGCTCGTCGCGGAGAGTCGAAGCCTTCCTTGCCGGTGAATCCGCCTCCAGGGGATCGATCCGCCTCTTCTCCCGCTACCGTGCCGGGGAGAAGTGCGCCCAGAACGCCTGTTCACAGTATGGTTTTGCGCGATGTCGCCGACCGGCTCGATCTTCCCGACACAAACCGCCTGAATCCCCGCGAACGTGTCGTCTATGCCCTGAGGCTGACAGGCAGTCATCCGCGATTCAAATCTGCCGATGTCGTGCCCGGCATGGAGAGGCTGGATAAGAGCGGATTCTGGCGGTTCGAGGGAAGCGATTTGCGGCTGATTCTGGGCAAGCGCATCCGGACCAGTCCTCCCCAGTACCTGAGCGCCGCCGACATCTCCCTGATCCAGGAATGCTCTCCTCCCGTGAGCTACTCATGGCCTCCGTTGCTGCCGACGCCGCAGCATGTCCTTCTGGAAAAAGCCTTTCGGCTGGGACTCTTGGTGGACGGCAATGGATCGCACCTCCATTTGGATCCGTACTACTGGCGCCCGCTCCCGCGGCTCGTGGATCGCGGGAGCGATGCCGTGTTCGAGTTGTCCCTGGTCGCGACGGAATCCGACACCGATCGGATCGATGTCGGCGGATCCTGGGCATGGTTCGGACGTCCGGGCGATCTATCGGTTCTGGACGGAAAGCGGTTGTTCCGGATCGATCCCCGGACTCCGATCGATCTTTTCCGGATCTTCCAGGATGACCAGGGAATTTCGTCCGATTCCCTAAGAGGGGTGAAGCGGGAGCTTGCGCGCCTGGCGCGGCACGGCTTCGAGATTCCCGCCCGGCTCCTGCCCCAGGTGATCCACCCATCGCCGCTTCGCAAGGTCAAAATCCGGCATCTTCCTTCCGGGGTGGAGGTGGTGCTGGTGCGGGCCTATCCCCAGTTGGAGATTCCCGAGAATTCCGAGGAGCGGGAGTTCGAGTTCACGGATGAATCCGGCGATCTGGTGCAGTTGGAGCGGGACGCGGAGGCGGAGAGGATCCTTTCGGTGGAGCTGGATGGGATCCTTCGGGACGCGGCGGTCGAGTTCGCGACGGAAGGTCGCGTGCGGCGCATCGTGGCGCAAGAATCCATCGTCGCCTTGGCCTTGGCTGGATTCGCCGATCTGAGGGATGCCGGCTGGGAGATCGAAGATGCGCGATTGCTGGATCCCTGGCGCCGACGAAAGGGGGTGTTCCGGATCTCGGGACGCGCCTCGGGCCAGGATTGGTTCGAGCTTTCTGGAATGGTGGATTTCGATGGCATGGAAGTGCCGCTTTCCACCTTGGTGGCTTCGCGAGGCGTGGTGAAGCTTCCCGATGGATCCACGGGCGAGATCGCCTGGAAGTTGATCCACCGGCTGGACTGGATGGCCCGGCTTGGCGAGCCGTCTCCTGACGGAATCCGCCTTCGCGCGATGCACGCGGCCCTGGCCCTGGAATTGTCCGAATGCGGGCTCGCCCAGGTTCGCGATCCGGAAGCCTGGAAACGGGAGCTCGCGCCCATGGTGGATCGTCCGATCGCCCCGGTGCCGCTTCCCACCGCCCTGCGTGCGACGCTCCGCCCCTACCAGAGACACGGCTTGGACTGGATGGAATCGCTGCGTCGCCAAGGGCTTGGCGGAATCCTTGCCGACGACATGGGTTTGGGGAAGACGGTGCAGGTGATCGCCCACCTCTGTTCCCTTTTCGAGCGCGATCCATCCGCGCCCCCCGCCTTGGTGGTGGGCCCGGCATCGGTGGCGGGCAATTGGATCGCCGAGCTCGCCCGCTTCGCGCCGCACCTGTCCGCCCGCTTGTTGCACGGGCTGGGCCGCGATGGGGTGCGGGACGCACCCGTGGATGGGCCGACGATTTTCGTCACCACCTACGGAACCCTGCCGAGCGAGATCGACTGGCTCGGAAAGGTCGAGTTCTCTCTGGCGGTCTTCGATGAATCGCAGGCGATCCGCAATCCTTCCACGGTGGCCCACCAAACCTGCGCTCTGGTGCGATCGCTGCAGAAGGTGTGTCTGACCGGCACTCCCATCGAAAATTCCCTGTCCGACCTTTGGGCGCAATTTTCGATCCTCAATCCCGGCCTTTTGGGGCCCAAGCGGGCGTTCCTGGACCAGTTCCAGCCATTGCCCACCGAGGCGCCGGATCTTTCCCGTCTGCGCATGCTCACCGCGCCGTTCTGGCTGCGTCGCACCAAGCAGTTGGTGGCAACCGACCTTCCGCCCCGCGAGGACATCCTCTTGGAAGTGGAACTGGACGCCAAGCAGAAGTCTCTGTACCAGCGCCAGCTGAAGGATTACCAGAAGCACCTTCTGCCCGAACTGCGGCGCAAGGGGCTGGACGAAGGTGGCCGGTTCGAGGTTTTGACGGCCCTTCTGCGGCTGCGGCAGATCGCCTGCGCCCCGGAGCTCGCGGGGCACCGAGGTCCCGCCGCCAAGCTCGATGTCCTGGTGGAGAAGCTCGTGGAGGACATCGTCGAGGGACACCGTGCTTTGGTGTTCTCCAGTTTCACATCGCTTCTGGATCTTGTGGAAGTCCGCCTGCGGAAGGAGCGGGTGGAATTCCTGCGCCTGGATGGGAGCACTCCCGCACGCGAGCGTACGCGGCTGATCCATCGCTTCCAGAATGGTCTGGACGAATCCGTCTTCTTGGTGAGCCTCAAGGCGGGTGGTGCTGGCGTGAACCTGACAGGCGCCGACTACGTGTTCCTGCTGGACCCGTGGTGGAATCCCGCCGTGGAGGAACAGGCCGCCTCGCGCGCCCATCGCATCGGTCAGGAGCGTCCGGTCACCCTCTACCGGCTGGTGGCCAAGGGGACCATCGAGGAACGCGTGATGGCGCTGGCTCGAGGCAAAGCCAAGTTGGCCAGCTCCCTGTTCGATTCCGGCGAAACCGGTGGCAAGGCGCTCACTCTGGAGGTTGTCCAGGAATTGTTTGGATGAGAGCGTTCCTCCGCATTCGTTCATCATGCCCCTCCCCGGGGCGCGTGTGGAGGGAGGGGGGAATCCTCCACTGCCCCCGGAACCTAGATTGGAATCATGCCTCCACGGACCAAGTCCTTCAACACCACCGGCCCCTGCCGCCCCGAGATGCACTACATGCTGCCTCCGGAAGCTCGTTTGCCGAGTGCCGATTTGCAGCGGTTGATCGACGAAGAGCTGTACTGGGTGTTGCACGCGCCGCGCCAGACGGGCAAGACCAGCTTCCTGATGTCGTGGATGCGCACCCTGAATGCATCGGGTCAGGTGGTGGCTTGCTACGTGAGCGTGGAGGCGTGCCAGGGAATCGAGGATCTCGCCATGGCGATGCCGGCGATTTGCGGGGCCATCCGCAACTATGCGGGCGATTTTGGTGTTCCCGTTCCCGCCAAACCCTCTCCGGGATCCGATCCGGCCATCCAGCTCACAGAGACCATCAAGCAGTGGTCCGAACTCTGCGCTCCCAAGCCGCTGGTGGTCCTTTTCGACGAGGTGGACACCCTTTCCGGCGCAACTCTGGTCAGCTTCCTGCGCCAGTTGCGCGGAGGCTTCGCATCCCGGGGCGTGGGGCGGTTTCCCACGAGTGTGGCGCTGGTGGGCATGCGCGACCTCAAGGACTATCTGGTGGGCA
>DAOPYN010000128.1:0-4321 GCA_035352895.1 Fibrobacteria bacterium | reverse complement strand
GACGACGGAGCTTGGCGTCCTTCCAGAAGGTGTAGCCGCCGGCCGTGTTGGTGCAAAGTCCGAAGAACTCGTCCTGTCCCAGATAGTTCAGCCAGGGCAGAGGAGTGTCCGGGCGGGTGATCACGTATTCGCGCGCGGCGTCGTCAAAGCGGCCGTAGGGATTCTGGGACACCAGTGAGCTCCTTGGAATGGAAGATGGCTGACACGGAAAGGCAGGGAAAATGCATTCGCGATGCCGAACTTCCCAGACGGTCCGGGAGCCGGAGAGCCACGTGGCGTTTCCTGGAAGTTTCCCCGGCGAACCCTTGCCGAACAGGACTAGATTTGTTGGTATTCTCATCCTCTGATTCTAGAGGGGGTCGACTCGTGCGCAAATTGCCCATGCTGATTCTCGGGGTGTTCCTGGGGGTCGGAGCCCTGATGGGGTGCAAATCCCGGGATGTCGTCCCCGAGGGCGACGGCAAGACCCGTCTACGCCTGTGGGCCATGCCAAACACCGATGGCCCCAAGGATGTTCTGGAGCAGATCCTCGGTCGGTTCCGGGCGCAGAACCCGGACATCGAGGTGGAGGTGGAGATCATCGACTGGGGGGCGGCCTGGGACAAGATCACCACCGCGGTCTCGTCGGGCGCCGGCGCGGACGTCTTCCAGCTGGGGACCACTTGGACCTCGTCGGTCACCGCCATGGGCGGCTTGCTGCCCTTGGATGGCCTTTTGCAAAGGGTTGGAGGGGACACCATCTTCGTGTCGTCCGCCCGTTCCTACATGAAGCCCATCTACGCCGATTCCATCACGTCGTTTCCGTGGTTCGTCGACGTGCGTCCCATGTTCTACCGCACCGACGTCCTGGCCAAGGTGGGGATCCGTCCGGAAGCCATGTTCGCCGATTGGGATTCCTATATGGCGGGACTGCGCAAGATCAAAGCCGCCAGGGTCACCCTGGAAGGCCAAAGGGTGGAGCCGCTGGGAATCGCCGGGAAGGATTGGAACGTCTTCCACAACTTCTACCCATGGATCGTGGGCAACGGTGGCGGGATCATCAACGACCTGGGCGACAGCGTCCTTCTGGACGACGAGAAATCCATCCAGGGTGTGCTGTCCTACCTTCGCTTCTTCCGCGAGGGCTTGGCGCCGCGTGCGTACCTGGAAAAAGGCGCGGCGCAGGTCTCCCATGAATTCGACGAGGGGCGGATCGCCATCTGGCAGGAAACCTCCTCCAAGCTGGTGTACCTGGAACGCCCCGTGCGCGAAGGTGGCGACAACAGCCCCGGCGCCAAGCATTTCGCCGCCGTCCTCCCGCCGGCCGGGCCGGCGGGCCGGAAGTTGTTCATCGGCGGGTCCAATCTCGCCATCTTCAAGTCCACCCGTCATCGCGAGGCCGCCGAAAAGCTCCTGGCCTTCCTGACCACGGATTCGGTGGCGGTGCTCACCTTCTGCAAGATTTCCGGATTCGCTCCCGCCCTGGAAAAGACCTTCCAGGATCCCTACTACCAGGAAAACCCCAACCGCGTCCTGTTCCGGGATCTGGTCCTGTCCAGCAAGCCCTATCCCGCGGTGCCGTACTGGGGTGACATCGAGACGGTGATCCTCAACAAGCACTTCGGCAACATCCTGGATATCGCCGCCGGTGGACCCCAGGGCAAGGGGGGCGCATCGGATGGCTCCTTCAGCGAGCAGGAGGTCCGCAAGGAACTCAAGACCGCCGCCGACCAGATCCGCGCCCTGATCCAGCGGGAAATCCAGAGCAATCCGGCCAACGCCGCCCGTCTGGCAGGTCTTCGGCAGAAAGACGATCGGTGATCGGTCGGATCTGGCGACCCATTCGCCAGCATCGGGTCGCCTGGGGCTTCCTGCTTCCGGCCATCCTCGGGATGGTCCTTGTCCACTTCCTGCCTTTGGTCCAGTTGGTCGGCATCTCGTTTCTGGACAGTCGGCGCACGAACCTCGGATTGGGACTTTCCGCTCCGGCGGTCGGCGAAGGGGCGGGGATCCTTGGCAATTACCTGTCCATCTTCTCGGAAGCCTCCGATCCCTTCCATCTGGGGTTGGTGGATGCGGTCGTGAACACGGCCATCTTCACGCTGGTCGTCACCTTCGCCTCGATCGCTTTGGGCCTCGCCGGGGCGCTCCTTGTCGAACGAATGGGGCGATGGCGCGGTTTCTGGCGAGCCTTGCTGATGACTCCTTGGATCGTTCCCGCCTACGTGGTGGGGCTCATCTGGGGCGTTTTCTGGCAACAGGATTCCGGTGTGGTCAACAATTCACTCCATGCCCTGGGCATCCTGGGAGAGGATCGGTCCACCTGGCCGATGTGGCTATCCGGTTCCCTCACCCGGTGGGCCGTGATCCTGCCGGCGATCTGGCGCGAATGGCCCTACGCGTTGCTTCTGTTCTCGCTGGGGCTGCAATCGGTCCCTCCCGGGATCCACGAAGCGGCGCAGCTGGATGGAGCCGGCCCTTGGACCCGTTTCCGATTCCTCACCGTTCCGTTGCTGATGCCTGCAGGTAGCCTGGTCCTCCTCCACGGCCTGGTCTACAACATCTACTCGTTCAACCTTCCCCTTATGCTTTTCGGGGCAGGATCCGGAAATGGGGGACGGCAAGGCGACCTGTTGATGCCCATCATCTTCCGCAACACCTTCCAACGATGGGACTTCGGGCGTGGCGCCGCGGCCACCGTGGTCCTCACCGTGGGGATGTTCCTGGTGGTGGCCTTGTGGTATCGGGTGTTCCGATCCGACCTGGAGCGGATCCGATGAGGTTCGGTTCCTGGCGCAGGCGCGGATCCAAGTTGTTCTGGACGGGACTGCTGGCGGTGATCGCCCTCCTGAACCTTCTGCCCATCCTGTGGATGGTGTTCTCGTCGCTCAAGGACAATCGCGACCTCCAGGCGGGGAGTCTGGGCTTTTCCCGCTCGCAGTCGCGTCTGGTGGCGATGCTTCCCCGACGCGAGGGCGTCCTGGTGGGGACCACCAACGGCGATATCCACCTGATCCGCCTGGAATCCCATGGGCTGGTGGTCCGTGGAACGCGTTCGCTGGACATCTTCGCCGCGGCCTACTCCCTCCAGGAGGAAACCCTCTGGGTCCTGTCCGGTCAGGACGGAATCCTGCAGGTGGACGCCAGCAGCCTGTCGGAGCGGCAACGCTGGCCCATGTCCCGCATCCGTCAGGCCTTCCTGGAGCGACTTCCCAACGGAACCTGGCCCGATCTGGATCCGGTCGCCGTGGAGGCCAGCTCCATCCTCGCCGTCGGGGACCAGGTGTTCGCCACCTTCCGTTCCAAGGCGTTTCCAGGTGTGATCGTGCTGGATCGCAAGAGCGGTGGGATTCGGTTCCTGGTGTTTGGGCAGGAGCTCCCCTTCGCGATCGACCAATTCCTGGATCTGGGCAGGGGGCGAGTGGCCATGGTGGGCGACAAGGGTGTTGTGTTGTGGCAGACCGCCCCGGCCCGCACCGCCGACCAATTCCTGTGGGGGCAGGATCTGCCCGCCGAGCGGGTGGCCCTGGTGGTGGCATTGGACGACAGTCTGCTTCTGTGCCAACGGGAGCGAGCCGATGTCTACTCCTTGCCGGGACGCAAGGTGGTGCGGACGATCGACACCGCTTCGGGATTGCGCGGGGGGCGGATTTTGGCGGTCACCGCCGACGACCGGCGGATCTGGTTCGGCACGGCAGGTGGAATCTATGGAGTGGACCGTCGCGCCGGGACCCAGATCGAAGATGATGATTCCCTGCAGTTGCTGGCACCCGAGCACCCGGAAGGCAATCCCTGGATGGCCTCCGGTGTCCTGGGCGTCGCCTATTCCGGAGGTCGGTTGTGGATGGGGGGATCGCAAGGCGAAATCGCCATGGGGAAGATTTCCGGATCCCTGGAGGTGGAACGCGATGGCCGCTTGCCGGAAGGGAAACGGACCCTTCGTTTCGAGAATTTCCGCGACCTGTGGCAGAAAATGGACTTCGGTTCGTATCTGCGCAACAGCTTGATCATCAGCCTGGGGGTCACGGTCCTTTCCGTGGCATTGGCCTTGTTTTCCGCCTACGCATTGGCTCGCCTGCGGTTTCCCGGGAAGGAAGCGTTCAGTCTGATGTCCCTGGCGACCCAGGCGATCCCCGGCGTGGCGTTTCTGATTCCCTTGTTCATGACGTTCCTGTGGATCCAGAAGTACAGCCGCGAATCCGGCTGGTTTGGTGATCGAGGCGTCCAACTGGTGGGGGCCTGGTGGGGGGTCATCCTGTTGTACGCGGTGTTTTTTGTGCCTTTTTCGATTTGGATCCTGCGAGCCTTCTTCCAGGCCTTGCCAAAGGATCTGGAGGCGGCC
>DAOPYN010000127.1:0-4673 GCA_035352895.1 Fibrobacteria bacterium | reverse complement strand
CGACAGATTCTGTCTTGGCGCAGTTGATTTGAAGGGTTTTTCAGCGTCCTGCTAAGGTTCAAGCAGAATGTGGGACTGACCTCTCAAAATACGAAGTTGCCCTTGGGATTCCTAGAAATGAACTTAGCGATGGTTGGCACATTAAAAAAAATGGTGAACTTCATCCGCAGGATCTTATCTTGGTTTCCTTGGAATTGAAGCCGGAATTCAACCTTCGGCCTTCGGATGGAAATGAATCGTTTGCAAATTCAGATTGGAGGCCTGACGCTCATACTCCAGGGGGAATGACAGAAGGCGTTATCGATCAAACGTCATCAGTCAATGCAGCCTTTGAAAGAATTTCAACCGAAAAGTCTGAAAACTCGAAAAAGATTATCGCTGACACATTGGCATTTTTCGCCCTGAAGGCTGCAGCAATTGAGGGGCGTGACAATCCGGCTGCACGCATTCAATCAATGTCTAAATAACACTTGAGATCAACCGGGAAAGGTGAGATAATGAATTCAAAAATGAATTTGATTCTGGAGCGACAGGGTCACTACTTCCTTTGGGAGGTGAACGGGGAGTATCTCTTTGAGACTTTGGTGATGCCGACGTCTGCCTGCTATTCTTCCGTGACGATTCGATTAAATGAGGAGCAGAAAAAAAAGATCTTGGCGGATCATCAAAATGCTTTTCTGTTGGCAATAGACATAAACCATAATATAACGAAGTACCAGAAAGCGCAAGGCGTTTCCATCGCGGATTATCTCTAAACTCTTTTTGATGAAAGTGGCGCCTCTGGTGGTTGTTGTGTAGTCAAAGCAGGAGTGGCAATGAATTTGATCTTGGAAGGGGCGGGATGTTCTATCTTTGGGGATCGAAAGGCGAGTACCTTTTCGAGACCTTGGTGATGCCTGTCTCGGGATGTTATTCTTCGGTGACAATAAAGCTTACCGAAGAGCAGAAGGCTAAGATTCTGACCGATGAGAAATATGGGATGCAACTTTCTGGTGATATCTGTGGCAATATCGCCAAATATCAAAAAGAACAAGGCGTCTCGATAATGGATTACATCTGGAGATTTCGCGCAGGGTGT
Organism: Fibrobacteria bacterium; assembly: GCA_035352895.1. Taxonomy (GTDB): domain Bacteria; phylum Fibrobacterota; class Fibrobacteria; order UBA5070; family UBA5070; genus UBA5070. The sequence continues at coordinate 3,595 of DAOPYN010000127.1, read as the reverse complement.
GGTTTGTGAAAAGGCTGCACCCCTCTTTGAGATCGGTAAGCTCGCCCCCCTTCCCATCGAACTCTCGCTCCGGTATAGGCGCTAAGTGCCGAACCGAACCATCTTTCCTGTCCGAGTCGCGCGTCGACCAATGGTGCCCTCCTCCTTTCCAAGGCTCCACCCATGCTTTCCAAGATCATCAGCTGGTTCTGGTACAACTTCTCGTCGGAGGAGTCCGCGACTCCGGTGCGGCCACAACCTCTGGCGGGGCGCAAGCCTGCGGGTGCGGGGATGTTCCAGAAGATGCGCGACATGCAATTGCGCACGCCGCCTTCCGAAATGGGGCTGACTGCGCAGGCTCCGGACCAAATCGTGATCGTGTGCATGGAGCAGGGGTTGGACAACGGCGCCTACAGCTTGCGGTGCTTCGTGGATGGCACGGTGAGCCTGTACTTCACCAGCGGCGGGGCGATCATCGGGGTGGGTCAGCAGGACGAAGGCCGCCAGAAGGGCTTGGCTTTCCTGCAGGCAGCGGAAGCCTTCCGGCCGCAGTTCCAGCCTGACACCGAGTTGGCGCTGCCGACGGCCGGCCGGACCCGGTTCATCCTGGTCCGCTTCGATGGGACCTTCAGCGTGGAGGTGGCCACGGCTGACCTCGAGTCCGGCCAAAGCCCCCTGAGTCCCCTGTTCCATCTGGGGCACGAGGTCATCACGGTGGCCCGGAAGCTCCACGAAAGCCGCACCGCCTCGGCGTAGGTTCGACAATCGGGCGAAGGGGGCATTCGCACGCGCCCCCCCTTTCTAGTTTCCTCGCCTATGCTCAAATCCCTCCGATTCCTTCTTCTGATGCTCTTCGGCCTTGGTGCCGTGCACGCCCGCCAAGCGGAAATCGACTCCGCCAATGGCTGGGGTTATCCGTACGATTCCCTGCTGCGCGACCTGTCCCAGTGGCGCCAAAGCCCCTGGGTGCGGGTGGATTCGATTGGAGCCACCGTCCAGAATCGCGCGGTGTGGATGGTGTCCATCACCGATTCCACCGACAGCGTGAAGGCGACCGAAGGCCGCAGCGGCGGCAAATTCCGCATCGTGGCCCACGCCCGCACGCATCCGTCGGAGGTGCAGGCCCAGCGCGTGGCCAACGAAATGATCCTTTTCTTGTTGGATACTGGAAATGCTTCACAGAGTTTGCGGCGTGATTTTGTTTGGAATATTATCCCCATGTACAACCCCGATGGAGTGGAAAGTCGCTTTTCGCGCCTGAATGGGAACAAGGTGAACCTGGAGACGGACTGGAGCACCAAGGTGATGCAGCCTGAATCGAGTGCATTGAAGTCGTGGTTCACGTACCTGTATGCAGGCAAGTGCCAGCCGAGGGTCGCTCTGAATCTTCACTCTGATCAAGTCAATGGTTCTCGATTTTTCTTTTACCACCTTCCAGGCGGAACATCCTCGATCTACGCAACGTTGGAGCAGGACTACATCAATCGTGTTCGAAGTCATTTTCCTGGGGGGATCAAGCCTTACAGCCAAATTTCAAGTTGGCCAGACAGCACGTCTGTTCCTGACAATCGACTCATGTACCCGGAAGGATTTTGGTGGAAAACAGCTAGGGAAGACGTGATGGCCCTCACCTACGAGGACGACAACTCCTACACGGCCAGCGACTTCGACAAGACCGGAAGGGCGATCGTGCTGGGTTCGGCCGAATACGTGCTGGGACGTGGCGTGACCATCCAACAGGCCGCGCGCACGCGGGGAAGCCGCATCGTGGTGGGGCAATGGGGTGTGGAGATCCGCTCGCGCACCGCAGGGGAGCGCTGGGAGCTGCGTGATCTGCAGGGCCGCAACTTGGTGTCCGGCGCCTTGATGGGCGACACTCGCCTGGATTGGTCGGCGCTTCCCGGTAAAGGTCCGCGCATCCTGGCTCTGCTGGGGGGAGTGGAGCCGCCGGAGTCCGTGATGCTTCCCCTGCTGCGCTAAGCCGGCCTCCCCAACGAAAAAGCCCCCGACCGGACTCGGTCGAGGGCTTTGTTCTTGGTTCAGGAGGGAAAGATCAGGCGGCCAGGGCCAGGCGACCGGCCTGTTCGCGGATGCGGGCCAGGGCCTTTTCCTTGATCTGGCGCACGCGTTCCTTGGAAAGACCCACCACCTTGCCGATTTCCTGCAGGTTGAAGGGCTCGCCGTAGCCCACGCCGAAGTACATGCACAGCACCTTGCGTTCCATTTCCGGAAGCGAGGCGACCATCTCCTGGAGGTTGGCCAGCTCGTCGATGGCCTCGACATGGGCGTCGGGCAGCACCGATTCCTCGTCCTGGATCATGTCCAGCAGGCTGGAATCGCCCTCGTCGTCGATCTTGGTGTCCAGACTGGCGTGGCGCTGGCCCATCTCGATCACCTTCTCCACGGAATCGGCCGACATCTCCATGCGGCGGCCCAGCTCCATGGAATCGGTGACCCAGGCTCCACCGATGGCCTGGGAGACCGGGTGGTTGACCTTGCTGAAGCGCCGCAGGATCAGCTCCTTCTCGGCGCTGATGCGCACCAGGCGGGCCTTCTCGGCGATGGCTCGCGTGATGGACTGGCGGATCCACCAAACGGCGTACGAGATGAACTTGAGGTCGCGGCTGGTGTCGAAGCGATTGGCCGCCTCGATCAGGCCCACATTGCCCTCGTTGATGAGCTCGGGCAGGGAAAGGCCCTGGTTGCGGTACAGGAACGCCACGTTCACCACAAAGCGCAGGTTGGAGACGATCAGCTTCTCCTTGGCGCGATCGTCGCCCTTGGCCACCCGGTCCAGGATGGCGCGTTCTTCGGCGCGGGTGAGCAGGCGGTACCGCTGGATGTCCTTGATGTACTGGTTGTACAGAGCGGCGCCTTCCCAGGATTCCTTCAGTGCGCTGGCCATTCGATGCTCCTTTGTCCTCGGTTGGAGGTGTCTGTTGTGGTGTTGCCTCCTGAAGTTCGCGTTTTGGGAAGGGGGGAGTGTCACGGGCGCGTCATGGGATCGTATGGACACCGCCCCAGAACGAGGACCACCAAGTCCGCTTTTGGAGGGTGGGGGCGGAAAGAGGTGAAAAAAATGCCTCAAGTCCTTGACACGGCTTGCGTTTCGGCCTACATTGCGTGACTCGAATTCCGGGTGTGCCAGCGTAGCTCAGTTGGTAGAGCTACTGATTTGTAATCAGTCGGTCGCAGGTTCAAGTCCTGTCGCTGGCTTCGCTGGGAGATCGGGAAGGGTCGGTGCCCGAGTGGCTAATGGGGGCGGACTGTAAATCCGCTGACGCGAGTCTACGGTGGTTCGAACCCACCCCGGCCCATCCCGATCGCTCTTAACTCCAGGAATTCAAGGCGGACATAACTCAATTGGTAGAGTTCCACCCTTCCAAGGTGGCTGTTGTGAGTTCGAATCTCATTGTCCGCTCTTTTCGCATTCGCAGTTAGGTTTGCCCAGTTAGCTCAGTGGTAGAGCACTCCCTTGGTAAGGGAGAGGTCCCGGGTTCGAGTCCCGGACTGGGCTTAGGTCCCAAACTCCCAAGTAAACTCCGTCCAGGAGGAGCGTTTCATGGCCAAGGAAAAGTTCGAGCGTAGCAAGCCGCACATGAACGTCGGCACCATC
>DAOPYN010000126.1:0-4967 GCA_035352895.1 Fibrobacteria bacterium | reverse complement strand
CTCTGTACAACCCCTCCTTCCACTGACTTTTTGCTTGACTTTCAGCACTGTTCGTCAGACTATTGATGATCTGCCAGCAATTGTTGAAATAGTTATCAGGGGCGCCTTGGGCGACTTGCTCCCAGCCTTTGGTTCCTCGCATTGTCCACGAGTTATCCAGAGAATCCAGCATACTTGGAATGATCAAGGCCCCAGCGTAAACAGGGTTAGTCCATTGAGCAGTAGTTGAGCCATCAAGTTTGTACTCGGCTTTGACACCGTAAGGTAATTTGTTGGTGGCCTTTTTGATCCAAGTGTTTAGAGGGGTGATGAACTCTTCTGCTGCTTTGGTGCCAAACCACAGGTAATCCATGGAGATTCGCCAAGGGGTGCGAACCGCATCGTATCCGAATTTGTCGGTTCCGGAGCCATTCACATTCTTTGGGCCACCATTTCCATCGCACCAATCCGAAGAAAGGCCAGTGGAAGTGTTCTGGTTCTTCTTTGCTAAGGCAAGGTTGGCGTCCGCAACTGCCAGCCAATCATGAGAAGGATCGACCTGTTTGAAGATCCTTAGGACACCTGTCGCAAAATAGCTTGGGTTGTAGGACTGATCAGTCCAACGATTTCCTGACTTTAATATTTTGGAGCCGGACTCAACCTCTTTGTTCCAAATACTCGCGATAAGTTTTTTTGCATCAGTTAAATAGCTTTCGTTGCCCCATTGCTTGTATGCCATCAGTAGGGCAAACGCAGCGTCCAAATCTCCATCCGTGGCAGAGCCTTCCTGAGCGGCACCGTTGCAACCGTTGATTTTCCAGTGCATCAAACCGTCGCCACCATCCAGAAAGCTCTGGTAATATTTCCAAAGTTTGTCGAACTTTCCCTGAGTATTGTTTTTGGCGTTGTCCATGTAGACGAAGATGATCATCCCATATCCAATCCCTTCGGATACGGTATTGTTCCCTGTCTCCCCTTTGGTTGGATCATCCCATTTTATCCGGGCGCGCTGACCATCAGGACACACATCGTAATATCTTCGAACTAAGGTATCATAGGAGGATTGAATGTCAGCTTCCAAAACACTGGATGCCTGGTATGAATAGCGCGTTCCAGCCGGATAATTTGCGAAGGTCGGGAACGGATATTTGGGGGTGCCTGCCCAGACGGAGGCGGAAACGAGAAGGGTGGCGAACAGGGCTCGGGACACGGATGATCTCCTGGAAAAAGCGGCGCCGGGTGCACCTCCGGCTCCGCCAGGTGCAAAGGAAGAGTCGGTAACTTGCATCCACTACAGCAGATCTAGCAGGCTGTTTTGCGGAGGATCCTGGATTGGGGTTGCCTCGAGAGTCCGTGGAGGGGTGCCAGAAGTGAGTCCATCCCCCCCCTTGGGCGCGATGGGCGGTTTCCTGGAAGACCCGGAATTGGGGTTTGGAGGTGCCGCCGCACCAGCGTTGGGTTCCGCGGAGGGAGTGGGCAGGACGGGCTTGCCGTCCTGGTCCTCGGCGGAACCTTTGCAACCTTCGCGATAGCGGGAGCACCCCCAGAAGAATTTGTCCTTGTACCCGATCCGCCTCAGGTAGCCCTTCCTGCAGACGGGGCAGGGGACGCTCCCCTTGGGGCCGGCAAAGGCCGGTTTGCCGTCGTCGTCTTCCCAGGTGGCCTTGCAGGGGGTGTCCGCCTGCCAGCGCGAGCAGCTCCAGAAGAACCCCTGCTTGCCGGGGATCCGTCGCAGTCGGCCCACCTTGCACGAGGGGCATTCCGGACCCTCGGCGGGAGCGCCCGACACGGAGGTGGAACGCGCGTTGGCCTCCTTCACCTGCGCGGCAACAAATTCCGTCTGCTTGGCCAGGAAGGATTCCACGCTGGCCTTGCGGGCCTGGATCTCCTTGAAGTCGCGTTCGTACAAAGCCGTGAGCACGGGGCTCTTGACGTCCGCGGGCAGGGCGTCCACCAGGCTCCGTCCCAGCTCGGTGCTCACCAGGGCCTTCTTCTTCGATTCCAAAAAGCGCCTGCGCTTGAGCTCCGAAATGATCGTCGCGCGGGTGGCCGGGGTCCCGATGCCGTCCTCTTCCTTGAGGAGCTTCCTGAGCTCGGGGTCCTCCACCGCCTTGTGGACGTTCTCCATGGCCTTCACCAGGGTTCCTTCGGTGAAACGCGGCGGAGGCTTGGTCTTCTTCTCCTTCTTCTCGCCCTTCAGGCACTGCACGGGGTCGGATTCGGCCATCGCCGGCAGCAACTGCGGGCCCTCGTCGTCGTCTTTTTTCTCATCGGGCTCTTCCGGCTTCAGGATCTTCTGCCAGCCCGCCTCGGTCACCACGCGTCCATTGGCGGCGAAGTCGTGACCCTCCACCTGCACCTGCACCGCCGTGGCCAGGTACTGGTGGTCGGGATAGAACTGCGCCAGGTAGGTGCGCGCCACCAGCTGGTACAGATTCTGTTCGATCTCCGGTAGGGTGCCGGGATTGCCGCGGTGCTGGGTGGGGATCATGCCGTGGTGGGCCGTCACCTTCTCGTCGTTCCAGGCGCGCGACTTGCGCTTGGGGTCGGCGGCCTCCACCAGCTTGGAAAGGGCGGGGAAGGTGGTCTTCATCGCGGAAAGGACCGCCCCAGCGTCGGCGTGCTGGCTTTCCGGGAGGTATTCGCAGTCGGTGCGGGGGTAGGTCACCAACTTCGATTCGTAGAGGTTCTGGGCGGCCTTCAACACGTCCTCGGCGCCGTACCCCCAACGCTTGGAGGCGGCGAAGGTTAGCGTGGCCAGCGAGAACGGGCGCGGCGGCGGATCCGATTTCTCCTCGGTCTTCACCGATGCGACAATTCCCGTCTTTCCGGAGATCTCCTTGAGGATGGCCTTGGCCAGTTCCGGGTCCACCAGCCGTCCCTGGTCGTCCAGGCCCGGCTGTCCCTCCTTGGGTTTCCATCGCCCCTTGAACGGACCGTTCGCGTGTTGGAACTGCGCCGTGATGGTGATGTACGACACGGCCTTGAACGCCTCGATCTCGCGGTCGCGCGCCACCACCATGGCAAGCGTGGGGGTCTGCACCCGACCCACTGTAAGGAGCGTCTTGTCGGCTCCGCCGCGACGCGCCGACAGCGTGAAGGCGCGGGAGAGGTTCATCCCGATCAGCCAGTCGGCACGGCCGCGTGCGATGGCGGCCTCGGCGAACCCGCGGAACTCCTCATTGTCCTTGAGCGCGGCGAGGCCTCTCTGGATGGAGACCGCATCCTGTGCGCTCACCCAGAATCGCTTGACGGGGCCGGTGTATCCGTGGGCCTCCAGGATCTCGTCCACCAGAAGCTGCCCTTCGCGGTCGGGGTCGCCGGCGTTCACCACCTCGGTTGCGGCCTTGAGCATGCGCCCCACCAGCTCCAGCTGCTTCTTCGCGCCCTCGTCGTTCTTGGGCAGCATCTTCCAGTCGGAGGGGACGATCGGCAGGTCTTCCGCGCGCCATTTGGCGAAACCGGGGTCGTAGGCCTCCGGCATGGCCATTTCCAGGAGGTGTCCGAAGGCCCAGGTGACAAAATCCGACCCGCACTGCAGCCAGCCGTCGCCCTTCTTGGTCTGGCCGAGCTCGGCGGCCAGGACCCGGGCCACCGATGGTTTTTCCGCGATGTAGAGACGCATGGACGGTTCGAGCCTGGTTTGGTGGAGGGCTGCGAAAGCTACACCATCCGGTGGGGTTTTTCATTCCTCTCGGAAGGTCTCTTCCCCCGGGTTTTCTTCGACGCCTCTTGCTTCGATCTCTCCGGCGAGGCGCCGGATTCCTTATTCCCGGACGTGCCGTCCGGAATCTCTTTTGCAGAGGGCGTAATGGCACGCCCTCTGCACTCCCGCCAGGCAGGGGTTCCACCCCTGCCGACCCCGGAAGGCCCAATGCGTGCTTCGTGCCATCGCGCCTTGCTGCGCAACTTTGCGCGAGGCTTCGGAAGTCAGCGCACCCGACGCCGTGCGCAGCGCACGGAGTCGGGTCCCCTGGCGAGGGAGTGAAGAGTTCGGGCTCGGCGCCATCGCTCGATCGCACACCCACGGCAAGCGAAGCGATGCCGCCCTTGGCGCTTGAGGCGCCCAACCGAAGCCCTGGTTGCCGCAGTTGTCGACACACTTCGCCTTCGGCGAAGCACGGTTCGGCAGGCGGCGCTCAGGGACCGGCATCGCACTCGCCCTACCCGACCAGCGAAGCGGCGTCGGGGCATCGGCAATCAGATGCAGCTGGCCGAACTGAGGGGATCCAAGGGGGCAAGGTTCATCGCAGGCCGTGGGCCAGTCCCCTCCGGCCTGCGCCGGAGGGGGTGAACACCTGCCACGCAGCGAAGCTGCGACCAGCCCCACCGCCGGAGAGTCCGAGCCCCCTTGGCGCGCGGGATTCCAAAGGGACTGCGCGCACAGTCCCTTTGGCCCGAGGTGGTACAGGAGGAGCGGGTAGCGTCCTCCTGTAAACTGGAGCCGGTGTGAAACATCGGCAAGAGAAAAGCCGTATTGAAGAAAGGCCGCGCCGCAGGCGAAAAAGGAAGGCCCCGTACCTCAACGCCCTTCTACTGGCGCTTGATCGACTGCTCGTTTGGCGTGTTCGGCATCCTGCCTCTGGCCTACTGCTGGAAGCAGGTGGGGAGGATGGAAAGGACCTGAACGCGAATGGGGGGGGGGTAGAACACCCTCAAATACCTTGAAATTTTGCAGAATGCAGTGAATATTCAAGGTAAAAGTCGCAAACACCTTGAAATTCCTCGATAGGATGCGAAAATTCAAGGTATGCTGGAGCGAGCAGCCTTTCATCAACAGATCGTGGAGTCTTTACGAGATTTTCCGATCGTCGCCATCCTGGGACCTCGGCAATGCGGGAAGACCACGCTCTCCCGGGCTTTGGGGGATGGCCACCGCTTCGATCTGGAGGATCCTACCGATTTGGCGCGTTTGGAAGATCCCGTCCTTGCTTTGTCCGCATTGAAGGGGCTGGTGATCCTCGACGAGATCCAGCGTCGACCCGATC
>DAOPYN010000125.1:0-4996 GCA_035352895.1 Fibrobacteria bacterium | reverse complement strand
CACCGCTTGCGTGGCGTTCATGGTCCCCCGCATGCGGATGGACACCATGTTGGCGCGCCCGTCACCGTCGGAATCGTAGAGGGCCGCGCGACCGGAAGGCGTCACGACCAGTCGCACCCATCTCGAATGGCTGCCGACCGCCGCGTGTCCGTCGGTGATGGATGTCCCGAACCGGATCCAAGTGGCGGTATTGGGAATGGATCCGGAGGCGACGACCAGACGCAAGGGGCCGGTGGCCACGCTCGAGGACAGAATCTGTGCAGCCAAGGGGGAGGTGGCTCCCGTCTCGGAGGAGTCGGAATTCAGGAGCACGAAGGCCGAGCCGGACAGCGCGAGCCCGAGCCCCTCGGATCCGTTCACCACGAGGGTGTCGGCGGATCCTTCATCGAATCCGAAGACCAGGTTTCCCCGGACCGCCACGGGGGGCACGGAATCCTCGACGACCGCGCGGAAGGAGGTCGAATCGGTGCCCGCCACGATCCATCCGGCGTCACCGGTCGAAGGCATGGTGGCGAACGGGAGGGGACCCACCGCTCCACTCCACGACATGCGGTCGGAGGAGGCGGTCAGCCCCGGAATGGAAATGAAGTTCCCACCCCAGACCAATCCGAACCTGGTGGGGGTGAAGTGCTTGATGGCCCCGCGGAGGAGGCGGAAGACCACCTTGTCGGCGTGACCATCGCCGCTGACATCGTAGACCTGGACTTGGATGGGCTGTGGTCCGTAATCGATGGGAACCCACGTCGAGACATCCGTGGGAACGTTCCCGAATCCGTCCCCGGACCAGCCGCGAAGCCGCAGGGAATCCCCATCGACGCTACCCGGCGTCACGAGCATCACCAGGACCCCTCCGACGTTCGAGAGGATGGTCCCGTTCACCTGAGGTCCGTTGGCCCCCTCGCTGGGAACGGACTTCTGCGCGAACCAGCCCGCCGACGCGCCGGATCCCTGCACCACGGGCTCCGATGCGGTCACGATGAGAGTGTCGTATTGGGTCCCGTAACGGAGGGTCGCCTTGGTCGCCACCGGGGCCATGGAATCGAGGAGGGCAAATCGCTTCACCTGCCCGCCCACGGTCACGTCGAGGGTGTACCCAACCCCGTAGGTGGAATGCAGGAGCGCCCCGACGGGGATCGCGAGGGAAGCGCCCAGACCTCCCGGCGTGGCGATGGTGAACGACGTGTCCGAACCGCTCGCGGTACGCCAGTGGACGAGAGCGGAAGTGGCCCCGGAAAGGCTCCCCTTGCTTCCGATGTGGATCACGTCGGCGGTTCCGTCGCCGGTGGTATCGAGGATCCAGGCCTTGGCAACCGGATTGGATGTGATCGGGACCCAACGGGACCGCGCTCCCGGAGCGTTCCCGAGGGCGTCGGTCAGGCTTGCGCCCAGCCGGAGGGAATCTCCGGGTACGATCGGGTTCGCTCCAGGATCGAAGGCGATCTTCACCAACGTGCCGCCGGCCACGTCTGCGGTCGTGGCGACCGCTCGCGGAGCGGAGGACTGGCCCACGATCACCGATGGAGGAACCGTTCCCCCGACCACGACCTCGGAGGTCCAGACGAACAGGCTGTCCATCGCATTGGGGGCCCCGGTGGTGTCGTAGACCAGGACCGCCCTCATGGCCACCGGAGCGATCCCGTCTGAGAGGACCTTCACCCGGTTGAGCAACGTGCTGCCTCCCTGGGTGGTGATCACCATCCCCATCTGGCCGGAACAGCCGGAGGGCGGACAACTCGTGCGGAAGGGAAGTGAAATCCTGGCGCCCACCACGCTGTCGCCGGGGAAGTGCACGAAGTCCGTCCCGGCAAGGCTGACGGAATCCGGCAATCCGGTGGAGTCGGCCCAACGGAGCACGGAGGAAGCGATCACTCTGAAGGCCGGACCGGATCCGTCCACGTGCAGCGCGACGCTGTCTGCGCTGCCATCGCCGTCCACGTCGAACAGGGTCCCCACCACGTCCACGGAATTGGACACCACGGAGAAGCTCACGCTGCGGGATTCCGTGCCCACCGAGGCCACGATCTGGTAGGTGCCGCTCAGGGACAACCGTCCGGACCGCTGGATCTTGAGGGTGTCCACGTTCAGGTGGCTGTTGTTGCCGGAGATGGAGATGCCTGGATACACCGCATTGAAGGTGGAATCCAGGTTCTGCATGCTGCCGTCGGGGAAGTAGAGCACGATGGCGGCCCTGGCCGGACTGTACACCGTGGAGGTGGCCGCGCCTTCCTCCGGGCAGACGTCCGCCCTGTTGGTCGTGGTGGCGGTGCTCATCACGTAGTCCTGGGTTCCCGCCGAGGCGTTGGTCGTGTCGAAATTGACGTTGATGGTCGGCACCAGGTTCATGGTCGTGGACAGGAACATCTCCGACCCGGTCGTGTGCCGTTCGGTGTAGAACATGTCGAACTGGTAGGACTTGCCTTCGATCAATCCCAGCGCGTCCAGGTCGATGGTCCCCTTCTGACGGCCATGCTGCCCGCCCAGATCCAGGGCCAGCTTCTTGTCGATGAACACCCACACGTCGTCGTCGCCGGCGAAGGTGAACTTCAGGCCGGGCGTATACTCGAAGGCCGCCTTGGCGTGCATCGCGAAGTGGTAATCCGGATTGCCCTGGCGGAAGGGTGCCGGAACGGACGTGGCGGTATCGAAGGGGAAGTAGCTGAGGGAATCCTTCTGCGAGGTCCGGTAGTATCCGGTGGCATCCAATGTGAGCGTGTCGCGGATGCAGTGGAAGGCGTTCATCTGGGTGGCACCGGCCGTCTTCGTGTTGGAGATCACGCCGGTGGAGCTCTTCCAGAGGGAATCGAACCAGTACTGGGGGCCATCGGTGGTCTTGCCGATGTCGCAATCCACCTTGCCGCTCCATTCCGGGCGTCCGCGGGAATTGAGGACGGGCTTGACGAGACCGGTGGTGACGCCACCTCCCGAATGGGTGCAGTTGTCCGTGGTCGTCTTGGTTCCCGGGTAGTTCACGCCGGAATTCGTCTCCGCGAAGGGCGGGTAGAACGTCGGCGAGGTCGATGCGTCACCGGAGGTGTAGTCGTACCCGCTGAAGGCGAGCACCTTCTTGTCGCAGGTTCCCGTGCCAGCGGGCGGATTCACCCCCGGAGTGAGCAAGGGAATGCCGTTGAAGGGAGTGGAAATCCAGGCACTGGTGGTCCCCGCGGGAATCTGGATCCAGTTGGCGTACGAAGCCATCGAGACCGGTGCGACCTCCATCCCCTTGGATCCGAACAGGGTGTCCGCAAGCGGCTGCCGGAGGACGACCTTGCTCGGTACCGCCCCCGCGTAGAACGAAAGCTGGTACCACTCGCAGTACTTGGTGATCGACGGGACGAATCGCGCATCCTGTCCCTGGATCTGCACCCTCATCGTGGTGGAGCTCCAGCGGGGATTCTGGACGTAAAGTGTCATCGCCACGGCTGGTGCCGTCGCGCCGATCGCCGAAGCGGGCGCGACCAGCGGAGGAACGATCCAGACTTCCTTCTTGGTTCCACCGGCAGTGGTCAGATCGAATGGCGCTCCGGTCGCGTTTCCGTTCAGCCCGCCGGCATCGAGGAATTGTCCAGTCCCGTTGCTTGCGTTGGTCAGGCGAACGGAGAACTGCTGGCCGGCGGTCGGGATGGCGTAGAGAGTGGCGGAAAGCCAACCGGGTCGGCCGGGGTCGGGAAACGTGGGATAGTACGTGCCTCCCATCAGGACGTAGACTGGTTTGCCCGGCCAAGGGTTCAGCACATGGACCGTTCCCACCAGTTCCAAGAATGGATTGTGGTCGAAACAGGTCAACTTGTCCGGCCCGGTGTAGTTCTGCCAGATGGGGTTCGGATTCGATCGGATCCAGACGGTATCGCCCTTCAAGGTATTGACGCAACTGTCGATGGACCCGGGAACACCCAGGCTGGTCTGCGCGCGATTCAATTCACCCGTCGCCAATCGCTCGAACCGGGTGGTATCGATCGCCAACGCGCCATAGTTGGTGTGCTGGGCGATCTTGATCTTGGCGCGGACATCGATCAGCCCACCGTTGTACTTGGCGCTGTTCCAGGAGGGAAGGGAAAACCACCATCGATCGATGGTGGTGGGGCCGCCGGTCACCTGCTTGGCAAGCGGAATGGGCATGCCGGGGGCATAGGCGGTGGTCTTCACCAAAGGCTGGTCGTCGTCGCCGAAGTAATACCCCGTCGTTCCGTCGTAGTGTGGAATGTAGGCGGAATCGAACCGGATCACGCTGTCCATGTTGGTGGAATACCAGTCCAAGAGCCACATCAAGGTCTTCTCGGCATGCACCCCGCTGGGAACGGAAAGGACCACGAGCCAACAGAGGGAAAGGAAACGGAGAATGCGCGATGCCGATGCCATGGGACAACCTGCCGGAAACGGTTATAAAGAGACGAACCATGCGAAAATACCGATCCGATGGAGCTTTGGGACGATGTTTTGGCGGGAGGACTGGCTACCATGTACTCCGAAGGGAACCGGACATTCGCCAAGTCGTTGTTGGACAAGGACTTGGCGGCGAAGGGATCATGAACACCGCCCATTGACTCCAACGTTTCCCAAAAGAAAAAGGCGACCATCCGATGGGGATGTCGCCTTCGTGAGTGTTTCCGGCCAAGGCCTGTTCGTTACTTCGCGGCGTCCTCGCGGACCCAACCGTACTTCCACAGGAGGTTCCGGAACTCCTGCTTCCCGTCCCGGTTGCGGTACTTCACCACCGCGCGTAGCAGATACACTCCGCTGACCACGAACTTGTTGCGCGTGTCCGTGCCGTTCCACGAGACCTTGATCTCGCGCTGCACGTCCTCGCCACCCTCCGCCCAGAGCTTCTTCAAGTCGGTGAGGTCCAGCTGACCCACCGATACCCCCAGGTTGTCGTACACGAAGATCACACCCTCGACAGGGCGGTTGAGCTTGATGTACACATCCATCGTCCGGCTCGGATCATTCTTGGGAGGGTTGCTGCCCGTCAACGTGCCGTCCGGAGCGATCTGCACTCCCC
>DAOPYN010000124.1:0-5143 GCA_035352895.1 Fibrobacteria bacterium | reverse complement strand
CCAGACACCTCCGGTGGGAGACAAAACAACCGTTCCCCATCGGATTCATTTAGCACGATACGCAACCACAGCAGTGGATTGTCTGGAAAGGATGCTGCCCAAAATGCGATCCCCATCCTTTGACTCCCCAAGTGTTGAAATACCCGCCACCACGACAGAACCGGGCGTGGTCCATCGCGCCGCGTCCAAGGAGAATTGACCCATGGCCTTTGGACTTCCTTCCCACTGGCTTCCCGAAATCCCCAAGGTTCCCGATCCTCCCAAGGCAGACGCCGTTCCCACCCACGTGGGGCAGGATGTGGGATCGGGGCGCCCCAGCATTTTGACCCGAACAACCCATCGGTGCGGCTGGACGGCACCATCCACAACCCTACCGGGGTGGGCGGTGATCTGCACGTGTCGCGCGAGGTGTCGGCCAACGACCTGAAAAACATCCCAGTCCCGTCCATCGGGGCGATCCCATCTGTGGCGATCCCATCTGTAGCGATCCCATCTGTAAGGGCGATTCATGAATCGCCCTTACAGATGGGATCGCTACCCTCGCTGGGCAACCCGTTCTCGGGATTGTCGGCCCCGTCCCTTCCCGGCATGCCCGGTCTGCCGGATTTGCCGTCGTTTGGCATACCATCCCTACCGGGGATGCCGGGATTCCGGTTCCCGGACCTACCGGAGTTCTCCTTGCCTGATTTTGACTTGTCCGGATGGGATCTCACGATGCCCGACCTGGTCCCCGATTGGGAGGGCGATTCCGAAGAGGAGCGCGCCGAACCCCACAAACGCGCCAAGCACCAGGACAAGGTGACCGTAGAAATCGTGCTGAAGAACGACCGCGGCGAGCCGATCGAAGGCGTGGCGTTCTTGGTCTGTGGTGAAGGCGGGTTCGAGTGCAAGGGAGATCTGGACTCCGATGGGTTCGCCGAAGTGGAAATCCCGCGCGGGGCTTACACCGTGCGGTACCTGGACCACTCCGCCGTGTATGCGCGCGTGGTGGCGCTGGACTTCCGGGCCGCCCTCAAGGAAAAGGACCTGGACACCATAACGGAGTTGCTGCACGAACCGTTCGAAGTTCTCCAGGCGGCAGTGCGGTACTTCGATCGCGAATTGAAGGGATTCATGGGGGACTCCTTGCGCGAGCAGGTGGAGTCCTTGGCCAAATCGAAAGACCTTTCCGAAGAGATCGACATCCTGTGGGGGCGCGCGGGCCTGGGGCCATGCGGGTTTACCCTCGATCCTCAGTCCGAAGGAGGCGAGGGGTGACGGAATTCGACTTCAAACGGACGACTTCGGGGGTTCAGCAACGTACGTTCGAAGCTCCGTCCGATCACACCTCCACAGGAAAGCAGCCCAGACCAACGACGGATCTGGATGTGCTGGGAGCCCCCGTTCCATCCATTCGGTACCCGGGATTGGACGATGTGCTACCGGCTGCATTGCCGTCAACGCCGGAGCCATACCGCCCGACAAACAATGCACGGTTCAAGATCGTCTGTTCCTACCAGAACTTCTTCGAGCAGAAGAGTTCATCCAGCAGTTCCAGGGTCGTGTTCCTGAAGGGTCAGGACCTGGAGTTTCGGATCGTCGATACCAAGCGGGGGGATGCCGACGATTTTCTGACGGAGAATTGGGTCTGGAGCCTGGTGCGGATCGTTTCGGCGCGACGTCAGGAGCGGCAGGAGAAATCGACCATTCTGGGGTCGGGAACCTACCTGCGGACCAACGATCTCTTCTTGGGCGAGTGGAGGTTGATCGCCAAGCACAGGTTGCGTCGAGAGTCGTGTTCGATCGTCCTCGTGGGGCGTTCCGTCAACGATTGGTCGATTTTCAAGGGGATCATGCCTAAAGCGCGGTTGGATCCCGACGGGTACCTGGAGCGCCTGTCGACATGCTTGAGGGTCAACTCATTGGGAAATACCTGCGATGAAGCGGCGGATCCAACCGATGGCAGGGAACTTCCGACCTTTGGCGCCACCTCCTGGGATGTCCATGAGCACCTGGAAAAGCGGCTGGCTAAAACCAAGGGCCTGCCTCGCATCCCCATGCAGGCGCTCTACACGAGCCTGGAAACGGGCAAGAACTATGCGCTCCGCGTTTTCCTGGCGATCGTTGACGGAAAATGGCTTCTGACGGACTGGTCGTGTCCCACCGCGCCAGGCATGACCGGCTGGTTCGAAGGTGGGACATTCGTTGGAGAAGAAGGAGATCGCGAAGGGATCTTGAAGGCCATCAAGGCATGGGAAGACGGAAACCGGTATGGTTTTGGATCCATCCACTGGAGGGTATTGGTTCCCACCTTGGCGTTCGAGCTGAAGGGTGGTTTCACCACCACGGGGAAGACCGACCTGGACGTTGTTTCCGAGGTCATGCAATACCTGGGAACCGCGGGTATGGCTGTTGGGCTTTCCAAGAGTCCTTTGGGGCAGGCGGGGAGAGTTGTCGCGAACCTGAGCTTTGCAGTCAGTTCGGGAACGAACATCTACCAGAAGTGGAGCCAGGGGTTCAACAGCTTCTCCGATTGGATGGAAAACGGGTTGGACCTCCTGGTGCTTGCGCTGACGCTTGCGGGTCTGAAAAAGGAGGCATCGGAAGTCTTCGCGAAAGCCGGGGTGAAGAATGCGGAAGCCCTTTCCGGTGCGGCTCAGGAAGTGGTCGTTGCCGGCAAGAAATGGACCGCCATGGCGAAGTTCGAGGTCGGCGCAGGCCTCGGAATGATGGCTGTATGCCACCTCACGGCATGGAGGACCGTGTCGGATATCCAACAGCGAAAGGATCTGACCCCGGCGCAGAAGGTCGACCTATTGGTCGATGCGTTGGAATTGCTGGTCGTCCAGGACCTGATCCTGATCGTCTCGCACACCAAGGCTGCATTCAATGGTGCCAAGTCCGAAAGCTCAGGAAAGCCGGGGGAGGAAGCGCCGAAGATCGTGCGGAACCTGGACGAATTGCCAGGAACAACCGATGGGAATCGGCACGAAACGAAGGTGGGGAGAAGAAAGAGTCCGCAACAGAAAGAAGCAAAAGATCAGCCTCTTCAGGTAAAGGATGAGACTTATTTCCCTGAGCATGAGCGGATCTTCTTGGAGAACAGAAATCGCCTTGAGCAGAATCGGTATGCGTTGGAGGATTTGCCGCCAGATCTAGAGATGGATGCCAAGGGGTATTTTGGATTCATGCCAAAAAAGGGGTCACAGTTTTCTTCGGAAAAGTGGGCTGGTGCAGACTGGGGCGATCCACTTTTTGTTGCAAAGAGCCAAGCAAAGAGGTTGGATTACTATGATCATTTGGCTGAAAAGCGTAGAATTTGCCAAGAGCTGCAGAACAAGGGGTGGAAAACAGAGCAGTTGGCGCGTAAATTTAGCGCGGAAAGAAATCAAACGCGATGCAATGCATACGACGAAAAAATGCTGAAAGTATTAAAAAACAGGAATGCAAAAATGTATGAAGGGACAGAGGCTGGGCCTTCATATGAGTATTTGCTTAAAAAATACGGTGGAAGCCATGAAGAGGCTTTAGAGGCTGCTTTCCGGAAAAACCATTCAATGGACTTGCTTGTCGGAATTGCAAAGAGGGTGGGAAATGAGTAAGATCGTAGTGTGTGATATGATGTCAGGAGCATATTCGCTGCTGGATACTGAATCTGGAGAGGTTGAGGATGGATTTGGAGCCAAAGAATCTAAATGCGTCGGAAATTTTTGCATTGTAGATGGCCAAGCTGTTGCGCTCTACTATGAGTGTGGGTGCCATCTTCAGTTAGGAAGTCGGAAGTGGAATTTTGCTGATTCATCTCTTGATCTGAGCTATTTTCATGATCAAAACAGAGTTACAAATTTCATTGTATCAAAAGATGGGGAGAGCTATTGCTTTAAGTATAGGTGCTGGTGGGCTGAATCTGAGACAGAAGATTTTCGGTTGTTTCCTGAGTTGGATGAGGAAAATGACTTTTTGGGGTATGTGATGGAGGTATGGCGCAATCAGCGGCTAAAGGAAAGATTGTTCGCTCAATGGAAGAATGCATCAGAAACATAGCCCGAGGGGCACGATGAAGCATCAAACTGATAAAGCAGGAGTTGAAATTCTTAAAGAACGGCTTCCAAGAATTTCGGTGGTCGAAAAATACGGATTTGAATACCAGGGAGTGGTTGCTTCAGCGGCGACAAGATCTCTTCCGGAAACGTATGAATTTAACTTCCGAAAGGATGATCTGAGCTTGGAAATTGGATATGTACCTAATCCAGTCTGTATTGGGGCTTTCGTGATCGAAGTTTACAAAGCAGGTCAGGTTGAGTCGTTGAATTTCGCTCAGTGGTTGAAAAAGCAAGGATCTGAAAGTTGGCTTGAAAAGTTTCGATTGAGTAATTATTCTGGCGATCTAGAAGTCAAGATTGACTCATTCTTGGCGTTTCTGGGATCCCTCTTTGACTCCCCTGAAATCAAAATGGTTTTGCAAGGCGATTCTTGGAGTGATACCCCATTCGATTGGGGTCCAAATCGCTGATGGCAGATGGCTTGAACATATGTCTCCGTGCACAGCCAATCTTGGTGAGGTACGCCCTGAGTGTGATCTAGATCACAGACACGGCTCCCCTGGGTGCGGTAGATTCCCTCCATCATGGTTTTGCCTACTTTGTCCACGCAATCACCACTCATGGAGAAACTCCCCATGTCCACCCGCCTTTAGTCGCGCATTTGGCGACCGGTCGTCGTCGCGTCGATCCTGACCGCGTTCCTTTCCTACCAGAACATCACCGTGGTGGAAGAGAATGTCCCTCCCGCTTCCGGCGAGCACTATGTGCGCTTCAACGTGCCCGACAGTTCCACCATCCCAGACAGGCTCTGGTACCGGGGGCCACAGGATTCCGGATCCAAGCCGTTCTCCCTGCAATCCTCCGACCTCTCCATCCGGTTCTTCGCGCCTTTGCACGCGATGGAAGCCCGCGACACCCTCCAGATCCACACCTGCCGGCTGGGTTTGCATCTGAGCACCATCCAGGCGGGACTGTTCCAGTACATGGAGTTTGCCGGTGTGCGCACTGTGAGGACGCCCACCGATTCCCTGGCCATCTTCCTGTTGCGCCGCTACGACAGCCTACGTACCTGGCCCACGGCTCCATCCAGGAGGCCATCGCCAAGGCCGCCGCGGTGGACA
>DAOPYN010000123.1:0-5515 GCA_035352895.1 Fibrobacteria bacterium | reverse complement strand
AAGTCGCCGTGGAACGGCTGCGAGCGGCCCAATCGTGCGACCAGATTCTCGTGGTCCGACCTCGCACTGGCCAGGAGATTGCCCTGGGAGCGCGATCCCTCACGGTGGGGGCGATTGCGGACTTGAACTTGAACTGGTTCTGGCCCGGAAGCCCCTTGCAGGCCCAACGCGGCCTGCGCGCATTGGAATGGAAGACCAACCCCGCCAACCCCAAGGAAGCGCCGGAAACCCGGACGCTGCAGGTGAAGTGAAATGATTTTCAATCATCGATGGCAAGGATCGAATGGCAAAAACATCGCATTTATGGTGACTTTGCTGACATTGTGCACTGTTGCTCAGAGTCATGCGTTATGTGCGTTGGCGAAATGCTCCGCAGGAGGATCAGCAGTATATTGGCGGAAAGAATGCCCTGCAAGCCTATCAAGAGCTCTTTCTGGTTGTGAGGGGCAATTCCTGGTTGGACCTGCGTCAACAAGAACTCTTCCGGCATGTATGTGGGGCGCAGGATACGGAGAAACCGTAATTTGCCCCACATCAACATCCAATATTGATCCAAAGTTTGATGAAAACGGTCAACTTGTTTCGTACAACGTTGGGACAATTACCAGTAAATGTCCTGAGGATTACCACTCCAATGAGTCCTGCAAATATGAGTATGGGGTATTCCACGTTACAATTACCGATGAAGATCCTAATAGTGCCGAAGCCCGCGGCAAAGTTAAAAGCAAGTGCGTCGGCTGCTGCGGTGGGCCGGATGCGCCGGACAAGGGTGGGCCGGTCCAGCTGCCGGATGCGGCCAAGAAGGTCATCTTCCAGGACCAAGGCCCCACCTGCTGCAAGGGCGACGACGCCCCGGAAAATCCCAGCGGCGGGCAGTGCGACCTGAACGATGGCGAGCCGGTGGGTGCCAATTCCGGGAACTTCCTGGACTCGCGCGAAGACCTGACGGTTCCTGGTCAGGTTCCCTTTGGGGTCACGGCCTTCTACAATTCCGAGAACGCCTACCTGGGCCACCTGGGGTATGGATGGTCCAGCATTTTGGGGGTGCGGCTCTTCCATTGGAGTGACAGTTCCTGGAGTCTGCGCGATCCGTATGGCCGCCGGGAAGATTTCCTGGCCAGTGGGGCTCCCAAGTCGCTGCGCTTCTACACCGATTCCCTCCGCCTTTCAGGCAATACGGCTTCGTTGCGGGTAGGGCCAACTCTGACCTGGATCTTCGATCGGCGCGACGGCACCCTCCAGGAAGTGCGCAACGATGCGGGACGCGGCTTCGTTCTCGTCTACGATGCCTCCGCCGCCTCCGGCACCCAGGCGCACCCCGTCACGGGGCGCTTGCAATACCCCATCAAGGGCATCTCCGACCACGCCGTGCCGCGGGGATTGCGCTCCACCGTGGCCATGGATTACCGAGTATTGACACTTTCCGACAAGACCTTCCCCGCCAACAAGGTGACGCTCGCCTACGACACCTCTGGGCAGGTGGCCACCGCCACCGACCATTCCGGCCGGGTGGTCCGCTACAGCTACGACTTGGCGGGCAACCTGATCCGGGTGCTGGGGATGGACTCCACCTACCAGCGCTACCGGTTCCAGGATCCGCGCGGGATCCACCGCGTGACGTCCTTCGATCCCGTTTCCTTGAGCGGTGCCGACAGTCTGGATACCGCCATCAGCTTCAAGAACCTATGGGACAATATTGGCCGGGTGACCAAGCAGTTCATGGGAGTGATGTCGGCTTTGAAGACATCGCAGTCCTACGCCTTCGAACGCAACCCGTACGCCATCAGCTGTCCCAACGACGGTGGCAGCCACTCGACGGGCGACAACTGGACCCGCGTGTGCTCGTACGTGCGCACGACTTCGGTCACGCGCAGCGACGCCAACGGACTGGGCCAAACGATCGTGTCCACGCGTGTGTACGCCGACACCGTCCGCAACACCCAGCGCGTGACCAAGACCGCATCCGGAACGGTGGAAGAAACGGGCGAGGCCACCTTCACCGACCGATGGATCACCATGACGGAAACCGTGGGTGGGATCACGGTGGTGTTCAAGCTGTATTTCGACGAAAACAACAATGTGATTGCGGTTCGGCGACCCGACGGAACCATGATGTCCACCGTATCCCAGGTGCTGCCGGGATTCTACGTCCCCAACGGTTGGACCTTGCAGCGTCCCGCGTCCGGGATCGCCAGGGGCCTGAGGAACAGCTGGAGGGGGCTCAATCCGTTCGTTTCCTCCAGCTACGAAACCAAGGAATCCGTTTTCATGGCCGGTTCGCCGGATTCGATGGTGGTGGGCACTCCCCACCAGGTAACGGCCATCGACCCCTACACCATCGTGTCGGTGCCCACGGGAACGACCATCAAGTACGGGATCGATTCCTCGGCGACCCGTCATACCCTGGATGCCCTGGGAAGGGTGGACAGCCTTTATGGCTTCAACGGGTACGAAGGGCGCAATTGGTATGCGTCGGCGAATTCCCCGTTGCCGGATTCCGTCACATATGCCGACGGCACCGGCATCCGCATCGCCCGCGATGGATTGGGCAGGGTCCTTTCCGTGCGAGATCCGCTGGGCAGGACCACCCTGATGCAGTACGAACCCAAGGGCCAGGTGCACCTGCGTTGCGGAGCCGACAGCCTTTGCGATCGATTCACCTGGAAGAACGGTGCCATAGTGAAGTCCACCCATGGCGAACGGAGATTGGCGGACGGTACATTTTCTACGCCGTTGACGACGCGGGAGTACACCGTCAACGCCCAGAAGCGCCGCACCCATACTTGGCGCGTGACTCCGCAGGGAAGGGTTCTGGTAGAAAAACGTCAGCTCGACAATTGGGGCAATGTGTGGAAGACCTGGGTGAATCCGGATACCTCCAACCTGGACTCCACCCGCTGGGTGGTGGTGCAGTCGGCCACCTACGACGGCCGTCTCCGGAAAGTGTCGGAAAGTGTCGCGGGAACCAACGGGGTGATGCAAACCACCAACTTCAGCTACGATGTGCTGGGCAATCCCACCGGCCGCCAGGATGCCCACGGGATCTGGCAGCGTCTGAAGGTGGATCCTTTTGGAAACCTGGTGGAGCGCCGCGACACTTTGGGGCGGGTGTGGCGCGACAGTGTCAACGAACGCGGATTGCCCCTGATGGAGGTGGATCCGGTGGGCCGCAAGGTGTTCCACACTTGGAACCACCTGGGCCGCGAAACCATGCGCATCGGTTGGAACCGCGACACCACACTCTGGATTTGGAAGCACGACCGACTTCTGAAGCACCGCACTCCGGAGGGGCGCTGGACCACCTTCGGCTACGACACCATGGGCCGTTTGCTGCGCGCGGTGTCCAAGGTGGGGGATTCGGCCCTGGTGCCGGATGCCAACGACCTGGTCCGCTCCTGGACCTACGACAAGGCGGGATTCCGCGTGTCGGAGTCGGTGGCTGGACGCAAGACCCACGGATGGCTGGTGGACGGAGCCGGGAAGCTCCTGGCCGACACCAACGCCTTGGGTCAAGTGACCCGCACGATGTACGACAACCTGGGTCGGCCCATCGCCACCCTCAGCCCCTTTGGGGACACCCTCACGATTGCCTACGACGCACGAGGTGTCCTCAGCCTGGGGAGGATCGGTCGCGACACCCTGATGCAATCGCGCTCCGACAACTTGGGGCGTCCCGTGTGGCTGCGCCGTCCTGGCGAGGGAAGCGCGACCTCCGTCTTCACGGCCTCGGGGTTCCTCCAGAGCGTCCAGGATTCGTTGGGCCGCACCTTCGGGTTTCGGCAGGATGCGTTCGGACAAGACAGCATGGTGACCAACAACGGGGTGGGGGTCTCCCGCCAAGCCCAGCGCGATGTGGTGGGTCGGTTGGTGAAGTTGGTCGATGAGAAAAACCAGATCACCACCTTCGCTTGGGACAGCTTGGACCGGCTCAAGAGCGTGAGCTCCCCCAGCGGTCTGGTGACCACCTACGCCTACGTGGACTCCGCCAACGGCTGGACGCGCCGGACCACCTCCCGCACCGCTTCCGGAGTCACCAAGTCCGAATCCCATCTGTGGGATCGCGACGGCCTGCTGCGGGCCTTCGTGGACGGGCGTGGCATCCGTGCCGAGTATATCTGGGACAGCCTGGCGCGCATGACGGGAATTGCCTACAAGAAACCAGACGGATCTTCCGCCGGTTCGTCCAAGGTGTTCCGCTACACTCCCGAAGGATGGACCCGCTCGACTGCCTACGGGATCGCTTCGGACAGCCTGACCTACGACGCCCTGGGCCGCAATCTGAAGTCCATCCAGAAGGTAGGCACGTCCACCTACACGGTGGAGCATCGCTACGACGACGCCCGGCGGATCGACACCGTGGTCTATCCCGATGGCTCCAAGTTGGCGCGCCGGTTGGATGCGCGCGGGCGGGTGGTGTCGCTGTGGCGCAACGGGGTCCGCCTGGATACCCTGGTTTGGCAGGGGGCGCGACGTGCCAGTGCCACCTTGGGCAACGGCATCGCGGTCACGTACGGGTACGACGCCATCGGGCGCATGACCAGCCTCAAGTACGCCAAGGGAACAACATCCCTGTTGGATTTTGCCTTTGCATTCACCACTGCGGGCAAGCTGCAGTCGCAGAGCCGCAACCACGCGATCTCCAGGAACGAATCGTATTCCTGGACCCCTGACGGGCAATTGGCGACTGCCAATCGTGGAGGGTACGCCTACCAGTCTTGGGCCACCGAAGCGACAGGAAACGTCTCCAGCATCACCACATCCTCGGTGGCGCAGGCGCGCACCTACAACGGCTTCGGCGAACTGACCGGAGTGGGCACCTCCTCGCTGACCTACGACCTGTCCGGCAACCTCACCAACGACGGATCCCGAAACCTCTTCTGGACCCCGGATGGTCGCCTGGACAGTGTCGGCGGCGCCCAGAAATTCGTCTACGACGCCTTGGGCCGATTGGTCCGTCGCACGCTGGTCTCCGGAGAATCGACAGAACTTGTCTACGACGGTTGGCGCGAGGTCCAATCCAATTCGTCCGCAGGCGAAAAGGTGGTCCGCGTCTGGGGCGAATACCTCGACGAAGAGGTGGTGGAATTCCGCACCAAGTCCGGAGTCACCACCACCCGCTACCTCCTGGCCGGCAACAACTGGAACACGGAGGCGCAAACCGACGAATCCGGCAACATCACCCGCACCTACCTGGTCGACCCCTTCGGCACCTTCAAGGTCTACACGGGTGCTGGCGTTGACGGAAAATGGTTCACCACGGATGACGTTGTAGGTGACCCCGCCACCCTGGAAGGCGAACGTGTATTGCAGGGCTTGCCCTGGTATGGCAGCACCGGCCTCTACCACCTCCGCAACCGCTGGTACAGTCCGTCCTTGCAACGCTTCCTCTCCATGGACCCGCTGGGTTTTGATGCGGGCGACGCGAACTTGTACAGGTTCGAGGGCAACGACCCACTGGGAAATCTGGATCCGATGGGGGCGGCGGTCCTTTCCGAAGGAGAAGCATCCCGGGCGG
>DAOPYN010000122.1:0-5558 GCA_035352895.1 Fibrobacteria bacterium | reverse complement strand
GGGGGTGGGGAGTGCGGGGCTGGTGGATTTGGCTGGGAGTGGGGGCAGAGGTGGGGGAGGTGGCTGGGCGGGCTGGTGGATTTGGCTAGGAGTTGGGGCAGAGGTGGGAGGTGGGGGTGGGAAGGCGGTTGAGGTTACTCCCAGTTTTTCCATTGGTTGGGGGGGATTGGTGTCGATGGTGGTGGTGGCTCAGGAGGCGAAGCTTGTGTGTCTGGCTCCAGTGGGCCGGGCTTCTTTGCACGCGTACGCTTCGGTTTTGGGAAGAAGGGTGCAGGTGGGGGCTCGTCGTCTTCGGGCGATTTGACCTTGGGTTTCTTCGGGGGGTCCAGGTGGACGAACTTGGTCGACGGAATTCGCTTGGGCTGGGGAAGGAGCAAGTAGCCCTCGGGCATGGCGAAGTTCCGGGTGCGGCGGAGCCAAAATTCGTAGAGGAACGAGCTCCATCCAAGCAGAATGATGGCTTCCACCACAAGCACATGAAGTGAGGCAAGACTCGCCATGGAAAAGCGCAGGTGCAAGGCCTCCCATAGGTAATGGAAGGGGCGTTCGAAGAGGGCGCGGATCACGGAGGCAAGGAAGTTTTCCTTCGGGTCGTGGTTGAAGTAAAAGCTGAGAAAGAACAATCCTCCAGGCCAAGCGATGCTGGCGCCCTTGATGGCGTCTTGCCAGAAAAAGAAGTTCCAGCCCCATGTGCTGATCTTTTGATCGTCGAGCCGAAGAATCATGGCAACACCATCGTCACCTCCGCCACGAACATAGCTGTGGACAAGGAAATAGAACGGTTTGGCGGGTCGACCGAGAAAGACGCGCTCCATTTCCCTGCGGTTTCCTGCGACATTCAAAATTTGTCGTACTTCACCAGGAGTGACTTTCCTGTACTCGACCAGGTAGCTGCCAGACATGAGCATGTAGTCGCATTGCATGGGGTAGATGAGTGCGAACATTGCGGGTAGGACAACGAGGATGAAAAAG
This sequence comes from Fibrobacteria bacterium, assembly GCA_035352895.1. Lineage (GTDB taxonomy): Bacteria > Fibrobacterota > Fibrobacteria > UBA5070 > UBA5070 > UBA5070. The sequence goes on along the minus strand of DAOPYN010000122.1, from coordinate 4,586 downwards.
GTCAGTCCGTCATTCCATCCAAGGAAAGAGCTAATCCCTCCCCTCGGGTTCCCCAACACGGAGAATGGCAGCCACATGAACTGGACGAAAAAAAGCCACCACACGCAGAGCACGGAAATGATGGTTCCTCTGCCATTGCGATTGAGAAGGCTGTACAACCGCCGTGGGTCTAGGCCGGAAAACTCCCTCAGGATGGCATCGTGGAAGGCTTGAGATGGCTTGATCATTGCAGATGGCCTGGCAAGTTTTTGTTCGGGTACAATTCGAAATTTCGTGTTTCCACCGACCCTTCGATGCGCTTCCCGCCAGGAGGGAAGAGTTGGACACGATTTCCATCCAGGTCCACGGCGATTCGGCAGGAGAACTTCAGGCCCAACGGCATGGAAAGACCTCGTCCCAACGTTTTCGACCAGATTCCTTGGGTGAAAGCCGAACTGGAGATGGAAATAGCCTTCTGGAGGCCGGAGATTCCCATGCCAGGTTGTTTCGAGGGGACATCCTCATCGCGAAGATTCAAAGCCATGGCAAAATTGGCCATGAATTCCGGTGGTCCTTCGAGGTCCCAGATCAGCAGTTCCCCTTTCACCGCTTGCAGGCTTCCACCGCTGACATCGAAGCGAACTTCCGGCGCGTCAGTGCGTTGGCCTTCGCCGTCGAGTGTGTAGGTTTGAGAGAGACTCAAATTGAGCGGATGCATCAATCGCATTAGCCAGTCGATCTGCTCCTGAATGGACTTCCGCTCCGATGGAGTCTCCTCGTGAAGGAGATTCCAATCCACGATTTTTTCTAAGGCAGTCTGAGCTCGGCCTGGCCAGTTTTTTGGGGAATCCTCGAGCGAATCTTTGATGAGATACGCAACAACGCCCAATCCAACGAGGATTCCTACTCCGATCGGACCAGTTGCAAACCAAGCAAGATTGCCATATTTCGCGATTAGGCCGAACTCGACACCAAGCTCCACGATGGCGCTTGTGAGTGCTGCAGAATCTTTGAAGATCTCAAAAGCGGCGATTCCCTTCGCAGCATTGGTTTGGCTGTTGGCCAGGATGAAGCCATCCTTGACCAAAGACGTCACCGACGCCGCGACTCCAAACGAGGCTCCGATCTTCTTCAGGACCTTGTATCCGGCTTCGCCGCCGGCTTTGGTGTCCACCCAGGTGCCATCCATCTTTTGGTAGAACGCCAGTAGGGAAACGACCTCCTTGACCAGCGACACCTTGCTTTCGAGCAAGGCGGCCTCGTCCTGGAGTTTTGCCTTTCCCTCCATGCGAAGACGCTCCACATAGAGTTGAACCAGGATGGCGTTGACCATCTCGATCCCGATCCCCACGTGGACCGCTCCAACCTCCAGAGTCTTCATGTTCTGGAAGTGCATTTCGAGGCTCACGTCGGATTTGACGTGGCGCCACCCCACCTTCACGGCCTTGTCGGGCGTGGCACCATCCTTGAATGTCCACGGCATATCGGTGCCGTTTTTCATCTTCAGGGCAGGTGGACGTCCATTTGCGTCTCCCGCCGGAACCTCGAAGTCGTAACGGATCCAGCGCGATTCGTTGGGAGGATAGAGCTCCTGGACGTTCTTCGAATACAACCCCTTGTCCAGGTCGGCTCGGAATTGGCGTTCGAACTCCTTGTGCTCGATCTTCGCGATGAGGGTTCGCAAGGCGGAGGTCCTTCCTGCCTTCGCCATTTTTTTGACCTCATCCCCGTCGATCTTTTTCGCACACCCTTGCAGGTAGCGCTTGACCACGAAGGAACGGATGTACTCGTGGATCTTGCCGGATTTTGTCCCCTTGTTGATCGCTTTGGCCAGGCCGTACTTCTTGTACATGTTCTTGATGGCCGGTTCGTGGTCCTGCCCCAGCCCTTGAAGGGTCAGGTATTCAATCTCTTCCGTGAAGGTGGTCTCGGCGAGGTACTCCAGCCTTACTTCCTGGCCCACCTCGGGGTCTTCGGAGGATTTGGCCAAGTCCTCGGTCATCTGTTCCCACTGGGAGGTGAGCTTGATCTCGAAGAGGTAGTTGAAGCGGGTCTGGATCTCCATTTCGCAACGATCGATTTGGGCGTTGGCCTTCATTCCGAATTGCCGCAGTTCCGGAAAATCACCCGCGACGTTGTCGCGAAGGTCCTGGATGAGGGATCCGTAGGCTTTGGCATAGGAATAGAGCTTCAATCGAGCGGAGGGAAGGAGGAGGTCGCGTTGCTCTCGGCACCAGTCGACGCCTTGGGCCAGTTGCAGGGTTCGATGGTAATGGTCGGTCAAGAACAGATTGCCTTCCGCATCCAAAGCCGTGGCTGGATGCGGAAACACCTCCGCTCGGGATTCCAGAAGCTTCAAGTTCTCCTTGTACTCCGAAAGGCGTGATGCGCTCAAGGTCACTGGGGAGGTGAAGGCGGCGATCCTCTTCCCGTCATCGAGTTCGACAGGGTCGTCGGAGGCCGGGCCGTTGAAGATCAGCTCGATGGAGTTGTCCGACGAAATCTGGAACACGTAGAGGGTGCGCTCTTTGGGGATGGATTCGCCCGTAAGTTTTGGATTTGCCGACTGATCCAATGTTCCGTGGAGGGCTGGAATCGCGCTGAGCCCGGAGCCGGGAAAGGTTTCTTCGATGGTCTTATGCTTGAAACGGACCTGCTGGATCTTCCCGACGGGATTGTAATTGCGGAATGATTTGCGGTAGACGCTTCCGCTGGCGAAAGAGTCGGTCCCGATTCGGATGATCAGCTTCCCGTCCTTGGTTTTCCCGCAAATCTTCGGCGAAGATTGAAGGTCTAGCGGTTTCTTGCTCGAGCGAAGCGACTCCAGCTCCTCTTCCTGTCCGCTGCGAGCGACGATGTCCACGAAGAGGAGATTGGCGATTTCCTCGTTCAGAGTCTTGACCAAAGCATGGAGGGATTCCCATGTGGTCTTCTTGTCTTCCATCAGGGCGGCTTGGGCCTTGTCGTAGAGAGATGCCGGCCCGATGATTCCCAAGGCGATGCCGTCGTTGATTTCTCCGAAAAACCGGGCGAGTTCGGGGGACTGGTGGGTCTGATCCACGAAAGCTCCCCATTGCCAAGGGGAGTTCGCGCCCTTCAGCCCGACGAGCATTCCACAGATGTGAGCGATCTGATGCTGTGGGGCGCGGATGAACCCGGGTTCGCGTTCATACTGCAAGGGGACAGTCAAATGCTGGATCGAGGTGTTTTGCCCGCGAAGCAGAGTCCAGGTCATGGAATCGAGGATCCGTCGACAGCCTGTACTTGCCAGGATGACTTCTTTCCGATGCGTCGCGAACAGATCGAGTGAATCCAGGATCTCCTTCCGTTTTTCGTCACCTGGACCGTTCTTGCGCAGCAGTTCTCCTTTCAGTGGGCCCATCGAGACCGGATCGACGCCTTCGTAGTACAGGTAGCCCGTTGGGTATCCGGCGGTCTGGATCCAGTGCTCCAACGCGGTTTGGGGAGATGAATCTCCACGGCCGTTTGGGCGTGGATCGTAGATCTTGGAAACCCTCTCGATGCCCGGAGCGCTCCAATCCACCACGACCCAGCCCTCGTTGGATTTAACCAGGAAGAGCCCCAATTGCCGCGCATCGATTTCACCATCGAGAAGAAAATTTGCCTTCACGGGGTGGATCATGCTCGTCCTGGCAAATCCGATCAATTTGTCCAGTTGGAGACACCATCCTTCCCGGAGGTGGATTGCCGCCTGGGACGAAGCCGCCTTGGAGTGCGGCATGCTCCTGCACGCCTCGAGAAGCGACTGGGTGTTGTCCAGGACCGCGAAGGGAGAGATTTCGTCGGGGGCATTGTGCTGGTGGAAGTCGGAGAATTCCCCCTTTGGCAGGACCGCGAACCAGCATCGATACTGGTCGCTGCCCGAAATGCAATTGAGGATGTATTGTCCCGGGAGCGCTGCATTCAGGGTGTAGAATGTGCCTGACGCTTCCTTCTCCGTCCGGGGCTGCCAGCCGGTCGGCGTTTTGACATGCCCGATCAAGGTCCACTTGGGGCTTGTCAATTTGGGTGGATTGGCGACCAGGGCGCGCAGCTCGAATGTCGTGTTGGTGCCCTGGCAGAACGTGCTGGAATTCCGGTTGTTGATGATGCGGTACATCGGGGTGCTCATGATCAAGCCTCGGCGAGGAGTTCAGGGCAATTGTAGATACCACCGATCAATCCAGCTTCGCCCAATCGGATGCAGACCTGGGTTTCGATGCCGAACTTCTTCGCGGCCTCCTGGACGGCTTGTCGGAAGCGTCCTTCGTTGGCGGAGCCGTAGAGAAGATCGTACTCGGCGACAAGATCCGTGAGGACGGAGCGTGGAAGTTCGAGGATTCCACAGAAACGATCCTGGTCCGATGTCGCGATGGCGTCATGGAGGGTTGCGGCGACGGCTCGGAAGTACATCGCCTTTTTGTCGGGATGTTTCACCTCGTACTCGCCCCGTGGAACTTCGACCACCGCGCAGCCCTTGTCGTCGACGTTTCCGGAAAACCTGAATCCCTTCGGGCCAATGATCTGGAAGGGCGTCTTTGGGATGGCCACCCCCTCCTCCGTCTCCAGGCGGATCTCCACCTTGACCTTGTCGGTCTTCTTGGCGC
>DAOPYN010000121.1:0-5744 GCA_035352895.1 Fibrobacteria bacterium | reverse complement strand
GGAAGAGATTGCGCATCGCTTCGTCCCGCGCGCGATTCCCGCGAATACTTCCACGCCTCGTCCTGGTTCTTCGCCAGGCGCTCGAGTTCCAGCACAGCGGCATCGGCCTCGAGCTTCGCGTGCGACGCATCCCACGCTTTCGGAGCGCGAGCCACGTTCGCGGCCACCTCGCGCGAGGCATCCATGTCAACGGTGCGGTGCGCCTCCGGACGATCCTGGCCGGAGAACATCGAGAGGATGTCCTCGGACGTCGCCGTCCCGATCGCAGGATCCGCGTCGACGATGGGTTGCACGTCGACGTCCTTCCCGCTCATGACCTGCGACGCAGCCACCGAGACGGCAGCCTCGCGCGTCTGCGGAGACACCGCCTCGAGCTTCGCTTCCGCGGTCGAACGATCGTCGCGTACAGCCTGGAGCGAGGACTCCAGCAGAGCCCCGCGGTCTGGTGCACCACCGCCTCCGAAGATGTCGCCCTGCGAGGGATCGCCGGCCCGCTCGACGCCGCGGTAGAACCCAAGGATCCCTTCGGCCATGCGCCGCGAGGAATCCAGGTTCTCGCCCAGGAAGGCAAGGATCTTCGTCGCCTCCGGCGTGAGCCCGGAACCGAGGAGATCCTCCTGGCGCAGGTACACGTCCACCGGCATCCCGTTCTCGCGCAGGTTCGCCAGCCGCTCCACAGCCTGGAGCACGTCGGTGGCAATGTCGATGTCGTGGAGTTCGCCGCGACCGACGGCCGCGCGCACGTCCGCGATCTTGCCGGCCACCTTGATCAGCGCCGAGGACACCCGGCCCAGGCCCGAGTCGGTCGAGTCGACCAGGCGCGCCAACGTCGGGGAATCGCCGAAGGCGTTGTGGAGCGCAGCGTTGCGCAGACGCATCACCCCCTCGGGGGAAAGAGATCCATGGGCATCCAGGAGAGCAGCGCGCTCGGCATCGGGGAATTGCTCCACCCACCGACGGATGGCGCCGCGGTTCTCGGGAACGTCCAGCCGGCCATCATCGGCCGACGCCAGGTCCACGCGCCCCAGGCGCTCCCCATCCACCTTCGCCTGCTCCAGCGCCGACATGCGCAGCGTTCCGCCCTCGTTCGAGGCGACAGCCGCAGCGCGCGTGTCGACGTCCTTCTCGAACACCCGGACCAGCGCCGGCTTCTTCATGCCACGCACCGCGTCCGGATTGATCCCGAATTCGCCCTGGAGACGTTCACGCAACGGGATCGAGTAAGCCTGTCCGGAAGGGAGATCGTACGCCTGCCGGATCGCGGCCATGCGGCCATTCCCACCGACAATCGTTCCATCACGCGTCAGCGTCGGAGCGCCCTTGTCCAGCCCCGGCGACCAGTGCAACTCGTCGAAGTCTATGTTCCTGGCGATGCCCTGGATCTGCGCGTCGGACGCGGCCCGCGTTCGGTCGCGATACTGCCCCTCGCCCTTGTCCATCGCCGGAGCCACCTCGTCGGCGTCCACGACGGCCCAGCGGGCAGGAACGTAGTCGCTCCCGACCTTGACGCGGGTCTGCCGGCCGTAGACCGTCCCGGACGCCGCCAGGGGCTCCGTAGGCCGGCCAGCGTCGAGAGCCGCCTGCACCTCTGGAGCCACCGGAGACGTTCCAGGGAGCGCCCACGGCTGCGCCTTGCCGGTCAGTGCACGGTAGCTGTCGGCGACGCCGCCAACGAATGGATGCAGGACACCGGCCATCGCGGCGCCTCCAGCAATGTCGGCAGCAACGTCAGCCGCGGTGTGCTCGCGTCCAGTCCCGTGCTTCGCTGCCACCATGAGCGGTTCGAACATTGCCGCGCCCACGGCGCCCTCAACGGCTCCAACGGCCGTGCGGCCTACGACACGCGTCGCCAAGCGCGACGCATTCGCCATCTGCGCGATGCGAGTCCCCTGACCGACCACGGGAATGAAGTTGGCTGCAAGACCGATCGGATCCGCGAACCCGGCCGCGAACCCCGCGCCCTTGCCCACCGCCCAGGATCCAGCCGTCGAAGGAGCTCGGTCGATGATCGACTGCTTGCGCTGACGATCCAACTCGTCGCCGATCATGATGTCGAGCGCCGTGCGCGAGACGCCAGAACTCGAGATGTTCAGACGCACGCCGTTCTGCTCGGCGATGGAATCCGCGTCCGCCTTCGAGATGTATGGACCGCGCCGATTCGCCGATGCGACATCGCTCCATTTGAACAGGAGCGGAACCGGGTTGTCCTCGAACGCCAGGGAGAATTCCGCGCCCATCCGTTCTGCCGTCGAAGTTCCGAATTCCGACGACGAACGCATGAGGCGGGAAGGGCGATCGGGCATGACAACGGGCACGGAATCCTCCTGGAATCAGGTCATGGGAAAGATACCCCAGGGAATGGCTGGGCAGGATTCGCCATCGGATCTTGCATGTACGGACTGCGCGGAAGCGGAGCGGAGCGAGCCGCGTCGATCGGAGAGGAAACCTTAGGCACCGTAGGGGGAGAGGGTGGAGCGGACGAGGTGCGACGCATCCTGGCGATGTACGCAGGCTTCGACGCCTCCTCGCACGCCGCCCAGGAAACACGGATCGGCGCTCCGTTCGAGCGCGTCACGGCATCGCCACCAACATGGAGCTCAAGCCCGTCCTCGTTCGGAGCATCAACCCAGTACCCGTTCGAGTTCACATAGCTGGCCCATTCGCCAGGGGACATCCCAAGCGGGGGAAGCAAATCCGACGGATGCACAGCCATGCGCAGACGGTCTGCCCCCTTCTTCACCACATCCACGTCACGCTCGGCAGGAACACGGTATACAGGGACGATCTGCGTGCGCCCGTCCTCCGTTCGCAAGAACCCGGACTGCTCGACGAAGCGATACTTCCCGACAAGATCCGTCGTCGCCTTCTTCGCGGCCGCACCAGGAGACATCCCCTGCGAGACGTAGTGCAACGCCAACTTCTCCGCCTCCGTCCCGAACCCGACAGCCTTCTCGCGGCCAGCGCCTGGATCCTGAGAGACGAGAGATCGGCTGAACAGATCCATCCCAGCAGAGACGCCAAGCTGCACGTCCTTCCTGTCGACAGGATCGATCCCCTTCCTCATGTCCTCGACCTTGACCTGGGAGAGCTTCGCCACAAGCGCGGAGGTCTGGCGCGGGAGCCCCGAGGCGATCACGTCGAGGGCAGGGGGAAGATCCTTTGCAACCTGCTGGTGGACGGACGGCCAGTAGGCGCCCCACTCCTTCTGCAACTTCGCGACACGGTCGCCAACGAACTCGAAGCCAGCCGGATCCGTGAGATTCGCAACCAGATCGGATGCCTGTTGCTTCGACATGAGCTGCGGAGAGGAGATGCCGTACCTGGACTGAGCCGCAACCAGGGAAGCGGCATACGCCTTCGTCAACTGCGGACGGTTCGCGTCCGTGGAGGAACGAAGCGCATTCGCAGCTTTCACGCACGATGGGTTGTGCAGCAAGGCCCAATCGACAGGCTCGCGCTGACGAGCGTTCTGCGTCGCCTGGATGGCACCCTCGAGATCGGAGTAGGCTGCGTTCTTGACCGCATACGTCGATTGGTCCGCGGAGTCCGGCTTCATCGACTTGAGGCGAGCCATCATGTCGACATCGGATGCGTCGGCGAGGTTCGCCATGTTCTGGCCCAGGCGGACAAGCGTCTGCCCCTGCTGCCACATCTGCATGCCGCGGTCGGCCCCGTAGATCCTGATACACTGCTTCGACGTCGGAGCACCCTGGGGGACGTTCCCCGTCTTCGCAAGCGCCTCCGCATTCTGGAACCAAGTGCGCAACGTCTCGCCATCCTTCGCGATGTCCTGCTGCGCCTGGCGCACGGCCACGCCCCTCCACCGTACCTGCTCATCGGGAGTCATGGCGTCCCACGCAGCAGGCTTCACCACAGGACCACCCTGCACTTCGGCCGAGAGCGAATCGTAGCGGCTGAGAACCGATTCGACGTACTTCTTCGTCTCCTTGAAATTCGGAACTCCGCCAGCCTTGTCGACGTTCTTCATTCCAGCGTTGTACGCCGCCACCGCGAGCTTCGTGTCGCCGCCGTACCGCTTGAGGAGCATTGCCAGATACCGAGCGCCACCCAACACGTTCTGATCGGGATCGTTCGGATCCACGCCCATCTCCGCGGCTGTCCCCGGAAGCAACTGCATCAGTCCGATTGCTCCCTTTGGAGAAACCGCCACCTTCGCGTTCCCACGCGACTCGGCATGCATCACTGAGTCCAAAAGAGCGGGATCAACTCCAGTCTCATCCGCAGCCGCGGCAATCGATCTGTCCCACTTCCCCCCAGCCACAGAAGGAACGCCAGGCTTCGGGACACGATGCGATGTGATCGGATTCCCGTCTTCATCGAACCCACGGAGACGCAGGTATGCTGCGCCACCAAGGCGATCGAGGTCCGCTTGCTCCGTCGTGAAGGAGAGCGTCTTCCTGGCGTCCTCGGACAAGGCATCGCGATCATCGAAGTAGAGGCGATTGTCGACAGCACCAACAGCTCCAGGAGCCTGGCGAGCACGGAGAGCGGCCGACCAACTACCATAGGTGCGAGCGAATGCGCGCTGCGGATCCTCGGATCCAGCGATGACCTTCGCATCGTTCACGATCCCGTCGGAAACCGACTTGGCGACGTACGACTTCCTGCGCGCCTCCAGAGCGTTGTCGATCTGCATCGCGCCCTGGGTGGAGATGTGCTCGGCCATCTGCCGAAATTGACGAGCCGCGTATTGGTTCGTCTTCTCCAACTCCGTCGCCGTCACATCCGCGTCGACCATAGCATCCTTGACGAAATCCTGCGGAAGCCATTTCGGAAGTACGCCCGCATCCGACATGTCCAACATGCGCGAGCGAACGGTGTTGTTCGTCTGGAGCTCGAATTCCGACGCCTTCGACATCGCCAGAAGCTGGCCTTCATCCCGAAGATCCTGCATCCGCCGCTCTTCGGAAACGCGCGCGTCCTGGGCCTCCTTTTCGTTCTCCATCTGGACAGCCCTGGTAGCCGTCGCCGAGAGCGCCGAAACCGTGGAAGCGACGCCACGCAGGCTTTCGCCAGCGAGACGGCCTGACGTAGAAGGTGATGCCGAGATGATTCCTTGGGGAAGCGTCTGCGATTGGTAGAGGGGAATCTGAGGCATCAGATGACCCGCTTCCACCAGGGGGTGAGAACGCTCGAAGCTTCATTGGCTTTCTGGAATCCTGCAGGAATCGCGGAATGCTTCATTACGCCGGCCCCCTTCTGCCCGATCGTCCCACCGGCGCTCACGAACCCGAGGTACCCCTTTGCCGGTGCCATGAGAAGAGATGAGCCGAGCGCGAACTTCGCTGCAGAGCGATTCCGCTTCGAACTCCAACGCGACATCTCTGCCTCGGTCTCGAAATTCTGCTTCTTGAGCGTCCCCTCGTACCGGATGTTCATGGCATCGAGCGCAGATTCTGCCCCGGATTGGCGGGCGATGTCCGTCATCGTACCTGTCGCACCGAATCCAGACTGAGCGATCGCTGCTCGCTGTTCCCCCAGGACTTCTCCGGCGCGACGTTGCTGCTGCCCGACGGCCGCGGTCGTTTGCCGCTCGGTGTTCGCCGCGTTCAGATCAGCGATGCGCGCGCGGTATTCGTCCTCGCTCGCCGCACTCCGATACGACTTGTAGTCCCCGATCCCAGAGATGATCGTGGAGGCGGTTTCGGCAGCAACGATCGCAGGAACAGCAGCCATCAGATCACCCGCGCGAAAAGGATGTGATCGCGGCCGTCAGGGGAGAA
>DAOPYN010000120.1:0-5818 GCA_035352895.1 Fibrobacteria bacterium | reverse complement strand
CATGCATGAAATATAATCAAATTATACCGAAATGCAATGGTATCTGGTTAGTAGGTCCATCCTTGCTCGTTCTTTTTTCGGATTCGAGAGGGCGTTCGCTCGAAGCGGGATTCCAGAAATGGAATTCCGATCGATTCAGGAGGTTGCCACTGCTTGGGCAGCGATTCGATGGATTCATCGAATTGGCATGACACTGAAATCCGGATGCAATCCTATTTGGCGAATGCAATGTGAAGTTCATCAAGGTTGGTTGACGTCATCTGACTCGATTTCTAGATGGCTTCCAATTCCTCTATCCAATTGGAGCTCCTGTTGAAGGATTCGATCCCACTGTTTTTCGATCACCTCGTCTCCGCGGGTACCGCCATGGCCAAGCATGCGCTTTGGTTGTCGCCCATGCCCGTGCTGGTTCTCGTCTTCGGTGCTCTCGCCTACCATTCCGTTCGGAGGGTCTGGTTCCAGAACCTGGTGCTCCTGGGTCTTGGTTTCGCGGCAGCCTGGTTCCGATCTCCGCTGTTCATGGGAGTGATGCTGGCCAGTTCCATCGTGGAGTGGGTTCTCGCCAGTCGGATCTTCCACGAAGACAACGCGTCGAAAAAAAGCACCTTGCTGTGGATCTCTATCGGATCGAACCTCCTTCAGCTCGTTTTCCTGCATACGCATTTCATCGTACCCTCGTTGTTGGACGGGACGTGGCTTGACGATCCCGTGACCCTCCTCATCGCCGAGGCGCCCAGTTTCTGGCTCTTCAGCAAGATCACCTTGAGCTTCGACGCCTATCGAGGGAAGTTCGATTCCGCGCCGCGATTGTTGCCCAGCCTGGCCTACATGACGCTCTTCGCCAGACTGAATTCGGCAGGGATTCCCATCGACCGGGCGCGCGACACCCTGCCCCAACTCAACCGCACCAGGAACTGGAACTGGTCGATGCTGGAGGATTCGGGCTGGGTCGCGCTCCACGGCCTGCTCAAGCTGACGGCGAGCCATACGATCATCGGAGGATTCTACCAATCACTCGAATCCGCGACGGGATTCGGCATGTACGTACGGTGCTGGGTCTTCGCCTTCGATACCTGGCTGCTCCTTTCCGGGGGGATCGACATCGCCATCGCAGGAGCTCGCCTGTTCGGGATCGAAATCCGTCCGAGCTTCGACGCGCCGTTCCTGAGCCGGAACATTGCCGAATTTTGGCAACGGTGGAGCATCACGGTGGGAGCCTGGTTGAACGAGGAGGTCTTCACCCCGTTGAGCTTCGCGTGGAGGAATCTCGGAAACCTCGGGATCTCGGCGGCGTGCTTCGTGACGTTCATCGGTTGTGGACTGGCACACGAAGTCAATTGGCCGAATTTCCTATGGGGGGTCATCCTGGGAGGGGGCATGGCTGTCTACCTGGTCACCCGTCGGTGGACCAAGAAATTCTCCAAAAGCCTCGGCAATCCCAAATGGCTGGAAGTCTGCGCGGTGGTCTTGACCATGCACTTGTTCGTCCTGGCCGAGATTCCAGACGGAGAAAACATGGTCGCTCCCGTGCTTGCCACATTCAAGGGGATGGTGAGCTCCGGGAACACGATGGGGGGGGCCACGCCCGGCCAATGGGTCGTCGCCCTCCTGGCTTGCGGTGGTTGTATGGTCTTCCAGATCGTGCATCGACGATTCGGCGGCGATTTCTGGATGCGTTCCTTCAAGCCGCTGCCGAGGATCGCGATCGGAGTGTTTCTCGTCGGACTCGGACTCCTCCTGTCCACTCTTGTGTGGGCCTGAGGCGACCTTTTCCAGGAAGCCGGTCATCCGACCGGATTTCTGGCAAGCAGAAGGTGCCCTGGCCAGTTCCAGACAACGGATCCAGGGAAAACATCTTCCCTCCAGATGCTCTGTGTTCAGTTAACATTGGAGTCTTGTGGTGAATCAGACGACCCTCCCGAATCCAGCCTTGCCACTCGTCGTGGATCTCGATGGAACACTGTCGAGAGTGGATACCCTCCATGAGTCGCTGGTCAAGTGCTTCCAGACCGCACCACTGGGGACCATGGGACTGGTCTTCGGAGCCAGGGGCAAGGCGGACCTCAAGGATCGCCTTGCCCACCTGGCTCGTCCGGATGCCACCCTCCTTCCGTATCGGAGGGAAGTCTTGGATCTCGTGGAGGAGCACCGGAAGGCCGGAGGTGTCACGGTGCTGGCGACAGGTGCGCATCGGGCCATCGCCGAGGAGGTCGCAGCCCACCTGGGTTGTTTCGACCAGGTCTACGCTACCGAGCCCGGACGGAATCTGATCGGACAGGAAAAGGCCGACTTCCTGGTTTCCCGGTTCGGTCGATCCTGTTTCGACTACGTGGGGGATTCCACCACGGACATCCCCGTATGGCGCGCGGCACGGCGTGGATGGGTGGCTGGCGGCAAGGCCAAGTCCATCGCGGCAGGTTCCGGATTGGAATTGACTCCTTTGGAATCTCTTTCCAAAGGCCGAGCCTGGAAAACGCTCCGACCTCACCAGTGGATGAAGAATGCGCTCCTGTTCCTTCCCATCCTGAGCAGCCATCAGCTCTTCCAGGTCCGACTGGTGGAGTCGACCCTTTTCGCATTCCTCGCCTTCTCCACCCTCGCCTCCCTGGTCTACGTGGGCAACGACCTCTTCGATCGGGAGAGCGATCGTAAGAACCCCTCGAAAGCCAAGCGCCCCATCGCTTCCGGGTGGCTCAGCCTTCCCGGAGCACTTCTCCTCATGCTGGCCCTTCTGGTGGCGACAGGCGCCTTCGCCTCGAGGATCCCCTGGCAGGCGGGAGTGGCCCTGGTGGTCTATTTCGTCGCGAACATCGTCTACACAGTCCATATCAAAAGAAGATTGCTGGCCGACGTTTTCTTGCTCGCTTTCATGTACGTATGGAGGATCGTGGCGGGCTCCCTCGCCACGGGGATCGAGCTCTCCGGCTGGTTGCTTGGTTTTTCTGTCTTCCTGTTCCTGAGCCTGGGTTTCGCCAAGAGGTATGCTGAAGTGATCCGGATGGGGGCTGCCTCCGGGAACGCCGCGGGAAGGGCTTGGCGACCCGACGATGCGCCGGTCCTGGCGGGCGCGGGAATCTCGACGGGAGTCGCTGGTGCCATCGTCCTTTCTCTCTATGTGACGGGCAATTCTTTCTCAAAGCTCTATGCTTCCCCAGAACTGGTCACGGCGCTTTCCCCTTTGTTCCTTTATTGGATCCTGCGAATTTGGATCCAAACATGTCGAAAAGAAATGCACGAAGATCCGGTTCTCTTCGCTGCCAAGGACAAGGTGTCGTACCTGGTGTTGATCTGCGCGGCCCTCATCCTTGCGATTGCTTCCATCCGAATCTAGGCTGCTTCTGGTGGGAAAGCGGGACTGATCTGGAAACCGGCCCAGGATAGCCTTCTTTACTGCCAGGCTGGTGTGGAATTGAACCAATATCCCAGAAACCGTTTAAGGGAAACGTGGCAATGAAAAAAGAATATTGGATTTTTGCTAAATTGGGAATCGCTTTACTCGTTTCTTTGGTTGCTTGGAAAATATGGGGATATTCTTACGGAATTCTCACCAACGAGTACCATTCGACCATTGTTTTGCGCATATCGCGGATGGCGATGTTTCCAGGCGATGCCATGGCAGCCACGCTCACTGGATATGCCTCGCCCTTGTGGAGCGTAGTCGGCATTCTGGCAAAAATAGTACCTATTAAAACCTTATTCATTATGGGTTTTTTGTTCGCTCGTGCATTATTTGCATTTGCATTGGGCGAATTGGTTGCTTCGTTTGTGGCTGATGAATCCTCCCAAAAAACTGCTTGGATCGCTGGGGCATTGGCTACTTTGGGAAACGGATGGATGGTTTCTTTGCCGGTAGGTGGCGACCCAGTTTTTGGGACATATTTTTCTCAGACTTTTATCTCTCTTTCTTTGATATTACTTGCTATTGGATCTGCCTATCGAGGGTCCCTAATAAAATCCGCCTGCTTTCTCGGTTTGGCGATTGATGTAAATATCATGCAATCGTTGTTTGGATCGCTGATCGTTGGGATTTTGTGGATCCGAATTTTGCTTGTAGAACGTGATCAGGTCCGCAAACGCTTTTGCCAAGCAGTTGGATTGATCTTGGTGATTGGGGCTCCTGGTTTGGTATTTACCATCCAATCGATGGCGAGTGCTACTCATGGGCTGGAAGCTATGTCGGGATCGCAGCTTGCCGGTTGGGCCAGGTTTTGGTTAAAAGGTCATTTCTTTGCAGATGACAGGAGTCCAATGTGGATTGCTGCAATGATTTCTCTTCTGATTTCTCCTGTACTTTTGCAAGTGGCTTTGCCGAGAAGTCGATTCTCCAAAAGATTGACTGTGCTAGCGGCGTTTGTTCCTTGCTTGCTTGCAGGATTGCAAATTCTTCTGGTCCAGACCGTTCCTAGTCGATTGCTGTTTCAGCTTCACTTGTTTCGAAGTGATGTTTTTGCCTATTCGATGGCCGTCGCCGGCTCATTGGCAGTCTTCGTCGAATCAATTCGACGAAGGGAAAATGGAATCACCCTTCCCCTCGCTATTGTGGCCACCATTCTCGCTGGATACTTTCAACACTCAGCACTTCTCCTGGGATTGTTGCTGGTCGAAAGGATGTCACACCCTGTAAAGGTGAAACTCTTGATATGCGCGGCATCGATCGTGGCGGGGTTTTCATTGTGGAGCTTCTTTGGAGGCAACAAAGGAGGAGCAATTCTTTGCTTGACAGGACTTCTTGGATCGGTCACTGGTTATCTACCAGGCACCTTCCCAAAACGAATTTCTGTGGTATTGACTAGTGTCATCGGGGTATTGGCAATCTTGTTGGGAGTTAATTTTTGGAGAAAGGAATGGCTGGGTAAGAATTATGCAGCACTATATGGTGAATCGACTTTGATTGCAAAACAGCTGTCTGAATTTGGACGATCTTCTCCGCCTGAGGCTCTGTTTATTCTGCCGCCATCCGTTAATGCTCGGCCTTTCCTGGAAAGAGGTGTTTGGTTTAACATGGATGATGGAGCTACCTTTCTATGGCGCTCAGGTGCAGAATCTGAAACACTTCGGAGGATGAAGATACTCGGAATCCAGTATGACCTTGGATCAACAATGAATCCCGATTCATTGGATAGACAATGGGAGAGGGGGCTGTGCTCTTCCTTGCCGATTTTGCAAAAAGAAGGTGTGACTCATGTTGTTTTGCCGAACAAGTCAGTTGGATCGCGTTCGTTTGTGCTGCATAATCCGGTCTCCGCGCAACGGGAGTTGGGATGTCAAAAATCCGCCTCGGGAGGCTTTTAGCAAATTGGTTTGATTTGAGGTGCGCCCGAGTCAGATGGGGCTGTTTCTGCAATCCTTTTGATCTTGCTTCGGCCGAATAAAATTAGAGACGCCATGTCGGATTTGGAAAGAATGTGTGCGGAAATAATCGAAAATGCCATTGATGCGCCAAATAAAAATACCAACTTTTCTGGATAGTTTAGCGTTTTTATCAGGTCTTTTTTGGAAAGCAAAAGGACTGGAATAATGTGAGTCAGGTAAATGGCGAGGCTATTTTGGGAAAGCCAACAGAGGGCGGGGCTAAATGCTCTGAACAAAAACGATGTTTGCCAAATGGCGTAAATTGCGGTAAATGCAACAGCGTATCCGGTGATTATATTGTGAATGTTTTGTAAGAATGGGGTTAATGGAAATCCAAACGTACTGGCTCCGGATCTTGACCAAATGAACTCCAGGAGGAAAAGCCAGGGAAGAATAATGAGCAGGTTTCTTTTAGCAGGATGCTGAAAAATCCGAATTTCAGCCATTCTGAGCCGGAGATTTCATT
>DAOPYN010000119.1:0-5870 GCA_035352895.1 Fibrobacteria bacterium | reverse complement strand
GTGGGCATGTATTCGGCGTGGAGCTTCCATCCGGGAAGATCCGGCAGGCGTTCCGGGAGCAGCCCGTCCTGGACCTGCTTGGCCATGTCGAGCTCGTCCTCGAACGCCCGCTGGGCCTTTTCCAGTTTCTGTCTGGCGGTTTCCAGTTCGGAGTTGCGGGTTTCCAACTCCACGGTGCGTTCCTTCACGCGGCTCTCCAGCAGACTCGCGTAGTCGCGCAGTTCCTGCTCCATGTCCTTGAACCGCGTGATGTCGGAGAAGGTCCACACGCGGCCGATGTTGCGGCCCCGTTCGGAAGAGATGGGACGGGAATTGACCTGCAGCACGATCCGCTCCGGCCAGGTGATCTCGAGGATCTCCTCGCAGTGGGCCTCGGGGGAACGGTCGGCCTGCCGCACGAACCGGATCAGGTCGGAGCGGTTGGCGAAGCATTCGCTCACCAGGTCCATGGCCATCTGGAAACGCATTCCCTTGAACTGCCGCCAGTGCAGGCCGAAGAGCTGCCCGAAACGGCCGTTGGGCCAGACGATCACCCCGTGCTCGTCCACCACCACCATGCCGTCCTTGGCGCTGGCCACGATCGCCTTGGACCTGCTCTCCAGGGCGCGACGCTCGGTGACGTCCTCGATGAGGATGGTGTATCCCTGGCCCTGGAACATCGCCCGGACGTGGATCACCCGGGGGGGGTCGCCGGGCAGCTCGCGCTCCCACTCGGAGAAACCCAGAGGGCTTCCGATGTGGTCGGCGAGATCGGCCAGGGGACCGGCTTCCAGCAGGTCGCCTCCCAGATCGGTGACCATCCGGCCAGCCCAGTCCTCGGCATCCACCGTGAACAGGCGGGCAGCCCAGCGGTTCATGGACACGACACGCAAGTCGGGGAGGACTTGGATCATCCCCAGGTTCTCCGGTGCGACGAATTCGTTGTCGTCCACCGTGGAAAACGGTCCTCTGCTTGCGCTCACGTCTTGGAAACTAGGAAATGGCGGGTGCGGGGGATTCGCGTGGACTCAGCCGCCCAACCGCTCCATCGCCCGTTGGATGCGGGCGACCACCTGGCGACGGTCCAGCGCCTCCAGGAGTTCGAACAACCCCGGCCCGAAGGAGAGACCGGACACGGCAAGGCGCGTGGGATGGATCAGTTCGGCGAACTTGATGCCGAGCGTTTCCGTCAGAGACCTGTAGCAAGCCTCCAGGGAAGCCGCATCCCACTGGACGGTCTCCAACTTCGCGACCAGTTCGCGCAGGCGCTGCGGGGTCTCAGGCTTCCAGTACTTGGCCACGGCCTTCTCGTCGTAGGATTCGGGATCGCGCCAGAAATACAGGCCCGTGTCGACGATCTCGTCGATGCGCTTGGAACGATCCTTGAGAAGCGCCACGTGCCTGCGCAACATCTGCGGCTGGGCGTCGAGCTCGGCGGCGAACCCGCGCTGTTCCAACAGACGGCGGACCTCGTCCAGGAGATCGTCCACGGGGGTCTCGATCAGGTACTGCCCGTTGAGCCATTCCAGCTTGGTTTCGTCGAAGGCCGCCGACTTGGGCATGATGCGCTCCAGCGAAAAGCTGTCGACCAGCTCCTGGATGGTCATCTTCTCGCGCTCGTCGCCGGGACTCCACCCCAGGAGAGCCAGGAAGTTGAACAGGGCGTGGGGCAGGTATCCCTTCTCGCGGTAGTCGCCCACCGAGGCGGCTCCCTTGCGCTTGGAAAGCTTGCCGCCTCCGGGAGCCAGGATCACCGGCAGGTGGCAGAACACCGGCGGCGTCCATCCGAACGCCTGGTAGAGCAGCACGTGGCGGGGCGTGGAGGGGATCCACTCGTCGCCGCGCAGGACGTGGGAGATCTGCATCTCGTGGTCGTCGACCACGTTGGCCAGGTGGTAGGTGGGAAAGCCGTCGGTCTTCAGGAGGACCAGATCGTCCAGGACGTGGTTCTGGTATTCGATCTCGCCGCGGATGAGGTCGCGGAAGACGGTCTTGCCGGAAAGCGGCGAGCGCAACCGCACCACATGGGCCTCGCCGGCGTCGGCGCGGGCCTGCGATTCCTTGGGGTCAAGATCGCGGCAGTGGCGGTCGTAGCCGGGGGGCATCTTGTTCGCCTCCTGGCGTGCGCGCAAGGCGTCCAATCGCTCGGAAGTGCAGAAGCAACGGTAGGCGGCGCCCTTGGCGATGAGCTCGTCGGAATACCGCTTGTAGAGGTCCAGTCGGCGGCTCTGGTAGTAGGGCTCGTGCGGTCCGCCCACCTCGGGACCTTCGTCCCAATTGAGGCCCATCCACTTGAGGTCGCGGATCAGATCGTGCAGGGCGGTTTCGTTGTAGCGGGTCTGGTCGGTGTCCTCGATGCGCAACAGGAACTTGCCGCCCATCTTGCGGGCGAACAGCCAATTGAACAGGGCGGAACGCGCCCCTCCCACGTGAAGATACCCGGTTGGAGAAGGTGCGAAGCGGACGCGAACGGTCATAGGGTTCCCCATTGAACGAAGAGACCCCGGTGGCCTTCGCCATCCGGGGTCTGTGCAACGGAGAGGGGGGGATTCGAACCCCCGGTAGGTTTTGGCCTACAACGATTTAGCAAACCGTCGCCTTAAGCCACTCGGCCACCTCTCCTGGAAGAGTCGAGGGAAGATAACACAGAATCCGCCATTCGGTCAAACGATCGCTGGATCCGGCGCGCATCTCTACCTTTGCAGCACTTCGGGTCACCGTTCCCGAAGGTTGCTTCGGTGACCCGGAAACCACTTGCCAAGAATATTTCCGCAGCTCGCTGCGGGATGGTCCTACCACCTCCTTACCGATCCCAAGAAAGCCGCGGTTCCATGCGACTTGCGAAACTCCTTGTCCTGGCCTCCATGGCGCTCTCCGCGCTGGTGCTGGCGTTGATCGTGTGTGTGCTCACCTTCCGGTTCCTGCTTCGCGTTGCGGGTCTGGAGGAATCCTACCAGGCGGCCTTTCCGGACAAGCCGGATCCTGACGCGGTCATCGCCCGGGAACTGGGTCCGCGACTCCCCTACGAGCTCCAGGAATGGATCTGGGTGCAGCTGGGGCGCAATGGTCGGCTGGACGCCGTATCGGAACTGATCGATCCGCGCACCGCCGGGCCCGGCAGACGCATCCACCGCGAAGGCAGGGTGTTCCAGGTGGACCTCTCGGACCTGGATCTGTGGAGGCTGGAGCCCCTGCGGTCGCGGTCGGACCGCTGGAGCCTTCGGTTGGACCTGGACGACAACGCCCTGTGCGCCGTCCCCCCCCACGGCCCGTGGCTGGATTCCTTCGCGGGTGACTGGAGCCAGGAGCAGCGCTGTTCGCCGCGCCAGAGGAGGGGAAGGTTCCAGGATTGGCTGAAGTCGCTGCGCGGCCTTCCTGCGGCCCGCGCGGTAACGGGGAACAATCAGGTGGATTCCCTGTTCCTGTCCTGCGGGGATTCCTCCTCCAGACTGGGCCTGCACCTGCTGGCCGGAGCAGGACTTAGGGTGGAGCACATGGAGATCGCGCACTGCCTCCTGGAGCGCGAGGACATCCAATTCCTGTCCCAACTGCGCGTGGGAGAGCTCGTCCTGCGGGGCGTCCATTCCCCCACCTTGGATCTTTCGATGGCCCGCGGTCTCGAGCGGATCCAGCTGGATTCGGGCAGGATCGAGTGGTTCGTTCCGCCCTTCGATCTGGAAACGTCCGGGAAGGATCACCAGATCCGGTTCGTGGCCCGTGGTTCGGTCGCGGTCCGGGGCCTGCGGCTGGAGCACCCCTTCGCCAGGGACCTCCTGGCCTTCCTGGGGATCCGGGGCGACCCCGCCGCGACGGACGCCTTGCCCGCCTCCCTGGAACAGGCCTGGATCCTGGACTCGCTGTGGGCCGCCCGCTTTGGCGGACAGGAGTTGACTCCCTCCGGCGACTTCGACACCATCCGCCTCCTGCTGGGCGATCCCGACCGTCGCCTGACCCGGGTGGCCGGCCCCGTGCGCCCGTTGCAACGGCCCTGTCCGGCTCCGCTGGGCCCCAACAGCCACGATCCGTTCTACCACAGCCTGATGCTCGCCGGACCAGATATAGTGAGGATCCCCGCCGGACCGGAATTCGCCGTGGGAGATTTTCGCTATCCGCTGGGCAAGGACACCCTCCGACCCGGATTGAGGATGGACCAGGTGCGCAAGGTGCTCGGCAAACCCGCCTGGGTGGACAGCACCTGGCTGGGCTTCGCCCATCGGAAACCCTTTTCCGGGAAGGTGACCTTGTACCTATGGGCGCACTTCGATTCCACCGGAGCGCTGGACGGCCTGCGCGAGACCCCGGAAGGGAAGGAAGGGTGCTGAACGTGTCCGCGGAGGATTCCCCCGGACGCTCGCTTTCCGACGAGGGCGCCTGCCGGGTCCTTTCCATCTCCGGTGGTCCCTGCGGATGGCCGGAACTTCTCCGAATGTGGTGGGCGGGCGACGGGATCCGGGCGATCCTGCGTCGCGCAGGGCACCCGGACCGCCCCTTCGAAGCTCTGGTCCCGACGCTGCCATGGCACCTGGGGAAGGTGCTCGCCTCCGCGAGCCGACGGGTCGCCGAAACCGCCTCGTCGGACGCCACCGGTCCTGTGCACCGCGCTTCGGAACCATGCTCGCCTCGCGGCAACGGTCCTCGACGGATCCTGTCTCGCATCATGGGCGGCCGCACCAGGTGGAAGGTCGCCATCCTGGGATCCGATCCCCTGGAATCCGGACCCGCCGTGGTTCGGTATCTGGATTGCGCTCCCGCTCTCCAGCTGGCCGACCCCTTCGAGATCCGCGTGGGTGGGACTCCCTTCCTCCTGGCCGAGTCCATCTCCCCTTCCGGACTGGGAAGCCTGGTCGCATGCGGGCTACACGGCGACGTACTGGACGATTCCTGTCTACCTCTGCTGAGGTTGCCGCACCACCTTTCCTGGCCCTTCGCCTTCGAGCGCGAAGGTTCCCTGTTCATGGTCCCGGAGACCGGTGAAGCCCGGGAAGTGTCCCTGTGGGAGTGCACGGAATTCCCCTCGGGTTGGAGGAAAGCTGCAACCCTGCTCTCCGGGCGGGCGTTCCACGACGCCACGCTCCTCGAGGAAGGGGGCCGTTGGTGGCTCTTCGTATCCGTCGGTGGCGCTCATCCCGGGGACCATTCGGCCCATCTCGAGATCCACCACTGCGAGGATCTCCTTTCCCGCCCTTTCCGCCCACACCCGGGGAATCCGATCTCCCTTTCCATCGCTGGAAGCCGACCCGCCGGGAGGATCTTCCGCATGGACGGGAAGCTCTACCGTCCCAGCCAGGATGGAAGGGGAGGCTACGGAAGGGCGGTCATCGTGCACCGCATCGAAAGGCTCGACGAGGAAACCTATCTGGAGACCGAGGTCTCCAGGATCCTCCCGCCCGAGGGAGCGCTAGGCATCCACACCCTGAACCGGACTTCCGACGGACGATGGCTGGTGGATTGCCTGGTACAGTCCACCTGAGGCGAAAGGGGATCAGACCCTGCCTTCGAGGATCATCCTCTTGATGGCACCCCGGTCCATCTTCCCGTTGGAGTTGAGGGGCACCTCGTCCAGGAAGAAGATCTTGCGGGGAACCATGTAGGAGGGAAGGAGGGTCTCGAGAGCTTCCTTGATGGGACGTTTCCTGTCCTTGACCGCCGCGGGCAGGATTCCGAAGATCTCCTCCATCTCCCCCCGGACCGGTGCGACGTCGGCGAGCGAGAACGCGGCGCCCGAAGCCTTGAGGAGTGCGTGCTCGATCTCGCCCAGCTCGATCCGGTATCCCATCACCTTGACCTGGAAGTCGACGCGCCCCTCGTACTGGATGTTCCCGTCGGCATCGCGGTGGACGAGGTCCCCGGTCCGGTACCAGACCTGGCCGTCGCGCGGAACGAAGCGCTCC
>DAOPYN010000118.1:0-5871 GCA_035352895.1 Fibrobacteria bacterium | reverse complement strand
CGAAACCATTCCCGTCGAGGCCCACTTTTCGCACGCTGCCGTCCATGGAAACCAGGCGCATGGGCCCGCCGACACCATCCGCATCGATGTGGAAACCGACAGCCGAACATCTCACCCGGACCGATGGGACCTTCGCCATGTTTCGATTCCGTCCGATTTGGTCGACGGGTCCAGATCCCGAGTACACGGATTTGATCATGGCCTCGGCCCAAAGCCTCTGGATCGAGGCGGCACCCACGGCGTTGGGGTGGACGCCGTCGTCGTTCAGCTCGGAGGGGTGCGAAACGAACCAGGAATACAGATCCGGTCCAGCATCCAGGCCGTTGGTTTCCGCGAGGTCGTCGACCGCCGTCAGGAATGCCTGGTTCATCTGCCAGCCCGCCTTGCCTGCGTTTGTCGCCAGGGGGCGGGCGATCACGACACGGATGCCTCGACCCTTCGCGGAGTCGATCACCTTCTGCAGCGCCGCCTTGAAGGTCTGGGCATTCCCCGCCCCTCCTCCCCAGGCATCGTTGGTCCCCATCTCGATGGCCCAGAATCTGGAACTGCCGGCGAACTCGAGATACCTGTCGATGTTGTTGGATACATCCGTGGATGCGATGCAGGGGATCCCGGCCTTCACGACCGCGGGGGTGTTCGTTCCATTGGTTCCCTCCGTGACCAGTTCGACGAAATCGGTGGCAGGCGGAGTTCCCTTGAATGCGTTCGAGGAGATGCTGGTTCCGATGAACGCCCAGGTGTCGTCAGAACCGCTGGACGCATCGTGGATCGCCAATTCGTCGAACCCACCGCTTCCTCCCGTGACACGCAGCTTGACCCAATTGTCCGCTCCGATCTCCGCGACGTGGGAACGGCTGGAGACCTTGTTTCCCGTGATCGTCACACGGGAGGTCCAAGTGCCATCCACTCCGTTGGTCGAGTTCGACGAGGACAGGATCTCGTAGTCCGATGGGAAGGTGAGGCTGGATCCCTGTGCGCATTTGGATGCGTTCGTGACGTAATCCGACCACGCATAGGATGGATTGTTCCAGGAAAGCACGATCCTTCCCGGGGACGAAGGAAGCTTGTAGGCGACCCAGGATCCGCTGGATGCGTTCCAGGATCCGTTGCCGAAACTTCCGTCGGTCAGGTTCCCCAGGCCAGATACCGGATTCCCATAGGAGCTGGCATTCGTGTTGAGCCGCTTGTTCGGGACGATCCCGCCGAACGACACCACGGACATCGCGAGAATCGACATTCCCAGCCGGATCAGCAACCCCTGTTTGCCGCCATTCAGCGCATCCATCCGCACCCTCCTCGATTCGCATCCGGATCGTGGTTGGATTTCCCGCCGACAACGGCGGAGCCACGATCCCTCCGTTGATTCAACATGGTAGTTGTTGCACCGGATGGCATGGAATTCGGCAGGGGCGCGTTCACCCCGGATGGGTGTCGGAGTGAACGCGAGTTCCACAAGAGGGGCCGCGCCACGGAATTGCGGAGTATCTAGTCCTCTATTCGGTTTGGGCGCTCCGGTAGGTGGAAACGTTCCGATTGCGTACGTTGCATTCCATGAAGCACTGCACACCGAAGGATCTGCTCCAGGGCCGTGCGCCCGCCGAAGCCCAGTACATCGATGTCCGCGAGCCGGAAGAACTGGTGGAAATCGCCTGGCCCCTGTTCGCTCCCATGCCCATGTCCGACCTCCAGGGAACCTGGCAGCAATTGGACAGGAATCGACCGGTGGTGATCCTCTGCCGGTCGGGGCGCCGGTCGGAGAACTGCGGGCTGTTCCTGGAGTCCAAGGGGTTCGGCGAGGTCTGGAACGTCGACGGCGGCATCCTGCAGGCCGAGGCCGACGGCGCTCCGGTGGTGTTCAACCAGGAGTAGCCGGCTTCAGTTCCCCACCAGCTTCACGGTGTAGGTGCCGAGGGGAGTGGTGGCGACCACTTGCGATTGGCCATCGCCGCGGCGGTGGATTCCCACGCCCTTGGCGCCGTAGGGAGATCCTTCCGTCGTTCCGGGCCATCCCAGCGCCACTCGATTCCACCCGGACGCCCAACCGGGGCTGCGTCGCACGCCGCCCAGGCCGTTGGGGTTCGTGAAGGCCACGTACAGGCGGTTGCCGGGCCCCCACACGATCCCCTCGATCCCCTGGACGCTGGCATCCGAGATGCTCCGCCCCAGCGTACCGGAGGTGCTGTAGTTCCATTGGTACACCGCGTCCTCGGTGGCCACCACGAAGCCGTCCTGCACCATCGAGAAGGAATCGGCCGCGAACGCGCGGACCTCGGATGCCTTGGTTCCCCAATCGAACCAGTTGTTGGAAGACTGCAGGGGATCCCAGGCGTACTTGGCCACCACGTCTCCGGAGCCCTGGTAGAGGAACGATCCATCGCTCCACAATGGTCCGGTTCCCAGCGGCTCCTGGGGGGTGGCCTGAGGGCGCCAGGCACCATGGATGTAGACCACCGTGAGACTGTCGGTGGAGGCCCACAGGTCGCCTCCGAAGCGCACGAGCGAATACACCCAACCCAGGTCCACGTCTCCGATCCGTTCCGGCGAGGTGGCGTACTTGCGGATCTTCCAGACTTCGCCTTCCACCCCGGCAACCAGTTCCGAGTCGTTGACATGGAGGGTCTGCGCGGTGGGAAGGCTCCAGTTGGGAACCACGTCCATCCAGCCGGAGTCCGTCAGGATCTTGGGGCCGGTGTGGTCGCCGCAGGCGAACACCTTGTTGTCCTGCCTGGTGACCAGGCATCCCAGATCGCGCGAATCCAGCACCTTCCAACGAGGCAGGTGTGCCACCAGGCGGGTTTCCATCGATGCGCGGGATCCGTCCCAGGCCACCGCGCGCACCACCAAAGAGTCTTCTCCGGTGGGGATCTGGAGGATGGTTCCGGAGCTCCAGAGCTTGGTGTTGGCCGATCCCGGCGAGGGGGTGGTTCCGTCCACGGTGTAGTAGACGGAACCTGTCGTGGTGTTGGCATTGATGGTGAACGACATCCCGGTCACTTCCAGCGCGCCGCCCAAAAGACCCGATTCCGTGTCGGTGAAGGTCGGGGGGGGCAGGTTGGCGCCCGAGGGATCCACGTAGAAGGACTTGGCGCGCCCGTAGAGCCAGCGCTGCTGGCTGGTGCTCCAGGCCACGACGAAGGCGTTCACCTGCGTGGGAGAGGTGATCCAGACCTTGTCTCCGGACCGGATGGAATTCCAGACTCCGGTGGCGCCAATCTGGTAGGCGATCTTGGGCGAGACCTGGTCGGAAGTCAGGGATGGCGCGAACAGCGACAGGTTTCCCGGCAGCCCGGTGGGAGTGTTGAACTGCGGTGGATCCAGATCCATGCCGCCGCCCAGGGCAAGGTCCGGCTCGCCCACCGGAAGGCCTCCCGTGACGGTCACCACCTTGGAACGACCCACCCTCCAGACCGCGTTTGTGGCGTCCCAGGCCACCATGCACGCTTCCAGGGACACCTGCGAGTTGATCGAAATGGAGGAGCCATCGTTGAGGTAGGTGAACTCTCCGGACAACGTTGCTCCGATTGCCGCGGTGCGGTAGGCGATCTTCCGGGGCGTGAAGCTCGCAGGCAGGTCCGTCGGTGTCGCTACGGAGGCGCTGACGGGAAACGCTCCTCCCGCGTTGATTTCGGGAGCGGAAAAGAAACTCCCCGCCGCGTTCAGGGTGGGCGGGTTGGTGGGGCTGGACGGAGTCACCATCTGGGTGAGGGTGGAGCCCTGCTTCCAGCGCTTTTCCGTGGTGCTCCATGCGATCAGGTAGGCGGTGAAGGAAGTCCCCACGCTCACCGGCAGCTGGTAGGAGAGGTCGTACACGTCCCATTTGCCCATGGAGTTCTTCAGCGCGAGCATCGTCGAACCCACGTCGGAGGGGAAGGTTGGGGGCAGCGAGAAACCCACGTTCCCGTTTCCGCTGGGTGGAAGTGTCGCCACCGGCTGGGGAAGCTCGTCGCCGGGCTCCGTGGCCACGGGGTTGGATTCCGATTGGACAGGAACCATTAATGTGAATTCCCCGCCGTAGGACCACCTGGACAACGACGAGTTCCAAGCGATCGCGTAGGCCTTCACGGTCATGGGCTGTGATGCCTGGAAGGTGTAGCCGGCATCCTGGAGGGTGGTGGTCTGGCCGGTGGATGTCCACACCGCCAGCTTCGCGTTCTGGTATTCGCCGGAGAGATTGGGGAGAGTGAACGAGACCGTGCCGCCCAGTTGCGAAGGCCCATTGATGACCGGAGCGCCGAAATCCGTGCCGGGCCCGCGCAGGTCCGGTGCCCCGGCGATGGTGGTCTGCAGGGGGCCCTTGAGCCAACGGTGGGCCACCGCGCTCCATCCAAGCAGGTAGGCTTCCACCTTGGTGGCGGTGGTCACCTGGGTGCTGTAGCCCAGCGATTGGCGCTGGAAGGAGCCCGATTCTCCGAACCGGACGGCCACCTGCATCGTGGGGATGTCGGGTCGGGTCCAGCCGGTGGAGAACGACACGGAACCCGAGGATCCCATCGGGGCGTCGATGGTCACCGCACCCAGCTCGGTGCCGGAGCTGGAGAGGTCGGGGTCCATGGGATTGGGGGTGTTGTCCCAGTCCCACGTGTCGATCGTTCCGAAGGTGAAACCATCCGTGCAGCGGGCGCTGATCCGCCCCCCCATGGGCACGTCCACCTCGGTGGAGGTGTTGGGGCTCTGCTGGAAGGTGCTACCGGGGCCGGGCACGGCATTGCCCATCGTCCAGATGGGATGGTATCCGGATTCCTTGCACTGCAGCACCACCCGCTCGCCGGTGGACGAGGCGGAAAGGGAAATGGCCGGTGCGCTGGTGACCGGGGTTCCGGTGGGGCCGCCGATGTCCACCTGCGAGGTGGAGCCTTCGGGGACGCTCCCGGTGGAGGTCCACAGCGCGGCCCGGCTCATGTCCAGTCCGCTCACGCGAAACCACAGGCTCCCCGAGGGAAGCTTGGAGATCTGGATGCTTTTTGCATCCCAGTCCGCTTCCGCCTGGCCCACCAGGGGATTGGGACCGTTGGTGGAAAATGGCTGGGTGGAGACCTCCACCATCACCTTGGCGGCGTTGGGGACCGCCGCCAGGCGCGGCGCGAATCGTCGCGGGGTGTCGTCGGAGGTGTCGGTGACGGCGACTTCGCGGCAGGAGGCAGCAAGCAGAAGGAGCGGGACGAGACGTCTTGAGTTCATGGGAAACCTCTACCACTTCACCACGAGGGAACGATCCTGGGAGGCCTCGGGCTTGGATTTGTCCCCCTGGATCTGCGTGACGTAGTACGCTGCGCCTCCGCCGGCTCCCACCAGAAGCAGGCCGCCGACGAACCACACGCCCCAGTGGCTGCTGGGCGGTTCGATGCGCAGGTGGCGTCGGACGTTCATGTCCACGGCGTTGGTCTGTCCGGTGACGTCCTTGGCCGACAGCCGGATCACGAAGTCGCCGGAATCCAGCGCGGCGGGAAAGATAAGGAGCATGTCGCCGTTGGCGAGGCTGCCGTTCACGGGCCGGACCACGGAATAGAGAGCGGAGTCCGGTTTGTTGGGGCGATGGATCTGTGCGCGGGCCTCCGCCAGTCCGCGACGCGACGAGGCTTGCCACGCCACCACCACGGAATCCGACCACAGATCCGGCGAGACGGGGGAGGAGATCTTGACTTCCGGGGGAGGGTAGCCCGAGCCGGCCTTTCCCAGAAGGTCGGATCCAACCTGGGGGACCAGGCTGATCAGGATCTCGTCGATCTCTCCTTGGGCTTGGCGCGTGGAGGACTTCAGCACTTCGCCCGAGGCGACATCCACCATGCGGGCCACCAGCACGAAGGTCTTGCCCAGCCGGCCCACCGAGCCCACCACCATGCGGTCGATGCCCAAAACCTGTCCCATCTGAAC
>DAOPYN010000117.1:0-5990 GCA_035352895.1 Fibrobacteria bacterium | reverse complement strand
CTCTGGAGCAGCAGAAAGCTCGGCACATGAAAAAACTGATTGCCAAGGCAAAGGGAAAGGCGCAGGGCGAAGGGCAGAAAAATGCCTGAATACGTCCTGAAAACTCCGGCGTATCCGCACCAGTTGGATGCGCTGGACTTTGCCTACGGAAAGGCCTACTTCGGACTTTTCCTTCCCCCTGGCCTGGGAAAGACGAAGATCGTGATCGACCTCGCGGCGACCTACTGGAAGGAAGGTCGGATCGATGCCATGCTCTACATTGGGCCGAACGGCGTCCAGCGGCAGACGCTCGAAGAGCAATTCCCGCAACACTGCGCCGTGCCGTTCGTTCCCCACCTCTTTGTCACGGGCAACTCAAAGAGCCATGAAAGGGCCGTGACAAGATTCTTCAAGACGCCCCGCGAGGAAGGCCTGAAAGTGTTCGCGGCGAACGTCGAATCGTTTTCCTATGACACCTACCTTCCTTTGTTCAAAATGTTCCTGAAGATGTTCAAGACATTCTTGGTCGTCGATGAAGGGCAGGCTTTGGCGAACCCTTCGGCGAACCGCACCCGGAACATTACGTATGCCCTGGGCGACATGACGATGGCGGGGAAGCGCATCGTGGACGTGAAGCCGCTCTCCGTGTGCCGAGCGGTGCTTACCGGGACTCCGGTGACGAACTCGCCTTTCTCCGTGTGGAGCATGGCTGAATTCATGCGGCACAATATCTTCGGTCTGACCTATTCCGCCTTCTGCGCCCGATACGGATTGCAGAGAACGGACTATGTTCCCCGCACGGCGAAACAGTTCCGTCGATCGTTGTCCTTGCAGGAAATGCAGAGAATCAGGACGAACCATGCGAAGGGCATCGCCCCTGCATCGACGTGCGCGTACTTCGCCATCTCGAACGACGACTATCTCTACATTGTCGATCATCCCGACATCCAGGTGCCGTACAAGAATCTGCCGGAGCTGAAGGAAACCCTGCGGCGATTCGCCTTCACGAGAAGAAAGGAGGACTGTCTTTCGTTACCTCCTAAAATCTACACCAACCTGAAGGTGGACATGACCGCGGAGCAGCGCGCGGCGTACAATTCCCTTGCCAAAGACCTGATCGCGGAATACGGCGGGAAGGAATTGTCCGTCGTGAACAAGATTTCCCTTGTCACGCGCCTTTCGCAGATCGCGGGCGGCTTCTTCCCTGGCAATGATGGGGAACCAGCGTCGCCAATAGGAAAAAACCCGAAGATCGCCGCGCTTCTCACCGATCTCGAAGACGTGCAGGACTACCCGGTGATCGTGCTGACCCGATTCGTCGCGGAAGCCAAGGCGGTGGCCGACGCCCTTCGCTCGGCCTACCCGGAACTTTGCACGGAACTGATCTACGGAGACATCCCCACGGAAGAGCGGAGCGGTATCCTGGAGCGGTTCAAAGCGGGCGAGGTGCAATTCCTTGTTGCCACGATCAGGACGATCGGCGTGGGGTTCAACTTGCAGAAGGCCGCGCTCACGTACTATTTCTCGAACAGCTATTCCCTGGTGGACAGGGAACAGTCGGAGGACAGAACGCACCGCGTCGGACAGGAAGCGGAAAGCGTGGTCTACAAGGACATCTTGGCGCGCGACACGATCGACGAACGAGTGTACGACGTGCTGTACGGAAAAAAGGATTTGGCGGCGTACATGCAAGACATGACGCTGGAAGACTTCATAGGAGGAAAGAAATGAAGCAAAGCACCTGTGAACATGACGGTTTCGTGGTGGTCTACGAAGGATGGGGAAAGTGCCCTGTCTGCACCATGAAAGAGGAACTCGACGAGGCATTGTCGGAGAACGAGGACGACGACAATGAGATCGAGGAACTGAAAGGCAAAATCAAGGAACTGGAAGGACAGGTCGAAGACCTTCAGTTCGAGCTTGAGAACAAAGAGGACGAAGAAGATGAATGACGATCTTTCCTTCCTGGAGGATTCTGGCCCCGCGCCGACGACGGCGACCGGCGAACTCATGGAGTACGTCAACAACCTTGACCAGATCAACAATGAGATTGCCGATCTGGAGAAGCAGTTGGACGAGCGGAAACAAGTGAAGAGGAACCTGGAAGAGTCCGTGATCCCCTCGCTCCTCGACCAGCATGGAGTGTCCGAGATAAAGCTCTCCAATGGCCGGGTCGTGACCGTCGGGGAAGATTTGTTCTGTCGGTTGCCGGAGGACATCGAGAAGCGCATGGCGGCACTTGCATGGCTCCGGGAGAACGGCGCTGGTGACAAGATACGGAGCGAGGCGAAGATCGAGGAAGCGGATCAGGCGATGTTCGACAAGTTGAGCGCGATGGGCATCGGGTTTGCCAAGATGGAGACGGTTCATCCGTCCTCCCTGAAATCTTGGTTCAAGGAGGTGGTGGGCTTGAAGAAGGGCAGCATGGCAATCATGCAACCCGAAGAGATTCCTTCGGAGTTCGGCGTTTTCATCAAACGCACGACGAAAATCAAATAGCAGGGCTATTGCAGGAAAGAGAGAACCGTAGTACATTGGTAAACGCTCCGCAGTTGCGGAGATATTTTACGACGCCCAGTGGGGCGGAGGCAAAGCGTATGGCGAAAAACGAAAAGGGAAAAGAGGAAAGCGGAACGAAAGAAGCGGTCAAGGAAGCTCCGAACGCGGGATTCATGGACTCGATGGAAGGGGCGGGATTCGAAGGGATGGGGGCATCGGACTTCCAGATTCCGTTCCTGCGCATTCTCCAGCCGCTTTCCCCCCAGGTGCTTGACGGCGACGAACACATCGAGGGGGCGAAGGCGGGGTACTTCTTCAATTCCCTGACGAACAAGGTGTACGGCAACGAGATCAACGTGATCCCGCTGAAGTGCATCACGGAATGGCTGATTTGGGGCGCGAACCGCGGCCCGCTCAAGAACCGTGTCCCGGTAGGCGGCATCCCCACGATCGGCGATGCTTTCTCGAAGCTCGTCACCCAGGAGGGCGATGAGGTGGTCGAGACCATGACCATCTTCCTCCTGATCGAGGGGCACATCGAGGAAGGCCCGGTGGCCTTCCCTCTGTCCAAGACGAACCTGAAACACGCGAAGAAACTGAACACCATGCTCCATGCCACGTTCCTGCCTTCCGGGAAGCGCGCGCCGTATTTCTCCTCGGTGTGGACGCTCAAGACCTCGGTGAACAAGAACGACAAGGGCACATGGTATTCGCTCGGCGTGAAAGGCCAGACGAACATCGAGCGCAAGCGCTGGATCACCGCCGACGAGTTCGGCAAAGCCGTCCAGCCAGGTGTGGAACTCCTGAAAGACGAGGCGAAGCTGAAGCTCCTGGGCGCTCCAGACGAGGCTCGTCAGATCGAAGGAGAATCATCGTTCTAGTGTAACACGTATCGACATGCGGGGTCGGCACACAAGATAGCTGACCCCGCATAAACCCAGGAGAACCCGATGCCCGTCACGCTTCTGCAAACAAATGAATTCGGCAATCTTTTCCGCGGCAATCCGCGCGCTCACGGTGTATTTCATCCAACAGGAAAATTCGACAAGAATGGCAAGGCCCAAGGCGAATATCGCACCGACGATGGCCCCGCTACCGATGCGCTGCTCATGGGGCATCTGGAAGGCCGCGACGGCCTTGGCGCGATACCCATATCCCCTCCCAATCTCTGCCAGTTCGGCCTCATAGACCTCGACAGCCATGACGAAGCGAAGATGTCCAAAATTCGCCAAGTCATTTACAAGCGATCGTTCCCCATTGTTCCTTTCCGCTCAAAGTCGGGCGGACTTCACCTGTACCTATTTTTCCTAGAACCGCAATCGGCTTCGAGAGTCATCGAAGTCCTGTCGGATTTCCGCAGAATCTTCGGCCTTCCCGCCGATACGGAGATATTCCCAAAGCAGAAAACCATTGACAAGCTGGCCGTGGGGAACTGGATCAATCTGCCCTACTACAACGCAGATGCCACGACCCGATACGCGATCGACGAGTACGGGCTGCCGATGGGCCTGGACGAAGCCCTCGCGTACTGCAAGCAACGCCGCACCCTCGTGGAGCGAGTCGCGGCCTTCCTGAAGTCGCTCCCCGTCAATGACGGGCCTCCTTGCCTTCAAACGATGCGGATCATGGGCACGGCCAATCTCCGCAACGAATATCTTTTCTCCTTCGCCCGATACGCGAGGGCCAAGTCGGAAGAAGATTGGGAAGTCGAGGTCACGAACGCCAACAATGATCTTGACGAACCGCTTCCTCTGTCAGAGCTTGAGTCCACGGTGCTGAAGAGCCATCGCAAGAAGGAGTATGCCTACAAGTGCGCTCAAGACCCTTTGAAATCCTTGTGCTGCAAGGCGCTCTGCGCGCAGCGAGAGTATGGCATCGGGTCGAGCGATATATCCAACTTGAATTACGAGGAGCTTACCCAGTATCGCTCCGATCCGCCTTATTATGAATGGAAGGTCAACGGGCAACTCATGCGGTTCTTTTCTGAAGACGACCTTCTGAAGCAGGATGCTTTCAGGAAACAGAGCTTGCGGATGCTCCATGTCGTGCCGCATCGCCTGAAAGAGTCCCGATGGGTGGACATTCTGAACAAGGCATTTGCCAATCTCATTGTCAAGGATGTCGATCTCGCTGACGACATTTCCCCAGGATCGCAGTTCAATACGTACCTTACGGAATTCCTCACGAAACGGGCGATGGCCGCGTCCCGATCGCAGATACTCATGGGACGGGTATTCCTTGACGAAGACATCAACTGTTACATTTTCCGCCCCAAGGACTTGCTGGTATTCATCCAGAGCATCAAGCAGTTCCGATCGTTCTCCGCTGCCGAGATTCGCACCCGGCTCATGGACATGCAGGGAGAACCGATCAGGTACTATATCGATCGCCTCAACAAAGGGACACGGGTATGGAAACTGCCCAAGGCTTCCCTGGGCGAGCAGGATGACTTGTCGGGCATCGGGGATATTGATTTCCTCGAAGAGTATGGGGAGGACTTCTAGCCATGATGAAAGTAATCGGCACGAAAGAAGTCTACGCCCTTTGGCGCCCCGGCTATGGATTTGCGGACTACGATGGATGGTACTGCAAAGGGTATCCAGGAATTACCTTTGCAACAAAGGAAGAGGCGGAACGTTGCTCGGACGGACAGCTTCTTGTTTACTGCGTCCAGATAACCAGTTACGATTGCGACCATTCCACGCAATTCGCTTACAAGATAGGCCACGGCAAGAATGCGGGGAAGTGGGTTGCCGTGTGCGCTCACTGCGGAGCGAAGAGCCGCGGAAGGCCGAAAAGCACGGAAGCCATCGCCCATGCGTCGCTGACACAGCACCCGAGCGTGGGAGCGACCAAGGCATTTATCGTGGGGTATGAAGCATGAGCGCTGAAGTTCACGTCATTTACGGCCCGCCAGGAACGGGAAAGACCACTAAGCTAATTTCCATTCTGGAAGAAGAGATCGCGGCGGGCGTCGCCCCTAACAAGATAGCCTATGTCTCTTTCACGCAGGAAGGAGCGCACCAAGGAAAGCGCCGCGCGAAGGAACGGTTCCCCGATTTCATGGACAAGGATTTCCTGTACTTCCGCACCCTTCACTCGTTGGCCTTCGGGGCGCTTGGGTTGCGCAAAGAACAGGTGATGAGCAAGCAGCACTATAAGGAATTTTCTCGGGCGATGGGCATGAATTTCCTTGGCTACTACACCGAGGAGCTTCGCGGGCAGGACGACAGGTATCTTTTCTATGACCAGCTCGCCAAGAACAACCCGAAGGCCGCCGTGCATTACCTCGATGAGCTGGATCAGGAAAGGCTCGGATTCGTGCGCACCAACTATCGCCGGTACAAGGAGATTCACAATGTCGTGGATTTCACGGACATGCTCCAGATGTTCGTTGACCGTGAAGAATCGCTCGACATCGATGTGGCTTTTGTCGATGAAGCGCAAGACCTCACGACGCTCCAGTGGCGCGTCGTATGGACAGCGTTCGCCAAGGCAAAACGAATCTACAT
>DAOPYN010000116.1:0-6095 GCA_035352895.1 Fibrobacteria bacterium | reverse complement strand
GTGAAGTATGGCATCTTCTCCGACATCCACGGCAACCTCGAAGCCCTGACCGCCGTTCTCGCCCGCATGGACGAGCTTGGAGTCCAACGTCGCGTCTGCCTGGGGGACGTGGTGGGCTACGGCCCCAATCCCAACGAGTGCGTGGACCTGGTCCGCAAGACCGCGGATCTGGCCATCCTCGGCAACCACGATTCCGTGGCCTTGGGCTGGGAGGCTTCCGAGAGCTTCAATTTCTACGCGCGCCGCGCCATCGAGTGGACCCGCGAGGTCCTCACGCCGCAGAGCCAGGACTACCTGAAGGGCCTGCGCTACCTGGAGGCGGAAAACGACCTCTGCTTCGTGCACGCCTCGCCGCACAGCCCCGCCGACTGGTACTACATCACGGACCTGGAAGATGCGGCGGATTCCTTCAGCTTCTTCCGCGAACGGATCTGTTTCATCGGGCACACCCATTTCCCCGTGATGGTGGTCAAGGAACCCGACGAATCCTTCCGGATCTGCGACACCAGCACGCTGATGCCCAAGCCGGGCGAACGCGTGCTGGTCAACGACGGCTCGGTGGGACAACCCCGCGACAGAAACAGTCAAGCATGTTTCGCGGTGTGCGATTCCGACACCGGATACGTGGAGATCCTCCGGGTGCCCTACGACGTCGCGGCCACCCAGGCGAAGATGCGCGATCTGGGGTTCGCGGACTTCCTGATTCAGCGGCTGGAGGAGGGGCGATAGGATCCGGCTGCGCGGGCAACGGATTTTCTCTCGCTCGCTCACCATGAATATGACAAGGGGAAATCCTGTAACCAAAGCTCAACGTCCCGATGGCCATCCCATAAAAAACTTCAGTGAATAGTCTTGAAATACAAGTGGGCTGGGTGTAGATATCTCGCCACACAAGGCGTTACCTTTTTTAATCGACCTTGTGCCTCCAACTCCCCAAAGGAAAGGTCATGATTCAACGTATCGCCTTACTCGGATCATTGTGCGCTGGCATGGTGTTTTGTGCCGAAACAAATTCTACATATGATGAAGTTGGTGCTGATTTCCGTGTTACAAGCACTGTTCCTGAAATGCTTATTTCGAGAACAATCACATTCCCTGCCACACAAAAAATCTTGATTGCATCGGATGGTCGTTTTTTCCCAAATGGAGGAGGCGGGGCAATTGCGGGAGTCTTCATCACAGTCGATGGCATCCAACAAACAAATCTATCTCTGATTGACTGGAGCAGCATTTCTTCCTCCTACGCCCCGAAGCAACACTCATATAATTGCATTGGACTTATTACTGTTCCTGCTGGACAGCATTCCATATCTCTAATGGCGGTCACCCTCAATGGCGCACCTTTTTTTGTGGGTGCAAGATCAAATCTTTCCATCATTGTAAATCCAGGAAAATACTCAACCGCCGTCAGCCAAAATATCGAGGAAGGAGAGTTTAATTTCACTACTCAAGGCATAAAAGTTGGCACACCCTTACGAAGCACACCGATTCTTTCGCTTCCAATCACTGTCCCATACACTGGCGGACAAATAATTGCCCTGGCTTCTTCTAGAATCTACAGCGGAAACAATGGCGACCCACTTACTTCTATTTATATAAATGCAGTGGAGCCCAGAAATCACGAGGGAAATTGGTCGGATAACGACATGCGAGCAGAGGGGGGCGCAGAATCCCAGGCGCCCTTTTTCAATCACGGGTATTTTCAAAAAGCTGGAGGCACCCATACTCTTTCCTACAATGTAACTGAACTTCCATACGCTGAAGAATCCCCTACCACCCCCGGCGATGAGAACAATGTCAGATATAAAGTTGGAGCTGGGAGCCGATTGATCGGAATTCTCGGAGGACGAGTTACTGGAAGAGCCTATGAAAGCAACGCATCATATAATCGCACAAATTACATAGGTATTGCAACTTCCAATAATTGGCCCGGATTCCCAGCACAAGGAACAGATATCGTGCTCGCACGAGGCAATGTTTTTGTACCAAGCGATCACAATGGAATTGTATACTTTACCGGAAAAACAAGAGTCCAAGGCGACAAAGATGACCCAGTTCCTTCGCCAATTTTTCCCCACATTGGAATAGACGAAAATGTATATTTGTGGCTTACCATCGACGGAGTCGCAAAAGGCTCTCTCGGCGTCCAGGATATTGGGGACAAAGACAGTCAGAGCACTCGCACTCTTTCCACCAGCTTTCTCGCAACGGGAGCTGATAAGCTCTCTTTCGGAAACCATGTTGTTGAGCTCCATGCAATGGCTTTGGGCGGATTTTCGCATCTTTGCATGACACAGGACCTCCCTTTGATTTGGTTTGACTAATTCCAAAAACTGATCGCTGATCCCAATATTCACACTCCTCAAATCGAGGTTTGGAGTCAGCGATCAGACCGAAGGTCCATTCCGGGCATTGTTTTTTAGACCCTGGACCCGCAAACATTCTGAGCGTCTAGATATTGGCTGTGAATTTTAACCTGAATTTCTCCTAACGGCCAGCTCCGTACAGCCTCCGATCTCGACAAGCCTCGAGATTCGATTAATAAGCCACGATATTGATAGCAATTAACCGGAAGCCCATCCTTGGAAAAATGGGCTTTGAAGATTGATTTGGAAGGCCGATATCTCAGCGAGTAATACACGACGACGCCGTAATGTAATACCATCTTATGGCTTCGAAGATCGTCCCTCGTTTGGTTTCAAGCTCAGGAAGACCTCCCGGAATTCACCGTCGATCCCCTTTCCCAACTGGACGGCATCGAACACTTCGGTCGTCATCCCCGATGAATCGAAAATGACCTGGAGCATGTCATCCCCCCAATCCGTTACAACCAAGGATCCGCATGGATCGACAGGATTCCCATGGTATTGCGGCGGAAGTAGATGCTCTACCTTCCCGTTTTCATGGAATTTCGCACGTGCGCGTGTTTTCGTTCCTCGATACCACGGAACAGTGAAGAGGTGCGCCCCTCCTGGCTTGAGGGTCCTCGCGATCTCCCGGAACGCGCTTTCCGGATCCGGCAGGTGCTCCAATACATCCTGGGTGATCACAAGATCGAAGCTTTCATCCGGAAAGGTCTGGTTTCCAAGATCTTCGCACCGGAAGCCCTGGTACACTTCACCTCTGGCCCCGCCCTCGAAAAACTGGCTGGCTTGATAACCATTACATTCTCTCATGAACAAGTGATAGACGGGACCGGATGCGGAAGACTCGTGGATTTTCAGGTTTTTCCAATCCGGATACCGGGTGCGCAACAAATCCATCACCGCCCTCCAACGGGGAATGCTGTAGCAATCGAGACACCTCAACTGATCGCGACGATAGTCGCCTTCCAGGTAGAAGATTGCGGATCCGCCGCATATCGGACATTCCCCCGTCCAGAATCCCCTTCGCAGAAAATGCAGAAAGGGCTTCCTGCGCGCGAGCAATTTCAAGATCCGGAAAAAATTCATCGGTGACTCCCATTTTTTGAGGAAAGGTAAAAGAAAACAATCACACTCGCGAACCTAGCGAAGTGATGGCAATTCCTGTCGCGGGGGAATCCGGAACACCTTCGCGGGCTGGCTCGCGCCGGACACCAGTTCCACCTCGGACTTGGCCACCCCCAGCCACTGCGCCAAAACCTCGATCACCGCTTTGTTGGCTTTTCCGTCTTCGGGAGGAGCGGCCACCTGGATCTTCAGGCGATCGCCCAACTCGCCCACGATGCGCGAACGCGAGGCGCCGGGGACCGCCTTCACACGGATCTCCCAGCCTGACGGGATCTGTCTGGCCCAGAGCGGCAAGGAACTAGGCGCGCAGCGCCGCGATGGCCGCGGCGCGATCGGCGGCGCCGAACACGGAGGTGCCGGCCACCAGGGTGTCGGCACCGGCGTCGCGGACCATCCGCGAGGTCTTGGCGTTGATCCCGCCGTCCACTTGCAGGCGGGTCTTCAGACCACGGCGGGCGATTTCGCGGGCGAGCACCTCCACCCGGCGCGGCGCCGCTTCCTGGAAGGATTGTCCACCGAAACCGGCCCACACGCTCATGACCAGCACCAGGTCCAGCCGATCCAGGTACGGGAACATCTCCTCGGGCGAGCGCCCGGGATTGATCACCAAGCCCACCTGGACACCCACGGACTTCAAGCCGTCGATCACAGCGCCGGGATCCATGGCCGCTTCCAGGTGGAAGCTCACCAGGTTGGCTCCGGCCTTGGCGAAGCGTTTGCCGTATTCCAGCGGGTCGGTGACCATCAGGTGGACGTCGTAGAAGGCGGGAGCGCTCCTGGCGAGACTCTCCAGCACCGCGGGCCCGAAGGTGAGGTTGGGTACGAAGTGGCCATCCATCACATCGAAGTGGATCCACTCGGCCCCACCCGCCTGGACGGAACGGACCTCGTCGGCGAGCTTGGCGAAATCGGCGGACAGGACGCTGGGAGCGATGACCAGAGGATTCATGGCGGGGAAAGATACAAGGTCGGGCCAGCCTCCAATCGGCAAGCGCTCAGGCGATCAGCCAGCGTCCGATGTTGCGGGTTTCCTTGTCGAATTCCACACCGACCTTCACCACCCGGCGACCCTCGGCGGAATAAGCGATGGCGTACCCCTTGTCGTCGATCTGGGCCAAGGCCTGCTCGGCTGTGCCGTTGAGCTTGAACTCGAACACGAAGACCTGCGAGCCGGTGTCCACCACCGCATCCGCACGACCCTTGGCCGATTTCACTTCCGTCCGCACGAACTGCCCCATCAGAGTGAACACCAGGTAGAACACCACGTGATAGTGGCGCTCGGTCTTGTCGGAAAGGTCGTAGGGAATCCCCTCGAAGAAGCCCCGGAGGCGGGCCAGGAACGCATCGACATCGCCGGACTCCAGCTCCTGGGTGAACTTCCCGATGTGGAATCCGCCTCGCCCCCGTTGGGCACCGGTGTAGCTGGGCAGAAGGAAGTTCAAAAAGCCGTTCTTGACCTCGGCATTGGGATAGCCCAGGGTGTAGAGACGGTAGCGGGAATCGTACTTCTGGATGGTCAGGTAGCCGCTCTGGTAGATCACCGGAATGGGGCGATCCGGATCCTGGCGGTAGTCGGCGAAGTCCTCGGCCACGATCTCGATCTGGTCGATTTCGCGCAGGTCCGTGTCGGTCTTCTTGAGCAGCTCCACCAGGAAGGTGGGAGTGCCGGTCTGGAACCAGTAGTCCTGGAACTTGAGCGCGGAAAGCAGGTTCAGCGTACTGAAGGGATTGTACACACCAACCGCATTTTCTTCGAACTTGTAGCCGTTGTACATGCGGCGCACCTCTGCCAGGCATCCATCCGAGGTCATTTTCTGACGATCGGCCAAGGCCGCAAGCTCCGGCTGGAAGTTCGCCAACAGTTCAGGCTCGGTGATGCCGCACACGGTGGCATACGCAGGATGCAGTGACAGATCCTGCAACTGGTTCAGGTCGCTGAACACGCTGACCTGGCCGAACTTTGTGACACCCGTCAGCAGCACGAACCGAAGATGCGCGTCGGCGCTCTTGAGCACTCCGTAGAAAGCCTTGAGCTCGGACTTGTAGGTCGCGAGAAGCCCTGGATTGGACAATGCGTTCAATAGCGGCTTGTCGTATTCGTCAACCAGGACAACAACTCGCTTGCCGGTCTGTTCATGCGCACGTTCGATCACCTCGGTGAATCGACGAGAAAGCGACGTCGCCTGCGCCTTTCCGAAGCGTTGTTCCCAGCGACGAAGATGACCGTCCAGGATGGAGGTCAAACCTTCAGGATCCGAATATTTCTCGGCATTCAGATCCAGCCGCAACACCGGATGCTCGATCCAATCCTGCTCCAGCTGCTCGATGGCCAGCCCCTGGAAGAGTTCCTTGCGCCCCTCGAAATAGGCGCCCAAGGTGGAGACGAGCAAGCTCTTGCCGAACCGCCGCGGCCTGGAAAGGAAGTACACCTTCCCTTCCGTCGCCAGCTTGTGCACGAAGGCGGTCTTGTCCACATACAGGAACCCATCCTCCCGCAGGGAGGGAAAGTCCTGGATCCCGATGGGCAGCTTTCGGATGGCCATCCCCCCAAATTACTTCCGCCCACCGATCAGAGTCGGACCGCTACCACGTGTACCCCAGGCC
>DAOPYN010000115.1:0-6677 GCA_035352895.1 Fibrobacteria bacterium | reverse complement strand
ATTGGCTGAATGAATTGGCGAGGACGAACAAGAAGCTGGTCTGGTTTGGAGCCATCCGATCGGCAGCCTTCGCATACAAGGTGGGGGAGGCCGGGGTGGATCTTGCCTCGGAGACCAAGCAAGCGGCGGAGGCCCGCTTGCGTGCCTTATCACCCAAGGATCTCAAGGAAAAGGTCGCGCGCGGGTTCGAGACTCTCACCGATTTGTTGCCGGAGGCCGAGCGAGGCTGGTGGGTCAACGAGTTCGTTGGAGGAATCCGAGGCATGAGCGACAGCTTCTTCGATCCCTCCCACGGATTCTTGGCCGAATGGCAGAAGGACCGCCTGGAATGGGAAGCGGAGATCCGCCGCCTCAAGCGGGAAGAGGGAACGGGGCGCAAGGGGCCTCGCCTGTTCAAGTCCCGCGAAGAACTCCTGACCGACCTGGAGACGCTGATGGGTTACTGGCGCGCCCGGGATGGACAGTACCAGAGGATTTTCAAGTCACATGGCTTCGCGGAGGTCACGGAGTGGCATTACGCGAACTATCCACCGCCGGGGGTCTATCTGGACACCAGATTGGATGTTGGAATGAAATCGTTCCTGGCCCAGATCGGTGATGCCCAATGCCTGTTGGAGGCGGACACCAACGTGAACTCCAGACGCTTGAGGGATCTGGTTATTTTGGGAGCGATCGGAAACGGCGATCCCGACAAGGTGATCTACGTCAAGAGCAATTTCGAGAACCGCGCCAAGGAGTTCATCAACCTTTTGCATGGAGCGTTCTGAATGGTCGCCGTCCTCTTTGTGACCCTGTGGGCAACTTCTCCCGCTGGTGCTGCAAACGTTCCTTCGGAATGGATCCAGGAAACCAACCGTGTGGTACCACCTCCTCCAAAGCTGGAGGTGGGAACCAAACTGACCAACGACCAGACCTTTCTGTGGGCCGAATATCAAGGCAAGGAGCGCTATCCCTCGCGGGTTGTGGACCAAAGGGGAAGTGGAGTGCATCGCTCCCTTCGCGTGGACTCTCTGGTTCCTTGGGTGTATTCCTACGAATTCTGCTCGTGTTTTTCCTGCGAAGGGCCTCTTGAACCACAGTGCGAATGGAAAAGGGAGGATCTGATTAAACATGTTAAAGCATGGTTGCAGTATCCGTTTGAATTTGGAACGTTCTTTTACCAAGCCGCAGTACGTCCAAGCCCCTATCCATGGCAAGACGGAGTCGAAAATCAGTCCTTGACCGATACGGTGTTTCTGCGTGTGGAGCGAGATTCCAAAGGCCGAGTTCGCAAGACGATCAACGGATTCGACCATGAGCTCGACAAGGAGATCACGCACTACCTGGCGTCGCAGGATTCGCTGGGGCGCGACACCGCTGTGACACAGCAAGTGGTCAACTTGGACACCACCGGGAAGGTGCGCGTGACCAAGGATTGGTACCGCGTCCATACGCGCTACGACGACAAAGGGCGGCTTGCCACCTACTGGATCGAAGACGATCTGGTTTCGCCTCCCCGCGAGATGTCCCAGGAAGCTTGCCTGGAAACCCAGTACGTGTACGACGAACGCGGGTTCAACCATGTGCAGATCCATCGGGTGCCGATCGATGGGCGGGTGGTGGCGGTTTCCACCCTCCAGAACAATCGCGACGGGCGTCCTGTGCAGCAGAAGGTGGGCTATGTGCAGAAGGGCAAGGTGGTGGATTGGCTGGTGGGCAATTTCTGGCAATACGATTCGCTGGGCCGCCTCACCTACCGGGTCCAGTACACCAATCCCAAGTGGATCGGGAAGTCCGACGCCGAGGGCTACTTCTTCCGCTCCAACTGCCACTGGTGGAACCGGCCTTGAGGTGATCCCGTGGTGGCTTTCCGGGGGGGCGATGCCTGGTCTGTCGACTGCTGGGTGCCGGATCCAGCGGCACAAGACCGGCTCCATTCTTGGAAATGCGGTGTTTTCCTAAAACTTAGCTTGGACGCACTACGCCAGGGATGCCGACGGCAATCCCCACTCCAGGCAATCGAGGAAGGACCGAACGTGACCGAGCGAAACGACCCGTGCCCTTGCGGCAGCGGCCGGAAGTACAAGAAATGCTGCCTGGAGAAGGAGGCAGCCTCCCGCGCCACGACTCCGGAAGGATCCAGCGGTTCGGGTGTGGACGAGCGGAATATTCCCAAGATCGTCGAGCTATTCGATCGGTTCGCCGCCCAGGCCTTCGAGTTGGCACACAACCGGGTGATTCCACCCGATTGCGTGGAAGGGATCCAGGCGCTGTCCCGCAGGAGTCCGGAATCGTTCGAATACCTCATGAGCGTGGTGGGGGAAATCGCGGTGGCGCAGCTGGCACGGGATGGCTGGGGACGGAAATTGGCGTCGCGTCTGTCGCCACCGCAGGAGCGCTATCTGCAGGAGATGGCCACACAATCCCTGCGTCCCTGGACCGTGCTCGAGGTGTTTCCCGGCGAAGGGATGGTCTTGCAGGACATCGAGACAGGAGTGACCGTTCGTGTGCGGGAACGAACCGGCTCCAGGGAACTGGTGGCCCAGGAACGATGCGCCGCACGGGTGATCCACGACTTTTCCGAACCATCGTTGTCGCACATCTTCCGCATCACCGATGCCATGTGGGAACGATTGCGGTCACCACGGCGGAACGTCGTCGACATGCTCGCCAAGACTCCCGAGGAAGCGTTGGAGATCGGCCTGGTCCAGGAATTCGTGCGCGCCTTCGCGACTGTGGAACGTCCGAAGCGCGTGGTGGACATGGCCTCCGGAGGCGAAATCGCCTTCGTTCGCGACCGCTTCGCGGTGACGGATTCCACAGCGCTGGCGGGTTGGTTGCGCTCGAGTCCCGAGCTCGATTCCCACCCCAAGGAGCCGGATTCCTTCATCCGTTTCGAAGAGCTTCCAGGTGGGGTGCGACGCGCCTTGGCCCACCTGGAATGGATGGAAGTCCGGGGCAAATGGGTGCTGGAAATCCATTCCAAGAGCCGCGAGGCGGCGAACGCCAACCGGACCTGGCTCAAGGAG
This sequence comes from Fibrobacteria bacterium, assembly GCA_035352895.1. GTDB lineage: Bacteria > Fibrobacterota > Fibrobacteria > UBA5070 > UBA5070 > UBA5070. Next base: position 3,669 of record DAOPYN010000115.1, on the reverse strand, counting down.
AACGCCGGTGCCTGGCTGCGATTCACTTCGCGCAAGATCGAGGAACCCGACCTCGACCCCGACCACGAGGAGGGTGAGGGGGAGATCGGACTCCCGGTGGAGCTGGCAGACGTGATGAGCCCCGACTTCATGGAGAAGATGTACCGCACGCATCTCTACCACGACTGGGCAGACGCGAAGATTCCCGCACTGCAAAACCAGACGCCAAGGCAATGCGCCCGCACTGAGCGTGGCGAAGCGGCGGTGCGGGATCTGGTGCAGTCCTACCAGGCCCAGGAAAACCGCATGGCCAAAAGCCAGAAGCGAGCGCCGGTGGACCTTTCCTGGCTTCTGGAGGATGCCGGCATCCGAAAAACCAGATGATGCGGATGCCTTCCCCATTTGCCAAGGAAGACGATCCCAGTGTCAAGGGGAAGGATCTGCCCCGGATCGCCCGTTGGCGCGGATGCGGTTGGACAATTCCTGGGGCGACCACCGCTTGCGGATGGCCGCGTCCAAGAACAGGAGGCGGTCGTGGTGGGAGGTGCAGGCCTCCAGGAGGACCAGGTGGCAGCCCCACGAAAGGGCGAGCGCCTTTGGGGGCAGATCGCCGTAGGGGCTCCACACCTCGTGGAACCTCTTCATCTGCTTCAGGTTCTCGCTGGAAAATCCCAAGGGGGCGGCGCCCCTCCCGACCAGCCAACGGCTGAGGGAATCCCACTCCTCCTCGGTCCAGTCCGAATCGAGGGATCTTATGGCCAAGGCGGCGCCCACCTGGAAATAGGTGGTGATCATCTGGGCGTTGGCGGCCAGCCATGCCCGCTCGCGCCCCACCCGGACCAACTCCCCCAAGGTTCCAAAATCGAACTTGCGACCGTCTCCGTGCGCGCGCATCGCAACACCTCCCGCTGTGAGATTCATGGCGTTCCATGGTCTCTCCGCGGGTGTTTCGGAGGAGTAATCGCGGGAGCTATCCCGGTGTGGTCACCCTGGGTGGGGAATGTAGAACGGATTTGGGGAGGAGGAGCTAGCGCATCTAGGAGGGAATCGGGTTCTTGAAGTAGGGGCGGTCGGTTCCGCAGGTTTCGCAGACGCGGAAGAAGAATCCGCCTTCGCGTGCGATCAGCTTGGGTTTGCAGGCGGGCGTACGGCACTGGAACCGGATGGGAGTGTTCTTGGCGCAATCCAGGCACTTGAAGTAGAGCGAATGCGGGCCGGTGCGGATTTCCAAGCGGCGCGAGTCGCAGAACCGGCAGGCCTTCGATTCCGGGCGTTCGTCGGCGGCCTTGACCAGACCAGGATCGGGTTCGTGGAACTCCAGAGGATCCACCCGCGGAGCGGACTCCTGGACGCTGCGTGGGCGGTGGTGGTTCAGGATCCAGAGGGACAGTTTCGCGAGGGTCTCCGGGAGGAACGAGTACGGCAAAATGGGGAGGCGCGTGATCCGCGAATCTTGTTTCCCCGATTCGATGGTTTCGAGGATGCCGCCGGGGATTTGATCGGCCTTGAGAAGGTTCTGGTGGGGCGGTTCCAGATCCTGTCGGATGATCCCCTGATCGGAAATGGCCACCCAGGTGTTCCAGCGAAAGTTGCCGTAGTCGAAATCTCGTGAACTGAAAAGCTTGCGGATCAGGTGCTGGCCATGGAGGTTCAGGAACTTCCGCAGGAAGTCGGCTTGGCGCTCGGCCTGCAGCAGCGGGGATGCCATCCCTTTCCAACCGCCATCCCACTGGCGCGACCATTCGTCGCGCGCGTTCACCCGAACGCTGCTGGTCACGCTCTTCGATTCCACGATGTGGAATCCGTAGGGTTCCAAGACCAGATGATCGATCTGCGCCACATCGCCTTTCTCCTCCAGCCGCAGGTCGTGGAACACATGCACATCTTTGCGGTCCTTGAACGCCCGGTCCAGGTAGTGGGCCATCTGGGACTCGGCGTTCCAACCGGCTTTCTCGAACGGCGATAGCAGGGCTCGTGGATCGATGCGCTTGCGGATCATGGATCCATTCTACCCCGGTAGATCCAGGAAGGCCACTGCGCAGCGGCTCCTTTCCTGGTCTTGGAATGCCCCCTGACCCGCAACCTGGACGTCGCGGCAACCGCGAGGCTTGGGATACAGGAGCAAAGCCTGGTGGATTCCGTACAGCTTGTTGTAGACGTACATCTGCTTGAGGTCGGCGTCGCCTGGGATGTACGAGTCGGAAGTCTTCCACTTGGTATCGAGAACCGTTCGTCCCTTGAGGGCCGGGAAGTCATCCTGCCAGAGCCGCAGTTCCTCCGATTCTGGCCCCGGGATGAGGAGCAAATCGGGCTTGATGGTCTTCGTACTCGTCTCGCTTCCGGTTTTGCCGCCTTCCCAGAATGCCTTGACGGATTGCGTCTTGAGCGTCCACGTGGTTCCCTTGATTTTCTTGCGGACTTCGTGGGCGACCCAGGCTTCCCACAGCTTGTTCATGTCGAACAGGAGCGAAAAGACTTCGGAAGATCCCCGCTGCAGGTCGGGATTCTGGTCGAGCAGAAGCAGGCGAGCCAGCTCCATCGCTTCGCGGTATCGATCCGTGCGGCGATCGTAGTGAAGACGATCGAACTCGCCTGCACCTACCGATCGGTTGTTCCAGTCGAGATAGGGAAGCAGGAGGCCTCGGGTCTTCGCCTTCAGGAGATGGCTGCTGGTGCGCTGGACGACCTTGAACAGGCCTGCGACGAGAATCCGGTTCCACGAGTTGTGGATGTCGTATTCCATCGCGTCGGTGTAGACGCGCTCGCGGTGCACGAGGTTGCGCTTGATGTCCTCGGAAACGACGAGTCGTCCTCTCCAGGCCGGCCTGTTGCGCTGGACCTTCCGGTATGCCTTCACGAGGCCTTCACGCAGGAGTGCTTCGGCTTCCTCGACGAACATCCAATGGAAGACTTCCAGGAGGGAGTGCTTCTGCAGTTGCAAGCTGGCGCGTTCCGAATGGCGGAATCGGAAGCCGCGCAGGGCCGCGACCATCTGCAACAATGCGAACTTCCAGTATTGGATCGACTTGTCTCTTCCCGTGTCGGTGTCGCGGTTGGCATCGGCCTTGGGAAGAATCTCGATCACGTCGGTGCCCACCTGGATCACACCGACCCACTGGGTGGCGCGAATCGACCGATGGCCGATCTCGACGTAGCGCTCCTTGCAGCGTTCCTGCCACGCGGCGATGGTGTCGAAGGTCGACGAGGACAGCGTGTGTCCGTCGATCGTCTGCCCGACCCGGATCCTCTCGTGTTCGAAGAGGGTCATCCTTGGTTCAAGATGCCCTTGAAGGTGTCGACGTTCCAGTCCTTCGCGGGGATCAATTCGTAGATGTCCGATGCCTCGAGTTCCTTGTCGAACCCTTTTGCGAAGGTGACCTTCCCCAACGGCGACTTGCGAACGAATCCCGATCCGAGGACCATGCCGATCTTGCTCCATTCGCCGTAGAAGAACTCCTGGAGGAGGGGGACAATCTTCGTCTCGAACGCGCGTCGCACGTCGTCGACACTCTTGGCATCGAGCAGGAATGCGTGCCCGATGGTATGGTCGCGATCCAACAGCGCCTCCAGCCTTCTGTTGATGGTCGTCAGGATGGCGTGCAGGTCCAGTCCATCGTCGGTCGTCTTCAATTGGTCGGGTTTCGGCATCATCTCGACGAATTCGAAGCGGCGCCGCAACGCCACGTCCAA
>DAOPYN010000114.1:0-7259 GCA_035352895.1 Fibrobacteria bacterium | reverse complement strand
GGAGGTTGTCGTCGAACCGAGACTGGGATTCCGTTCCCGCTGGAGAGGGCGGGGGTGGGGCGGAATGACGGGAGGTGGCGGAAGGTCGGGGCGGCGGCTGGTCGGTTTGTGGAGCCAGCGCCAAGAGCCAGGCGTCCGTGGAATAGCCATCCTGCTGGGGCTCCTTGGGCAGTTCGAACACCTTCGCCTCGGCAGGAGGCGGCGCGGGCTTGGGAGCCGGAGGGGCACTCTGACGACGGTCGTTTTCCGTGGGCGCGTTCAGGAACGCGGACGATTCCATGGAAAGGCTGCGGAGGGTGGACGATTCCGAACCGATCGACGGCAGCTGTGGAGGAAGGGGGATCTCCTCGTCGGAATACTGGTCCAGGCTGCGTCCACCGCGGCGGCGAGGCCGGACTTCCACTCGGGGGCCGCTTCGACGCCGTTGGATGCGCTGGGTCGCGCTGGCAAGCTCCCTGGCTGCATCCGTGGAGTTCCGCGGAGCCAAGTTGGCGGTGGTCAGGATCTGCGAGGCGCTCGCGGCGTTGACCAGCTCCGCTGGCCGTGTCCATGCGGACGATTGGCGCATCAGTTCGCGCGAATCGCCCAACAGGTCGGCTTCGCTGCGGTACAGACGCATGATGTTTTCCAGTCCTGCGCGGACGAGGATTTCGTGCACCTTCGGGTGGGGCACCAGGATCCCCAGGCGACCACTGCTTTCCAGAAGACGCCGGTTCAAGGCCACGAACGCATTGATCGAGTCCGAGTACAGGTAATCGATCCCGGTCAGGTCGACCACGATCCTGCGCGATCCTTTTTCCACAAGACGCAGGTTCTCCTGTCGGAGACGACCTGCGTCGAAGACCTCATCGCCTTCAAGATAGACGGAGAGGACTTCGAAGACGCCGACTGTGCGTGTTTCGAATCTCATCTTCCCGTCCTATGCGCCCGGCGGGGTTCGAACCCACAACCTTCGGCTTCGGAGGCCGACGCGCTATCCAATTGCGCCACGAGCGCGAGAGAGGGACAAAGATAGCGGCAAGTGGTCATGTTTCCCAGTGTCCTTTCACATTTCCTTCCAGATGCACCTGGTGAGCCTTCACCGGCTCCCCCAAAAATCGGGCCGCGAAAGAAGAAAACCAATCCGCCGAGTCGGTTGTTGCGAAGGTACGCGATCCGCTTTTCGTCAAACGGCGTTCCATTTCTGGATGCCGAACCAACCAGTCGGCCAAACGCTCGGCCACCAGTGGTCCTTGGGAAAGTACTTCGATTCCTTCCGGTACGATGGCCCGAATTCCATGAAGAAGCATCGGGTAGTGTGTGCAGCCGAGCAGAATCCGGCTGGGAGACAAGGCGATCACGGGGTCCAGGTACTTGTGCAGGAACCATTCGGTTCCGGGGCCTTCGAGCTCTCCCGCCTCCACCAGGGGGGCCCAGAGCGGGCATGCCTTCTGGATCAGATGCAGTCCCGGGGCGAATCTTTGCAGCTCGAGCCCGAAGGAATTGGAGCCGATGGTGGTTTCCGTCGCGAGGACGGCGACCGTCCCGACCGCGTCGGAAGGGGGGATCCGGTTGGTATGGCTCCCGACAGGAAGATTCGCCAAGGCCTCCACGGATGGACGGACCATGCCCAATACCCTGCGGTCGGGTCGATAGGTGGGAAGATGCAGGCGCTGGATGGTGCGCAGGGCACGAGCCGACGCGGTGTTGCAGGCCAGGATCACCAGCGGACAACCCTGCTCGAACAACCATTCCACGGCTTGCAACGTGAAACGATGGACCACTTCCGGGCTCCTCGCACCATACGGAGCCCGGGCGCTGTCCGCCAAATAGATGAAGTCGTACTCCGGAAGGCGCCGGACCAGCGAACCCCAGACTGTTAGACCACCGAAGCCAGAATCGAAGACTCCTATCACATCCAGCAATGTAGTCGTGCGGAATGCAATCCGTGTCCTCCGGTTTCTACCATATTGCAGGTGCTGATCACCTCCCTCCTACTCGCCCTTTCGACCGGCCAGGTGCACCGCTGCGGGCTTGCGCTCCATGCAGGCCCTCGGCCCCAGCCGCAGATGTCCGCGGCCATGCTCGCGCGCCAAGCCGCAAGCCAGCCATCCTACCAGACCGAGCACTTCCATTTCTTCTGGTCGACGGATGCGACGCATGGCATCAAGGGGGCCGGGGCGAGCGTGGCGGCGGGCGATGAGATCCCCCGTTTGATCCGGGAGGCCTCCATCGCCATGGAAAAGGCTTGGCGGCTGTACGTGGATACCCTGGGCTACCTTCCGCCAAAGCCGCTTTCCACCTCCTACGGATGGGGGTTGCCGGTGGCTGCCGGCAAACTGCCGGTGGAGTTCGGTCATGTGGCCAAGCTAGCCAACTACGGCGACCCCGACCACATGGTGTACGGCATCTCCGGTCTGGAGACGGGGGGGGCCACGGGGATCGTGTTGGCGGCCAACCTCGCGGAGTTCGTCAACTGGAGCTACTACCGGGACATCGACGGCAAGCTTGTCGGTTCCGACTACAAGAACGATTGGGTCTTGGCGATCCAGGCCACCGCCAGCCACGAGTTCTTCCACAGCATCCAGTATCGCTACGACACGCGGCTGGAGGAGAGCACCCTCTTCGAAGCCTCCGCCGTGGCCATGGAGCGGAAGGTCTATCCGGAAGAAACCGACTACCTCTCGTTTCTGGGAAATCCAGATGTCAGGCCGAGCTCTGGATTGGCCAAGTTCGAGACCCACGGATCCTTGTTCGGTGCTGGAGGTTCCTACGAGCACGCGTGGTTCGTCACCCAGCTGATGCAGGATCGGGGGGATGACATCCTCAAGCGTCTTTGGGAGTTCAACAAGGAGAACAAGACATCGTATCGGAAGGCATTGCGGAATGTCCTGCGAAACGACGGCTGGAGCCTGGATTCCACTCTCCTGCGGTACGCCGTCCGGGTGGGACGGACAGGGCGGCGGTCCACCTGGAATGTGCCATCGCTGGCAGGCTTCACCGATGCCGCGATGTTCCCCAGGCTTTCCGGGACTCTTCAAGTTTCTGCCGACACCAAGTTCGACCTGGAGGTGGGGCGGATCCAGGAATGGATCGATACCGCTTCGCCCAATGCGGAGCGGTTGGTGGTGTGGATTCCGGAGCCTGGAGTGTCCATGGCGCGTACGTTCGTATCTCCATCCGGAACCGGATGGGAGGTTTGCAAGGGGTCTGTTCGTCTGCATGGCCGCGATCGCGCACGCAACGTCTGGTCCATCGCCAATGCCGGCCCTCCGGAACTTTTGCCGGGTGCAACGGCCAATGCGGCCAAGATCCGTCTGTTCGTGACCAATCCTCCGGACAGCATCGTGTCGGTGGCCGGGGATCCCTTTTCCTGGCGTTCCTCCTCCGGCATCCAGTTGGCCGGAACCGCCAAGTCCACAGCGAGCTCCACCCCTCTGGCGCACCTGGACGAGTGGAGGCCGGATCCGGCGATCGAGGATTGGGCTGCTCGGACCGTCTCCAACGGCGGTCATGCCTTGGTTCTGGAAGATGCCGATCGACGTCTGGCGCTGACCAACGCCACGGTGAAGCTACCGTTCGCGCCGGAACGGGTCTATGTGGGGAACGGGGATGGGAAATGGTTTCCCGCCACGTTCCGCAGCACCACCGGTGGAGTGGAGGTCTCCTTCGGCGAATTGGACCTGTCCACCCCCATCCGGATTCTCACATCCAATGGTGGAGTCCTCAAGCCCAAGGCCATGGACGCACAGGGCAATCCCTCCACTGGAGGCAAGCCCATCCGGTTCCCCTTGGATGGCGCCACCGATGGGGCGGTTCTCCAGATCCTCGCCCAGGACGGCAGCTGCGTGCGACGTCTACGCAGCCAGTGGGGGCGTTCGGAAGTGGTTTGGGACCTGAAGAACGAAGGTGGGCAGAAGGTGCGGCCTGGCGTCTACTGGTATGTCTGGGAAAACGTGGTCGGAGCGCGTCGGGGAACCCTGCTGGTCGGGGAATGAACCACAGGACGTCCAAGTGGGCTCCTGGACTGCCCACGGGCTTTCTACCTTGGCCCCACCTATGATCCTGAACACCGCACCAGAACCGGGCGCATCCCATGCCAGCCCGCACCGCATCTTGGCTCGTACGGTCTCCTCTCCGCACCGGACAAGGGTGCGGTTCGTCGCCTCCCAAGCCAACCTGCAGCACGCTCTGGCCAAGCTGCATCCATCTCTGGTGCGGTCCTTAGGATGAAACCTCAAGCGGCCCAGATCCGCAATTTCTGCATCATCGCCCACATCGACCACGGCAAGTCCACCCTGGCCGACCGCCTCCTGGAAAGTACCGGTACCGTCCAGAAGCGCGAGATGCAGGAGCAGCTCCTGGACAGCATGGATCTGGAACGCGAGCGTGGGATCACCATCAAGTCCAAGGCCATCCGTCTGGTCCACGAGCACAAGGGCCAGACCTTCTACCTCAATCTCATCGACACACCGGGACATGTGGATTTCACCTACGAAGTCTCCCGGAGCCTGCGGGCCTGCGAGGGAGCGATCCTGGTCGTGGACGCGACCCAGGGAATCCAGGCCCAGACGATCTCCAACCTCTACCTGGCCATGGGGGCCGACCTTGAGATCCTGCCCATCCTCAACAAGATCGACTTGCCCTCCGCACAGCCGGAGATGTTCGCCAAGCAGATCGGCGAGCTGATCGGGATCGATCCCGACCTGATCCCGCGGGTGTCGGCCAAGGCGGGCATCGGCATCGACGTGCTCCTGGAGAAGATCGTCGAGTTCTTCCCCGCGCCCAAGGCCGAGCGCGAGCAGCCCCTGCGGGCCTTCGTGTTCGATTCCGTCTACGACAGCTACCGCGGGGCCATCGCCTACGTGCGGGTGGTGGAAGGTGTGCTGAGAAAGGGCATGAAGCTCCGCTACATGCGCTCGGGAGGGGAGTACGACGCCATCGAGATCGGGATCCTCACCCGCACCCGCATCCCCTGCGACGAACTGGGAGCCGGCGAGGTGGGATACCTCGTGGGGAACGTGCGGAATCTGTCCGACATCAAGACGGGCGACACCCTCACGGACATTTCCCGTCCCGCTGCCGAACCCTTGCCTGGCTACCGCGACGTGAAGCCGATGGTCTTCGCCGGCCTCTATCCGGTGGATCCCGACGACTATTCGGAACTGCGCGAATCCCTGGAGAAGCTCCAGCTCAACGACAGCGCGATCAATTTCGTGCCGGAAAGCTCCGGTGCGCTCGGGTTCGGGTTCCGTTGCGGCTTCCTGGGGCTCCTGCACATGGAGGTCGTCCAGGAAAGGCTGGACCGCGAATTCAACATGAACATCATCACCACCGCACCGGGCGTGGAATACCACGTGACCAAGACCGACGGCGAAGTGGTGCTGGTGGACAACCCCTCGCAGCTGCCGCCACCCAACGCGGTGGACTCCATCGCCGAACCTTGGATCAAGGCGCAGATCTTCACGCCGTCCGAATTCATCGGGAACATCCACAAGCTCTGCAACGAGAAGCGGGGGGTGTACCTGAACACCACCTACATCTCCGAGGAGCAGGTGACCTTGGAATTCGAGCTGCCCATGGGCGAGGTCATGTTCGACTTCTTCGATCGCCTCAAGAGCGCCACCAAGGGCTACGCCAGCCTGGACTACGAGCCCATCGGGTACCGCGAGGGCGACCTCAACCGCCTGGACATCCTGCTCAACGGCGATCCGGTGGACGCCTTCAGCGTGATCATCCACCGCGAGAAGGCCTACGCGCACGGCAACGGCCTCTGCGAGAAGCTCAAGGAGCTCATTCCGCGCCAGCAGTTCGACATTGCCATCCAGGCGGCCCTGGCCAACAAGATCATCGCGCGATCCACCGTGAAGGCCCTGCGCAAGGACGTGACCGCCAAGTGCTATGGTGGCGACATCTCCCGCAAGCGCAAGCTCCTGGAAAAACAGAAGGAAGGCAAGAAGCGGATGAAGTCCATCGGGTCGGTGGATGTGCCGCAGGAGGCGTTCTTGGCAGTCCTCGACATGGGCGGCGACAACTAAGGCCTGTTCTGCGCGCTGGGGGGCTTTGGCTGGAACGGGCATGCTCGCCCCGCCATGTTAGGGGTGCAAACTGTTGCGTCCCTACAGCGGCCGGGGAATCAAGGTCGCGATCGGTATCCTCGTGGCCACTGGCCGTTGCCAATAGCAAAGCCCCCGGACCCCCATCGTTGGGCCTGCTGCACTTGATTGCCATGAGCCTTTCGCCGTTTGTGCGGAGGAGGCGAAGCCGGCGTCTCGACAACAGCGGCAACCGGGGCTTCGGTTGGGCGCCATCAGCGCCAAGTGCGGCGCGGTGAAGCTAGGCGAGCTGCAGTTGCCTGTCGGTGGGCCCGACGCCAGCTTCGCTGGTCGCTGGGGGTGTGGTGGAATTGGTTGGGAGACCGGGAGAGGGACGCCGCCGTTCCCTGGGGGGGCGACGGAAGGGGCGATTCACGAATCGCCCCTCGAACGCAACGAACAGGGGGGGGGCAGGAGCGGCGGCTCGCCGATGGTGTGACGGGAAATGGCGTTTTTGGTTCGATGAGGGTTTGGAAGAATGGTTTGTGAAGTATTCATGAAAGGCTGTTAATCCATTCGATTTGAGATGCACAGGGGGTGGGAAAAAATTCGTGTATCCCAGATTTAGGATACACGATTTCATGTGACGCGATTGAATGGGAACGATCCAGTGGTCTTGTGTCATGTCGTCCGAAAGCCGCATGGAATGCCGCATGACGGGGAATCGGAGGCGGTTTTCATGATTGACTGAAATTGTCTTGAATCCGTTTTGGAAACTTCGAACGGTGTGCGGAGTTCTCCTGGCAACAGCATTTTTCACCAAATGAATTGGACTCCCATTCTTGTGATGTGGAATGCCGAGTGTCTGGTGTATGTTTGCTCCCGCAAATTTCGCTCGGCACCACGGACCTGCCGCGTGCCGAGAGCTTCACCTGTCCAATTCCTTTCATCGTCTTTCGACCAAGGAACCCGTCCATGCTTGCATTTCCCGAGGTGATTCGCCGTGCGATTCTCAGCATGCTGCTTGTCCAGGCGGGTAGCTGGGCGGCCTTCCCCCAGATCCTGGTCCAGCCATCGGATGTCCAGGTGCATGCTGGCGACACCGCGGTGTTCCAGGTGGTCGTGGAAAAGGCGGACACGTTGAAGTGGTACGTCAACGACACCCTGCGCGGGACGATCCTGGCGACCAACCAAAGTTTTTCCCTGTTGAATGTCCAGTTGCCACAGGACAAGGCCAAGGTCCAT
>DAOPYN010000113.1:0-7471 GCA_035352895.1 Fibrobacteria bacterium | reverse complement strand
CACCGAGACCAGCGGGAGGCCGTGGACCTTGGCGAAGTAGTAGGTGAACGATTCGAAGTCGGAAATGACCACTTCGGGTTGGAAGTCGCGGTTGACCTTGCCGAACTGTTCGATGTTGGTCTTCAGGCTTTCCGGGGCCGATTTCAGGAGGAGCTTGAACGATCCCCACTTCGAAACGGTGCCTTGGTCGTACTTGAGATGGAAGCCTTCGATCTTGAAGGTGCGACCGGGAAAGGCTTGTTCCAGGAAGGTGTGGGCGCGGTCCGAGGTGGCGATCCGCACGTCGTGTCCACGCTCCAGAAGATGCTGGACAACCACTTTCGAGCGGGTCGCGTGTCCCATGCCTTCGCTGGGCACGCCGTAAAGGATCCTCATCTTGGGCTCTCCGTGGGAAGTAGGGTGGGGAGGTCGATGCAAACGTAGTCCCTGGTGGGAGGGGAAGGACGGCGGTGCGCGGAACGAGTAGGTTGTTGCACAATGTCCGCCACTCGTCTCGTCGTGTTTTCCCTGGTGATCCTCTCCCTGTCGACCCTGCTCCATGCCCAGGTCGCCTCGCGCTGGATTTCCCTCCTGCGTCCGTCCGGTTCCGTCCTTTGGGGGGTGCGGATCGCGTTCTCGATCCTGTTCTTGACCATCCCCGCCAGCTTCGTGCTGGTCCGGACGGGACGCACGGGGTGGGCGGCGGAAATCGTCTCCCTGGTGGGATACCTGTGGATGGGAGCCTTGTTCCTCCTGTGGGTTGGTACGATTTCGGGGACCGTATCGGGCTGGATCCTGCGCGGGATCGCGCGGTGGGGAGGATGGGACGCCGGTCCGTGGGTCCATTCCGTCCACTGGGGTTTCCAGATCCTGGCATTGGCCGGAGTGGTGGCCGCCGTGGTCGGCGGCAGATCGAGTCCACGGATCCAAGAAGTGCAGGTATCCGTGCCGGGGCTGCCCAGGTCCTTCGATGGATACCGGATCGCGCACGTCTCCGACACGCACTTCAGCCATCTGCGTGGACGTCGACATGCGCAGCACCTGGTGGATGCGCTCGATCGCGCCGATGCCGATCTGGTGGTGCACACGGGGGATCTCGCCGACGGCACCGTGGAAGCCTTGCGGGATGCCGTGGCTCCCCTGGCCGAGATCCGGTCGCGGGACGGCAAGTTGTTCGTCCGGGGCAACCACGAAGCCTATTCCGGCATCGCTTCCTGGACCGCCGAGGTTCGCCGTCTGGGTTGGGACGTTTTGGTGAACGAACATCGCGTCCTGGCGCGCGGGGAAGATTCGCTCCACGTGGCGGGCATCACGGATTCCCACGAAGCCGGAGCACCCGGAGGGGTGGCCCCGGATCCAGCCAAGGCCCTGGAGGGCGTTCCCCGGGGGGCGGCGGTGATCCTTTTGGCCCACCAGCCGCGCCAGGCATTGGCGGCCCGGGGGATGGGGGTGGGATTGATGCTGTCGGGCCACACGCACGGTGGGCAGATCTGGCCCTTCCACCATCTGGTCCCGCTGCAGCAGCCCATGTTGGCTGGATTGGGGCGGTTGGCAGACGTGCAGACCTTCGTCAGTCGCGGCGCGGGCACGTGGGGACCACCCTTGCGTCTGTTCGCCCGCTCGGAGATTCCCGTGCTGGTGCTTAGGAGCCTTTGACTTTCCACCCATTTCCCTATCCGAGGCACCCATGCTTCTGACCCTGTCCCTGCTGAAAGGTCTCGCCATGAGTGGAGTTCTCCACGAAGTCCCACTGGAATCGATCGTCCAACGCTCCCAAGCGATCTATGTGGCGCGTCCCACTTCCCGAAAGGGGTTCCGGAAAGTGGAGGGAATGGCCGAGCCGTGCACCGTGCCTTGGACGGAATACCAGGTGGAGGAGGTGATCCGCGGCGAAGGCTCGGTGGCCAAGGGAAGCCTGATCCAGGTGGAGCCCGCCGATGCGCGATTCAACTGCAGCGTGGCCAAGGACATGAATTCGCCGGTTCACCCCATCCTGATCGTCGACCGCTACATCCCTCTGGATCCGCAAGGTCTGGTGGATCCAGCCAAGGAGCGAGTGATCTTCCTGGCCACGTCCAACGGGTCGGAAATGGTCGAAGCCGTCGGCGGTGGGGTGGACGGGTTGGCTGCCCTGGAGCGGATCCGCAACGTCGTCGCCCAGTCAGCGAAGACCAATTCCACGGGAGGAACCAAGAGCGTTCCTCACCCCTGAGCATCCGGGACGGGCTCCCGTGTGCTAAGGTGTCCAGGCCACCACAGGTCGTGGCTCAGCCTGCGGCGAAGAGATTCCCTTCACCAGACTCGCGGCGAAGGAGCCACCACCACCCCAAGCCGCAGGCGGCCAGGAGTCCGATCCTGGCCACATCGCTCTGCAGCTGGAGGGCGGCGATGCATCCGACCACCACCAAGGCGCCGAATCGCAGGGAGCTGCGAAGATAGGGGCCTTGCCAGATCCTTCCCAGGCTGTGCCTGCGGAGCAGGAACTGGCTGATCGCGCCTTGCGCCAGTAGGGATGCGCTCAAGGCGAGGACGCCTCCCATGGCTCCCCACACGGGAATGAACGCGACATTGCAGACCACGTTCACGAAGAGTCCGGAAGCCTGGACGATGAGCCATTCCTTGCTTCTTCCGAGGCCTTGGAGCATGATGCCGCTGAGGTCGCCGCGGAGGTTCAGGTAGGTCGCCAAGGCGAAGACCACCAGCGGAGCGTAGCTCTCGGCGTATTGGGGGTGCATTCCCCGAAGCAATGGCTTGCCGCCCAGGACCACCACCAGCATCGCCAGGCTCAGGAGCTTCCCCACCATCCAGGCCGATTGGTTCAGTCGGTCCAGGAGGGCCGGAGTCAGTGTCCTCGATCCATCCCTCGAAAAGTCGGACAGCAGGATGCCATCGAAGCTCTGGCGGATCGATTGCAGACTCCTGCCCACCATCACCACCAAGTTGTAGACCTCGATGGCCCGCACGTCGGAGAGTGCGCCCAGAAGCATCAGGTCCACCCGGGCGGTCACCCCGGTGAACAGATCCGAGCCCATCAGCGCGAAGGAATAGGACGTCAGACGCTTGGAAGGAAGCCGAGGGCGGAGGTCCCTCCAGCCGAACCTGTGCAGGAACTGGAAGGAGCCTGCCGCCAAGAGGAAACTGGACAGGGTTCCCGCGAAGAACCAGAAGGGGAGTCCCGGGCCGTGGGCGAAGTGCGACACGACGGCGCCACCGAACACCACGAGGGGTAGAAGGATGTTCTTTCCCACGATCCGCGCGAGGAGTTGCCCTTTGTTGAGGTTGGCCTGATAGAAGATGTCGGCCAGGGCCAGGCAGGGGATGGATCCGGCGATGAGCCAGATGTCGGTGATCCCCAGGTTGGCTCCGTGGATGTTGCCGTTGGTCCACAACGACGACGCGACCATCGCCACCACCCCGATACCGGATGCCAAGAGCACCGACCAGAGAGACGCCCCCAGGTCCTTGCGGTATTCTTCAGGACGGGATTGCCCGGACCACCAGACGATCCCTCGGTCCATCCCCAGCATGGCCAAGCGATAGAACAAGTACGCCAGGGATTCCGCAAGCTTGAACGAACCCCACTGGCCACCGGCGTAGAGACTTGTGCAAGCCAGCACGAGAAGTGGTTCCACGGGTCTCAGGAGATTGTCCAGCAGGACCATCCTCATGGCCCATTGGGGCTTTCTCTCCGCCTGATCCGTCATGAAAGATTGAAGTTATGACTTTTCGACCAGAAAAGCAAATTGGTCGAAAACTTCATCTGGGTGGCCGAGGTTCCCAGGAAAAGGCTCATGGAGCCAGACCGCATTCCAAGGTCCGGATGGCGATCGCGAAGGATGCTTCGGCGGTCTCGTCGGCTTCGCCCAGGATGTACTCCTGCTCGATTCCGCGCAAGGCCATCAGGAAGAATCCCGCCACCGCTTCGATCTCCGTTTCGCCCAGCGGACGCAGGGAGCCGTCGCGCACTCCGACGCGCAGAAGATCCGCCACCATGGGAACCTCGCGTTCGCGGGAGATGCGTGATTTGTCCAGGATCAAGGCGTAGCTCCCGGAAGCCCCCCCTTGAATTTCCTTGCGCAGGTGGCGGATCATCGGGAGGCGGCGCCTGATCTCCTGGTGGTAGCGAAGAAGGTAGGCGGAGATCTTGGACTTGCCGGTGACTTCCTTGGCCACGGCGCGTTGGAGTTCCTGGCGGATCGCATCGACCTCCCTGCCGACGGCGGCCGCGAGGAGGGCTTCCTTGTCCGGGAAGTAGTAGTTGAGGAAGCTTTTCTTCTTTCCCAGGCAGCGGGCGATGTCGTCGAGGGTGATCTTCGAAAACCCGAGCTTTTCCACCAGCCGCAACGTCTCCGACAGGATGGCGCAACGCGTCCGGTCTTCACGGATGTTGGGTCTTGGAATGCTGGAAGCGAAGGTTAGCGTCGTCACTGTGATCCTGAATCACCCAAATTACGTTCTGAAGAGCCGTCCGGCTGGCGATTGAACGTCGACGACGATGTCGGGGGCGGGCGATCGGCGTATCTTTTCCCCCGTCGCGAACCCGGGGTTCCATCCCCGGTTCGGCTCCGAAAGGGAATGGTGCATGTCAGAGCGTCGCAACGGGCTTCTCGCCATCGGCATCGCGGGTGGAATCGCCCTGGATCAGGTTTCCAAGATCCTGGTGGAACGGTGGATGCTCCCTACCGACCTCTACACCTTCCTCGGGGGCAGCTTCCGGGTCCAGATGGTCCGCAATCGCGGTGCGTTCCTGAGTTTGGGTTCCACCCTGCCGGAACACTTGCGCCAGACGCTCCTGATCTGGGGCGTCGGTCTGTTCCTGTTGGGGCTCACCATCTGGATCTTCCGGTCCAAGACGGCGACGTCCACGTCCCGCTGGTGCATGGCGGCGGTGGCATCGGGAGGGATCGCCAATCTGATCGATCGGATCCGGTTCGACGGCGGGGTACTGGATTTCCTGAACGTGGGGATCGGCGGCTTGCGTACCGGGATCTTCAACGTCGCGGACATCTACATCACTTTCGCCGTACTCTGGCTTCTGGTCGATTCCTTCCGCGGCAGGAAGACTCAGGGCTGAGGCTTGAAGCCGGGCTCCACGGGGAGTCCCTGGGCCCAACGATCGAGCATCAGCAAAAGATCCTCGCGACGGAAGGGTTTGGTGATCAGGTCGTTCATGCCCGCCTCCAGGCACAGCGTGCGCGCGCCCGGGGCGACGTCGGCGGTCAGGGCCACGATCGGTGTGCGGGCGGAGAATCGTTTGCGGGGATCGCTGGAATCCTGCCACGCGCGGAGGCGCTTGACCACCGCGCAGCCATCCATCTGAGGCATGTGGAGGTCCATCAGGACCAATCGGAACGCTTCCGTTTCCAGAAGTCGCAGGGCTTCCATCCCGTTTTCCGCCACGCTGGGAACGCATCCGATCTTCTCGAGCATCGATTGGGCGACCTTCCTGTTGGTGCGGTCGTCGTCCACCACCAGGACCCTGGCTCCCACCGGCAGCGGTAGGCCTTCGATGGTGGACTCCCCAGGCCTGGGAGGTGTGTCGGTGGCGGGAAGTTCGATCTCGAAGGCGAATTTGGTGCCGACGTCCGGTGTGCTCGCCACGGAAATCCGGCCGCCCATGGCTTCCACAAGTCCCTGGGCGATGGACAGGCCCAGACCGGTGCCACCGAACCGCCTGGTTGTGCTGGATTCGGCCTGGGAGAATCTCTGGAACAACCTCTGGATGGACTTGTCGTCCATGCCGATGCCCGTGTCGGAAATCTCGAAGCGGATGCGCCCTTCTCCGAGCGTCGAAGGGAAAACCTGGACCTGGACCTCGCCGCGTTCGGTGAACTTGATGGCGTTGGAGACCAGGTTCATCAGGATCTGCCGAAGGCGCAGGGCGTCGCCCACCACCAGATGCGGGAGGGACGGGTCCACCCAGAATTCGAGTTGCAGCCTCTTCTCGCGCGATCGGGGCTCGAACACGCGGCGGACCGCCGATAGAGTTCGACGCAGGTCCAGCGGGAGCCGCTCCAGCTCGATCTTGCCGGATTCGATCTTGGAATGGTCCAGGATGTCCTGGAGGACCGCCGCCAGATGGCTTCCCGACTCCAGGATGGTCTCCACCAGATCCGTCTGTTCAGGGTCCAGTGCGGATTCCCTGAGGATCTGGGCGGGGACCAGCACGCCGTTGAGGGGGGTGCGGATCTCGTGGCTCATGGTGGCCAGGAATTCCGATTTGGCTAGCGAGGCTTCTTCGGCTTCCTGGGCGCGGATGGACGCATGGGCCACTCGGCTCCGCCAGGCGCGGAAGACCAGGAAAATCTGGAGGATTCCCCAGACGATCCAGACCGCTTGCAGGCCGGCCAGGAATTTCACCGGAGCGATCCTCGTACCCACCAGGTGGACGTCGGAGACCTCCAGGAAGCCCGTGTCGGAATTCGACGGGATGTCGGGGCTCACGAATTGGATTTCCCGAACGTCGTCGAGCTTGGGTTTCTGGTCGGCGGGCCCCAGCTCATGGGAGGCGATGAACCAGGAGGGCAGGCGAAGGATGTCCCAGTCCAGCGACTGTTCCGACCAGATCGAGTCGGGCCGGAACTGGAGTTCGTGGGGAACCACCAGCAGGGTCCCGTTGCAGGGGCGTGCAGCCATCACGAACAGCCGCATGGGAGGAGTGCCACGACTGCTTTGCTGGCGTGCGCGCAGACGGATGCCCTGGAATTGCGAGAAGTCCCGCAAGTCTTCCGGGATGAGGTTTCCCAGACGGAATCCACCGCCCGCCCAGGGAAACGAGAAGCCCGGGTGGAGGGCGTAGGAGAAGCGGTAGACGTCTCCTCTTCGCTCCGCGTAGGAGAGCGAACGTCCTCCGTCCGAGGAGTCGGAGATCGCCCTCATGGACAGGTACGGATGGAGGTCCACTTCCCGATGGTTGAGGAACCGCATGTAGACGACCACCAGCAGGGTGAGTCCCACCAGCGCCGCCAGGGAAAGGGAGGTCCAACCGGCTTCCGGAAGCGAGCTCCACAGACGTGCAGTCCATCGCGGAGCGACCCCCCCGCTCGTTCTGGTCGAATCGTGCGACACGTTTGATTGTCGCATTGCCCTGGCCGCGTCGGCAATGCGACGCGTCACGTCAGACCTTGAGGTCGACCGCGCTTTCCGACAAGGCTTCGGCTTCGGCCAGGAGGATGGGTTCGACTTCGTCCTTCAGGAAGCGCTTCACCAGGCTGGGCGCACGTCCCACGTAGAGCTTGGGATCCAGGACGGATTCCAACTGCTGTCGGGTAAGCCCGAAGGCGGGATCCGCGGCCAGACGGTCCAAGAGGTCGTTTGGCTTGCCTTCCTGCTTCACCACCGCGCCTGCGGCCATGCTGTGGCGCCGGATGAGTTCGTGGAGTTCCTGGCGGTCGCCGCCCTTCGTGACCGCTTGCATCAGGATGTTCTCGGTGGCCATGAAGGGAAGCTCGGAAAGGAGCCTGGCTTCGATCATCGTGGGGTACACCACCAT
>DAOPYN010000112.1:0-7593 GCA_035352895.1 Fibrobacteria bacterium | reverse complement strand
GCTTGGGCGGATGTGTCGGTCAAAATGGCCGCAGCGTGAGGGGTGTTCCTAAACTTTCCAGTGGACTGAAATTCCGGGGGGACTCCACAAACCCTGCAAGGCTAATCGCATACAGGTGAATGTGTTTGATGGTATATTTCGAAATCAGGTGAAAAAGCAAATTGATTAAAAACAGGATCCAGAGAAACCATAACCCTGAGTGATATGGGTGGGCAATGGTATCAATACAAACGGCCTTGAAAGCACCCCAGCTTATCCTGTTTGAGCTTTTTTTTTAAAATGACGCAGATGCTAAAGATTGGAGTCCACACAACTAGTGGCCAGATTAACGATTTGCAACGTCTTGCAAACGCAGAAAAGGTGGTGTTTTTATTTGTAAGGTATCCGCTTGCGAAAAAAAAGAGGGGCATATGGAAGGAATAGATGATATCGAGTAGTTTGGATTTTTCGCTGTGCTGAGTGGCTGAGGAGATGGCATGGCCCAAGACCACGAGAATGATTGCTCCTCCCTTGATCGCATCGATTCTGGTGTCGCGAATCGTCTGAGTTCCCACAATGCTTCCTCTCGATCCTTGATGGAGCGGAAAATCTAGGATTGAACCATTCGTTTTGTCTGAACGTGGAAGATCGGAAGTTGGGCCATGACAGCGGGAAGGTTGGGAGTGGCCCACCATCGCTTCCCCTCAATGGACTTATGCCCGACCTTGACGGAAACTTTGAGAAG
Source organism: Fibrobacteria bacterium (assembly GCA_035352895.1). Classification (GTDB taxonomy): domain Bacteria; phylum Fibrobacterota; class Fibrobacteria; order UBA5070; family UBA5070; genus UBA5070. The sequence continues at coordinate 6,869 of DAOPYN010000112.1, read as the reverse complement.
TTTGACGGAACATCTGGAATCGGGAGTGGTCTTTTGCCGACTTTATCCCCGAAGCTCCTTGAAGGCAAAGCTAATCAGTCTTGGAGATGAACCGGGCTATTCCGATCAGCCAAAAGGAGGGCCCAAGTAGGAGGGTCCGAAAAAAAGGACGGAATTGTCGTTCTCTAAGGGAGTAGATCAGCAGATGAAGTTGTCGACGGAGGAATCCAAAGTTCAGCCACCCTGAGCGGATCCCTCCGGAAACCGCATTGTACATCAAGCGGAAATTGTACTTGAGGCAGCCCTGGTAGTCTTGTCCTGACCGCGCCATGCTTCGAACGACCAGGAAATGGGCGTCGTAGGTGCTGAGGTTCCTGCGGATGCTCTTTTTCCGATCCAAGGAAAAGGAAAGGGAGTCTCCATGGCGCCTGACCTTGACGAAAAGATCGTTGGCGATTCCGATCTTGTCGGCGGCGAGGATTCCTCGAATCGCGTACTCGAAATCTTCGCCGAAGACCAGGTCCTCACGAATGGGGTCCAATTTCGAAAGCAGGGAGCGCTTCCATACGATGTTCTGGGTCTGTACAGAATGTTCCGCAGCAGCAGACCTGACAATGAAGCTCTCCGATTGGATAAGGGGACTTTCCACGTCAGGTTTAGTACCATCGGGATGGAAGAAACGGATCCGAGAGACCAGCAGATCGAATTGGTTCTCCTCCATCCGACGAACGGTCTCGAGAAGGAATCCAGGTTCGAGCAGATCGTCGGAGTCGAAAAACAGCACATAATCCGCTTTGGACTCCGCCAGTCCGACATTCCGACCGGAAGCCGGGCCTCTCAACCGGCCATTGGGCTTCACCATCACTCGGATCCTGTGATCGGTCCTGGCCCGTTGCGCGAGCATTTCCAGGGTGCCGTCATCGCTGTGGTCGTCCACCACGATGCATTCCCAATCGATGGATCCCTGCTCGACGAACGAGTCCAACGTCACCGAAAGGAGGTCCTTCCGGTTGTAGGTAGGGATGATGATGCTGATCCGAGGCGGCGTCACTTGCCCTCCATTGGCAGGTGGACTTTGTTGTTCCCGCCTGACTTGTTCACGATGGACTCGATCCGATGCTCCATGTTGTTTCCAGACTAAACAGTTTACAAAATCCAGCACCTCGCTCTCCGATAGGTCCCATCCATCCATCCGTCCCCCCTCGCGGGGCCTGGGGAGGCCTGGAGGAAATTGTCAGGGATGGAGGCTCAAGGAGCGAGACTTTTCCCCCGGCGAAATCCCAGGAGGATCTTGAGGGCGAGTTTGGTCTCGTCGACCGAAAAGGCGAATCCGAGCTCCTTGCGGAATCGCCGGAAATCCCAGTAGACCTCGGATCCCAGACCGGAACTGACGGTGGCGGCGAAGCGGAGTCGGGCCAGGGCGAACATCTTCACGGGCAATGCCGCGCCGGGATGCTTCCTGCAGAAGGATTCGATCAATCGCCCCAGCAGGCTGGCTGCTTCGCGCAATTGGGCGGGAGACTCCCAGGAGTCGGTCTGCGGGGTCCCGAGCATCCTGAGGATCGAAATCTCCTTTGGATCGCACGAGACTCCGATGCTTTCGGCGAACCTTGCACGACAGATATCGAGGTTCGCCAGTTGGATTTCCGCCTTCTCCCGCGAGAGGGAAGTTGGCTGCATGCGGTAGTGGAAAAGGATCTCAGGAAGGTTTGCGAACTCCCCCTCCTGGAGCAGCTCGAAGAGCCACCGGTAATCGTCCGTGGCCACCATGTCGCCGAAAGGGTGCCTTTTCGCGAAGGATGAGCGGACCATCACCGTGGGGAACATGACGTGGTTGTTGAAGATCATCTCCCATCGCAGAAGTCGGGAGCTTGCCGGAACCAGGTGCGGTGTATGTGCATCGCCGTAGTGGCAAGCCGTTCCGCAACCCAGCACATCCGGGTTCGATTCGAGGAAAGCGACCTGCTTGCCCAGTCGGTCGGGATAGGAAATGTCGTCATGGTCCTGGAACGCGATGTACTTGCCTCTGGCCATCGAGATTCCCAGGTTCCGGGTTGCATTTTCCCCGCCATTGGTGTCTTTCTCGATCAGTCGGAGACGTGGATCGTCGAACTTGTCCAGCAGACGTGCCACGCCGTTGCCAGAGCAGTCGTCGATGGCGAGCAGTTCGAAATCCCGGAAGGTCTGGTTGAGGATGGACTCGACGGCCTCGACAACCAATGGATTGCGGAAAAACGGTAAAACGACAGAAACCAAGGGTCTTGTCTGGTCGGAAGTCTCCATCCGGGGAAACCTAGTCTTTTTTCAGACCCAACCTGGCATGAGGAAGTCGAGTACCAGAGTGTTCGTGACACCAAAGCCCCTGCTCTCTCGAGGAGAGCGCTTGCGAAAGCCCTTGTTCGGAGGGGCATAGCCCTCCGATGATGGATTTTTTAATCCTGGAAATTCCTTCATTTTGGGGTCGAATTATCGCGAACCAGGCGTTTTCTTCGAAGATGTCCAACTTGGAAGCCAGAAAAGATGTAGAATAGGGGACTGAATCGACAGTTCGTGACTTCGGATCCGAATCGTTCACGAACCTGTGATCGGAGATGCTAAAGGACACCACTCCTTGTACTTGGTTCGGCTTAGGAGAAACATGCTGCCTGTCGACTCTGAAGACCCCGTAAGCAGTGTGGCGAGGTTCCTCTCGATCCCGGCTTCCCTCATGACCGGTAAGGACCTGATCCGGAAATCCGGAACATCGGTCGCGCACTGACATGTTCGAGGAACTCGACAGCTTTCTGATCGACCTGGCAAAACAGGCTGACCTCTGGTACCGGCCCAATCCTGGCAATGCGGGGGATTCCCTCATCGCCTCGGCGACGTGGTCGAGGTTTCGGAGTTTGGGAATCCAGGTGAAGGAAATCCTCTCCTCGGATTTCGATCCTACCGGGAAGACGATCCTATACGGTGGCGGGGGAAACCTCAATCGACGTTACGTGGAGGCATCCAGGTTCCTCCGAGCCTACCACTCGAGGGCTTCCAAGGTGGTCCTCCTGCCTCATTCCGTAGAGGGACACGAAGACCTCCTGGAGGCCATGGGGAGCAATGCGGTGATTTTCTGCCGCGAGCTGGTTTCCCTACGGCACTGCCAACAGCACGCCAAGCATGCCAAGGTCGTCCTATCCCACGATCTCGCCATCGGACACGATCCCAGCCCCCAGCCCCTTCCCTCGACCCTCGATTGGACGAAGCTCGCCATTCTGGCGGGATGGAACAAGGTTCTGGACAGGAAAACCGAGTGGCTGTTTCCGGGAATCCTGTTGCGGGTTCGGAAATTCCTCCGTTCCCATCCGGCCATCGGGCCCGGCGGATCCCAGGTACGTCCCTTTCCGATCCTGAACGCGTTCCGATGCGATGTCGAGAGCGCCGGCGCACCTCTTCCGGAAGGCAACCTGGATCTCTCCGAGATCCTCACCATCCGTTCCCACCATCGCGTGGCCCACGAGACGGCCGCGGCTCTGCTCATCGCTTCCTTGCGGGGGTATCGGCGGATCCGCACCGATCGCCTGCACATCTGCATAGCGGCCGCCAAACTGGGCCTGGAGGTGGAGTTCCATCCCGCCGCGGGCTTCAAATGCGTCGCGATCCTGGAGCACTCGTTGCGCCAGCGGTTCGACAACATCCAGTGGATGGGCGAAGCCGTGCATTCCTGAATCCCCGTCGCCGGCGTCCAGGTCCGGCAGGTGGGATCCAGCGGGATCCGTCGATCGTCCATGGTTGACAAAAACCGTCAGATTCGCGGGTGGCCCGCCCCCTGTCCTCCCGCGGTCCCGAGTCGGCCGACGGATGCCGCAATGGATGGCCGGTCCGGACGGGTTTCAGCGGAAGGCTGGATCCAGGAACGTGGCGTGCTTCCTGACAAAACCCGCGCGAAGGTGGTTCTGGTCCATGTAGATGGGGACTCCTCCCTGGGCGACCAGGCAATTCTTGTCGGAGCAGAGAACCGACCAGGGATCCAGGATCTCCGCGTTCGCACGGCGAGCGATCTCGATCAGGCGTTGGCGGATCGGAAACTCCCTGGGATTGACCGGGGTGCTGTCCGATGGCGAATCGACCTTGAATCCGAACAATCGATCCCCCTTGATCAGTCGAGCGGGATTGAACACATCCCCGATGGGATTGTCGAGCACCAGATAGACCTTTTTCCGGCTTGAGATTTCGGAGACCGCCTTTTCCAACGCGGCGAAGGCGAGATCTTGTCCTGCTTTCTCCGAAAGCGGGTGCTGCCCACCGCCTGCATCCCGCATGAAGATCGAGGATGCCTCGTCGTGGGCGGAGTCGGCGGAGAAATAGCAGTTCCAGCATCCACCGATGAGTACGGACTTGTTGTTGTCCGACTTCGCGGTTTGGAATTGCGATTCGACCCATTCGCTGCATCCGGGATCCCATGGTTTCTCGACCTCGGGGATGGGGGGGCAGCCACCTCGAGTGGCGACGACGAGCGTCTTCGCCTGGGGATTGGCGGAAGCCTCCTGGGTGAATTTCACGACATATTGCTGAATGTGGGAATCCCCGAGGATGAATTGGGTGTCCACGGAGCCGGTGGAAAAAATATGGACCCCTTGCTGGTTTTGGCGGGGAACCATTCTTTCGGGAAAACTGAAATCGCGAGTGACCTCGGCAACGACAAGAATCTTTTCATTGGACAGTCTGGGCCTGAACATGCCTAGCCACATCAATCCGCCGACAATGCACCAGAAACCCAAGCCCAAAACAAGTCCGATGGTCACGGAACGGCCTTTTCGGAACCGCAGGTTCCTTTCCACGAACCAGTAGGTCGCAAATGCCAAAACCAATGACGCAACAACTGCTCCCACTCGTGCTGCAGTTGGGGGAAGGTCTCCGTGGTTCACCCAAAGGAACGCAAGGAGTGGCCAATGCCATAGATAAATGGGATAGCTGATCAAACCGATTCCAACGAAGATCCTGTTGGAAAGAAGATTGCGACTGATCCAATTGTCTGGGCCGGCCATCAGGAAAAAGGCACCGAACGTGGGGAGAAGACCCCACCACCCTGGAAAAACCTTTGTTGAATCAATGAGGATGAAACTAAGAATGATTAAAATCATCCCCAATAAGGCTGTCCAAATGGAATGCTTTCCCAGGAGATTTGGCTTGAGTCGAGTCAGTTCAAAAAGCGCTGCTCCAATGAATAATTCCCAGAACCGCGCTACCGGCATGTAATATCCGGCTGTGGGGTATTTGTTGGAAAGAAAAATGTTCACAACGAAGGAAAGAGAAATCAATGTCAAAATAATCGGGAGATGATTCCGTCGAAACCGCCATGCCAGATACATGATCCATGGCCAACCCAGATAGAATTGCTCCTCAATCGCCAGGCTCCAAAAGTGCAACAATGGCTTGGTCACCGACGATGCATCAAAATAACCGCTTTCGTGCCAGAGAACAAAATTGGAGGAAAAGATTCCACTTCCTACGAAATGTTTTCCGAGCTTTTTAAATTCCAAGGGCAAAAGGATCAGCCAGCCTAAGATAAAAACAGCAGCAAATACAGTGAGTAATGATGGGAATATTCTACGAACCCGTCTTGTATAAAAACCAGTGATCGAAAATGTGCCGCGTTCAAGATCGGAGAAAATGATTCCAGAAATCAGGAATCCAGATATTACAAAGAAGATATCAACACCAGCAAATCCACCGGGTAGGGAATCTGGAAAAGCGTGAAACAATACAACGGCGAGGACGGCAACGGCACGCAATCCATCAATATCCGCCCGATAGGACTTGTTGTGCGTTGATGGTGCTCCTAATTGCGACATCTGGTAACCCTTAAATGATGAATTTCACAACCAAACCGTCCAGTATTTCCCACCAGAATCCTCACACGCCGCTCCGGTGGTGCTTTTTCAATTTTAGTAACAGTCGATGGGTTGGCGACACCGTTGCCCTCGCAACACCCTGGTCACCTCCCATCGGTTCACTCGCTGGGCAAGATGCCGCGGTCGGGATCCCGGAATCCGTTGATGTGGGAATGGCACTCGCGGACCTGGAAGGGGAATCGCGGGAACCGATCGCCCACGGATCGGTCAACGGAGTTGCCGATCCGGTTCAGGAATTCATTCCCGGACCGCCCCGACCACGCAGGGGTCCACCCGGCTTCCCACCTCCCACTTCAGGTTGCGGGAGGTAGATCCATGCCCAATGCGGAAACAAGTCGTTTTCCGGCGAGCTCCCAGGAGAGGAAGTCGACCGATCCGGCAGCGTTCCCGGCCAGGAAGTTCCGGCGGACGGGATCGTCCACCAGATCAAGGATGGCCGTGGCCAGCTCCCGAGGATCGTTGGCGGGAACGATCCGGCAATCGACCCCGTCGTGTCCGAAGGTGTGGATTCCCCCGTTGTCCGTTGACACGACCGCGCATCCGGCCGCCATCGCCTCCGCGGCGGGCATTCCGAATCCTTCCTTCCTGGAGGGGACGCCGAAGATCGCCGAGCCGGAGTAGAGCGAGGCCAGCAGGGTGTCGTCGGGATTGGCGTGGAACTCGTCGAGCAAACCGACGATCGACGCGGGGGCGTCGGGGCGCCCGTATCCCCACAGCCGCATGCCAGGGCGGGACTGCTCACGCAGGATCTCCAGGGTGGCCTGCAGAACCTCCGGACTCTTGACGGATTCTGTCCTCACGGGGAAGCCGATCCGGAGGGATCTCGAGGACGGGGGGACATGGCTTCGGTAGCGCTCCACGTCCACTCCGTGGACGCAGGGGCGGATGTCGACCACGCCCACCTGCCGGAGCATCTCCTCGACGGCCTTGGACGATGTCAGGAGGGGGAGACCGGAAAGGTACGCCCTCTCCATCCTCGCCCTCTGCTGGGGAGACGCCTCCACC
>DAOPYN010000111.1:0-7648 GCA_035352895.1 Fibrobacteria bacterium | reverse complement strand
AAAGGATCCTTTGTGCGCAAGCTTTACCAGTACTTCCTAGAAGTCGTTGCGGAAGGGAAGAAGGTGACCTGGCCTCCTCGCAAGGAGCTGGTGGATAGCACTTGGATCGTCATGGCGTTCAGCGTGATGTGTGGCTTCCTGATCACGTTCGTCGACGTCATCGTCGGCTTCCTGGTCGAATACCTGCTGAAGGGCGGCGCATGAACTGGTATGTCTTGCACACCTATTCCGGCCAGGAAAACAAGGTCAAGGCCTATATTGAGGAATTGATCGAGCGTCAGGGCTTCCAGGGCGTGATCGGGCAGGTTCTCCTGCCTGCCCAGGAAGTTGTCCAGGTGCGTCATGGCAAGAAGATCCGCCAGTCGCGCAAGGACTTCCCCAGCTACGTGATTCTGGAAATGGACATGACCAAGGATGCACAGCACGCGGTGTTGTCCATCCCTGGTGTCACTCACTTCGTCGGGGTCGGCCAGAAGGCTCAGCCCCTGCGGAAGGCGGAAGTGGATCGCATCCTGGGACGCACCGGTCACGACCGCGGCGAACTGGATGGACACGCGATCCAGATTCCCTTCAAGGTTGGCGATGCGGTGCGGATCAACGAAGGCCCCTTCAAGGACTTCGATGGATCGGTCGAGGATGTCAGCCCGGACAAGGGCAAGCTCAAGGTGCTGGTCAGCGTCTTCGGACGTTCCACTCCTGTGGAGCTGGATTTCCGTCAGGTGAGCGAAGTTTAAACCATCACTGGACAATTGGGCGAGGACGATTTAGTTTTCACCCCCCATTTTTTCCGCGGACCAGCATAACCTGTTGTCGCCGCAAAAGTTAACCCGCCGAAAGCGGGAAAAGCTTCGGGAGTAACGGCCTTGGCCAAGAAAATCACCGGCTACATCAAGCTCCAGATTCCCGCAGGGGCCGCGAATCCTTCGCCTCCCGTGGGCCCCGCCCTCGGTCAGAAGGGCGTCAACATCATGGAGTTCTGCAAGCAGTTCAATGCTCGCACGCAGGACCAGAAGGGGATGATCATCCCCATCGTGATCACGGTCTATGCGGACCGCTCGTTCACGTTCATCACCAAGACTCCCCCGGTGCCGGTGCTTCTGAAGAAGGCCGCTGGCGTCGAGAGCGGTTCGGGCGAGCCCAACCGCAAGAAGGTCGGCAAGGTGACCCAGGCGCAAGTCATGGAGATCGCCAAGATCAAGTTGCCCGACCTGAACACGCTTTCCATCGAGTCTGCGGCATCGCAGGTTCGTGGAACCGCCGTGAGCATGGGTCTCACGGTCGAAGGATAAACCAGAGGAAATCGTCGATGAAGCATGGCAAGAAGTATCGGGAGGCCGCAGAAAAAGCGTCCGTTCGCACCGAGTGGGCCCTTCTGGAAGCGATCAAGTTTCTGAAGGAAAACCGCGTGGCCAAGTTCGACGAAACGATCGAAGTCGCGATGAACTTGGGAGTCGATCCCAAGCACTCCGATCAGATGGTTCGTGGAACGGTCGTTCTGCCCAAGGGGACCGGCAAGACGGTCCGCGTGCTCGTGTTCGCCAAGGGTGAAAAGGCCCAGGAAGCACTGGCCGCGGGAGCCGATCATGTCGGTGCCGATGAACTCGTGGAAAAGATCCAGGGCGGCTGGATGGACTTCGATGTCGTGGTGGCCACTCCGGACACCATGACCATCGTCGGCAAGCTCGCTCGTCTGCTGGGTCCGCGCGGTCTCATGCCCTCCCCCAAGACGGGAACGGTGGGTGTCAACGTCAAGGAGATCCTCGCCGAGCTCAAGGCCGGCAAGATCACCTACCGCGTGGACAAGGGCGCAAACGTTCAGGCTCTGGTCGGAAAGATCTCCTTCGGCGCGGAAGCGCTGGAAGAGAACGCTCTGGCCCTGATCCGCTCGGTGGTCCGGGCCAAGCCCCAGACCTCCAAGGGGACCTACGTCAAGAGCATCACCATTTCGTCCACCATGAGCCCCGGTCTGCCGATCGAGCTCTCCGTGGCTCGCGGTTGAGGGGACCAACGTGATTAGCCTCGACAAAAAGAAGCAGACGACCGACTCCCTGGACAATGCTTTGTCCGACGCGGGTTCGGTGTTCCTCGTCGACTTCGGCCGCATCGTGGCCGGACATGACGTCGAGCTCCGCAAGGCGTTGAACAAGCAGGGAATCTTCTACCGTGTCGCCAAGAACACGCTGATCAAGCGCGCCTTGCACAAGGCCGGGATCACCGCGCTGGACAACACGCTGAAGCTTCCTTCCGCCATCTTGGTGGGATCCAAGGACGACCCCATCGCCCCGGCGCGCGCGATCGTGGAATTCCAGAAGGCCCATGCGGGCTTTTTGGACTCCAAGATCACCTACCTGGACGGCGATACGTTTCCCGGCAAGGCGATCGCCGACGTGGCGAAGCTCCCCGGCAAGCGCGAGCTCCAAGCGCAGGTGGTCCAGCTGTTCCTCAGCCCGGGCGCCACGCTGGTCGGCCTCATCAAGGGCCCTGGCTCCAAGATCGCAGGACAGCTCGAGGCTTTGGTAAAGCGCCTCGACGAAGCCGCCTAAGAATTCACCAACCATCCAATCCTCAGAGGAATCCACAATGTCCGACACCAAGACCTACGCTGCTGAAATCGTCGACCTCGGCGAAAAGATCATCAACCTCTCGCTGGCCCAGGCCCGCGCCCTCTCCGACTACCTGAAGGAAGTCCACGGTCTGGAAGCCGCCGCTGGCGGTGTCATGATGGCCGCTGCTCCCGCCGCTGGCGCCGCCGCCCCCGCCGAGGAAGAGAAGACCGAATTCGACGTCGTGCTGAACGAAGCCGGCGCCAACAAGATCGGCGTGATCAAGGTCGTGCGCGAGCTGACCGGACTCGGCCTGGCCGAGGCCAAGGCCGCCGTCGACGGCGCTCCCAAGACCCTGAAGGAAGCCGTCGCCAAGGCCGACGCCGAAGGCATGAAGAAGAAGCTGGAAGAGGCCGGAGCCAAAGTCACCCTGAAGTAAGGGTGTCTTTCTCCTTCGAACCATCCAAGTCCCTGGCCCGGCGCAAGGCCGAGGTCCAGGGACTTTCGTTTTGGGCCGGCCCCGAATCGCGGCTGGCTTTCAGGTGTTTTCCGAATCCCACGAGGCGAGGCGGTCGATGACGGAACGCAGAAACTTCGCGAAGAGCAAGTACTCGATGGAGATCCCCTTCCTCTTAGAGGTCCAGGTGGACTCCTTCAACAGGTTCCTGCAGATCGGAACCTTGCCGCGTGAACGCGCGAACGAAGGGTTGGAAGCGGTGTTCCGCGAAACCTTCCCGATCGTCGACGTCAAGGGCATGTACGAGCTCGTCTACGAAGGCTACAACCTTGGCGTGCCCAAGTACTCGATTCCCGAGTGCCAGGAACGCGGCATGACTTTCGCCGCTCCTCTGCGCGCCACCCTTTCCCTGAACGTGTACAAGGTGGAAGGGGAGGAGAGGACCTTCTCCGAGAAGATCACCAACGACGTCTACTTCGGCGACATTCCGTTGCTGACGGAAAACGGCACGTTCATCATCAACGGCGCCGAGCGCGTCGTGGTGAGCCAGCTGCACCGCAGCCCCGGCGTCTCGTTCGACGAAGACTTCCACCCCAATGGCAAGCGCCTCCTGAAGGCGCGCATCATCCCCTACCGCGGATCCTGGGTGGAGTTCCTCCAGGACGTCAACGACGCGATGTACATTAACATCGACCGCCGCCGCAAGCTGCCCGCCACCATCCTCCTGCGCGCCATCGGATGGCAGACCAACCAGGAAATCCTGGAACTGTTCTACCCCATCGCCGAAACCGCCGTGTCCGAGGAGCTCGAGGGCAAGGTGCTGGCCGCCGACGCCATCACCGGCGACGGCGAGATCATCGCCGAGGCCAACTCGCTTTTGGATTCCGATCTCGTCGCCAACCTCCTGAAGGCCGGCATCCGCGAGGTCAAGGTGGTGGATCTGGACATCGAGACGGATCCCGTCATCCACAACACGCTGGACGTGGACCCCACCACCGGCGAGGAAGACGCTCTCCAGAAGATCTACGGCGTCATCCGCCCCGGCGATCCGCCCAACACCGACACCGCCCGCCAGCTGATCCTGCGGATGTTCTTCGACGACAAGCGCTACGACCTCGGCGAGGTCGGCCGCTATCGCATGAACAGCCGTCTGGACCTGGACGTGCCCATGACCACCCGCACCATGACCCGCGAAGACTTCATCGCGATCATGAAGAACCTGGTGGGACTGTTCAACGGCCGCATGAAGGACAAGTCGGGCAAGGAGATCACTCCCTACATCGACGACATCGACCATCTCGGCAACCGCCGGGCGCGTTCGGTCGGCGAGCTTCTCGCCAACCAGTTCACGGTCGCCTTCACGCGCATGAGCCGCACCATCCGCGAGCGTCTGTCCCTGCGCGACACCGAGGAGATGACGCCCCAGGACTTGGTGAACGCGCGCACGATCAACGCCGTGATCGCCACGTTCTTCGGATCCAGCCAGCTGTCGCAGTTCATGGACCAGACCAACCCCCTGGCCGAACTGACGCACAAGCGCCGCCTGTCGGCTCTCGGACCGGGCGGTCTGACCCGCGAGCGCGCCGGCTTCGAAGTCCGCGACGTGCACCACACCCACTACGGTCGCCTGTGCCCCATCGAAACGCCTGAAGGACCGAACATCGGTCTGATCAGCTCGATGAGCACCTACGCCCGCGTCAACGAGTACGGGTTCATCGAGACTCCGTACCGCAAGGTGGTCGACTGCCGGGTCACCGACCAGATCGACTACCTGACGGCCGACAAGGAAGACAACTTCATCATCGCTCCCGCCAACACGCCCGTCACCGACGATGGCATGCTGCGCGACGAGTACGTGATCGCCCGCCAGCAGGGCGAGTTCCCCCTCCTGCGTCGCGAGGACATCCACTACATGGACGTCTCCCCGCGCCAGGTGGTGTCGGTGGCCGCCGGTCTGATCCCCTTCCTGGAGCACGACGACGCCAACCGCGCGCTGATGGGTTCCAACATGCAGCGCCAGGCGGTTCCGCTCCTGCGTTCGGAGGCCCCCATCGTGGGCACCGGCCTGGAAGCCCGTTCGGCCCTGGACTCGGGATCCATGATCCTGGCCAAGAATCCCGGCGTGGTCGAACGCGTGGACGCCTGCCGCGTCATCGTGCGGCGCGACAAGGGCGAGGTCCGCGAAGACGACTTCCTGGACATGCCCGAATTCGACGTCTACGAGATGCGCAAGATGCGCCGCTCCAACCAGGACACCGTCATCAACCAGAAGCCCATCGTGGACCTGGGACAGCGCGTCGTGAAGGGCACCCCCCTCGCCGACGGCGCTTCCACCGACCACGGCGAGCTGGCCCTGGGCAAGAACATCCTGGTCTCGTTCCTGCCCTGGAACGGATACAACTTCGAAGACGCCATCATCATCTCCGAAGAGCTCCTGGTGAAGGACACCTTCACCTCCATCCACATCGAAGAGTACGAGATGGAAGTCCGCGACACCAAGCGCGGACCGGAAGAGCTCACTCGCGAAATCCCCAACGTCGGCGAGGATTCCATCGGGAATCTCGACGAGATGGGTGTGATCCGCGTGGGCGCGGAAGTGAACTCGGGCGACATCCTGGTGGGCAAGGTCACTCCCAAGGGCGAGACCGAGCTCTCCCCCGAAGAACGCCTCCTGCGCGCCATCTTCGGCGAGAAGGCCCTGGACGTGCGCGACAGCTCGCTGAAGGCCCCTCCCGGAATGAAGGGCATCGTCATCGAGACGCGCGTCTTCTCCCGCAAGGAGAAGGACAAGAAGTCCAAGAAGGCCGACAAGGACCGCATCGAGAAGATCAAGTCCGAGCTGGGCCTGAAGATCCAGGAAATCCGCGAAGCCCGCGACAAGAAGCTGGGCGAGCTCCTGGAAGGACAGGTCTCCGGCGAAGTCAAGGACGCAGCGACCTCCGAGATCCTGGTGGCCGCCGGCAAGAAGTGGACCAAGCAGCTGGTGGCTCGCACGAGCTTCGACGACGTGGCCGCCGGATCGGTGTTCTGCGACGACGCGGCGCTGAACGTCAAGGTCGGCAAGATCGTGCAGACCGCCCAGGAGATGATCCGCCAGCACGAGGATCGGCTGGACAAGGAGATCGACAAGGTGGTGCGCGGCGACGAGCTGAAGCCCGGCGTGCTCCAACTGGTGAAGGTCTACATCGCCAAGAAGCGCCGCCTGCAGGTCGGTGACAAGATGGCCGGTCGCCACGGGAACAAGGGTGTCATCTCCAAGACGGTTCCTGTCGAGGATATGCCCTACATCGAAGGCGGCACTCCGGTCCAGATCCTCCTGAATCCGCTGGGCGTGCCTTCCCGCATGAACGTCGGACAGATCCTGGAAGTTTCGCTGGGCTGGGCGGCGAGCCGCCTGGGCTACCGCGTGGCCACTCCGGTCTTCGACGGCGCCACCTTCGAGGACATCGAGCAGGAACTGGTGAAGTCCGGCCTGCCCAACACCGGCAAGGTCAAGCTCTTCGACGGACGCAGCGGCGAACGCCTGGAGAACGCGACCACGGTGGGCTACATGTACATGCTCAAGCTGGGCCACCTTGTCGACGACAAGATCCACGCCCGCTCCATCGGACCGTACTCGCTGGTGACTCAGCAGCCTCTGGGCGGCAAGAGCCAGTTCGGCGGCCAGCGCTTCGGCGAAATGGAAGTCTGGGCGTTGGAAGCCTACGGCGCGGCATACACCCTGCAGGAACTCCTGACGGTGAAGTCCGACGACGTCGTGGGACGCTCCAAGATCTACGAGGCGATCGTCAAGGGCGACAACGCGCCCAAGCCGGGACTGCCCGAAAGCTTCAACGTGTTGATCAAGGAAATGCAGGCGTTGGCTTTGGATGTGCGCTTCTCGCCCGACGGCGAAGTGGCAGCTTGAGTCAACGAAGGACGCATAGGGGACATCGGAGGATTCGATGAACGAGACCGCAACCGGCTTCGACAGCGCCGTACCTGACACCGGAGCCATCTCCATCCAGCTGGCTTCCCCGGAAGTCATCCGGGGTTGGTCGTTTGGTGAGGTGACCAAGCCGGAAACCATCAACTACCGCACGTTCAAGCCCGAGAAGGACGGTCTTTTCTGCGAAAAGATCTTCGGACCGGTCAAGAACTGGGAATGCTCCTGCGGCAAGTACAAGCGCATCCGCTACCGCGGCGTGGTCTGCGACCGTTGCGGCGTGGAGGTGACCCACTCCAAGGTGCGTCGCGAGCGCATGGGCCACATCGAGCTGGCCGTGCCCGTGGTGCACATCTGGTTCTTCAAGAGCCTGCCCTCCATGATCGGGCAGATGCTGGGCATGAGCATCACGCACCTGGAACGCGTGATCTACTACGAGTCCTACCTGGTGCTCAACCCGGGCAACACCGAGCTGAAGCGCGCTCAATTGCTGACCGAAGACGAGCACATCGAGCTCGAGGACGAAGGCAAGGAATTCGACGCCAAGATGGGCGCCCCCGCGGTCAAGCAGATGCTGGCCGAGCTGGACCTGGAACATCTTTCCCGCGACCTCCGGGCCCGCGTGAAGGTGGAGACCTCGGTGCAGCGCAAGCTGGACACCCTCAAGCGCCTGCGCATCGTCGAGGCCTTCCGCAAGTCCGAGAACCGCCCCGAGTGGATGGT
>DAOPYN010000110.1:0-7845 GCA_035352895.1 Fibrobacteria bacterium | reverse complement strand
TACCAGCGACACTAAATATTCGCCTGCAATTGTGATCTGCCGCGCAGACTCCTAGCGGAACTCCGCCTCGCGCAAGTCGGCTTGCCGAACGGAGAGGAACTCGCCTTGGCCGGCCTTCTGTCCGCGTTCGACGACGTATGCCAGCTGGCCGCCGCGCCCCAGGCGATGAAGACCTTGGCGCGTAGGTTGTCCAGCACCGTGTTCGCTCTGGTCCGTGGTGAAACCGACAAGGCCGCGGAACTCCCCAAGCTCTGCCAGGGGGTGGAGAAGCTGGTCAAGTCCATGGACCAGTTGGCGGGCGACGGACCTCCGGCCTCGCTGCCTCCGGAACCCGAGATGCCAAGCGCTCTCAAGGCGCAGCAGGCTCCGTTGGCTTCCGAGAAGCCGGGCCAGGACATGGAACTCCTCCTGCGGTTCGTGGAGCGGCAACGTCAGGAACTCGAGGGGTTCGAGGTCGCCGTGTTGGAACGGGAGAAGGGGGTTGTCGAGGGAACGGAATTCGTCTCTAGGTATCTGCACACCCTCAAGGGGGAATTCGGGGTCCTGGATCTTCCGCAGTGGTCCAGCCTGATCCACGAGGTGGAGACGGCCCTGGCCGAGCGCAGGATCGGGACCGAGGGACTTCTGCGGCTCAAGGATCTCCTTGAAGAGAAGGTGGGAATCCTCCACACTCCCGAAGGAGGGACGGTGGACGAGGAGATGATGTCCCGCGTCCTGGCCGCGCCCCTTTCCAGCGAAAGCCAAGTGGGGAGCGCCCTGGGGAATCCCCCGATCTCCACCTTCACGGGCGACACATCGTTCCTGGTGGATTTCATCGCCGAGGGCGGCGACCACATTCGCAACATCGAAAAATCCCTGCTGCGCCTGGAGACGGCTCCGACCGACGAGGAGTCATTGAACCTGGTGTTCCGCTCCTGCCATACCCTCAAGGGGCTCGCTGGATTCCTGGAACTCAAGGAAATCCAGGAGTTGGCCCACGCCGCCGAGAGCCTGATGGACCGGGCACGCAACCACAAGATCGTGCTGCAGCCGCAGCATGTGGATGTGCTCCTGGAGACCACCGACGCCTTCCGCCTGCTGGTGGATGGTCTGGAAGGGATCCAGGAGGGTGGCACCTACCACCCTCCGCCGAATCTGCCTTCGTTGATCGAGAGGTTGCGGGAGGCGGACACGCTTCCTCCCATGGAGGGAATCCAGATCGACCATCCTCCCCGCCGGATGGGGGAGCTTCTGGTGGACCAGGGTTTGGATCCGCGGATCGTGGAGCGCGCTCTGGGTGTCCAACGGGCCGGCGATGCGCGCCCCCTGGGCGAGATCCTCCTGGACCAGGGCGATGTGGATGCGCGCAGGGTGGGGTTGGCCCTGGGCCAGCAGGTGGAGACCAAACGGTCCCAGTCGCCGCAGTCGGCGATCGGAGTGGAGGAAAGCGTCCGGGTTCCGGTCCAGAGGCTGGACCTGCTGATCGACGCCATCGGCGAGGCGGTGATCGCGCAATCGATGGTCTGGGCGGATCCGCGGTTGAAGGCGAACCTGGATCTGGCCATGGAGAAGAAGATCGCCCAGGCGAGCCTGATGATGCGCCAGATCCAGGAATTGTCCATGTCCTTGAGGATGGTGGGCATCCGGTCCACCTTCCAGAAGATGTCCCGGCTGGTGAGGGATCTCGCCCGCAAGCTGGACAAGCAGATCGACCTCGTCATGGAGGGCGAGGACACGGAGTTGGACAAGACCGTGGTGGAGAACATCGGGGATCCCCTGATCCACATGGTGCGCAACTCGGTGGACCACGGAGTGGAACTCCCCGCCGAGCGCGCTCTGGCCGGCAAGAACCCGCATGGCATGGTGCACCTGCGCGCCTTCCACAAGGCGGGCAGCGTGTACATCGAGATCGAGGACGATGGCAAGGGATTGGATCGCGATGCGATCCTCCGCAAGGCGATCGCCTCCGGGAAGGCGCGACCCGACCAGAACTACACCGACAGCGAAGTGTACCAGATGATCTTCCTTCCGGGGCTTTCGACGGCGAAGGCGGTCACGGACGTCTCCGGTCGCGGCGTGGGCATGGACGTGGTCAAGCGCAACATCGAGTCCCTTCGCGGAACGGTGGAAATCCGATCGGAAAAGGGCAATGGGACGTGTTTCTCCATCCGTCTGCCTCTGACCCTGGCCATCATCCAGGGAATGGTGGTGCAGGTGGGACCGGAGAAGTACATCGTCCCCACGCTTTCCATCCTGAGCACGCAGCTCGTGGACGGAGATCGCATACACACCGTGGTTGGGAAAGGCGAGATGATCGACCACCACGGGGATCTGGTGCGGATCCTGAGGCTTGAAAAGGTCTTCGGTTCCCCTGGCCTCGAGAAGTCCTCCCAGGAGGTCGTTCTCGTGGTCGAGGATTCCGTGGGGCACAAGGTCGGCCTGGTGGTCGACCGGATCCTGGAACAGCAACAGGTCGTGATCAAGAATCTGGGAGCGATGGGGAACATTCCCGGGGTTTCCGGAGGGGCCATCATGAGCGATGGCTCCGTGAGCCTGATCCTTGATGTCGGGGGCGTGGTCAAGATCGCCGCCGACGGAACGTAGGAGGGTGCCATGTTTCGAAACCTGAAGATCGCATGGAAGATCGGCATCGGATTCTTCGGAATCCTTTTCCTGGTCGCAGGATTGATCGTGTTCATCGAGCAGAAGTGCCAGGGGATCGACGGAATCGTGCGGACGATCGTGGACGACCACAACGTGAAGGTCCGACAGTGCAACCAGCTCACGGAAAACCTGAACGTGGTCGCGCGCTCGTTGAGGAACATCGCGCTCTCCGGCGATGCGGAGGTCCGCGCCCAGGAAGCCATGAAGGTCCGAGGGGTGCGCGACAACCAGACCGCCGTGATGGATTCGTTGTCGTCGTCGCTGAACACGAAGGAGGGCATCGCGATCTTCGCGAAGGTCGGCGAGGTGAGGAAGGTGTACGCTCCGCTGCAGGAAAAGATCATGGCCTGCGGCGAGAAGGGCGACCAGCAATGCGCGCGCGAGACCATCCTGGGACCCTACCAGAAGGCGCAGGACGAATACCTGGTGCTTCTGCGGCAGTTGAACCTGCACCAGAACCAGCTTTCCGAGGCGGCCGGTCGCGAGGCCAGCGCGCAGGCCAAGTTGGTGGTGGCGGTGCTGGTGGGCGCCGGGATCGCCATGCTCCTGGTTTCCATCCTGCTGGGTTGGATCATCACCCGTTCCATCGTGGGACCCATCGGACAGTGCGTGGACCTGGCCGAGAGGGTGGCCAAGGGCCAGGTGGACATGGATGTCGTGGTGGATTCCAAGGAAGAGACCGGACGCCTCAAATCCTCCATGGCGCGCATGATCGAAGCGATCCGGACGATGAGCGGAGACGCCCGGATGCTTTCGCGTGCGGCGGTGGAAGGAAAGCTCGCCACCAGGGCGGACGCCAGCCGCCACCAGGGCGAATTCCGCGAGATCGTCCAGGGGGTGAACGATACGCTGGACGCCGTGGTGGAGCCCCTCCAGGTGGCCGCCAGCTATGTGGATCGGATTTCCAAGGGGGATTTGCCACCCCGGATCACCGACACCTACAACGGGGACTTCGACACGATCAAGAGGAACCTCAACACCTGCATCGATGCGATCTCGCTTCTGGTGGACGACGCGTGGAAGCTCTCGGAGGACGCCATTTCCGGTCGCATCCGCTCGCGCGCGGACGTTTCTCGGCACGAAGGCGACTATCGGAAGATCGTGCAAGGGGTGAACGAGACCCTGGACGCCGTGGTGGGGTTCATCGACCAGATCCCGACGCCGGTCATGGTCCTCGACACGGAATACGCTGTTCTTTACATGAACACGGCCGGTGCCGCCCTGGGAGGGAAGAATCCGAAGGAACTGACCGACTGCAAGACCCGTTGCAGCGATTTCTTCAGGACGGGGGACTGCTCCACGGAGCGGTGCGCCTGCGCCAAGGCGATGGCGACGAGGAAGTCGTCGAGTTCCCAGACCGACGCGCACCCCGGAGGCCGAGACCTGGAGATCTCCTACACCGGAGTGCCCGTGACCAACCGCAGGGGAGAAGTGGTGGGCGCGCTGGAAGTGGTGGTCGACCAGACCGAGATCCGACGTGCGACCCGGGTCATGGAGAAGATGGGGGCCTTCCAGGATCGCGAGGTGGAGCGGCTGAGCGGAGCCCTGGAGGCGGTGGCCAGGCGGGATCTCACCGTGCGCATCGAGGCGGACAAGGGAGATCGCGACACGGAAAGGCTCGCCGAGAAATTCAAGTCGATCTGCAACGCGTTCAACGAGGCGGTGGGGAATCTGCAGGCCGCGATGGGTCAGGTGGGGGAGGCCGCGCGACAGGTCGCGGGAGCCTCCGCACAGATTTCGTCGGGAAGCCAGTCGCTCGCGGAAGGGGCGAACGAACAGGCTGGATCCCTCGAGGAGATCTCGGCCAGCCTGGAGGAGATGTCCAGGATGACCCTCCAGAGCGCGGAGAACGCCGGTTCCGCACGGATGCTGGCTGGAGAGGCCGACGAGCATGCCTCCAGTGGAACGGGGGCCATGGAGCGCATGCGAACGGCCATCCTGAAGATCAAGGAAGGATCCGACCAGACCGCCGTGATCGTCAAGGCCATCGACGAGATCGCCATGCAGACCAATCTCCTGGCCTTGAACGCCGCGGTCGAGGCGGCACGCGCCGGGGAGGCGGGAAGGGGCTTCGCCGTGGTCGCCGAGGAGGTGCGCAACCTCGCCCAGAGATCCGCCCAGGCCGCCAAGAGCACTGCGGACATGATCTCGGAATCCGTCCGCAACGCCGACGACGGTGTGGAGATCGTGGGCGAGGTGGCCAAGTCCTTCGGCAGGATCTCGGAGAGCACGCGGAAGGTGAACAACCTGGTCGCCGACATCGCCACCGGTGCGAAGGAACAGGCGCAGGGCATCCGGGAGGTCAGCGAAGCGGTCGGTCAGATGGACAAGGTCACCCAGAAGAACGCGGCCAACGCCGAGGAATCGGCGAGCGCTTCCGAGGAATTGAACGCCCAGGCCCAGGAACTCAGGTCCATGCTGGGTTCGTTCCGGCTGGATGGTGCGTCGGAAGAGTCCGCCCGGGGTGGTTCTCCGCTGCTGCGCATCGAAGCCGGTGCGGACCGCAAGTCCGTGGGGATTTCCCGCCCGGCCAAGCGGATAGCCGCGGTCGGTGGTTGAGGTTTGCGAGGCTAGGAACAGAGGATTCACAAAACACGGAGGGTGAAGATGGCAGAGGTGGCAGGAAAAAGCGTGTCCCACGCGGGAGCGGACAGGGCGGGGAAGTATCTCACCTTCAAGCTCGCCGAGGAGGAGTTCGGGCTGGAGATCCTGAAGGTGCAGGAGATCATCCAGATGCAGGCGATCACGCGGGTGCCCCGCACTCCGGAGTACGTCCGGGGTGTGATCAACCTGCGCGGCAAGGTGATCCCCGTGGTGGACCTGCGGCTCAAGTTCGGGATGGACCAGGCCACGGACACCGAGCGCACCTGCATCGTGGTGGTGCAGATCCGCCACGGCGACGGCATCGTGGTGACCGGAACCATCATCGACGAAGTCCGCGAGGTGCTGGACATCCCGGCGGCGAGCATCGAGGACACGCCCAGCTTCGGGACGTCCATCGACACGGAGTTCATCCTGGGAATGGGGAAGATCGGACAGAGCGTCAAGATCCTACTGGACATCGACAAGGTCCTTTCCAGCCAGGAATTGACCTCGCTCAAATCGGCCACCGGCGCCTGAAGCCTGCACCATAAGGAGAAACGGAAATGTTCAAGAACATGAAACTGGCGATCAGACTGGGCCTTGGATTCGGGTTCATGGTGCTGATGATGGTCGGTGTCGGCGTCTTCGCCGTGGACCGCATGTCAGGGATCGGAGAGAACCTCCACCTGGTGGTGGACGATCGGATGCCCAAGACCAAGGCTGCCAACGAATGGATCGACGCGGTGAACGCGGTGGCGCGCATCCTCCGCAACGCGGTGCTCGCCGACGACATGAAGACGATCGAGCAGGAAGCCGACAGGGTGGCGGGCGAACGGGCCAAGATCGACAAGAACGTCAAGTACCTGGAGGAGACGATCGATACGAAGGAAGGCAAGGAAGCCTTCGCCGCGGCCCACGACCTGCTGGTTCCCATCCGTCAGGGGCAGGACAGGATCCTTGCCATGGCGAAATCCAACAACGACACCGCGGCGATCAGACTCCTGTTCGGCGAGTACCGGGCACTCCAGGGGAAGTACCTCCAGGCGTTGGCCGATCTCTGCGCATTCCAGGAGAAGCTGGCGATCGAGGACGGGGAGAAGGCGCAGGCATTGTCGAAGTCGGCCACCACCACGATCGCGATCCTGATCGTGGTTGCCGGCCTGTTCGCCTTCTTCGTGGCCTGGCTGGTGACCCGCAGCATCACCTCGCCCCTGGCCCGGTGCATCGCGATCGCCGAGAAGGTGGCCAAGGGCGAGACCGACATGGACATCAGGGTGGACAGCACCGACGAGACCGGCGCGTTGATGCAGGCCATGAAGACGATGGTGGACACCCTCAACGACCTGATCGCCCAGATGCGCCACATGAGCACCGAACACGACAAGGGCGAAATCGACGTGCAGGTGGATGCTTCGCGCTTCCATGGCGCCTTCCAGCTGATGGGCAAAGGGGTCAACGACATGGTCAACGGCCACATCGCCGTCAAGAAGAAGGCCCTGGCCTGCGTCCTTTCCTTCGGAAACGGCGACTTCGAGGCGCCTCTGGAGAAGTTCCCGGGGAAGAAGGTGTTCATCAACGAGACGGTGGAGCAGGTGCGCAAGAACCTGAAGGCGCTGATCGCCGATGCCACCATGCTTTCCGTGGCGGCCGTGGAAGGGAAGCTCGCCACCCGTGCGGACGCCAGCCGCCACCAGGGCGACTTCCGCAAGATCGTGCAAGGGGTCAACGACACCCTGGACGCGGTGATCGGGCCGCTCAACGTGACCGCCAGGTACGTGGACGACATCGCCAAGGGCGTGATCCCGCCGACCATCGTGGACAACTACAACGGGGACTTCAACATCATCAAGGCGAACCTCAACGCCATGGTGAAGATGATGTCCGACCTTCTTTCGGAGACCAACACCCTGGTGAAGGCCGCCGTCGGTGGAGTGCTCTCCACCCGCGCCAACGAACGCCTGTTCGTGGGCGGGTGGAACGAGCTCGTGTCCGGCGTGAACAAGACCCTGGATTCCGTGCTGGAGCCCATCAACGAAGCCGCCGGGGTCCTGGAGAAGGTGGCGGCCCGCGACCTCACCGCCCGCGTGCAGGGGAACTACCAGGGCGACCACGCCAAGATCAAGGATTCCCTGAACCTGGCGGTGGACAACCTGGAAAACGCGATGTCCCAGGTGTCCGACGCCGCCGGACAGGTCTCCAACGCCAGCCAGCAGATCGCCGGTGGAAGTCAGAATCTGGCACAAGGGGCGAACGAACAGGCGAGCTCCCTGGAACAGGTGTCGGCTAGCCTGGAGGAGATGTCCAGCATGACCCGCCAGAGCGCGGACAACGCCTTGGCCGCCAAGAACCTGTCCGGCGAGGCGGACAGCAACACCAAGGCGGGTTCGGAGGCGATGGTGCGGATGAGTTCGGCCATCAACCGGATCAAGGAAAGCTCCGACCAGACCGCCAAGATCGTGAAGACCATCGACGAGATCGCCATGCAGACGAACCTGCTGGCCCTGAATGCCGCGGTGGAGGCCGCGCGCGCAGGCGAAGCGGGACGTGGTTTCGCGGTGGTCGCGGAGGAGGTGCGCAACCTCGCCCAGAGATCCGCCCAGGCCGCCAAGAGCACTGCGG
>DAOPYN010000109.1:0-7969 GCA_035352895.1 Fibrobacteria bacterium | reverse complement strand
CGAAGCGCTAACCTCCTCGATCAAGTGACAACAGAGGGGATCACCGAGGGGTTACTTCCTGCAAGCGGTCGCCAATCTGGTGGACCTCAAGAAGAAGGAGGGGAAACTCGCGTGGGAGCCCAACCCGGATTGCACGGTGGATCATTCCCTACAGGACAAGCAGCGCAAGCTGGTGGAGTGCCTGATCGATGCCGACGTGGAGGAGTGGGGGCGCCAGGTGAAGACCGCCCGTGATCGCGACGTGCAGAGCTTCATGGCCTTCTTCGCCAGGCAGGGATGGCCCACCGACCCCGGAGCCATCGACGGCAAGGCCGGTCGCAAGACGCACCACGCCGTGGCCCAGTTCCAGGCCTGCTGCAACGAGGTGTGGGGCTTGTGCCTGGCGGTGGACGGCCAGTGCGGCCCCAAGACCTGGAAGGCGGTGTTCCATGCGCTGCAGGAAATGATCAAGACGTCAAAAACTGCCGAATCCGCAATCGCAACCTGAGACAGGAGAACGACCATGATGATCCCCATCGCCCTGGGTGCGGCGGCCATCGCCAACCGCGAACGCATCTGGAACCTGATCGCCGCCAAGGGCATCACCAACTGGGACCGGCAACAGGCGGTCCTGGCCAAGCGCCCGATCTTCCCGACGCTGGAGTCCATACAGAAGGGATATCCAACGCAGGAATCGATCGAGTACCGGGAGGAGGATGATGGCAAGCCGATCATTCACCTGAATCTGGATTGCAGGGAGAAGAAAACGGAGGTAGAGGAGGACGCGTGGGGCGTCACAAAATGTCACGGAAATTTGGATTTTCCTCCCGAATTCACCGCGAAAGCCGAGGCATTCCAAGTGAGGGTGGATGGCTCATCATGTCGAACCTTTGGAAGGGTGAATTCCTGCGAGTTTGCATTGGGGTTGAACGTTTACTGCATTCCCTTTTCGGACAAACGATGGCTCACCTGGGTTGATTGGATGGATGCACGAGTCGGTCGTGGCAAACTCTCGCTACCTGAACGTGTGTACTGGAGCTACATGCATGAAATGGACCATTTTCAGGTTTACCACGAGTTCTGGCGCTTCATTGCTGGGCGCATCTTCATGCTGACCAACTCACTCTACCCCTCGGTTGCGCATGCTGAGCGAGAGATCGAAAACTTCAAGAAGAATGTGGCTTTCAACTTTTTCAAAGCAAGGAGGAAGAGTTCGGTCTTCGATCAGGTGAAGAGGGGGCTTCCTCAAGCGGGTGGGCGGTACGGAAGTTTCGAATACACGAAGAGCGAGACGTTTTTTTGGCAAAACCAAGGGGAATGGACTTCAGATGCGTTCACGAAAAGTGACAAGGAATATCAAAGCCAGATGAAAAATATCTCCAGGTTTGATGCGCTTGCGACATGGTTGCCCAAACAAATGGAAAAGCCGGGCGGACTTGAAGAGCTGAAGGCCATGGTTGAGTCGAAGAAAACGGCAACTCCTGGGGCGTGGAAATGAGCAAATCCCAACACAAGAGATTGGCTTGGATTGCTTTGCTCGGCGGTGTTGTTTTTGCGTCCTGCGACAAGCCGAAGGATCTTCCATCTCGCTGCATGGAGTACCGTACCTTTTCCGCTGAGCGAGCCCAAAACCAAGCTACGTCAACAGCGCGCGTCCGCAGCCAAGACCCTTCTGTCGATACCATTCCCTGGACAATTGAGCAAATGAGAATGGTCTTGGGTGTCGATGGCGTTCGAAGTCAAGATTTTGATCCTGTGTTCATATGTTCAAATGTCGACGAGCGCATTCGGAGATCGCCAGGCTACTACTCGAAGAGGCTTGCTCGGCACGATATGGTTTGTGCCGAGCGCTTATTGGGCGTGGGGCGATACGATCAAGCGCTGCATCATCTGGAACGAATAGATTCTGTCTCGGAGAATGATCCGACCTTCCAGAGAGATTCGTTCGGGGAAGACTGGAAGCGAACCTCGCGTGATGCTCTCCACTCCATTCTCACCTACGATCTGGGAAACTGTCATGAAGCGATGGAGAAGCTCCTGACTTCCCAGTCCAGCCGTTATCCAGTCCTCCAGCTTTGTCTTCGTGAGGTCCATTCGCCGACGGAGATTATCGAGGAGCTGGATCGTTCCGTGGATCGCGTGGTGGTAGGACCCTTTCAACAGGCGCCTTTACCCATCCAGAAGTCATTGCGAACCTATGGTATCGGCCCGGGCATCGACGACTATGCGTGGACGATCGTGTTTGGGATGCACCACCTTCTTCCGTTGCCGTATGTCGAAGACACCCATACATCCCGGGAGAAGTTCATCGAGCGGTACAAATCGGAGGGCCTGTATGGCCAGATGTACTGCCTCCCCAACACCCGCGATTCGCTGGAATTGGAGCGTCAGCGAAAGATGCGCTAGGCCACGGTTGCGGGGACAATCGCGATGCGGGAGGGGATTGGCGGACCTACCTTCCTCCTTTGGGTTGCCGACCGGAAGGGGAATGGACAATGGAGTTGTTTCGCGACAAGCTGCGGCGCAATGTGGGGGGAGTGGTCAAGCGGAGCGTGCGCGCGGTGCTGGACCAGCTGCCGCTCAAGAACAAACTGGAGCCCATTTCGCGCAATTTCGGGATCGACCGCGGGGTTCCCATCGATCGCCACTACATCGAGGCCTTCCTGGCCGAGCATCGGGAGAAGATCCGCGGGGTGACCATGGAGATCGCCGACGCCAAGTACACGCGGCGCTTCGGTGACGACCGAGTGACCCAGGCCATGGTGATGCATGTCCAGGACGGTTACGGCGCCGACATCGTCTGCGACCTGAGCCGCGAGTGCCCGCGGGAAGGTTTCCTGGACTGTTTTGTCCTGACCCAGGTCCTGCCTTTCGTTTACGATGTGCGCTCCACCATCGCCAACGCGTTGAAGATGCTCAAGCCCGGAGGTTGCCTGTTGGTGACCGTGGCCGGGATCACGCAGGTCTCGCGGGGCGACATGGACCAGTGGGGCCACTTCTGGAGCTTCACCGACCTTTCGCTGAAGCGGCTCTTCGAGGAACAATTGCCTCCGGAATGCATCCAGGTCCAGTCCTACGGCAACGTCCTGGCGGCCACATCCTTCCTGTATGGATTGGGGCGCCACGAGCTGTCCAAGGAGGAGCTGGACCACTTTGATCGCGACTATCCCATGATCATCGGTCTGGTGGCGACCCGGCCCGTGCAGTGACCGCTTAACCCCCAATCGAATCCTGACCAGGCGGAGGTGGGGGAGGCGAGTGTGATCCAGATCACACATTCCGTGGCGTGTGACGGGGATCACAGATTCGCGGGCCGTATTTCGGCAAATTCTGGGCATGAACGTGAAACTTCTTTCCTTGCCCGTCCGCCTGCGCCTGGAGGCGAGCCACCCCGAACTCTGGACCCTGGCCCTTTTCATTGGGATGGACTTGTTCCAGGTCTGGCGTTCCTCCTCTGAAATTCCCGTGTTCGTGGTGGCGTTCGCCATGGCGTCGCATCGATTCGCCGTCGCCAAACTGTTTCGCGCCTTGCGGGAGGAGGCCCAGGCTTGGCGAGAGGCACGGCATCCTGTTTTCGCCACGGCGACGCGCTGGATGGAATTGCTTGGTTCCGCAGCCGTGGCAGTCTTCCTGGTGTGGTTCCTGGGTGTGGTCTGATGCGTTCAGGCGGGCTTGCTGATCCCGGGGGAGCCTTCCAGCAGAAACCGCAACGGTTCCCTGGCCCAAGCGCCTGCGTAGTCCACCCCGACACGTTCTGTCGCCACCACCGTTTCCGCAAGCTCCGTGGGG
Organism: Fibrobacteria bacterium; assembly: GCA_035352895.1. Lineage (GTDB taxonomy): Bacteria > Fibrobacterota > Fibrobacteria > UBA5070 > UBA5070 > UBA5070. Next base: position 4,201 of record DAOPYN010000109.1, on the reverse strand, counting down.
CGGGCTCGGAAGGAGATCGCACCCCCGGAGCACACGTCCAGCCGGTTGTGCTCCCGGGTGGTGATGTCCAGCGTCTTGCAGAGCTTCGCGGGTCCAGCCAAGGTGCGGTTTCCCTGCGGCGCTGGCCATGGTTCGGCACCGCGCAGCAGCACGGCCTGCGGATCGTCCTGGGGTCCCGTCACCACGTTCAGCAGATGGTGCATGCCGTACACGAAGTAGACATAGGCGAATCCGGCGGTGCCGAACATCACCTCGGTGCGGGGGGTGCGTCCCTTGGATGCGTGGCAGGCGAGGTCGTGGGCACCGACATAGGCCTCCGTCTCCACGATCCGGACGACCGTCTCCCGTCCGCCCTGCCGACGCACCAGCAGGCAGCCCAACAGGTCGCGCGCCACGGTGGCGGCATCGCGTGCGAAGAAGCTTCGATCCAGGGGTTGTCCAAGTTCCATCATCGCCCTCAGAACCTAGATTCCCTCGGACCATGATCGCCGTCGTCCAGCGTTGTCAGGAAGCGTCCGTCCAGGTGGACGCGATCCAAGTGGGTGCCATCGGGAAGGGATATCTGGTCCTTCTGGGCGTGGAAACAGGGGATGCCGACGACGATCTTGCCTGGCTTGCCGACAAGATCGCCGTTTTGCGGTTGTTTCCGGATGCCCAGGGGAAGATGAACCTGGACGTGCGCGAGGCCGGAGGGGGCATCCTGTGCGTGTCCCAGTTCACCCTGCTTGCCGATTGCGCCAAGGGGCGCAGGCCGGGGTTCCAACGCTCCGAGGATCCCGCACGCGCGAAGGAAATGTGGGAGCGTTTCTGCGAGCGGCTGGCCCACACAGGGCTTGCTGTGGAGAGAGGCGTGTTCGCCGCCGACATGAAGGTGGCCCTGATCAACGACGGGCCCGTCACCATCGTGCTGGACAGCCGTCGTCGCCTGTAGGGGCGATTCCCGTCCATTCGTTCGGGCCATCTGTAGGGGCGATTCATGAATCGCCCCTACAGCGCCCGTTACAGGAATGGACGGGAATCACCCAACGAAAAAGGGCCACCCATCGGGTGGCCCTCTCCAATTTCAACCGATCGATCAGACGATCAGTAGCGGAACCAGAAATAGCGCAGAACCGCGCCGACACGCCATCCGTTGGGAGTGGCGACGGTGCGGTTTCCAGTGCCCGCAAGGACGTAATCGAAGTTCACCGCCGCGCCGAAGTCGCCGGAGATGTTCAGGTCCACGCCGGGAGTCAACACCATCTGGCTGGAGACGTCGGCCGTGTTCTGCTTGTCGATCACGTAGTCGCCGTAGCCCTTGTAGGTGAAGGCCAGGTAAGGACGATACTTCTTGTCCTTGAGGAAATAGCTGAAGCGCAGGTAGGCGCTGTACGAATCCTGCTTGTCCAGCTGGCGGTTGGTGGCGGGAAGGTCGTAGCCATAGACGAAGTTCGTCATGACGTCGTACTTCTCCTTGAAGGTCTTGTCCCACATCAAGCCGAAGTTCAACTGACCGTCGCCATTGGTGTAGGCACCGGAGCCGAGTGCTTCGCCCACGGGCAGCACAAGGGCGAAGTAGAAGCCAAGACCCCAGGGCTCGTACACGGACTTGACACCCATCGTCCAGTCGCCGAAGCCGTTGGAAGAGGTGTCTACACCGCTACCCACGGAGGCGATCTGGTTGGACTTGTCCGTACCCTTGGTGGGATTGGGACGCCGGGCGTCACCGGAAGCCAGCACGTAGGGCACGTCCAGAATGGCCTCGGTTCCTGCCACGAAGCCGTGGTGGATGCGCAGGTTGATCTGGGTGAGTGCGCCCGCGGTGGTGTAATCCACCGCCTCGGAGCCGGATTTGGCTCCTCCCACCGAGCCGGAGTCTCCCGCGAAGTATCCAGGCATGCTGGAGTGAGACACTCCCAGCTCGAACTGGAGGGCGGAATTCCGAATGGGCAAGTAAGGGTCCATCGTAGCGGCATCCGTGCGGCCCATGGGCTGATCAGCCCAGGAAAGAACGGCGGCCGAGAGACAGAGAGAAGAGAGAACCGAACCTCTCATCGAGAAGACTCCTCAGGCGACGAAGAGAAAAAAGGACTCGAAAAAGCGAATTAGAACGTCCGCGACCCCAGGTCGGGAAGCGGTAACAAGTTACCACCATCCTCGCCTGGATCGCTGAACGTTTTTTCCTCCCCCCCGGAATCTCTCCGGAAAGGGGAGGAGCCGAAACATCAGCCCAGCTCGATCACCACCTGGGCGACGGACCCCTTGGGCAGGATGGGCAGGATGTTGCCGGCCACGGCCTTGCCGTCGACGGTCACCTTCGCGACACCCTTGCAGACGCCCTTGGGATTCTTGACTTCGATCTGGTAGGTGGCTCCGCGGAATTTGCGCGTGGCCTTGAAGCCGGGCCAGCCCTTGGGAATGCACGGATCCACCATCAAGCCGGCGAAATCGGGCTTGATGCCGAAGATGCCTTGGCTGACCACCACGAAGGTCCAGGCCGCGGTGCCGGTGAGCCAGGAATTCTTGGCCTCGCCGAAGCAGGGCGCGTCCTTGCCGGCGGTCATCTGGGCGTACACGTATGGCTCGGAGCGGTAGATGTCGATCTGCTCTTCCTTCTTGGAGGGGCAGATGGAGTGGTAGTACTCCAGGGCGCGGTCGCCCTCGCCCAGCAAGCACCAGCCCAGGTGGATCCAGGTGTTGTTGTGCGAGAAGATGCCGGCATTCTCCTTCACTCCGGGCGGGTAGGAGGTCACTTCGCCGTACTCGGAGTGGTAGGTGCTGTAGGCGGGCTGCTGGAGCACGATGCCGTTTTTCGTGTACAGGTGCTTGTGCACCGACTCCATGGCCAGGCGAGCGCGGCCGTTGTCGGCGCCGGCGCCGCCCAGGACGCACCAGCCTTGGCTTTCGATGAAGATCTTGCCTTCGGGGTTGGTCTTGGATCCGATCACCTTGCCCTGGTAGTCGTAGGCGCGGGTGTACCACTCGCCGTCCCAGGTCACGCTCTCCACGACATCCATCATGGTCTTGCGGTTGGCGGCGATGCGGTCGGCATCCGCTGGGCGCCCCAGGAAGGTGTACAGGCTCGAGAGCTCGCGGGCGGCGTACAGGAACAAGCCCGCGATCATGACGGATTCCGCCTTAGAACCGCCCACGTCGCCGGCGGTCTGGAACGACTCGTTGGGCTCGGTGGAGTGGCAGTTCAGGTTCAGGCAGTCGTTCCAGTCGGCGTGACCGATCAGCGGCAGCCCTTGGGGGCCGCGCATCTTCATGGTGTAGGCGATGGATGTTTCCAGGTGGTGGAGGAGATTTTCCTTCTCCTTGTCCGAACCGTACTTCTTGTCGGCGTAGCCGCAAGGAGCTTCGAGAATGGACTTGTCGCCCGACTCCTTGATGTAGGAACAGGTGGAGAGGATCAGCCAGAGATGGTCGTCGTAGAAGTCGCCGCCCACTTCGGCGTTGCCCTTCTTGGTCAGCGGCTGGTACTGGTGGTAGCAGGTGCCGTCGGAAAGCTGCGTGGCGGCGATGTCCAGGATGCGCTCGCGGGCGCGGCCGTGGATCATGTGCACGAAGCCCAGGAGGTCCTGGTTGGAATCGCGGAAGCCCATGCCGCGGCCGATTCCCGTCTCGTACATGGAGGCCGAGCGGCTCATGTTGAACGTGGCCATGCACTGGTACTGGTTCCAGACGTTGGCCATGCGGGTGGCGTGCGGATCGGGGCTTTCCACCTGGAAGTTCGAAAGGTTCTCGTCCCAGTAGGCCTTCAGGCGGGCGAAGGCGTCGTCGACGGCGCCGGGCTTGGAGTACTTCTCCAGGATCGCTTTCCCCACGGTCTTGTTGATCACGTAGGGAGCCACGAACTTGTCGCCCTTGAAGTCGACGAGGGTGTGGTCCACGTAGGCCAGGATGAACGCGAAGGTCTCGCTCTGTCCGGGCTGGAGGGTCAGGCTGACTTCGTGGCTGCCGATGGGGTTCCAGCCGAAGGCCTTGGAGTTGGACGCCTTGCCGGAAAATGGCACGCGGGCTTCGTGCAGACCTTCGTGGATGCCCACGAACACGTCGCGCGAAGTGTCGAATCCGCTGATCTCGCGGGTGCAGGCGAACAGCGTGTAGTGGTTGCGGCGCTCGCGGTACTCGGTCTTGTGGTAGATGGCCGAGCCTTCGATTTCCACTTCGCCGATCGAGTAGGTGCGCTGGTAGTTGGTCATGTCGTTGAGCGCCTCGA
>DAOPYN010000108.1:3557-8203 GCA_035352895.1 Fibrobacteria bacterium | reverse complement strand
GATGGTGCCGACGTTCATGTGCGGCTTGCTACGCTCGAACTTTTCCTTGGCCATGCTAGGAACCTTTGAAAGTGCCAGAGATGTCGATGTTGGGAGGGGTCTCGGCTAAGCCGACGCAGCCACCCATCCGCCGGGCTCGAGCGACAACTGCGCCTGCCCTTTGGAAAGAGAGCGAAACAAAGTAGCACACCCAAGAAGGGGTTCCAAGGGGGAAAATGCGCGGATTTCCGTGCCATTCCGTTGCGTATCAAGGGCTTGGATCTGGATGCCCCTGGCCTTGAGGGCTCCCAGAATGGCTCCCACAGCCTCTCCAGGGGTCTGGATGGAAACCTGGACAGCGGGAACTTCCACCACCACACCAGCCTCGGAAATCAGCTGGGCGGCCAGATGATCCATGATTTTCTTCGCCAAACCGGCAGGAAGAACGTCGCTTCCGCCTACCAACGCCAGGGTCCAGTGGCCGGATTCGATCCCCGCCTTGCCCGCAAGACCGTGGCCCATGGCCTCGTGGACCGCCGCTTCGCAGGCCGCCTTGACACCCGGAGGCACCGGAGCCTCCCACTCGATATGGATTCCATCGCTTCCCGGGGCCACGCAGGCCTGCAACTCCATCCATTGCCCCGGCCATTCTCCGCGTTCGCGATCCGGTCCAGCGCCGTGTTCCAGGCGTTCGCGCCGCCGCACGTGCGGACTTCCCGCCTTGAATTTCGCTTCGGACATCTCCTGGAGCATTTCCAGGGCGATCTCCAATTGGAGCTCTCCTTGCCCACGGATCACCGCGCGCCCCGTGGAAGACTCCTCGTGCCAGACGATGGCTCCATCTTCCTGGGCCAACCGCTCCAGGGCCCCGCGCAGGGCGGCATGGTCGTCGTCGGATTCGGCTTCCAGGGCAATCTCCAGCACCAGTCTAGCCTGGTGGTCGGCCTCGAACCGGACCATTTCCCCGGCGTCGGACACCACGGTATCGCCGACCTGCCAGGGTCCGGTCAGATCCACCGCCACGATCTCGCCGGGCCCCGCCAAGGCCACTTCCTGGAGATCGTCGGCGAACACGCGATGCAAGGAGCGGATCTCGCACACCTCTTCCCGCCCGGCGGCGCGAACGTGGTCGCCCGTGCGAAAGGCGCCCGCGAAGATCCGCGTGACCATCCTTCGCCCCGCGTCCTCCGCCTGTCCCACCTGGAACACCAATCCGGCCCCGGGGTGGTGCTCCATTCCCTGCGGCACCGCGGGTGGTGGCAGGTAGCGCACGGCGGCATCCAGCACGGTGCGGGTGTTCCAGCCACGCAAGGCCGCACCTCCGCACACCGGAAGCAAGCGGTGGCGGCGGCATTCCCTCGCGATGGCCCGCGCCAGGGTCTGCGGATCCACCTTGCCGGAAAGGATCTGGGCCATCAATGCCTCGTCGTCGCAGGAGGCTTGGTCCAGCAGTCGTTCCCGCGCCGGCCCCGCCGCGTCCAGCCAGGCACTGGGAATGGAAGGGAGCTTCCGCGATTGATGGTCGCGGATTTCGCGGGCGCTCCAGCCCACCAGATCCACGGCCCCCACCACCACGCCGTCCTGAACCACGGGCCAGTCCACCGGCACCACCGGCAAACCAAAGGCGTCTTCGATTTCCAGGACCGTGCCCGCGAAATCCGCCCCCGGCATGTCCAGCTTGTTGATCCACCCGATCCGGGGCACGCCAAAACGCTCCGCCAGCGCCCACACCGCCCGCGTGCGGGGCTCCACACCGCGCACCCCGCAGAACACCGCGATGGCGCCGTCCAGCACCCGCAGGCTCCGCTCCACTTCCAGGGAGAAATCGATGTGTCCGGGGGTGTCAATGAAATTGATCTGGCAATCGGCCCACGCGAACGACGCCACCCCGGAACGGATGGTGATCCCCCGCATCTGCTCCTGGCGCAAATAGTCCATGGTGGACATGCCCTCGTCCACGCGGCCCGCCTGGCGGATCACGCCTCCGTGGAGGAGGATCTGCTCGGAGAGGGTGGTCTTCCCGGCATCCACGTGGGCGATGATCCCGATGTTTCGAATGGATGGGCCGGACATGGGATGGCTAACCTAAAAACCTGGTGTCGATTCAGCCTTCGGAATAGGCGTCCATGGCAAACAGCGTGTTCCCGATATGCGTGATCCGGTGCACCCCTCCGGTCTTCTCCGCATCGGGAAGCTCCAACCCCGCGCTCCTCCAGCCCACCACCGGCGTCGGCGCGACCACCTTGTCCGCGCAGGAACCCAGCGCCAGGACCACCAAGACCGCTCCGGTGCACAACGATCGTCGGATGCCCCGGATCATCGGGTCACCTGGAGACAGGTGGAAACAGAATTCTGGAAGATTCATTCAATTGATCGAGGGGGATCTTTCCAATGAACGACCATGCCGAGGAATAAAGGGTATCGCCAATGGCGACCAGCCCCCAGCTGTCGCCAGGGCAGCCATTGAGGATTTTGCACCAGTTCTTCTCGATCAACCGCCAATCCCCATACTGGATCACCGCCGGATCCTTGGGTGTCCGAAAATAGGTGGACCCATTCCCCGCCATGAACAAGGTGCCCCGGTACTCCAAAATCGCCCGGATGGTCTTCGGGGTTTCCTTGAGCTTTGCACTATCCAGGGAAGGGGGTGTCATGGAGATCCAGTTGGCGCCTTCCCAGCGGAAGAGGCCGTCCCAGAAGCCTTCATACCCAACCACCAGCTTCCCTTCGAATTCGCCAATGGCCGACACGCCTTCGTCTTCCTGCGGATCGGTCTTCCCCCGCGCACTGGGAAGAGCCTCCCAGGTGGAATCGCTCTCGCGGAAACGGAAAATCCCCATCTGGGGTCGGATCCCATACAACGTTCCTCCGATATCCAAAGCCTGATCCGGAGGAACCGTTCCGCGGATGCCTCTTGGCAACACCCATGACGGATTTTGCCGATCGCCGGAGCCAACCCACGAGTAATGGTTGTTCGACATTCCGTCGAGCACACCCACCACAAGGCGACCTTTCCAGGCTGCCAACAGGTCCACGCTCCATTGTCCACCGTCCGATTTCCCGGGCGCCAGATCCAGACGCCGCCAGGTGAATGCAGAAGGACGGTACGCGTACACGTTCGGCGAGAACTTCGCCCCCACGAACAGCTCGTCGCCGATGACGACCCACCGATTGGGAATCTCCCCTCCCGGCATCGGGAGTTGGCTCCATTGGGTGCTCCCCACCCGCCCCTGCCACATCCGCCATCGGAATTTCTTTCCGGACAACCCGCTGTCTTCGGAATAGGCGTCCATGGCAAACAGCGTGCTCCCGATATGCGTGATCCGGTGCACCCCACCGGTCTTCTCCGCATCGGGAAGCTCCAACCCCGCGCTCCTCCAGCCCACCACCGGCGTCGGCGCGACCACCTTGTCCGCGCAGGAACCCAGCGCCAAAGCCACCAAAACCGCTCCGGCGCACAACGATCGTCGAATGTCCCGGGTCATCGAGTCACCTGGGAGTCGGCCAGATGCACCACTCCGGCGGCGGAGCGGATCTCCACCTGGTAAACCAAGCCGGATTTTGTCCACGAACGCCAATCCGGCCAGTGGAGATCCAAACAGGTCAATTCGTGAACACCGGGCGGGAGGACGCTTCGATTTGATTCAGGGGGATTTTCCCTACGAACGTCCATGCCGTGGCATACAGGGTGTCTCCAACTCCCATGATGCTACGGATTTCCGGAGGGCATCGTCCCATGATCTTGCACCAGTTCGCATCGAAGATTTTCCAACTTCCAAATCTGACTGCACCGGTATCGCTGGAGCCACGAACAAGTGGATCCCCGCCCCCCAATCCACCCATGAAAAGCTGACCTTGGTAGGTGGTGATCGCATAGATGCTTTTGGGGGTCTCTCGTCTGGTTTCCCCTCCGCCAGGAGTGGGAGTCATGGAGATCCAGTTGGCGCCTTCCCAGCGGAAGAGGCCGTCCCAGAAGCCTTCATACCCAACCACCAGCTTCCCTTCGAATTCGCCAATGGCCGACACGCCTTCGTCTTCCTGCGGATCGGTCTTCCCCCGCGCACTGGGAAGAGCCTCCCAGGTGGAATCGCTCTCGCGGAAACGGAAAATCCCCATCTGGGGTCGGATCCCATACAACGTTCCTCCGATATCCAAAGCCTGATCCGGAGGAACCGTTCCGCGGATGCCTCTTGGCAACACCCATGACGGATTTTGCCGATCGCCGGAGCCAACCCACGAGTAATGGTTGTTCGACATTCCGTCGAGCACACCCACCACAAGGCGACCTTTCCAGGCTGCCAACAGGTCCACGCTCCATTGTCCACCGTCCGATTTCCCGGGCGCCAGATCCAGACGCCGCCAGGTGAATGCAGAAGGACGGTACGCGTACACGTTCGGCGAGAACTTCGCCCCCACGAACAGCTCGTCGCCGATGACGACCCACCGATTGGGAATCTCCCCTCCCGGCATCGGGAGTTGGCTCCATTGGGTGCTCCCCACCCGCCCCTGCCACATCCGCCATCGGAATTTCTTTCCGGACAACCCGCTGTCTTCGGAATAGGCGTCCATGGCAAACAGCGTGCTCCCGATATGCGTGATCCGGTGCACCCCACCGGTCTTCTCCGCATCGGGAAGCTCCAACCCCGCGCTCCTCCAGCCCACCACCG
>DAOPYN010000108.1:0-3457 GCA_035352895.1 Fibrobacteria bacterium | reverse complement strand
TCCACCTGGTAAACCAAGCCGGATTTTGTCCACGAACGCCAATCCGGCCAGTGGATGCCCCATTGGCCAAGATCGATGGATTGGCCCGGCTCCAGGGACGAGGTGAACGTCCAGTGGAATTTCAGGGAGCCATCGGCCGCGAGTTCCACTCGTCCCTGGCAAGCGGGGTGGTACCAGCCCTCCAGGACCGGGGCCTGTGCGAAGGGAACCGCACCTTTCACCGTCAGGATGGCTTCGTAGCCTTTTTCCAGGCTGGTCGTGGTCCCGGTGTTGCGCAGGGAGATCTGGGGACGGATCATGTTTGCTTCCGAAACTCCGCCATCTTTCCAGCTTGCGACCAATCCTGGCGCTGGGGCCACCGGCACCCCCACCGTTCCCAGGTACGGCGAGGCCGGAGGAGCCCCCCATACAATCCGGCCCAGGGCATCGGCGACCACGACCCGCTCCGAGGCAGCCACCACGGCGCTGCCCAGCGAAGGATCGTCGGTTTTCGACCAGGGACCCCAATCCTGGTAGTGGATTCGCATCTGGATTCCCCCCGCCGGGGTGGAGGTGTTTGCGGGCAGCGACGGAAGGGAAATCTGGACCTCCCACAGATTGCCGCCCCGGTGCAGAAAAGTCCAGGAAAGGTCCTGCGGGTAGTCGATCTCCACCACAGGCTTCCGGGCGGGGTCGGCCGTGAAGTAGTACCGCAACTGGAGACCACCCAGCGACCGATCCGTGGTGTTCGCCGCCCACAGCCACGGACGGCATTGGTTGGGTTCGTGCTGGCCGCGCTCCTGCACCAGCGCTCGGACCTCTCCCCACTTTGGCGGTGGAGTCTGGGCCAGCACGGTGGTGGGGGTGGCTGTTCCCAGGAACAAAACCTTCGACTTGTCTAGGCCATCACCCGTAGCCAGCACCGTCAATTTCTGGGAAGACACGCTTCCCAACGCAGCAATGGTAACCTGCCCCGTCTGGGTTTGGAGCCGAGCGGAAACCTGCGCCCCGCTGCGTTGGACGCCAAATTGCGGCCGGTGATCCGGGGCCAGCAGAATCCGCACGGCTCCTCCGTTGGGGCCATCGGTCCAGCTCCAGGTTCCCCGCTGGGCGGAATACCCAACCGCCGCCACGATCTTTCCTTGGTCGTTCTGGATGGCGATTCCCGGATGGTCCTGGGAAAGGATCTGGGCATAGAGATCGAAATCCCCCTGGAGATCCAACGCCTGCGTGGGCTGGGCTCGCTGCTCCAGGGCATTTCCCAGATCGGGCAGCGACGGAACCTGTCGCATAACCGCTGGCCCACCGTACAGGATGGGGCGATCGGCCGCCAACAACCGCTGGCAACCCGGTTCGAGCGCGCAGTAGAGATCGCGCCCCATGGACGTGGCCCCTTCGTTGAGCGCCGACAGATAGGCGGGCGGGGTCGCGCTCCCGGTGAGCGAAAAGAGCGGGCCATGCAAGACCGGTCGAGACGGATGACCCTCCGGAACCTCGGCATTGTGGAGCTGGTAGGTCTTGGCGAGATGCAGCTCGGGAATCACGTTGTTCGATGCGTCGAGCTTCACGGAGGTCAAATTCCACACCTGACTTCTCCGCTCGACCACCATGTCGGATGCGTTGAGCCATCCTGCGCGCATTTCGGACATCAGGCGCGTATAATCGGGATTCACACTCAATTTGACATCGTCGTTGCCCAACAAAGCGCCGCCGTTTTGACCCAATACTGCGGCATCGATGGTCGAGCGCGCCGTGTTGGTGAGGTAATCTTTCAGGGTATTGCAGGCATCCGATCCGCTTTCACAGACATTGCTCAAAACCCCGTCGGAAATTTCCCGCGCCAAGCCCACCTCCAACGCATCCGCACGATCGCTGTAGAATGCCTGGAGATCGATGTACTTCCCGTTGGGATACCGAGGGTAGTCCTGGTTGCGACGGCTGGTGATCCACTGGTTGGCCTGGATGGCGGCCTTACGCGCCTCAAGCATCTGTTCTCGGAATCCGACTTGGGCCGGAATCATTTTTTGAATGATCCCGTTGAGCTCCAGCTTCTTTTCGCCGAACATGGATCCCGTGAGATTGAACGGAACGTGGTCAAAATCCTTGTCCAAGCGAAGCTCGGACATCACCAGAGCCATATCTGCTGCAGTTCCGGCCACCCAGCAAAACGGGGTCGTCCAGCCGGTACACCCTTCGTAGGCCATGCTGCTGAAATCGAGATAGATGCTCCCGGAAATGATCGCCTGGTTGGGATTGGGGTTTTCCAACTGGGAAAGCATCTCGGGAAGACCTCGATAGTCATTGAACCCTCCCATTTCCTGCAAAGACCGGCCCAAGCCTGTTCCATCGTGCGGCGCGTTGATGGTGATGATCTTCCGGATGTGGTTGACCGGATGGAAGCCCTTCACCGGTGCGTACTCGTTGGCCTTCGCGATGGCCTCGCGCAACAAGAGACATCCGGAGCTGTGGCAAACCACGTCCACCTTCAAATCCAAGGTGGGCAGCTCTCCCGAGGTGTGCACCAGGATCATCTCGGCGAGGCGGGTCAACAACTGATCCCGCTCCTGGGTGGATTCCAGTTGGGCGGTCATGTCCAGATTCAGGAAGTAGATCCCATTCTGGTTGATCGCGGAGGCACCTTTTTCCAAGCCGTAGGCTCTGGACAGAATGTCCGGCAGGCTTCCCTGCGCATAATCGGAGACATAGCCCTTGCGCCAGGCATCCGTCCCCTTGCCTTCCTTGGGGATGGCCCCCATGGATCGAAAATCGAAGCCCAAGCCGTTGACCAAAACGATGGGGACCGCCAACCGATTGACCCCGCCGTAATACTTGGGGAGCCCCACCTTCCGTCCAACCCATTGATTGACGATGGTGCCAATCGGGAGCTTCAAGTCCTTCGAATATGGATCCAAAGGAGCAATGACCCGGGTGTTGGGGTCGTAGGAAACCGGGGAGACCTCGCGAAAAACCCCGTTGTGAAAGGAGCCGTCGCTGCAATTGTGCCACAAGGTGCTTTCACAGAAATGGTCTACCGCATCCTCATCGTACTTCCGGTAGATGTCGTACTGGTCCTTTTGGCTCCACTCGAACACATCTCGGTAGGTGATGCCGTTCTGACATTTGACGGTATAGGTCACCCTTCCGAGTCGGAAATAATTCCAACCGTTCGTCCCGGCATCGGTCCAGTCGTAGGTCGAAGTCTGCTCGACCTTCTCGATGTTGAAAATTCCAGACTTGAACCGTTTGCCGGTATTGACCCTCATCAGAGGGAAGCCAGCCCATTTCTCTTCCCAAACATCCGCACCCGCCGTCAGGTCCGCATCCGTCCCACAGGTAAGCTGAATGCCGTAATTATCAGGAATGTCCACCGCTTCCGGGCATTGCGCATCCGTGCACAAGCGATAGGGAACGTCCAGTTTCGCCGCCAAGGCATTGCTGGCAACGAAAAGCAACACCGATGTGGTCAGGAGGGGGGGGG
>DAOPYN010000107.1:0-8898 GCA_035352895.1 Fibrobacteria bacterium | reverse complement strand
CTGGTTGCCGGACTTGTCCACCACCACCACTCCCGGAGGCGTCATCGCGGGGAGCCCCGGGACGGAATCCAACCGGGCCTGCGGGGCGAGTCGATGCGGACCGGCATCCAGGCGATCCAGCAGATCCGACAGTTGTTGTCGGATCCGGGCCTGGTCCACCTGGCCGGCCACCGCGATCCATACCTTGCGCCCCGAGAATCTCCCAGCGCGCGCCGCGCGCAACGCGCGGGCGTCCACCTTGCGGATCTCGACGGAATCGGCGAGCTCCGTCCAAGGACCGGGCCCGTTGGCCACCCGGTCCCACCCCAGCGAAAGGGCCTGGGCTGGGGTGTCGAAGCGGTGCTCGATGTCCTGGATCCGCTCGGAAACGGCGACGGAGATCCGCGCGGTGTCCAGCCGGGGCGCCACCAGGGCGTCCTCCAGCACGGACAGGAGGAAGGGAAGGTCGCGCGACAGTCCCGACACGTTGGCCGTGGAGCGGACCATGCCGATGGACACGGAAACCCCGGCGGCGAGGAACTCCAGGGTGTCGTCGAGCTGCGCCGGAGTGAAGCGCGAGGTGCCTCCACGCACCAGGAGCCCTCCCAGCAGCGCGGCGGCGGCATCCTGATCGGATGACAGGGCCAGTCTCCCTTCCGGCCAGACGAAGCGCACCGAAGCCAGCGGCAGCGACGAATCCCGCACCCAGTAGATCACCACCCCGGGACGCAGGGTGTCGGCGAATTGCGAGATCCGGGGCGGTTTCCATTCCACGGGCCGCACGTCCAGGGCTTTCCAGGAGGAGGGATCCGTGTCCGGTGTCGCCGAGGAGACTTCGGAAGGTACCGAAGGCTCGCCCGAGCGGCCGATCATGGGATCCAAAGCCGGAGGGGGCAGGCGGGAGAGGCATCCGGACAGGACGGTGGCCCAAAGGAGGGCGCCAAGGAGTCGGCGGTTCATCGGTAGGTTCCCGTGCGGGTGTGTTCCGAGTGGTTGCGCGGCAGGAGCCATCCCACCGTGGCGCGTTCCGGGCGAAGCCACTTGGCGGCGGCCTGCTGGACCGACCCCTGGGTCTCGCTCTGGACCCGCGCCGGGATCTGCGAAAGGAGCTTCCAGCTACCGAACAGTTCCATGTAGCCCAGATCCCCGGCGATGGTCTCCAGGGAGCGAAGCCTCCCGATGCGCGCCACGGCCAGACGGTTCTTGACGCGTTGGATCTCGCGTTCGGACAGGACCGAATCCCGCAGCTTCCCGATCTCCTCCCACAGGATGTCCTCGATCCGGCGCGGGTCGGCGCCCTGCACCGGCATGGCCGAGATGATGAACTGGCTCTGGTAGATCTGGGCCCGGTGGCCCGCGCCCACCGAAGTGCACAGCCGCAACGAATCCACCAGGAGTTTTTCCAGGCGACCCGAGGCGCCCGAAAGGACCCCCTCGACGATCTCGAAGGCGGTGGCTTCCGCCTCGTTGATGTCCGGCAGGGGAAACAGGATGTCGATGGAGGGGCGGGCGTTGTCCTGGATGGAGACCAGCCGCTTCTGTCCGGGCGGCTCCGGATCGCGGGTGACCACGCGGGGGAAGGACGCGCCCTTGTCGATGGAACCGAAATACCGCGCGGCCATCGCGAAGGCCGCGGAGGCGTCGACGTCTCCGGCGAGCACCAGGATGGCGTTGCGGGGACCGTAGAACTTCTCGTAGTGTTCCTGGACCTGGGAGCGGCGGTACGACTCGATGTCGGAGGGCCATCCGATGGTTGGGTTCCCGTAGGGATGGGCTCCCCAGAAGAGGTTGTCCAGGCTTTCCCAGTAGCGGCCCTGGGGCTTGTTCTCGATCCGCAGGCGTCGCTCCTCGCGCACCACGTCGCGCTCGGCGTAGAAGTCGCGCATGACGGAACGTGTCATGCGATCGCTCTCCATCCACAAGAACAGCTCCACGCGGTTGGAGGGCAGGGTCACGTGGTAGACCGTGGCCAGGTCCGAGGTGTAGGCGTTGAGGTCCGTTCCGCCCGCCTCCTGGTAGGCCTGCCAAAGCTCGTCCTTCACGAAGAAGGCCCTGTGCAGGTTGTTCAACGAATCCATGGTCGCCTTCGCCCTGCGCGCGGTCAGGGTGTCGGCGCGTTCCAGCGCGGCGCGGCGCGATCCCTCCGCCTGGTCGATCAGCGGGAGGAAGCGGTCGTCCGAACCGGAGTCGCGGATCCCCACCCGTCGCGTCCCCTTGAAGAGCATGTGCTCCAGCATGTGGGCGATCCCGGTTCCCCCGGGATGCTCGTGGACGGAACCCGTCGCGTAGAAGATCTGGCAGGCGACCACCGGTAGGGAATGGTCCTCGTGGACCAGCACCCGCAATCCGTTGGCGAACACCGTGTCGCGCACGGCAAGGCGGATTTCCGGCACCGATCCCGCGGCGACCGTGGCGGCCTGGGACGCACCGGAAAGGAGGTGGAAGACCAAGGCGAAGGACGATATGCTCATGCAGGCTCCTGGAAGGACTTCCGCGAGGCGCCGACGCTCCGCAGGTCCGGATCGAGAGCCGACAAAACTACACCTTCGCGATCAGGCCGGCCGCAGCCTCTTGGCCAGGAGCGACAGGGAGACCGGCATCTGCAGCGACTCCACTCCCGATGGGAGCGGATCGTCGGAGGCCGGTGCGCGATGGAGGACAACCACCGGCGCGAGACCGGGAAGCAGGCGCCACGCCTCGGACCCGGGCTCGCAGATGGCCAGACGGCAGGCACCCTTCATGGCCAACTGGGAGATTTTCGTCACCGAGACGCAGTCGCCCATCAGGGAAAGCACCGATTCCACCGGATCGGGCTCCGACCACGACGGATCCCGCCACAGCGCCAGTGGATGGCGCAGCCGCTGCAATTCCGCACCGGGATCCCCTGCCAGGTCCGCCTGCTCCTCCAGAAACCGCAGCCTCCCGCCGTCGTTGGGCGACAGGACCACCAGCCCTTCGGGTGTGGCCAGCTCCTCGCGAGAAAGCGACCGGACTTCGGCATGGGCCGTTCCGGCGCGCCCCTGGGCGACCGCGAGGTGGTGCGCCAGGTCGATCCGCCGCGCGAAATGGCCCGGTTCGCGCGAACGGTTCGACAGAAAATGCTCGAAGTACCGCAGGAGGGGGCCGCCCAGTTCCGGAGGGATCCGGAAGGTGGACAGGATCTGCGATCCGATGTCGTTCATCTGGAATCCGGTGGCCGTGGACAGCCCCTCGCGCAGGCTCATGCCCTTCACCTGGCAATGCGCCCGGATGGGAAGCCATTCGTCTCCCAGGTACTGCAGGCAGAACAACAGGGGTAGATCGTGCAGGAGCCCCCCCAGGAAGGCGGCCTCCTTCTCGCTGGGTGGCGCCAACCTCTCGGCGTAGTAGGCGCAGGCGATGCAGTGGCGCCAGAGGGACTGGATATCGCCGACCACCAGGTCGTCCAGCTGGTCGAGATCGACCGCCCCCGAAGCGGATACGATGCGGACCACCTCCTCCAATCCCACCACGCGGATCGCCTCGCCGAGATCGAACACCGGGGCCGGCCGGGCGTAGATCGCCGAATTGGCCACGCTGATCAGGCGAAGGGAAAGGACCGGGTCGTTGCGGGCCACCCCTTCGATCCCCGCCAGGCTGGATTGGGCCTGTCCGGCGATCTGCAGGAGATCGGTACGGACCTTGGGGATCACCTTGAGCCGTTGGATGGCCTCGGCCAGCTCCCAGGAGACCGAGCGCCGCCCCACCACCTCGGTGCGTCCGGAAGCGGACATCTGGCTCGAGGCTCCCTTGGACGATTCCTCCGAGGGTTTGCGGGGGGGCGGTCCGGGAACCGCAGCGGAGATGGGCGCCATGGTACTGGGCGATGCGGACGTCGAGGGAGCCGGGACGGGGTTGGTCCGGACCTCGTTGGGAAGGAACTCGGTGGGCAGGATGGGGGGCGCCTGGTTGAGCTCCTTGGGAGCCAGTTCGCGGAAGGCGGAGGGTCTCTCCACCAGATCCGGGCTGCGGATCAGTTCGCGAGGTTCGGCCAGGCGCAGGGCCACCCGCTCCACCAGATCCTCGGCGGTGAACTTGGACTTCAGGAACACGTCCTTCACGCCCAGATCCAGGGCCTCGGCCAGGGAATCGCGGCGCACGCCGGCGGTGAGGAGGACCATGGGGATCTGGCGGTAGATGTGGCGGCTGCGGAAGAACTTGATCAATTGGATGCCGTCCGCGCCCGGCATGGCCACATCCACCACGCAAAGGTCCGGACGCGTCCTGGCGGCGACCTCCAGGGCTTCCCGGGAATTGTGCGCTTGGCACACCTGGTAGCCCGCGTCCCAAAAGACGGTGGCCACGCTTTCCAGGAAGTCCGCGTTGTCGTCCACCACCAGGATCACCTGCCTCCTCAATCCAGCACCTCCGTTTCCAGTGGTGCGAACTCGGCATCGGGCACGGGACCTGTTTCGTGCATCCGGAACCATACACGGATGCGGGTGCCCCGGTCCCGGCCGCTGGCGATCACCATGCGGCCGCCGTGGCAGGCGCAGATGCGTCGGCAGATGGTCAGTCCCAGGCCGTTCCCTCGCACGAAGAACTCCTTGCGCACGGACGAGGATGTGAGCCGCAACGGCTCCCCCAGGTTCGGCAGGAGGTCGGGAGAGATGCCCACTCCGTCGTCGGTGACCTCCAGCCAACCCCACTGGCCATCGCCATCGGTGTGGAAGTTCACGGCGATGCACGAGGGTTGGGCGTGGCGCAGGGCGTTGTTGGCCAGGTTTAGCACCAGCCTGCGCATGCCGAAGGGGTTGCCGGTCATGGGAAAAGCGGTGGTATCCACCTCCATCCGCACGGAATCGGGGATGGCCACGTCCAGCATCTCCAGGGCGCGGGAGACCTCCTGGGCGAGGTCGAATTCCGTCCACGTCTCGGAGGTTCCGTCGTCGCGCACGAAGGCGGCCAGGACGTCGTCCAGGGTCTCCGACATCTGCGCGGAGATCCGCTCCATGCGGTCGGTCAACTTGACCAGTTCGGAGGCCTGGTCGTCCACGCGCATGCGCAAGGACCGGGCGGTCATGCGCATGGTGCCCAACGGAGTGCGCAGATCGTGGGCCAGGGTGGCCACCACTTCGGACAATTCCCGGACCACACCGCGGTGCAGGCCGCGCTCGGCCTCCATGCGGGCCTCGTGGGCCAGACGCTCCTCAAGTTCCAGCACGCGTCGGGCCGCGTGGAACCTGGACACGATCTCGGCGCCCTCGATGGGCTTTCGGATGAAGTCGTCCACCCCCGCATCGAAGGCCCGCTGCACCACGGCCATGGAAGCGTCCCCGGTGGTGAGCACCACGTAGGGCTTGCCCGCCTTGTGCCGGGCGCGGATCGTGCGGGTGAGCTGGATGCCGTCCATGCCCAGGATGTGCCAATCGGTGACCACGATCCCGATGTCCTCGCGCTCCAGGATGGACAGCGCCTCGTCGCCGCTTCCGCATGAACGGCATACGTAGCCTTCGCGTTCCAGCCAGCGACGCAGGATCAGGACGATATCCTCCTCGTCGTCGACGATCAGCACCAACGGAAAGGCCGAGGGCGAAGCACCATTGGATGCCAGGGAGTTGTTCATGGTTGGGCCGATTGTCCCATTCGGGCGACCCTGGCGGCAAGCCGTCCATGGCAGGCGCCTGTGGGCCCAGGGGAATCGGGACCTTCGTCGATCGCCCGGGTTTTTTGCACATTTGAGCAATGCTGCTGGAGTTGGAAATCCGGGATCTCGCGATCTTCTCCCAGGCCAGGGCCGAATTCGGCCCGGGTCTCAACTGCCTCACGGGCGAAACCGGAGCGGGGAAATCCGTCTTCCTCTCCGCCTTGCGCCTGCTGCAAGGCGCCCGCGCGGAAACCGAACTGGTGCGCCGCGGCTCGGAACGCGCCCTGGTGCAGGCACGCTTTCGTCTGGGCTCCTCCGATCCCCGCCTCAAATCCATCCTGGAAGAGATCGGTGCCGAACCGGACGAAGGCGAGCTTCTGGTGAGCCGCGAGATCCAATCCAACGGCCGCTCCCGCATCCGCATCGGAGGCGTCTCGGCCTCCCTGAAGGACCTCGTCCTGGTATCCGGGAGGTTGTTCGACCTGCACGGCCAGCATGCCCAACAGCGCCTGCTTTCGGTGAACGACCACGCCGCCCTGCTTTCCGAACTGGCCCGAGCGGGCGAGCTCGCCGCCAAGGTTCGCCAGGCCGTCTCCGAATGGAAGCGCCTGCGCGAGGAGGTGCGGGCGATGGAACGCGCCGCCCAGGAAGCCGAGCGCAACCGGGAATTCCTGGAATTCCAGCACCGGGAACTCGTCGAGGCCCATCTGGTGGCAAGCGAGGAAGACGAACTGGAACGGCGCATCAAGATCCTCTCCCAGGCCGGACAGATCACCCAATGGGTGGAGCAGTCGAGGTCGGCCCTGGACGATTCCGGAGCCCTGGAGCGCCAACTTGCGGTGCTGGCCAAGGCCCTTTCCAAGATCGCCCAGACCGACGAGACCCAGTCCGTCCTGGAAGAACACCTGCGCGAGGCGCGCGTCCATCTGGCCGAGATCTCCCAGTCCCTTTCCGCATACGACGTCCCCGAGGCGGCCGACCCCGCCGAAGTGGATCGCCTGAACGGAAGGCTGGCCCGGATCCAGAAGCTCAAGGCGCGCCACCGCCTGGACCATGCGGGACTCGTCGCCTTGCGCGACCGCCTGGAGGCCCAGCTTCGGCTCGCCGACGACGCGTCCGGCGAGATCGCACTGCGCCAACGCGCTTCCGACCAGGCCCTGGCCGCCGCCCGCGAGCTGTCCCAGCAATTGTCCGTCCAGCAGCGCCGCGCGGCCACCACCCTGGATACCGACATCTCCTCGCGCCTGCAGGAACTGGGCATGGAGGGAGCCGCCTTCCGCACGCGGCTGGAGGAGCTCCCCGAGCCGGGTCCGGAGGGATCCCTCCGGGCAGTGTTCGAGCTGTCCCCCAATCCCGGCGAAGGCTGGCGGGAACTCACCGAGGTCGCCTCCGGCGGCGAGGCCTCGCGGATCATGCTGGCCATCGAATCGCGCTTGTCCGCGGTGGACCCGGTGCCGCTTCTGGTGTTCGACGAGGTGGACGCGGGCCTGTCCGGCACGGTGGCCCACCAGGTGGGAAGGTCCCTGCGGGAGCTCGCGATCGATCGCCAGGTGGTTGCCATCACCCACCTGCACCAGGTGGCGGCACTCGCCGACCAGCACCTGTCCATCGCCAAGTCCGTGCAGGACGGCCGCACCCGTTCGCAGGTCCGCAACCTCTCGGGCGAACAGCGCGTGGACGAGCTGTGCCGCATGCTGGGCAAGCCGGACGACCCGGTGGTCCGCGCCCACGCCCTTTCGCTCCTGGGAGACGCCCCATGACAGATTCCGACACACATTCGCCCCGCCCCCGGTGGTTCGCATGGGTCCAGACGGCCCTGTTCGCCCTGTGGATCCCGGTGCTGATCCTGATCCCCTTCCACGGCGACTACGAGGCGGTGGGACTGCTGGGAATCCTGTTCTTGGGAGGCGGGATCCTGGGATGGATCGACCGGCGGTGGCGCGAGGAGGAAAAGCTCCAGATCTGGGCGGGGTCCTTCGAGAGGATCTTCCTCCTGGTGGCCGTGTGGTTCCTGGCGCAGCGCCTCTGGGGCGACGAATGGGAACCCTTCCCCGTCCTGCTTTCCGTGGTGGCGGGTGTCCTCTTCCTGCGCTATCTGACAGGATTCGTCTTGATCCTGGGGCGCGAGCGGGCCAGGCTTCCGCCGGTGCGGCGCGACGTGTGGCAGTACTTCGCGCACTGGTCGGTGTACGCCACCATCCTCCTCCAGACCCTGGAGCTCCAGCCCTACGCCACCGTGGCCGCCGGAGCGACCATCGTCCTTTGCCTGGTCGGCTCCGTGGTGTGGCTGGTCAAGCATTTCCGCCACCCCTTGGCACGCTCTCGCATGACGGTGGCCACCCAGATCACCCTCTCGCGGATCGTGCTGGCTCCCGTGTTCATCGCCGTGTTCTTCTACGACGGCGACAGCGACTTCACCAACAACCACCTGGTGTTCCAGGCGCTGGCGCTCCTGATCGCCATCTCCTCGGCCATTTCCGACTGGCTGGACGGACATCTGGCCCGCAAGTGGGGCGAGGTCACCACCCTGGGCAAGTACCTGGATCCGTGGTCGGACAAGATCACCACCTTCACCACGTTCCTGTGCTTCCTGGGATCGGGATGGGCCTCGGTGTCGACTCTGGCCATCATCTTCTACCGCGAGAGCGCCGTGGAGACCCTCCGCACGTTGGCCGCGGGAGAGGGCGAGGTGATCGCGGCCCGCAAATCCGGCAAGTGGAAGACGGGCATCCAGATCGGGGTGATCATCGCCATCCTCGCCTTCGGATGCTTCGACGGCATCCTGCGCGACCTGCACGTGAGCTTGACCTGGTGGGCCCTGTTCTTCAAGATCGCCCCGCCGATCCTGATGTGGGTGGTGGCGGGTGTGACCGCCCTGTCGGGTCTCGAATACCTCTACGCCTCGCGGAAGATCCTCTCCAAGCACATCTGATTTCCTCTCCCGCGCCTTGGTGCGGAAACTCGCCGAGCCCTCGCAAGGCCCCGACGAGTGTGGTAGGATCTCGCAGTCGCCAAAGGAGGCTGCGGCGTGATCCATTTCCTGTTGTCCTTGGGCCTGTCGCTCGCGACCGCCCCCGCGCAGATGCAAAGTTCCGGAAAATCCCCGCTGGTGGCCGTCATGCCGCTGGAAGCGAGGCAGGTGGGGCCCGACGAGGCGCTGATCCTTTCCGAGGCGCTGGCCGCCGAACTCCAAGGTTCCGGCGAGGTTCGCGTGATGGAACGCTCCCAGATGGACAAGATCCTGGCCGAACAGGGCTTCCAGAAATCCGGCGCCTGCTCGGGAACCGAATGCGCCGTGGAAGTGGGACAGCTCT
>DAOPYN010000106.1:0-9034 GCA_035352895.1 Fibrobacteria bacterium | reverse complement strand
GACTATGCCTCGCCGAATCTCTCGATTCGATCGCCTCGGCTTTCGCTTCGGCGCCTTCGTTATCGAAGGGAGAGAAAAGATGCGTCGAGCCGAGCGGCGATTCAAGGGTTCTGGCCAACTTTTTTTTGAAGGCCTGCAAAAAACCTCTCGAGGCCGCTTGCGAACTCACATGTCGTACAGACCCGAGTCCATGGTCGGCGCGCCCATGCCCCCTCCCCCCATGGCCCCCTCGCCATAGGCATCGGAGACGATCTCCTCCACCTTTTCGGGATCCTCCCCAGACTCCAGACGTCGGATGGCCTCCTGCATGGCAGGGTCGTCGGCTCCTTCTCCGGTGAGATTCGACAACTCCCGCATCATGCGCCCCATGGCCCGGCCGTCGTTTTCGTCCATGGATTCCATGCGACTCATCAGCTCCATCATCTTGCCTTCGACCTGGGGGTCGTCCAGTGGACCGACTCCGCCCTCCTGGTCCCCGCTGCCGTTTCCATCCGCGGACTCGGGCTTGGCGCCACTTCTGCCCATCGCGAACCGGCTCATTTGCCTCTGGAGCGTTCCGTGGCCGGAATTCTTGGGGCAGGGAGGAATCACCTCCGGATTGACCCTCTTGGAATAGAACTGGTAGATCGAGTGGCAATTGGGGCAGAAGAACTCGTAGATGGGCATTCCCGGATCGCTCCCGTGTTGGGGGTCAGAATTCGAAATCCAAGACCACGATCTTTCCGAACGCGGCACGCACCTTCGCAGCCACCGCCTGGTGCAAGGGGTGGGGTGCGTATCCAGCCAGTGCCGCGCGATCGATCAGATCCATGGTGAATCCGTAGTCGAATCCCCCGCGGCGTTCCTGGGCGGCGAAATTCACCCCCCAATTGAAGTCCAGCAGCCCGGGGATCTGCCCCACCAGGGCACCGAGCTCCCGGCGGATCTCCTCGATCTGATCGGAGGTGGTGGTGGGATTCGGTTCCAGCAGAAGGATGTGTCTGATCATGATTGACAAGATAGAGCGGCATCGCCGCGGTATCCTAGCTGCAGGGCGCTCAGGAGGGCTTCTCCAGGATCAACCCGAAGGACGTGCAGCGGTAGCCGAACAGCTCCAGCCGCAGATGGACGTCCCCTCGGAACGGAGGACGATCCACATGGAGATCGCCCGGGAGGGTTCCCTCCGTGAAATCCAGCCGCACCTTGCCCCCCTTTCCACGGATCTCCTGGGCGATCCGTTCCAGGTCGCCGCGGCGGAAGATGGAATCCGAACCGCATCCGATGGTGGTCCACTCGGAATCCATGTTGTACTCGGTGGTGTGGACAGCCACTCCACCCGGCTTCAGGAGATCGAAGGAGCGGAGGACGAACCGGATCCCCTCTTCCAGGTTCCCGAGGTGCTCGAAGGCGCAGGCCGACCAGAGGAAATCGACCGGAGACAGATCGGGTGGGATGTCCCGCATGTCCACCACGCGAAAGCTTGCCAGCTCCTTGAGAGTGGCCTCGTCCACAAGCCCGAGCTTGTTGAGGGCGGCCAGCGAATCGGCATGCTGCCCGGTGGCCACCCAGCCTGCACCGCTGGCCAGATCCGCCTGGGCATCGGTGGCCAGGATCCGGCAACCGCGGGCGCAGAACAAGGAGGTCAGCGGCTCCTGCCCCACCGCGAACCCCATCCCTTCGACGCCAGCCCGCAACTTGCCCCGTTCGGCCAGTGCCTGGGCGATGAACGCCCACTCCCAATGTTTCCGGTGCAGATGATCGGGATTCTGACGCATGGCCAGAAGCCAGTTGCGGAAGTCTTCCGATTGCAGCTGGACCTGGTTGCACAGGCAACTGGTCAGACGCCGCCCCTCGTCCACCCCCGACGGACTCGCCGCGGGGGACGCCACCCGGGGACCAAGAAGGGGATCGAGCTCCCGGAAGGCCTCCACAAGGGGGGGATGACAGGGGATGCTCAGGAGCCCGATCCGCCTGCGGAACGATTCAATGGATTCCAGCTGGGAGAACGTTGGTTGGAGTCGCATCGAGGGCGAGTATCCCATGCCGCACCCCCCGATGACAAGCGAGGCTCCCAGATTCCGTCAAACCTGTCGCACGGAAAACGGCTCACACCCCCCGGCTGCGGGCGGCGAGGGTGAGGGCGATGTCGGCCTGTCGGCACAGCAACCGGAAGTTGTCCCAGGCATCCCGGTCGAGCATCCTGCCGGAGGAATGACGATCGGCGAGGAAGAGCCCCAAGGCCTTCCCGTTGACCGAAACCGCTTGCGCCAGGAACGGGGCGCCTCCGAACAACGAGTACACCGGATGCCAGAAGTCCGCATCCTCCGGCTTGGACGGATCCAGGAGCTTGGAGGAGCAGTCCGCGATGATCTGCAGGAGCGCATGGGTCCTGCCATCGCGGAAGGGGAACTCGAATCCGTCCACGAACATCCTGCGGTCCTTGCCCAGCGCCATCTTGCAACGCACCAGGCCCGAGCGCGGATCCACGATCGCCATCGCCGTGCGATCCATTCCCACCCCTCGATGGATCCCTTCCAGGACCATCTGCAGGATGGAGTTGACATCCAGTTCGTCCAGCAGGTTCGCGCTGATGTCCGACAGGACCTGGAGTTCGGCGGTCTTGTCCTCCTCGCCCATCGCCGAAGGATCCTCCTCCAGTCCCGTGGCGGTGCTGCCGGCCGCGGGGATGCGCAGCGCCACGTCCCTGGATCCCAGGGCGAGAGCGTAGTCGGCGGCTTCCGTGGCCAGACGCCGCATCGTTTCCACGGCCTCGGCCTCGTCGCACGAAAGGCTCCACGCCACCTCGCGGGCCACCTTGCGGATCCCCCCACTGGACCACCCCTTGAGCGCCTCCATGGCGATCAACCAGGAGAGCTCCTCCATGGGGACCCGAAGAGCGGCCCTCCCGGATCCATTCTCCTGGAAGGTGGGCAGCCTCCACGCTGCGGACAGCGCCAGGGACAATTTCCGCAGCGGGAACCCCAGGATTTCGCGCTCCAGAACCTCCGGGTCGGCCGCCCCGCTCTTCAATGCCTCGTCCAGTGCATCCACCTCGGATCCCCCCAGACTCCAGAGCACCATATGCCCGATCCGACGCAGGAGGGTGGAAACGAATACCTCCTCCGGAGCCGGGTCGTGGGCATGGCGGGCGAGGAACCGCGAAACCACCGCCGCATGAAGAGCTCGCGCGATCTCGTCGAGCAACCGGTCGCGCGCCGCGCCGCGAAGCAGGGCCTCCACGATGGCGATGGACGTGCAGATGGAACGGATGGAATCGAATCCGAGGACCATCACCGCCCTGGAGACCATGGAGATGGGGCGCCCTCCTGGATTGTAGAAGGCGGAGTTGGCCACCCGCAGGACTCGACTGGTCAGAGGTGGATCCTGGAGAATGACCCGCGCCAGCACGAAGGCGGAGTACTCCTCCTTGGACAAGGCGCGTTCGATCTCGCCCAGCGTCCCGGACAAAGCGGGAAGCTCCTTTTCGCACGCCCTGTCCACCCACCAGGCCACCCTGGCGTCTTCCGTCTCGGCCCTGGTTCCCATGCTGCCTCCTCGGCGATCGCGCCTTGCCGGATTCTACCACTGGCCATGCGGAAGGAGGGAACCCGGCAAGGATCGTTCTAGTTTCCTGCCCATCATGAAGATCGTGTTCTCGGAGGCAGCCCCAGACTACGCCGGTTACGTGTTCCCCTACGCGATCTGGGCATACCCCGAACCCGGCGAAACTCCCGAGCGGATGCTCGCCTCCGGTTTTCTGCCCTCGCTGGGCGACTTGACCAGGTACTACCTGTGCCGCCAGGTCCGGGTGAGGCTTCCGGGATTCCACCCGAACTCGGAAAACCGACGCATCCTCCGCAAGGGCGATGGCATCGCGGCCACGATCGTACCCCGGGACCGATTCGAGGCCACGGAGGATCGGATCCGGTTCTGCCACGCCTACGCCACCTGCAAATGGTCCACTCCCCCCTCCCGGGAACGCATCGAGCGGGTCTTCACAAACCCGATCACCTCCCATGTCTGCGTTTTTTCCGACGCGCAGGGAGCGGAGGTGGGAATGGTGACCCTCCTGGAATCACAGGGAACCTGGTTCTACTCCAACGCGTTCTACGATCCCGACCATCCTTTCCGCAGCCTGGGCGCCTACCTGATGACGGAAACCATCCGGATTCTTTCCCAGGAAGGAGCGAGCCACCTCCACCTGGGAACCTGCTACTCGCGAGCCGCCCTTTACAAGACCCAATTCCCGGGAGTGGAGTTCTTCAATGGCTTCCGCTGGAGCGACGACCTGGACGAGCTCAAATACCTGATCGAGCGCCAGGAGAAGGAAATCCCGGGGCATTTGCTGGAAGATGACGTTTACCACCAGAAGTGGACCCCAGATGGAGGGCTGGGATCCGCCAAGCCCTTTGGTTACGAGATTCACTAGATTCATTTTGAAACAACTATTCGCGCCAAAATGACCCACTATCGAATCGCTTCATTCCGAAACACTCTCCGCAGAATCCGTGCTTGGGTTGGCACGTTCCTTGATGTTTGGTGGGGCGTACTTCGATCCAAAGGATTCTTCACTGCCATGAGCGACGAAACCATCAAATCCGCAGCCGAACTTGCCGCCGAGCGGGCCGCCCAGGCCCAGCAAGAGCAGGAAGCCACCGCCGCTGCCGAGTCCACCGAGGACACCTCGGCCGAGGACTCCAAGGAACCCTCCATCCAGGAATTGCAGCAGAAGATCGCCTCCCTGACGGAAGAGCTGGAAGCCGCCAAGGACAAGTCCGTCCGATTGGTGGCCGAATTCGACAACTTCCGCAAGCGCAACGCCCGGGACTGGGCGGAAATGCTGGAGGCCGCCCAAGGGAAGGCGGTTTCGGCCCTCTTTCCCATCATGGACAACTTCGAACGAGCCTTCCAGGACGCCCCGACCGAGGGAGACTGGACGCCCTCCGACCCGGCCGGGTTCGCGAAGGGCATGCGCTTGATCCGCGACGGCGTGCGCAAGGTGCTCGCCGACGCCGGCCTGGAACCCATCGCCGCCGATGGCTGCCTCTTCGATCCCAACCTCCACGACGCACTCACCCAGATGCCCCACCCCACCGTGCCGGCGGACCATGTGGCCGCCGTCCACGCCCAAGGCTGGAAGAAAGGCGACAAGGTCCTGCGCCACGCGCAGGTGATCGTGAGCAGCGGCCCGGCCGCGACCTGATTCGCCCTGGGCGATTCTGATCGCCGAGATCTGATCCAACGATGTACGGGCGATTCATGAATCGCCCCAACAACAGACAAAAACACACCGCACGGGCGATTCATGAATCGCCCCAACAATTGGAAACCAGGGCTATCGCCCCAAACAGGAGAAAAACAATGGGCAAGATCATCGGAATCGACCTCGGAACCACAAACAGCTGCGTCGCCGTCATGGAAGGCGGCCAGCCCACCGTGATCGCCAACGCCGAGGGCGGGCGCACCACTCCGTCCATCGTTGGCTTCGCCAAGGACGGCGCCAAGCTCGTGGGCCAGGTGGCCAAGCGCCAGGCCATCACCAACGCCGAACGCACGGTCTATTCCATCAAGCGCTTCATGGGCCGCCATCGTTCGGAAGTCTCCGAAGAACAGAAGCTCGTGCCCTACAAGGTGGTCGGCGACGAACTGGCCAAGGTCCAGATCGACGACAAGCAGTACACCCCGCAGGAAATCTCGGCGCTCATCCTCCAGGCCATGAAGAAGGCCGCCGAAGACTACCTGGGCGAAGCCGTGACCCAGGCCGTGGTGACCGTTCCCGCCTACTTCAACGACGCCCAGCGCCAGGCCACCAAGGACGCGGGTCGCATCGCGGGGCTGGAAGTGCTCCGCATCGTGAACGAACCCACCGCCGCGGCGCTTGCCTACGGCTTCAACGACCAGAAGAAGAAGGAAACCATCGCGGTCTACGACCTGGGTGGCGGCACCTTCGATATTTCCATCCTGGAGATCGGAGACGGCGTCTTCGAGGTGAAGAGCACCAACGGCGACACCCACCTGGGCGGCGACAACTTCGACGAGGCGATCATCAACTGGATCGCCGAAGAGTTCAAGAAGGACAACGGCGGCATCGACCTGCGCAAGGACAAGATGGCCCTCCAGCGCATCAAGGAAGCGGCGGAAAAGGCCAAGATCGACCTTTCGGGCACCACCAGCACCAGCATCAACCTGCCCTTCATCACCGCCGACGCCTCGGGCCCCAAGCACCTGGAACTGACGCTGACCCGCGCCAAGTTCGAGGCCATGACGTCGGAACTTGTCGAGCGCTCCATCCGCCCCGTCGCCCAGGCCCTCAAGGACGCGGGCGTGTCCGTCGGCCAGATCGACGAGGTGATCCTGGTGGGCGGCTCCACCCGCATCCCCGCCGTGCAGGAGAAGGTCAAGGCCTTCTTCGGAAAGGATCCCCACAAGGGCGTGAACCCCGACGAAGTCGTGGCCGTGGGCGCCGCCGTGCAGGCGGGCGTGCTGGCCGGCGACGACGCGGTGAAGGACGTGCTGCTGTTGGACGTGACTCCGCTTTCCCTGGGCATCGAGACCCTGGGCGGCGTGATGACCAAGCTCATCGAACGCAACACCACCGTGCCCACCCGCAAGAGCCAGGTGTTCTCCACCGCCGCAGACAACCAGCCGGCCGTGACCATCCATGTCCTGCAGGGCGAGCGCGAACTGGCCCAGCACAACCGCACCCTGGGCAAGTTCGACCTTTCCGAGATCCCGCCCGCCCCGCGCGGCGTGCCCCAGATCGAGGTGACCTTCGACATCGACGCCAACGGCATCGTCCACGTGAGCGCCAAGGACAAGGCCACCGGCAAGGAGCAGAAGATCAAGATCGAGGCGGGCACCGGACTTTCGGAAGCCGAGATCCAGAAGATGGTCAAGGATGCCGAGGCCAACGCCGCCGCCGACAAGGCCGAACGCGAGAAGATCGACGTCCACAACCAGGCCGAGCAGATGGTCTACCAGGCCGAGAAGCTGGTGAAGGATTCCGGCGACAAGATCGGCGACTCCAAGGCCGAAATCGAGAAGGCCGTCGAGGAACTCAAGAAGGTCCAGAAGGACGAGAACCTCGAAACCGTCAAGAAGGCTCTGGAAGCCGTCGAGCAGGCCATGCACAAGGCCACCGAGGCCCTGTACAAGGCTTCCATGGAGGAGGCACAGGCCTCCGGAGCCGCTCCCGGCGGCGCACAGGCCGAGCCCAAGAAGCCCGACGGCCCGGTGGAGGCCGACTACGAAGTGGTGGATGACGACAAGAAGTGACGCCACGTAGGGGCGATTCATGAATCGCCCCTGCACAGTGGCGTCACCCGTAGCGTAGCGAATCCAGGAGACGATGGCGCGGGTGTTCCGCCCGGCCTTCGAGACGGCCCCGGACCGGGCCTCCTCAGGACGAACGGAACGATCCAACCCAACGAGGCACGGAGCACTGACCATGGCCACCAAGCGCGACTTCTACGAGATCCTGGGCATCCCCCGGGATGCTTCGGAAGACCAGATCAAGAGCGCCTACAAGAAGCTCGCGATCAAGTACCACCCGGACAAGAACCCCGGCGACAAGGCCGCCGAGGAGAAGTTCAAGGAAGCCGCCGAGGCCTACGACGTCCTGCGCGACGGCGAGAAGCGCCAGCAGTACGACCGCTTCGGGCACGCCGCCTTCGAAGGGCCGCAGGGCGGAGGAGGGTTCCACGGAGGCTTCTCGGGAGCCGAGGACATCTTCAGCCGGTTCTCCGACATCTTCGGGGATTCCATGTTCGGAGGGATGTTCGGCGGCGGGGGTGGCCGACGGCAATCGTCCAACCGCGGACAGGATCTCCAGGTGCGCGTCAAGCTCACCCTGGAGGAGATCGCCGAAGGCGTCAACAAGAAGCTGAAGATCAAGCGCATGGAGCCCTGCCACACCTGCGACGGGGTGGGCGGCAAGGGCAAGAAGACCTGCGACACCTGCCGTGGCGTGGGCCAGGTCAAGCAGGTGAGCCAATCGCTGTTCGGACAGATGATCAACGTGGTGACCTGCCCGAAGTGCTCGGGATCCGGATCCGTCTTCGAGAGCGCCTGCCGCACCTGCGACGGCTCCGGTCTGGAGCGGCAGGAGGCCACGATCTCGGTGCAGATTCCCGTCGGCGTGGCCGAGGGCAACTACCTGACCCTGCGCGGGGAGGGGAACAAGGGTCCGCGCGGCGGACAGGCGGGCGACATCATCGTGCTCATCGAGGAGGTGGAGCACGAGATGTTCCATCGCGATGGACAGAATCTGTACGCGGAGGCCAGGGTTCCCTTCACCGCCGCCGCCCTGGGTGGCGCCATCCGCATTCCCACCCTGGAAGGCGACGTGGACCTGAAGATCCCCGCCGGCACCCAGAGCGAGAAGGTCTTCGCCCTGCGCGGAAAGGGCCTTCCCGGCCTGCACGGACGCGGCAGCAAGGGCGACCTCCTGGTGAAGCTCCACATCCGGGTGCCGGAGAAGCTCACCGCCCGGCAACGGGAACTGATCGAGGAGCTCAAGGTCTGCGAGAGCGGAACCAACCACGAGAAGACCTTCTTCGACAAGGTCAGGGAAATCTTCGCCTGAGGCCGCCATGCTGAAGGTCCTGCTTCTCGATCGCGACGAAGTCTTCCGGCACAAGGTGGCGGACGCTTGGGATCTTCCCGATTCCGAGCTCAGGGAAGCCCCCTGGGACCGCAACACGTTCACCCTCCTGGAGGAGGTGCGCGCGGATCTGGTGTTCCTGGATGCGGGCGCCCTGTGGCAGGAAGGCGTGGACGTGCTCTCGTGGATCCGCGCCCGACGCCCCGCCACCCAGGTGGTGGTCCTCTCCGACGAACGAACCCGCTCGGAGGGCCGATCGGCCCTGGCCCGCGGAGCCAACCAGGTCCTGGTCAAGCCGCTGGAGCCGTTGGACCTCGTGGAGACGGCCCGCAGGACGGCCAATTCCGTGGCCACCGCCCGCAATTCCCGCGACCTGGAGACCCAGGTGCTGGAGGACATGCTGGGCGACACCCCCGAGATGCGCAAGATCCTGCGCGTGGCCCGGGAGGTGGC
>DAOPYN010000105.1:0-9080 GCA_035352895.1 Fibrobacteria bacterium | reverse complement strand
TTCTCCCCTGACGGCCGCGATCACATCCTTTTCGCGCGGGTGATCTGATGGCTGCACTTCCAGCTGTTGTGGCGGCAACCTCCGCAGGATCCACGATCCTCGGAGCGATGGGCGAAGCGAAGACGCTTGAGGCCCAGGCAGCACAAGCCGACTACCGCGCCAGACTCGCCGAACGCAATGCCGGGATGGTCGAACAGCAGACAAACGCCCGCATCGGGCAACAGCAGCGGCAAGCGGGACAGGTGCTTGGCGAGCAGCGCGCAGCGATCGCGCAATCAGGGTTCGGGGCGAGCGGAACGAT
The DNA here is from genome assembly GCA_035352895.1 of Fibrobacteria bacterium. GTDB lineage: Bacteria > Fibrobacterota > Fibrobacteria > UBA5070 > UBA5070 > UBA5070. The sequence continues at coordinate 8,779 of DAOPYN010000105.1, read as the reverse complement.
GCTCGACATCGCGAGCCAGTCCGGGACTCAATCCGTTCTTGATGCGCTCTCGCTTCGGTACGAGGGCGACGTCAAGAAGACGGAACTCATGGGCGAATCCGAGATGGCGCGATGGGAATCCAAGCAGGCGCGGAAAGCGGCCAAGCAGACGATCGGGACGGCGATGCTCATGGCCCCAGCGCAAGGGTACCTCGGGTATACATCGGCAGGCGGAACCTTTGGAGCTCGCGGCGCTGGCGTGATGCGGTCGAGCGCGATTCCTGGAGCATTCAAGGGGGCAAAAGAAGCCGAAAGCGTCCTCAATCCATGGTGGAAGCTCTGATGCCTGCGATTCCTCTCTACCAAAGCCAGATCACCCCGTCCGGATCCCTCAATATCGCACCTTCCAGCGCGGGCGGACTCGAAGGACGTTCTCTGCAAGGAGTCGCCGGGGCGGTCGAGAAGATTGCCCAGGTCGGAGTCAGTGTTTCGCGGGACCGAATCGCCGAGGATGAAAGATTCCGCAAGCAGGCCGAAGACCGCCGTCTCGAGGACATCGACTTCTCGAACCGTTCGTGGGCGTCGCGCACTTTCGCGGATGCGCAACTTGCTGTTGTGCAGGCCGTGAATGAGGCGCAGCGCAACCGCCAGCAAGGACAGATCACGTCGTCCACGGCGATCCGACAGCAGGGTGAGACGTGGATGGAGACTGCTTTGAAGGGCGCTCCGTCCGAGGATGCACGAAGGTACGCCGAGGCGAATATCCGTTCTGCATGGGCTTCCGCCGAGCGCACCGCAGTCGAGAATGACGACCAGTACCGCACGCAGTGGGGCATTCGCCAGTTCAACGAGGCGAACGACTCGCAACAGATCGCGATCCAGGACGCTCCGCCGAACATGGTCGATGACTCGTTCCTTGCTGCCGCCCACAACATCAGAACATCGCTCTCCGCCCTGTCGCTCGATCCGGAGACGAAAGCGAAGCTCGGCGAGAAGATGCTTTCGGAATCCGTCATCCGATCCGGAACGCGTATCATCCAGGCGGAAGGGCCTGACAAGTTCCTCGACATCATCTCGGGCATGCGCCGTGAGATGGCTGGAAAGAAGAAGATCACGCGTCCAGGGAATGGCCGGTGGTCTGTCGAGATCCAGCAGGCGTCACAGGAGACCGGTGTCGATCCGAGCTTGATCGAAGCGGTAATGTCGGTCGAATCCGGCGGAGATATAGGGAAGTCGTCCGCGAAGGGCGCGCTCGGGCTGATGCAACTCATGCCAGACACCGCTCGGGAACTCGGCGTCGATCCGACCAAGCCAGAGCAGAACGTTCTCGGCGGGGCGAAGTACCTCGCGAAGATGCTTAAGCGGTACGGAGGAAACGAAGCGAAGGCGCTTGCCGCGTACAACGCTGGTCCTGGTGCCGTGGACAAGGCTGGCGGAGTTACGAACTTCAAGGAGACAAAGGCGTACGTCGCGAAGGTGAAGGCCGAGCGCGATCGCTTCAAGTCCGCTCAGGGAGAAATGAAGATTTCCCCAAACCAGATCCCCGAATGGTGGCAGGCCGCAACCGCAGACGACCGCGACAAGCTCGTCGGAACCGCTCTGCGGATGCAACAGGAACTCGCTACCGCCAATCTCCAGTACCTCGACACCTGGAAGCGCAACGCCGACGCCGCACAGACGAATGGACTTCCTGTCCCAGGATCACCGTCGCAGCAGACGGTTCTTGCTGCGTTCGCCGGGAATGAGACGAAGGCTAGCAACTGGTACCAGCAGAACATCAAGCCGTTCGACGACATCCGGAATCTGTCAACGCAGATGGGTGGAATGACCATCTCCGAGATGGATCGGCAAATCGACGCTCTTCGCCCGAAGGCTGGCCGCTCAGGAGATCCGAACCTCGCTGCCGACATGCAGCGCGTGAACGCGGCCGAGAACGCTAAGAGGAACATCCTCGAACAGCGATCACGCGACCCGATGTCACAAGCGTTTCAGCAACCAGCTGTGCGCTCGCTCTCGGCTGATCCAGAAAAGCAACTTGCCGCGGCTGTTGCATGGCAGCGCGAGAACGTCCCCGAAGGAAAGCGCACAGTCCTGTTCGACGATGATCGCCAGGTACTGGCAGACGCATGGATGAACCCACAAGCGACGGGAGGCGGGATCCCTGTAATCGAGAAGATGCAGGCCAAGTATGGCAGCTACTTCGACGACGCTCTCCTCGAGATCGCCCCGAAAGCGCCATCGGATGCACTCCTCTTCGCAGGCATGAACGTCGATCCGAAGACGGCATCAGCGCGAGCGCGCATGCGCATGCTCGCCTCGAAGTCGCTGGATGAGATCGTTGTCGGTAACGAGACGAAAAAGAAGCAGGCGACGGAATCCGTCTCGCGTGCATTCGCTCCGTTCTTCTCCTCCTTCAAACAGACGAACTCCATCGAAGGCGCGAAGTACATAGAGAACATCATGCCCGCCATCACGAAGTACGCCGTGTCATTCATGAACGAAGGGCTTGATCCGCGTCGGGCGGCGCAGCGCGCATTCGACGAAGTGGTCCGCTCGCAGTACGATTTCCTGGATGGTGGGAAGGCTCCCGACGGACGCGCCCAGGTACGCATCCCTCGTGCTATGGGCGCAGACGAAGGGCTTCGCTCCATGCTCGAAGACGGGCTCGACGAGGTGATCGCGAAACCGCCAAAGGAGCTTGCCTTTCCAGCGGGCGTCTCGCGTGCCGACGGACTCGATGGCTCCTATTGGGCGACCAGTGCAAATGATCGAGGAGCCGTGCTCATGTTCAGGGGAGCTCCTGTTCGCGTCGTTCACGAAGGGAAACTCGTACCTTTTGAGCTATCCTGGTCCGCCATCGCGAACGCAGGGAAACGCTACCAGACGATGCGCTGACCGAAGGGAAAACCATGCCGCAGCTTCCGGGGTATCTCGAAGAAGGAAACGAGTACCAAGTCCCGAAACCGGAGACAATCGACGGGTTCGACTTCATGAAGGAGGTCACAGGATTCGCTGGTGCTGCTCGTGCGGCGGTTGAACTCGGTGCCGCTCCTCTCGTTGACGCGATTGCGCTCGGAGGACAAGACGTCCCCGATCTCCCGCGCCTGACGCCAGCCGAGATCCAGGAGCGCCAGAAGGCGGATGGCGTCACGTTTGCTGTTCCATCCCAGGGGATGACAGAATTCGAGGTCAATTACTGGACCCAGAAGGCGCGCACCGTGCAGGACGCCGAGAAGCGCGCAGAGAAGGCGTCTGGAGCGACGCGGCTGGTGGGCGGCATCGTTGGCGGCATCGTAGATCCGACGATCTTCATGCCTATCCCAGGACTGAACCAGACCGCGAACAAACTCCTCTTGAAGACGGCGAACATCGCCAGCAGGACGGGGCGCGTTGTGGCGCGCACCGCGATCCGTGCTGGAGAAGGTGCGATCGAGGGTGCGGCCGGTGCCGTGGTGATGACTCCTGTCGTCGCCGAAGGGCAGGCGCAACTCGGACGCGAGTACGGCCTTGAGCAGTTCGCGACCGATGTTGGAATGGGTGCGGCCGGTGGCGCTGTCCTCCGCGCTGGCATCGTGAACCCCATCCAAGAAGCGCTCTGGCGTCGCCAGGGGAAGAACATCTACGCAGAGATCGCCAAGGAAGCGCGCGTCGCACCGAAGGAAGGAGAACAGGGAGCTCTGATCGCTCCGCCAGAGGAACGCCGCACGGGCGCGCAGGCCTTCCAGGAAGCCGCCGCAGCTGACGCGCCAACCGTGGACCGCATCGATGTGCGTGACGCCGCCGCATACGCCGCAGATGACTGGCAGAAGGCATGGACCAACGGCCTCGCCCCAGAGGAACGCGCGCGGTTCGTGGGTCCGGATGGAAGGATCTCAGAATCCGGAATGCTCGCCGTGCGCGACGCGGCCGCGAAGCGCGTTATCGGAGAGGCGAATCTCTCTCGGTTGGTGGACCTGGGCGACGATGCCTCGGACGCGCTGATCGAAGGAACCGCGATGGCATCAACCCGCATCGACGCCTCACCGGTGGCCCGCCAGACGGTCGAAGCGATCGCCGACACGCTTGCTCGCAGTCGTGAGGAGGGTATTCCCGTTTCCCGCCTGACTGACGTGGATGAGCGCGTCCGCACAATGACGACCGAAGTGCAACGTCTTGGCGACGCACCGCAGTCCATCGCTGCAGTGCTGGGGAGATTCGGAGATCTCGCCCGCGGCATGGAAACAGCAGACGAAGCGGGGGACGCGTTCCTCGACGCGATCGCGACCGCATGGAACGACGCCAGCGCAGGGGCGAAGATCGAGCGGTTGGGTCCGGAAGGCTCTGAAGCAATCACGCAGGCTATGATCGAAGGAATGGTGAATGACCGTTCTGTGGATCTGCGCGCACAAGTCGATGCCTCTGTGGGAGTTGCAAGCACAGACCAGGCCCGCGCCGAAGCCATCCGCAACGCATCCCCCGAGTCTCGTCCATTCTCTGCGGCAGACGCGGAGATCGAATCGCGATCTGATGAATGGCAGGCGAAGGCCGCAAAGGAACCAGAGACGCCCGACGAAGCACGCCGCCAAGCTGACGATGAGGTGACGCGCGCCGACAAGGATCTCGCCGATCTTGAGGAGGAGATCAAGCGCGCGAAGGAAACGCGGGGAAAGGCGTCGCAGAAGCCTGGCATGCTTCCCGAAACTGGCGCGATCACGCGCGAGCAAGTCGTCGAGTCCGTGCGCACAACGCTGGGAGACGCCGGGGCGAAGTGGATCGAGGACGGTCGCGCCGACGTGATGACGCTGGAAGAACTTCGGAAGATCGATCCTCTGGCGAAGTCCAACACGGTTGGCGCTGACATCCAGATGCCAGACGGAACCCGGAAGATCGTTCTCGTGTCCGATCGTCTCGGAGGAATGGACGCCGGGCGCACGCTCCTACACGAGATCTTCCACTTCCAGCGCGAATCCGTTCTCGGGGAAAGTGGATGGTCGAACCTGCGCGCACAGGTCCAGAAGAACATGCGCTCCGTTCTCGACGCAGAAGCGCGGGGCGAGATCCTGACCGGAGATCTCCAGAAGTGGCGCGAGGCGCGCAACATGGTCCCGTCCGAGACGGGCGAACGCATGCGGGCAGCGCAACGAGCAGAATTGATCGAAGAAGAGACCGTCGCCTACCTGATCGAGTCGGCCCCCGAATCCAGATTCGTGAAGGGGATCATCGCGAAGGTGCGGGCCTGGCTGTTTCAGCAGGGCTTCCGGATCCAGCTCACCGAGGACGACATTCGGGCCTTGGCCGTCTCGATGATGCGCAGGCCCGTGGAGATGCGGGGACGGGCGGGGACTAGGTACTCGGTCGCCCCACTCCCCGAGCGCATCGATATCGATGGCGTGTCGCGTCCGACCAAGAACTCCGCAGGGCGACCTCTTGCGCAGGATGAGGAAGGCGTCCGCAACTTCTGGCGCTGGTTTGGCGACTCAAAGGTAGTGGACGAGGCGGGGAATCCTCTGGTAGTGTATCACGGAACCAACGACAAGTTCAACAAGATCAATTTCAAGAAGGGAAATGCTCGTCTTTTCTGGTTTACCAGCGACCCAGCGACAATTGCAAGCGGTGAGTCTGGAGCGCGTGGAACGTCGAATATTATGGCGCTGTATGCAAAAATCGAGAATCCCGCCGATTGGAAGCAGTACCAGAATTTGACCATTAGCGAATACAGAGGGCGCGGGATTGATGGCGCTATCCTGAAAAGCGGAGACGGATTCAATGGATTCATTTTCGCTGACGCGGCTCAAATCAAATCAGCTACCGGAAACCGTGGCACGTTCGACCCATCGAATCCAGACATCCGATACTCTCACCGCGTCACGCCCACAACTCTCCGCGAAGGACTCCGCGACGCCGTCGACAAGCTCGACCGCGCCGAGAAGACTTGGCCGACCGCGCTCCAGCAGTTGAAGGAGTTCACCGCCAAGAGCTTCGACGCCGACGACGAGTATGCCGCTGGCCTCGAGCGCATGGCGATCGATCGCATGATGGCGACCGACAAGACGGTCACGGCAGAGGACGCAACCGCGCTTCTGTCCGCGTGGCTATCGACCGGCGGCGATGCAGAGAAGGCCGCGGAACAACTCCTGATGGCCCAAGCCGCGATCGTTCGGCGCAACGCAATCGGAGCCCGCAAGACGGCGCGCAACTTCCGGGACATCGTCTCCGCATGGAAGCCGGAGGAGATCGCCGAGGGACTGATCTCGTTGGACGACGCTTCGATGATGCTCCGGACCCGCTCGCGCGACGGGGCAGCACAGCGCCAGAAGGGCTTCGAAGTCCAGTACAAGGGATACCTGGCCCGCAAGCTGGGCGATCTGCAGGAGTACGCCGCGGGGCGTCTCCCGAGCGGACGGAAGATGACCGATGCCGAGCGCCGGGCGCGCGACCTGGAGATCTTCACCGCGCTCCGCGAGGGATTCCTCCCTGGCGGCCCGAATCCGTCAAATCTGTCTGACGCATCGCTTCGCGTGGCCGACGCGATCCGCCAGACGTTCAACCTGATGCGTCGTCGCGGGCATGATCTGGGGGAAATCCAGGGCGAACTCGAGGACTGGGGTCTGACCCAGGCGCACGACCGCCAGAAGCTCCAGAACGCCGCCGCGACGCTGACCGGCGACAAGAGGGCCGGGACCGTTGTGCGCGCTGCGCTTGCCCGCCTTCGCGGGAAGTTCGCCAAGCTGGGATCGGCCGAGAACTTCGAGGCATGGGCCGCGTTCTCTGTCCCGCATTTGGATCTCGATCGCATGGGGATTCGCGTCGATCCGAATCTTCCGCTGTCGCAGTGGACGAAGAAGGCTCGCCGTGCCCTGGAATCGATCTACGAGGGCGCCGCGGGGCTCAAGCAGCGTGCCGAGGAGTTCGGCGTCGTGGAGCGCAATGAGGTTCCGGGCGAGATCGATGATCCGCGCGGAGTGCTCGAGGCGTTCGAAGGAATGCAAGCTCGCCGCATCATCCATTTCAAGGATGCCGAGTCGGCTTTCGCCTACAATGAGATATTCGGGCCGCGCGACCTCTTCGGCGGCGTGACAGCGATCATCGAGAAGAACGCCCGCTCCCACGGGATGCGCTACATCTACGGGGCATCCCCTGAAGCTGCGCGCGGTCGTCTGATCCAGATGCTTCGCGAACATGCGGGCATGGAAGGGCGCGCGTCCGGGTTCTCCAAGATCTCCGCTTGGAAGATGCGCGTCGTGCATGACGAGGTGACCGGGCGTCTGAGCGATCCCGTGAACTCCGTCGCCTCTCGCGCCCTGGCCAATGCGCGAGCCTACTCCGGCGCTTCGAAGCTCGCAGGAACCGCCGTGACCCAGCTCATGGACGCGATCCCGGCTTCGATCTCGAACGCCTTCCGCTTCCGTGGGAATGCTTTCGGCGGATCGCTCCAGATGCTCGGGCGCCTGGTTGCGCGCTTCGATGGGAAGGAACGTACCGCCGCCCTCGACAACCTGCTCGTCGGACACGACAGCGAGGTAGGCGAGATCCTGCGGGACCAGCGGGGCGACGTGGGTGGAGCAACGGCGCGCCTGTACGACTTCACGATGAAGATCGGCGGCGTCAACTACCTGGATCGCACGAACATTCGAACGATCGCGATGCGCGTGGCCCACGGGTTCGCCGAGGCCGCTTCCAATCCCTCCACGATGCCGCAGACGGAGCGACTGCTTGCTGCCTACGGGATCGAGGGTGCCGACGACCTGCGGGTCATCCGCGAGGCCAGCACGATCGTTGGCGGGCGTCCGTTTCTGTCCCCGGAGAACGTGGCCAACGTGAGTCGTGAGGCCTTGGACGCCTACGCCACGAAGCGCGGGCTGATGCCGGACGAGGCCGCGGATGACTTAGAGCTCACGATCCAGACGCTGATCTCGTCGGAGATCCAGATGGCCCGCATGGCTCCGACGCTACGCACCCGCGCCATCACCAAGTTCGGGACGCGCCCCGGCACATTCGTCGGCGATGCCGTGCGCGCTGCCGGCCAGTTCAAGTCGTACCCGGCCGAGTACGCCCGTCGCCTATGGGTCGAGTGGCCGGATGCCCTTGGCGGGAAGAACCTGCTCGACATGCCGTGGTCCGGGAAGTTCCGGATGGCAGGCTACATGGCGACCATGATCGCGGGCGGTCTGATGGTCCAGCAGATCAAGGCGCTGATCCTCGGGAAGATGCCTCTTCCGCTTCTCGAGGGCGACCAGGATGACCGCGCCTTCAAGTTCGCCGATGTTCCGCTGGTGAACGACCAGACACTGATCCGCGCGATCACGCAGGCTGGCGTGATTCCGATCTACATGGATCAGATCCTTGGTCCAGACGCGACTGAGCCGTCGAAGGCCGTCGCCGAGGCTGTCCTTGGGCCGACCGTGGGCGGCGCGTTCACGACCGCGATGTCGGCGCTCAACGCGGTGAAGTCGTTCGACCCCGAGGCGCAGGATTTCGACAAGGCTGTTTCGACGGTGAACGCCGATCTGGTGCGCGCTGCGAAGGGTTGGACGCCATTCGTCGGCCATTGGGCCACGAAGGCGGCGATGGACCGCCTGATCTGGTGGCAGCTGCAGGAGATGGCGTCCCCAGGGTGGGCCGAGAAGTTCGAACGAAGGTCGGAGATGAAGGGAGGACTCCCCTACATCGGGATGCGCCCTCAGTTCGAGATCGCAGGCGAACGCATCGAGCCCGAGCTTCCGGAATGGTTCGGTCGCACCTTCACGGCTACGCCCACGGAGGCAACGTGGTGAGGTACATTTCCAGAAATCGACAAGGGGTGAATGCATGACCGTCGCAA
>DAOPYN010000104.1:0-9091 GCA_035352895.1 Fibrobacteria bacterium | reverse complement strand
TATGGGGCTTACAACAAATCAGCAGGGCTTTCCCCATGACGAATGCGGGCTAGGGATGGAGCCACCGGACCTTCAGCGCGTCCTCAGGGAACCACCACCGAACGAGCCACGATCCCCTCGGATCCCGCGTACTGCACCAGCCACAATCCCCGACCGGGCTGGAATTTCGCGGTCGTTCCCTGGGCACGGGCGACGACGCGCCCATCCGGGGAGCGGAGCGTCCATGTGCCTCCGACCGGACTTTGCACATCCAACCAACCCGCTCCCTGGCGAACCTGGAATTCCAGCCGACGGCGCACGGTGGGCTTCACCTCCGAGCCTTCCGGGAATTCCTGGACGTGACGGACCACCGCCACTCCCATCAGGAACCAGGAGTCGTGCGGCAGCCACTGCTCCACCCAACGCCAATTGTCGGCTCCTCCGTCGTTGTGGAAGACAGGAGTGAGGTCGGTGTCGCTGATGGCGGTGATTCCATTGCAGATGCCTCCGACCACATTCTTGCCCTTGCCCGCGAAGTAGGATGCGTAGGTACCGCCCTCCACCCCGTACACGAAGTTGATCCCTTCGGAATTCTTCCCGGCCACCCAATCCAAGGGGGCGACCGCCTCCTGGGAGAAGGAATCCGCGCCGAACCGCCAGGAAGGATCGGTGGCTTGCCGGGCCAGCAGAAGACCCGCGGCCATGGATCCCAGACGCGCGTTCTCGCCCTGCCACCAGTAGTCGGTCTCGTTCTTGTGGGGCATGAAGAAGGCCACCTTGGCCGGAACGACCTGCACCGGCTCGGCTTCCTTCTGTCCGACCACCGCCAGCTCCTGGATGGAATAGCCCCAGTCCACCTTCACGCGCCGTTCGCACGAGATCTTCACCCAGCGCGCCCAGAGGGAATCCTGGACCACGATCTTGTTCAGGGTGGAATTGGAACTGTCGACGATGGTCTCGACGGGGATCCAGTTGGCCGTGTCCACGGCCGCGTACACGGTGAACTTCACCGCCTTGGCCACCTCCCAGCTGACGGAAATCGACTGGATCAGGAACCGATCCGCCAAGTCCACCACCAGCGCATGACGGGAACCGTCAATGGGCTTGTCGCGTTCGATCACCGAGGCCCAGCGGCTGGAGCCGCCGTCGACCCCGTCCACCGCCTTCTCGGGCTCCTTTCCCGAGCCTTCCACGGAGGTGGCGAACGCCTTCTTGCCCTTGGCGATGTTCCCCGAGCCGGAGGGCCCGGACACGGGAGCGAGCGGGACGTACATCTTCGGATAGAGGAACGGATTGGCGGTGCCGCGCGAGAGGGAATGGTACCAGTCCACGGACCGGGCAAGACATTGCCTCACGCGGGTGGCGGTGGGAGAGCCGCCATCCACGGTCAGATACGCCCACAGGGCGACCAGGGGCAGGCCTTCGTCGGCACCATGGAAGAAGGGTCTGGCTCCGCCGTCGCTGACGAACCACCCTTCCGGACGCTGCCGGAAGACGATGCTGTCGGCCCGTGCGGAAGCCGCTTGCATGTAGGACGGTTCGCTGGTGGCCAGATAGAGCTCGATGGCGGCCAGCAAGGCGCAATAATGGTCGATCAGGTTCTCCTTGCCGTCGTCGGCCCAGCGCGCGGACTTCTGGGACAAGTGCTCCCAACCGCGGATGGCCCCGGCCAAGTATTGGGCCGAGGAGGAATCCCCGCTGATCCCGGTGCGCGCGGCCAAAGCGAGCGCGGCGATGCTCATGCCTCCGCCTTCGCGCCAGGCTGCCTGGTAGTCGGAGGTCATGGCTCCTTGGCCGCTGGCGTTGCCAGTCCAGGCACAGATCTTGCGCGGATCACCGCCCCAGCGATCGAACACGTTGATGTAGAAGTAGCCGGCCGGATCCTGGACGCGCAGGAGATAGTCGGCACCCCAGGCCGCCTCCTCGTGGGCCTGCTTGCGGAAGCCAGCGGTGGCCCGAGGAGCCAGGGTCTGGGAACGAAGGAGGGACCAGACCACCATCGGGATCTGCTGGGGGTTCATGAAGTTGGCGTAGCTGAGGTGGCTCAGGTACTTCCCCGCGTCGCCGGTGGCATCCCACCAGCCACCGTACACGTCGCGCTCGCCACGGGCGGTCTCGCCGAAGTAGGTCATCTTGCGATCACCCGCATCGGTGTTACGCATCCCGTTGAAGAAGCCCACCACCGCCGGTCCGGCGGTGGCCAGGAGCCTGCCCGAATCGATCCCGAACGGATCCGATTCCAGCCCCGAGGGGACCAGCTTGATCTTGTACGTGCCGGGAGCGGTCAGGGCCGAGAAATCGCCCACCCTCCAGGGCCCGTTCTTCCATCCGGGCACGGTTTGTGATGTGGAGAGCTTGCCTGAAAACGCCGGGTTTCCGAGGGTATCCAATACTTGGAAACTGTCGCCGGCGGATGCGGTATTCGAGAGAACCACGATGGTCTTGGGACCTGCGGCCTCGTATCCCAGGTGGTTGATGCGGATTTCAGGGGCAACCGAAGCGGACCCCACGGTCGCGATCGCGACGTGGAGCAGGGTGAGAAGGATCATGATCCTTTGAATAAGGATTTGGCGATGTCAGCGCAGGACGATTGCGGGGAATTTTCCAGGAAGCGGACACTCGGAATCCAGAAATGCATTTTCCTTGTCCTATGCTCCTGTACAGCCGACCTTGGATGTTCCTGTTCGCGATTTCTTCCATCGCCCTCGCCGAAGTCAACGTCCTGGGCACGGTGGTGGACGGTGCCAGCGACCATGCCCTGGCCAAGGCGCGGATCTTCGCCGCCGACTCGTCGTTCCTGGGGGCATCCAACGCGGAAGGCAGGTTTGAACTGCGCCTGCAGCGCCCGTTGGAGGTGACCTTCCGGCGCGAGGGATTCCGCGACAAGGTGGTGGCCCTCGCCGACATCACCGATCTGCTGGATCTCCAGGTGGCCATGGAACCCCTGGGCACCACCCTGGAAGGCCGAAGCGTGGTCACCAAGGCCGCCACGACCCAGCAACGCGTGGGAACCATCTCCGAGCTGGAGCGTTTCGGGGGAATGCGGATCGATCTGCAGGAACACCTTCGGAACCTTCCCGGCGTTTCCGGTGTACGCGAATTTTCGTCGGACGTTTCCATCTACGGATCGCGCACCCACGACGTGGCCCATGTCCTGGGACCGTTCCTGATCCCCAACCTGCGACACCTGGACTACTCCTTCCCCGGCAACCAGAGCGTGATCAATCCGCGCGTACTGGACCGGGTGAGCGTGGAGCACGACCCCATCCAAGGCCCACTCGAGCAGGGGCTGGCTTCGGCGCTGGTGTATCACCCGCTGCGTCCGGCCACCGACCAGCATACCGGAGTGATCTCCCTGGGCATGTCCAATCGGGAACTGGACGCTTGGGGCCCGATCGGCAACGGGACCTACCTGGCTTCCGCCCGTTGGCTGGACCCCAGCTTGATGACCCACCTGGCCAGCCGTCTGTTCGTGGGTTCGCGCGACCAGACCGCCGATCAAGCGAAGAACGATTCCACCGCCGAGCCGGACGCGGAAATCAATCTGCAGGCCTACGACGGCTTCCTGCGCATCGAGCAGGCGGCAGGTCCGCTGGCGGTGAACGCGACCGTGCTGGCCAGCTCCGACGACCACACCGTGAAAGTGCTTTCCAAGCGCCAAGGGGGTTCCGAGAGCTACACGCGCCTCCAGCAGGGCAAGCGGACGGATCTCGTCGGGTTCGTGCAGGGCCGGGGCGACGTGTCCATGGGATACCTGGACATCTACGCGGGGACGGTGGTCACTTCCGAACAGATGCAGCTTTCCGACACCCTGCTGCGCAACCGGGCCAGCTCGTTCTCCGATCCAACGGAAGCGGACTGGGCGGCATGGTCCAGCGATCGCACGGACCTCCGCGCAGGACTCGCCACCCGGCCCTCCTACGGACTCCTGGGCACCGAGCCGGAACTGCTGCTGGCCTTCGACCAGATCATCGACGAGCGCAAGTATGGCCGCACCTACCAGTACGGCCTGGGTTCCGGGCTCTCCGACGAACGCCCCCTGTTCCTCCAGCGCCCCCAATCGACCGATCTTTCCTATTCCCGGCTCCACGGAGCGTTGCGCATGTCGCAGCGCGGCAAGGACAGCCTCCTGGGAGCCAGCGTGGGCGGGCTCTGGACCTCCGAGACGGAATTCTCGCCCGAGGCCAGCATTTCGCTGCGGGCCCCGGCGTGGACACTTGGCTGGACGCTGAACATCTCCCGGCGCCAGTCGGAAACCGTCACCGCGGTGGATTTCGCCAAGTTGGGAGTCCGGCAGGGTTCCGCCGACGAGATCAAGCTGGGAGCCGGTCGGAAAGTGGGCCCGGTCGATCTGACCTCCACGGTCTACTTCCGCAACATGGACAAACCCCAGTTGCCGGTGGCCCAGCCCCTGTGGGTGTTCCCCATGTCCACCCAGGCCGACGCCGCCACCGCCTGGGGTGGAACCCTCCAGGCCAAGTGGAGCACTTGGCATACCGTCCAGGCCCAGGTGAACCTCAGCCGCGTGCAGGGAACCTACGAACTTTCCGATGGCCGCGAGCTGGACTGGGAAACCAATCGCGATTTCGATGCGTGGACGGTGGTGAAGTTCCACCCCCGTTCCGACACCCTGTTTTCCATCATCCTCTCCCACAGCGCCAGCATCGGCAAACCCTCCTACCGCTATCGGATCGACACCCTCCGGCGCACGGTGAGCGTCGAATCCGATCCGCAGGTCCAGGACAATCCCGAATACGCCGACCAGTTCCGCACCGATCTGCGGGCCGAACTGGATCTTCCCACCAACCTCTCGCCCCTGCGGATGATCCGCTTCTACGCCGAGATCCAGAACATCTTCGGGCAGTTCTCCGGCGACTGGGCGCGTCCTCTGGGCGGGGACAACTTCCGTCAGCGCTCGTGGTCCCCATTGGTCTGGCAGACCGCGGACGGCCGCTACGGATCCTACGGCTCCTTCTCCGGCGTGCGACCGTTCTACGCAAAGGGCACAGACCTCCTCGTGACCTTCGGCATCGAGGGCCGTCTGGGCATCTAGCCCCCGAACATGGACTGGATCTTCCTCTCCCTGTGCTCGGCCTTCGCGCTGGGAGTGTACGACGTCGGCAAGAAGTCGGCCGTGGACAAGAACGCCATGTTCCCCACGCTGTTCCTGTGTTCCGGCGTCGCGGCGCTGGTCGTGCTCCCCCTCCTCCTCCTGACCCTCGTGTCGCCCGCGACGGCCGACCACCTGGGCGTGGCCGTCGAGCCCCTGGGAGCGCGCGGACAACTCCTGGTGCTGGCCAAGACCGCCATCGTGACCACTTCCTGGACGCTTTCTTTCCTGGCCCTGAAGCACCTTCCCCTGTCCATCGCCGCGCCGGTGCGGGCCTCGGCCCCGCTGTTCACGCTCCTGGGCGCCATCGTCCTGTTCGGCGAGATGCCATCGGTCCCGCAGTGGATCGGAATCGCCATGATCCTGGGATCCTACTTCGCGTTTTCCGTCATCGGACGCGCGGAGGGAATCCACTTCACCCGCTCGCCCTGGGTATGGGCGCTCTTCGCCGCCACCGCCATGGGTTCGGTGAGCGCGCTCTGGGACAAGAATCTGCTCCAGGGAGAACACCTGCCTCCGCTGGCGATGCAGGTGTGGTTTTCCATCGACAACGCGATTCTGCAGGGACTGCTCTGGGCCACCCTGGGACGGCGCGAGAAGACCGCCTTCAAGTTGCGATGGCAGGCATTTTCCGTGGGTCCGCTGCTTCTGGTGGCCGATGCGGCCTATTTCCGGGCCCTGGCGCAGCCAGGCGCCATGGTCTCCATCGTCAGTTCCATCCGGCGAGCCAACGTCGTGGTGAGCTTCGCCCTGGGAGCCCTGGCCTTCCGCGAGAAGAACCTGCGCTGGAAGGCCCTTGCGCTGGTGGGCGTCCTCGCGGGACTGGCCCTGATCCTGCGCGGCTAGACCTACTTGCGGATCTCGGTCTCGCCCAGGCGGATCTGTTCCATCATTTCCCGGACGGCCCGATCCATGCCCACCAGGATGGCCCGCGAGACGATGCTGTGCCCGATGTTCAGCTCCTCCTGCCCGGGAATGGAGGACACCCACCGCACGTTCTGGTAGTCCAATCCGTGTCCCGCGTACACGCGCAGCCCCAGACGGTTGGCCAGGGAGGTGGAATCCACCAGACGCGAGCGTTCGGCCATCCAGGCCTGTTCGTTCTCGCCCTCGTGGAAGGACCGGGCGAAGTTCCCCGTGTGCAGTTCGATGGCGTCGGCGGCCACGCTCTTGGCGGCCTTGACCTGGCGGGCTTCCGGATCGATGAACAGGCTCACGCGGATGCGCTGGGCGCGCAGGTTCTGCACGATCTTCTCCAGCTCGCGCTCGTGGCCGGCGACATCCAGACCGCCCTCGGTGGTCAATTCCTGTCTGCGCTCCGGAACCAGGGTCACCTGGTCGGGCTGCAGCTCCAGGGCGAACTGCACCATGGCGGCGGTCGGCGACATCTCCAGGTTCAGCCTGGTGGTCACCGTCTGCCGCAGAAGGCGCACGTCGCGTTCCTGGATGTGCCGCAGATCCTCGCGCAGGTGCACGGTGATCCCGTGGGCGCCGGCGAGCTCGGCGAGGACGGCCGCGGCGACGGGGTCCGGATTGCGTTCCTTGCGAGCCTCGCGTACGGTGGCGACGTGGTCGATGTTGACACCCAGCTTCACCATTGTGATCAATCCTTTTTCGTGCGACGGTGGACGACCGGCCAGGGAGAAACGACGATACCCCTACGGGCCAGGGAGGGAAGGTAGGAAACCAGCTCGCGCACGCCGACGGTGTCCATCGGAAGGGCCAGGTAGGCCTCCCCCTCGGAAACCGCACGCTCCTCGGCGGCGACAAGAGCTTGACGAACACTCGAACCGGACAGGCGGGGCGTCTCGAGCTGGCCCATGGAGCGTTCCTGGGCCAGATCGGAAATGCGGGACGAAGGAGTACCGGTCGCGTCGAGGATCCACCAATCCTCGTCCTTGACCCGGTCCAGGAAGCGACCCACCAGGACCGGATCTCCAGCACCCCGATCGCCATCCACCACCGCGACCCCTTCCACGAACCCCCGCACGGAATCGTTGGGCAGAAGCCTGTCGTTGATCTCGCGCGATCCGTGGTGGAGAAGGATGCGTTCCTTCTCCTGTCTGGACACCGGGTAGAGCGACGATTCCAGGGCCACGGCCAGGGCCGGTCGCAGACCGGACTTGCGCAGGCGCGAACGGACCGACGAGTCCAGGTAGGAGGCCCCCGTCAAGGCCACCATGGCCCCCCTGGGAAGGCGTTCCAGCAGTCGGAGCGAATCCCCTTGGGTCCGACTCCAAAGGAGCAGGTGGAGGGAATAGGTGCTGTCCAGGGCCGGAGCGGTCACCCGAGCCCGGACCACCGCCACCACCGTGTCGCCGTGGGACACGTGCATGGCCCATGGATAGATGGCCTTGGGACGTTCCGTGGATTCCAGGACGCCGTATCCCCGCGCCTTCAAGGTCCTGCAGATGCGATCCACACGCGCCACCAACGGCACTCCCTTGTGCAGATCCAGGCTGTACAAGGGAATGTGACGGTCGTCCAGGCGGATTGCGGAAACCTTCGACTTGGCGATTCCCAGGGAATCGGAGGGTGTGCCAAAGAGCCCAGCCAGCCCCGTGTCCGGAACAATCTTCGCGAGGTCGGACGATCCTGCCGCTTCCTGATCGAAGACGGTGGTGTCCAAGTGGGGACGCGAAGGAGTCCCGACATCCCGCTGGGAGAAGCCGACGAAGGCCCTGGGAAAGAAGGAAATCGCCCTCACTCCGAGGAACAACAGGAGTCCTGCGGCCAATCCCGCGAAAACCCAGCGAATCGGGCGCATCTTTTCTGGCATGGAAAGGGTCAATGTAGGCAATCGGACGCGACGCATCATGGCCATGATCGGAGGGCCCACCGGTTCCGGCAAGACGGACCTGGCCATGGAGATCGCCAAGCGGCGCGGCTGGGAGATCCTTTCTGCGGATTCGGGGCAGTCCCGCAGAGGCCTTGAGGTGGGTACGGCGTCCCCCACGGGACTGCAGCGACGCCTGGTGGTCCACCACCTGGTGGGAGATCTGTCGCCAAACGATCCGGATTCGGTGGTTGGCTTCTTGGAACGAGCCCGGACCGTCCTGTCCACCCCTGGAGCGGACCTGCTGGCGGTGGGTGGCACCGGCCAATACCTGGAAGTGCTGCGGCGTGGACTGGATGCGGCTCCACCGCCGGACCCGACGTTGCGCGCCGCCCTGGAATTGCGTCTTCGCGCGGAAGGACACCAGACGCTCTGGGAGGAGCTCCAGGGGATCTGCCCGGATCCCCCGCCGGATGCCCGCCAGAACCCGGTCAGGCTCCTGCGGGCCATGGAAAAGGCCGTCCTGCGATCCCGGGGGATCGAAGGACACGCCCATCCGGCGCTGGCCCCGGAATGCCCCGTGTTCGCCCTGCGATGGCCGCGCGAGCTCCTCCACCGTCGAATCGCCGAACGGATGGAGGACATGTTCGTACGGGGATGGCTGGAAGAAGTGGACATCCTGCGTGCGAGCTGCCCCGCGGACGCCCCCGCCTGGAAATGCATCGGGTTCCTGCCCCTGAGGGAAGTCCTGGAGGGAACGCAGGAACTGTCCTCGGCCAAATCGCGGATCGTGGAAGCCACCCGCCAGTACGCCAAGCGGCAGGAGACGTTCCTCCGCAACCGCCTCTCGCCGCATTGGATCGATGGCACCCTGACCGTGTCCGAACAAGCCGACCTCCTGGAAAGTCTGCTGGCATGAATCGCGCTGCAAGCTCTTGGTTCAAACCCGAGGCCACCCTGGACCTCCACCGCCTGACCGTCGCCGAGGCCGAAGATGCCCTGGAAACCTTCCTGCACCACAATTTCCGTGCCCGGAAACGGACCCTCCTGGTGATCCACGGAGCGAAGACCCTCTCCGGAGTGGTCCGTCGCCTCCTGGATTCCAACAGTCTGGTGACCGGACACGAACCGGACAACCCCGGAGCCACACGGGTTTTCCTGGGAAGGCACCCCTAGGAGTCTGCGCGGCAGATCACAATTGCAGGCGAATATTTAGTGTCGCTGGT
>DAOPYN010000103.1:0-9202 GCA_035352895.1 Fibrobacteria bacterium | reverse complement strand
TGTATGGGGCTTACAACAAATCAGCAGGGCTTTCCCCATGACGAATGCGGGCTAGACCCCTACGGTGGCTTGAAGGATTCGCGGGATGGACAGGTGTACCGCACCGTCCGCATCGGAAAGCAGAACTGGATGGCGGAAAACCTCGCGTACATGCCCGCGGACGGGCATGGCGCATGGGCGCAGGAAGGCGGAACGGACAGCACCGAGAAATACGGGCTCCACTATTCTTGGACAACCGCGATGAAGCTGGACGATGTCTGGGCCCATCGCGCCTGGCCGGGTTCCGATTCGCTCCACCAAGGAATCTGCCCCGATGGATGGCATCTTCCCAACTACGCGGAATGGGAAGAACTCGCGTTGTTCGTGGAGAGGGTGGCGGACTTGTCGCAGAAGACGCTGACCCCTCTGCCGGATTCCGTGAACACCGGCAGTCTTCTCAAGGCACGCAATGCATGGGGCGAAGGTTACAAGGGCCTGGATTCGCACGGTTTCCGGGCGCTTCCTTCGGGGCACCGCTACGACAGCACCTATGCCGTGGGATCCAGTGCGTACTTTTGGACATCCCATACCAGCAACGACACGCTGTCCATCGAGCGCCAGCTTCTTTCCTACGCGTTGGAGGGATTCTACTACAGGAACGCCGAAGAGCTCTACTGGTATTCAGAGCCTCGGACCACTGGAAACTCCGTCCGGTGCGTGATGAACGCCGCACAGGATTCCTTGTAGCCATGCGCCCCTCGCTGGTTTCGAAAAGCAAGTTCCTGAGTCTGGTCCTGCGGCACGCTCCCGAGACCATCGGGCTTGTGTTGGATGGGCATGGGTGGGCGCAGGTGGCGGATTTGCTGGAGAAGGCCAATCAGGGTAAGGTGGCGCTCACGATCGACGAACTCCTGGAGATCGTGGAGACCAACGAGAAGAAGCGTTTCGAGCTCAGTCCGGACGACGAGCGGATCCGGGCGGTCCAGGGGCATTCCATCGATGTCGACCTGGAGCTGTCCCCGACCACTCCGCCCGCCACCCTCTACCACGGAAGCGCCCAGCAAAACCTTTCGGGCATCCGCGAAAGCGGCATCCAACGTGGCAAGCGCAGATACGTCCACCTGTCAGGCGACCCCGAGACAGCGCTCAAGGTCGGCGCCCGCCACGGCAAGCCGGTGCTTTTGTGCCTGGACACCGCTCGTCTGACCCAGGCGGGCCATCTCTTCTGCCTCTCCAAGAACGGCGTTTGGCTCACCGACAACGTCCTTCCGGAATTTGTCACGTTCCCCGGCTGACCTTCCGCCCCCCCCAGTGCTCCTTGGGGGGGTGGATAAGCTCGATCCACAAGTGCGTGTACGTTGTACTCTAACCACAGAAAGGCGCACATTCCATGAGATCCGGCTCCATCCAATCCAAGATCGTGGCACTGGAGGGGGGCGGCCTGGCTGTGATCGTCCTCATTTCCTGGTTGGACGAGGTGACCAACCTCACGGGTCGCTTGTTTGGCATACCCTACATTCCCAACTGGCACGAGGCCCTGCTGGAGTCCGTCATCGTCCTGGGGGTGGGATTGCCCATCGTGGCGGTCACGCGTCGACTCACCCGCAGGCTCCACTACCTGGAGGGGTTCGTGAAGATGTGCGCGTGGTGCCGGAAGGTGGAGGACCATGGCCGTTGGACCTCAGTGGAGGAATACATGGAATCCAACCTGGACACTCACACCTCGCACGGCATCTGCCCGGATTGCCGCGCCAAGCTCCTGGCGGAACTCCCCAAGTCCAACAAATCCAAAAACTGACAACCAGGAACCATCCCTCCTCGCCCGCCTCAAGCAAACCCTGACCTGGGTTGGTGGATGTGGCTGGCGGTGGCGGGGACGCACGGATGGCGCCCTCACCAGCCCCCTCTCCCCAACGGGGAGAGGGACTCGGTATCTGGGCAGTGGAGAGCGCGGTCCTCGCGCCACGGATCAACGATCTGCGAATCGGCAATCAAATGCGGCGACAAGGCGCGCGAAGGACCACCCCGTCCGGCTCCGCCGTCCACCCCTCCAGAGGAGGGGAATGATCCACAGCAGCAAGCACGGCGAGCAAAGTGATGCCGGGAACCGGCAACCAAATGCCGCTCACCCGACCAGCGAAGCGCCGTCGGGGAGGGCGGGGAGCTGGCCGAATCCGAAGGGAAATCTGACCCACAGATCGTGGATGCAGACGAAGTGAAATGAGCCATTCCGGTCCCGAAGGCGTACGCGTCGGTACGTCGAGGGACCGGAATGGCTCATTGAACGAGTATGCGCCGCGAGATGCGGGTCAGCGGTTTTTGACGGCCTTCGCGTACAGATCCGGCAACGCTCCCCCCGCATCGTACTTCGCCTTGAGCTCCCGGTAGGCCTCGCCGTGGTAGATCCGCCAGAATTCGTCTTCCTCGAAGTAGGAGGTTGAGTAGAGCGACTTGTGCCCGCCCAGATCCACGACCTTGCGCTCCAGGAGGCGGTTGAAGTGGTCGGGGGCGAGCTCCGGCGTGGTGGGCACCGAGTCCCAGAACCCGAAGTTCACGTGCAGGCGCCGGGGCAGGTCGTAGAGGGCCCATGGGCGCGATGCGGGCAAGGGGCGGATGGGGCACAGCCACAGGGGGCGGATGTCGATGGTCTTCCAGTAGAAGTCCAGGAACTCCAGACACGCACCCAGGGGCAGTTCCACGTCCTGGATCACCGGCTCGCGCAGGTGGATGGGCCGACCGAACAGGCGCTTGATGGCGCGCATCTTCGGTTCCATCCGGTACTTCCGCCAGGCGGTGAGGATCTTCCAGTAGGAGCTGGAACGCAACATCAAGCGGCCCACCAGGCGGCGGATCCACGGGGTCTGCAATCCGAAGCGGAACGAACACCAGAACCAGTCGGCATCCCAGCGCCAGAGGTGGTCGCGGGCGGTCAACAGGTCCGTGGTCTTTTCGCGCAGGGTGAGGTAGTAGGGGGTGGGGCCGGCGATGGGGCTGGTGGGGCCGGTCTCGTGGGTGCGCCAAGCCAAGGAAAGGACGAAGTCGTCCGGCGCGAAAGCCACGGCCTCCACGAAGTCGGGGGTGTCGTCGGCGGAGGGGTCGCAGGCGGCCTCCAGGGCGGCCAGGAGCCCGGCTGGATCGCGATGGCGCTCGTAGCGGAGCTTCACGTTGGGCTTGGCCCGCTCCAGGCGGACCAGCAGCCTCAGGGCGTAGCCCAGGGTGCCGTAGGAGTTGGGGAAGGAGAAGAACAGGTCGGCGTGTTCGTTGTCGGCGCGGCAGGTGCGCACCTGGCCGTCGCCGCAGAGGATGTCCATCTCCTCGACGGTCTCGTGCACGAATCCGTTGCGGAACGAACTGGACTCGATGCCGATTCCCGTCACCGCCCCTCCGATGGTGATGGTCTTGAGTTCCGGGACCACCGGTGGGCAGAATCCGTGCGCCAGGCAGGCGTCGGCGAAGTCCTCGAAGGTGGTCATCCCTTCCACTTCCGCCAGGTGGTCGCGGATGGAGATCACGTGGCGGAAATCGGAGACGTCCAGGATGCGTCCCCGGTGGCGCGAGCGGGTGCGGAACAGGTTGGAGGTCTTTTTCCCAAGCCGCAGCGGTTCGCCGGGTGCACTGCGGATCCGCTCCACCAACCGCACGACGCGCGCCTCGTGGTCTTCACGCGTGCAGAAGAGCTCCTTCATCGGACGGACTTCCAGCCGCCGCGGACACCGTCGCGCGAGAGAGCGAGCTGGACCAGCTGGTTGTGGCGGCTGCGGAAGGTGCCCGCGCAGCACAGGAGGTAGTAGCGCCACATGCGGCGGAACGGTTCGCCGTAGCGTTCCCGGAAGCGGGGCCAGGAGGCTTCGAACCGTTCGTTCCAGGCCATGAGGGTGCGGTCGTAGTCCACCCCGAAATTGTGCCAGTCCTCCACCACGAAGAGGTTGTCAACCGCCGATCCCAGGTTGGCGGGGGAGGGAAGCACCGAGCCGGGGAAGATGTACGTGTCCAGCCACGCCTCCATGTGGTGCGCCACGTGGTTTCCCGCGATGGTGTGCAGAAGGAAGATCCCTCCCGGACGCAATCTGTCGTGCACGAGCTTCAGGAAGGATCTGTAGTTGCGCGGCCCCACGTGTTCGCACATCCCGATGGACACGGCCTTGTCGAAGGTTCCCTGGGCGTCGCGGTAGTCGGCCAGGCGGATGTCCACCGGAAGCCCCGCGCACTTCTCGCGGGCGAAGGCGACCTGTTCGGTGGCGATGTTGTAGGCCACCACTTCCACGCCGTAGCGGGTGGCGGCGAACCGCGCGAAGCCGCCCCATCCGCAGCCCAGCTCCAGCACGCGCTCTCCCGGCTTGAGGTCCAGCTTGCGGCACACCATGTCCAGCTTGGCTTCCTGCGCCTCTTCCAGTGTGGTCGCGCCGCCCTGCCAGTAGCCGCAGGTGTATTGCATCCATGGATCGAGCATGGCCTCGTAGAAGTCGTTGCCCAGGTTGTAGTGGATCTGGGCCACCTTCAGCGACTTGCGTCGCGACTGCATGTTCACGAGCTTCGCCGCGGCGATGCGCGCCAACAGCCGGGGATCGGGGCGGATCTGCTTGTAGAGCTTTCCCGCGATCACCTTGTCGAACAGCTCGTCAAGGGCCTGGCAATCCCAGAGCCCTTCCACGTAGGCTTCGCCCAGTCCCAGCGTGCCTTGGGCCAGCACGCGGCCTGCCACGGCCCAATCGTTCACCTGTGGATCGCAGGGACGGCTTCCGCCGATCTCGAGATCGACCGTGCGGAGCAGTTCGGTCAGCCAGGTCTTCGCATCCATCGCCACTGTGGGGTCTCCTCGCCGGAGGTGTCGTGCCGGTTTCGAGGCATGACAGAGTACAAAAACCGGCTCGAGGGACTACTGCAACTCCAGCGTGTTGAAGTCCACGCCCGCTTGGCGAAGCGCGATGATCAGCCGGATGGTGGATGCCCAGGTCATGTCCCGGGACAGCACGCCGTGGAAGTAGGGGCGGTTGTCCGGAAGCGTTCCGGGCAGGGTGCGCAGCGCGTGGATCTGGGCGGCGATGGCCACGTCGCGCTTGAGGGGGCCGCGGCTCACCCATTCCATGTCCTTGGGCTTGGTGGGACGGATGGTGTCGGGCAGGCGGTCGAGGCGGCCCAGCAGGACGTACTTGGTGCCGTCCTGCCAGAGGGAATCGGTGCACAGGTCCTTGCGTTCCTCCACCAGGCATCGATCGTAGGCGTCCACCCAGCCCACGCGTACGGGATGGTCGGCCTTTCCGGAGGCCACGTAGTCCTGGCCGGCGGTGTCCTGGACCACGGGGATGTCGGGGAGCCATTCCTGGGCGGTCCAGAAGCGGACCAGCGATTTGTTGGCCACCACGATCATGGACACGCGCGGTTTGGTGGAATCCTTGGGATTGAACGAGTAGATGCTCCGAGGCGCGGGAACCGGGGGCTGGAGCATCACCGGAGGTTCGGACGTGCCCAGTGCGAACAGGCCGCGGCAATCGATGTTGATGGACTTGATGAAGTCCATGAACCGGAAGAAATCCTCCGAGGTGAGCGCCTTGTCGCCCTCCAGTCGCCACTGCTGGCGATCCACCTTCTCGGCGCAGAAATGCTTGAGGGAATCGCGCACCGTGGCGGTGTCCGTGGGTTTGCCGTCGAAGACGAACCCGGAAGGACCGACGGAAAGCTCGTGGCGGATGCGGAAGCCGTGCGTGCCACATCCGGAAAGCGAAGCGAAGACCATGGCCAAGCCGCTCAGCGCGACCATCGCGTATGCTACACTACGTTTCTTCATCGATGAACTACCTAACCCTTCCCATCGGAACCAAGTATCCGGACGTCGTACGCGCGGTGATCGAGATCTCCAAGGATACGAATACCAAGTTCGAGTACGACGAAAGCCTCAATATATTCGTGCTGGACCGCGTCCTCCTGTCCAGCATGCTGTATCCGGCCAACTACGGGTTCATCCCTTCCACCCGTGCCGACGACGGCGACTGCTTGGACATCCTGGTCCTGATGAACGCCCAGATGCCTCCGGGCACGGTGGTGGACGCCATTCCCGTGGGTGTGTTGGACATGACCGACGGCGGTCTGAAGGACTACAAGGTGTTGGCGGTGCCCGCCTTCACGCTGAACCCGCCTTCGGACATCGACGGCATCGATCCCATCTTCCTGATGATCGCCAGGAACTTCTTCAAGGGTTACAAGGAGCTGGAGGGGAAGATCGTGGAGATCGGGCAGTGGTTGCCGCGCGCGAAGGCCTTGCGGTATATCATGGAGGGCCACGAACGGTTCAACAGATTGCTGGAGCTGGAGACCTGACGGGAACCGTTCAGACATCACCAAGGGAGTATCCCGGGCGGGACTTGAACCCGCACGACCGAAGTCTGCGGATTTTAAGTCCGCTGTGTCTACCGATTCCACCACCAGGACAACGAGGGTGGTAAAGTTAGATTTAACCTCACCAGTCTCGCCGCAAGGTGGGGCCCCATCACCGTCCCCAAAGGAGACGAGTCCATGCAAGTCAACATCACCGGGCGCCATTTCGACGCCTCCACCGACCTTCAGGCCAACATCGAGGCGCAAGTCGCCTCCCTGGTCAAGTTCAACGACCGGATCACCGGTGCGCATGTCGTGCTCGACAAGCAACCCAACGATATCCGTTCGGCCCATGCCGACTTGACCATCGCCGGTGCCGGAGTCATCTCCGCCACCGCCGAGGCCGAGACCATGCACAAGGCCATCGACGAGATGTTCGAGCGCCTCACCCGCATCCTCAAGAAGGACAACGAACGGGTGAAGGACCATCGCGCTCCCCCGGTCGACCGCGTGGTGGACGTCTGAACGCAACGACGCCATCTTCGCTCCTGGAGCCCCTGGAGATCCGCCACCGCGGTGGACTCCCCTTGGGGCGTCTTTTCCAGAGCCACGGGCAGAGCCTGGGTCTGGAGGCGAAGACCTCCGTGTTCGACGCGACCATCGTCGAACCGGACCTCCATCGGCCGGGGCTCGCCCTGGCCGGTTTCACGCAGGTCTTTTCGCACAAGCGGGTGCAGATGGTCGGGAACACCGAATGGTGCTACCTCGACAGCCTGAGCCCGGATCAGCGGCGCGAGTCCATCCGGCGGCTTGCGCCCACACCTTCCCCGCTGTGGATCTTCACCCACGGCAATCCGGTGCATCCGGAGATCATCGAGGAAGCCGAGGCCCATGGTGCCACGGTGGCCAGCTGCAAGCGGCCCACGTTGGAGCTGGCCGAACATCTCGGTGAAATCCTGGAAGAACATTTCGCGCCCTTCGCCACCGTCCACGCGAGCCTGGTCGATGTCTACGGAATCGGACTCCTGTACGTGGGCAAATCCGGCGTGGGCAAGTCCGAGGCCGTCCTGGACCTGGTGGAGCGCGGGCATCGCTTGGTGGCCGACGACGTCGTGTACCTGGCTCGTCGTGGCACCGACATCATCGGGACCGGAAACGAGCTTCTGGGCCAGCACATGGAAATCCGTGGCGTGGGCATCATCGACGTGGCCTCGCTCTTCGGCATCCGCGCCATCCGCCAGAGCAAGCGCATCGAGATGGTGGTGGAACTCAAGATCTGGCAGGAGGGCGACACCTACGACCGCACGGGGCTTTCCACCTACACCTGCAACCTCATGGGGGTGGAGGTTCCGCGTACCATCATCCCCCTGTCGCCGGGAAAGAACATCACGGTGATCGGCGAGGTCATCGCGATGAACACCCTGCTGAAGCTCAACGGGAAGGATCCCGCCCGGACCTTCAACGAGCGGCTGATCCAGCTCATGAACGAGAAACGCGAAGAACGCGCTCGCCGCGTCGCGCGATGGGAGTGACATGACAGGCCGCAAGACGCAGAACGTGATCGTGGGGACCGTGGTGCTGGTGGCGCTCTTCGTCCTGATCTTCGGGATGGCCTTCCTGAGCGAATACCATCCCGGCGAATCCAACGAGGAATACACCTTCGTGACCGACCAGGTGGGATTGCTCTCGGAGGGGGATCCCGTCAAGTTCAACGGCGTGAAGGTGGGCAAGGTCACTGGAATCAAGCTGGATCCCCAGACCCGACGGGTGATGATCCGGGCCCAGGTGCAGGCCGAGGTCCGGATCTCCAAGGGTTCGGTGGTGACCATCCAGAACGTGGGCCTGATGGGCGAGAGGATGATCAACATCGTGCTGTCCCCCTCGAAGGAAATGGTGCCCCCGGGCTCCACCCTGGAGGCCCGCTACGACTACGGCATCGCCGAAACCATGGCCGCCGCCGGCGAGGTGATCGAGGAGGCCAAGTTCATCATCGCCGACCTGCGATCGGTGCTGGACAGCACCGTGAACCGTCCCGGCTTCGCTCCGCGGGTCAACGGCATCGTCGACCGCGCCGATTCCGTGGTGCTGCGTCTGGACAATCTGGTTGAATACCTGGATCCGAAGGTCAAATCGGCGATGGGCGATCTTTCCGTGGCCGGGAAATCCGCGCGCAACATGGCCACCAAGGCCGAACCCGTGGTGGATCGGGTGGCCGAGCGGGCCGACAAGGCCACTGCCGAGCTGGAACCCCTGGTCCAGGATCTCAAGCAGGTCTCCAAGGACATCCGCCAGCTGGTGGCCAAGACCAAGAACGGCGAGAGCACGCTGGGCAAGCTCGTCAACGACGACAAATTCTATCATGAACTTTCCGGCGCCGTCGTTCGTGCGGACAGCCTGGTCCACCGCATCCAGAAGAAGGGGCTCGACATCAATGTCGACCTCTGGTGATTCCATGACCGCTCGCTCCACAAGACTCCTTTGGGCTGTCCATTGCCACCAGCCGGTGGGCAATTTCGACTTCGTGTTCGAGCACGCGTTCGACAGCGCCTACCGGCCCTTCGTGGACGTGTTGGAGTCCCACCCCCAGATCGGCGTGGATTTCCACTTCTCCGGCATCCTGCTGGACTGGCTGGACAAGCACCGTCCGCAGTACCTGGACCGTGTGGCGAACCTGGTCTCCCGCGGGCAATGCGGGATCCTGGCGGGGGCCTACTACGAGCCCATCCTTCCGCCCATTCCGCGCCACGACCAGATCGGACAGGTGGTGGCCCTCCGCAAACGCCTGAAGGAGCGCTTCGGGGTGGATTGCAAGGGAATGTGGCTGGCCGAGCGCGTCTGGGAACCGGGATTGCCCGAGGTCCTCGCCGAGGCGGGCATCGAATTCACCCTCCTGGACGGCACCCACTTCAAG
>DAOPYN010000102.1:0-9343 GCA_035352895.1 Fibrobacteria bacterium | reverse complement strand
CGCGGAGAGCTGTAGAGCATCATCGCCCGACCATCGAGGGTCGCGCGCCATCCCGCGCCGCCGACTCAGTTGACCGCCGTGTCCGATGCCGGAGGATACTGCATGGCGTCGTAGGCTTCTCGGCTCATCGGACAATCGACCAAGTCCAGGAAGAGCTTCTTCGAAAGCTTGCACTGCTTGGCCATCATTCCCAACAGGTTGTCCGGGATTTCCCGCATCTTGGGAGTGTGGCTGGTCTTGGTGAAGATGGACGTTTTTCGTCCATCAGGACGGTAGTAGGTGAAGTAGTGGTGGTCACCTTCCTTCACGCGGAATCCCTTGACCTGCAGGCTCTGCTCGACTTTCGCTTTGGCCCTAGGCATCTACCGCCTCCTCGAAGGCAGCAAGAAGAGCTCGCTTGCGGGCTTGCGACTCCTCGTCCAACTCGTTGTCGGCCGCCTTCGCGTACTCGGCCCAAAGCATCCGGATCTGATCTTCCAGTTCGTCCATCAGCAGTTCGCGGTTGAGCGCGAAGGCGTGGATGCCCAGACGCGAATCTTCGACCACCATGTACTGGCCGGATTCGTCGTCCAGCGACACGTCCAGCTCCAGGGGAGTGGCCATTCGCAGGATCGAGCCGTCCGAAAGAGGGCTTTCCGTCAAGATCACCGGAGAAAGATCGATGGGCTCGATGCGATTGACTTCCGTGAGCTGCTTGGGGTAGCCATCTTCGTCGAGGGTGAACTTTCCCGTGACCTGGATGGGTGCTGCCCGCGATTCGACGATCGTGTCTTCGATCTCAGGGAGGTAGATGCATTCGATCGTACGCTGCGTGGGCTTGAAGAGAATGGCGACGACCTTCCGGTCGAAATCGATCCGCTGGAGCTTACCGGTCACGGTCATCTCGGCGTCATCGGGAACGGCAGGCTGCAGCCAATCCTTGACGGTACGGACAGCGCGGGGCGTCAGAACGACTGCGTCGCTCCTGCGTCCCGAACGGAATCCGACCCTGTACGGACTTCCCGAGCGGGGCAGGATCTGCAACGCTTCCCGCGCGAGACGCTTGCGAAGGATGGGAGAGGGCAACAGCCGCTTGAGATGTTCTTCGCTGTTGGTCGCGATGGCTTCCCATATCTGATGGATGGCATCCACCAAGGTGACCGATTCGCCGTCATGGAAAAGCGTCAACTCCGGGCCTGCATCCAGGGGAATGGCGTAGCTGCCACCGCGCGCGAGTCCGCAACGCAAGGCGTACTTCTCGAGAAGTCCTCGCGATGGCTTGAACCGCTCGCTGACCTCGATGCCATCCTGCGCGGCCCCCAGGATGTACGCGATCCTTTGCAGCCCCGACAACGACGCAGCCAGCGTATCGGCACGAACCTGGTGATGGTCCGCTTCACCGCCTTCGATCTTGAAGAGCGCGGCGAATCCTTCGGGAATGTCGTAGCTGCCGGAACTCGTTGCCATGAAATCGAACCTTAGCAATGGTGCGTTGGATTCGAGCAATTTAATGAGATTTTAGGGTTCCATTATCCCTCACCCGCGCAGACCTGCGGAACCACCTCGGCGTTTCCAGCTTAGCCAGCGATCAGATCCCACGACCGGATATTCCGGCTTGAGGGTATCGCCATTGCCGTTCCAGATACCGATGCGGAGGCGGGGTACTTGCCGGGGCGGGGTTTTTCGTAGGTAGGGAAATGGACGGGGCCGGGCTGCCTGCCGGCCCTCCGCCTCCATTGCGGGGCGATTCGTGAATCGCCCCTGCGCGTCGTTGGCGGGGGTCCGGATTCTACGGTTTCACCACCACGAACGGGAATTCCGGCTTGATCGTGTCGCCCTTGTCGTTCCAGATGATGATGCGGAAGCGGTACTTGCCGGGAGGGGTATCGGCCGATGGCTTGACTCCGAAGTCCTCGTCGATCCGCCAACCCGCGCTCGGGTTGCTGACCATGGTGGTCGAAAACGTGGTGTTCTCGTGGGGCGTTCCGTCCCCGTTGAGGATGTCGATCGTCGCCGAGAAGGACTTCGAGGATCCGTAGAGGGTCCCGTAGGCGTGCCCGTAGCCGGTCTTGGTGCTGAGCGTCTCCGGTGCGAACCGCATGCCCACCGCGAAGATCGGTGGATACCGAAGGTCGAACGGAAGGGTATCGACCACTTCCGAATCGCTGCCGATCTGGTAGCAGACCACGAGCCGGTAGCGGCCCTGGGGCAGGAATGGATCCGGAACCAGCGGAACATTACGGAACCGGACGGAATCCGTCGCTCCGGGATCGGGTGTCTCGAACCGGAAATTCGTTCCCACGGAAAAGTCCGCGCTGTCCAGGACATCCCAGTCCACGGCCAGGGATCCGGTCCCCATCCGGGCCCACCCCGAAACCTCGAGCCACCCCGGATGATCCACATCGGACCTGCTGGCGATGGCCAGATGGCTCCCCTTGGGCCAGTCCGCGACGGACGCGGAGCGGTCGGTATCGTCGGGGGCGACGGCCGCCTCTTCGGAACACCCGGCAATCCAGACGATTCCTCCGAGGAGGACGGCCGACAGGATGGATCTTGGAACAACGTTTTTCATGTGTGTTGGGACTCCGCGATGGGGGATGGAACGGGGCAAACGTAGCATCGCCTTCCGGCGTCGGATCACGGCCCCGCGATCGCCCGCACCAGCCCCGCGCGGGCCACCTGCTCGGAAGCGACCGGCGTGAGGTGGCTCTGGTCCCATGACGTGATGCCCTCCACCCGATCGGGTCCGATGCGCATCAGGCAGCCATCGCGGTCGCAGAGCGCGTCCAACAGGCTCACGTAGACCCGCCCCTCCCTGGCCAGGCGATGCCGTAGCAGCGAATCCAGGACCCACCGCGACGGATCCAGTCCCTCCCGGGAGCGGGAGGAGGTGTCCGTCCAGCGGTGGCGCAGAATCTGTCGCGGCAGTTCCGGCTCCCAGTGGGGGGACGGCCCGACGAACACCACCCGGCGCACCCCCAGCGTTTCCAGGCGGTCGCCGATGACCTGGAGCACGTCGGGATCGTGGTCCTTGAACTGGGAAAGGACGACCACCTCGGGGCGCGACCGCTCCACCAGCTCCAAGGCCTCGCGGTTGGACGTGCGGCAGAACGGTTCGCCTCGGTCCAGCTCCAGGCTCGGGTCGCATCCGGACGTGGCCACTTGGAGGATCTGCCAATCCTCCGACAGGGCTGCGTCCAAGCCGGGGCGCAGCATGGCCGCGTGCGAATCGCCCCAAAGGAGCACCGCCTTGGGGATGCGTGGATCGCGCTCTGTGCAGGAAGTAGCGAGGGTGTCCATGGGCCGGGAGTGGGCGTGGCCGGCACGGTAGGCTTCCATGTCGTAGAAGTCGCAGTCGCGCCGGTACCTGCGCGGCATGTCGGTGCGCTCGAAGTACCCCCACCGGGGCGGCGTATTGTCCAGAGCACGGGCGAAGTCGGTCTTTTCGCCGATGCGGATGGCGGTCCCCTCGAACCCGTCGGAGACCACGCACGCTCCACCCCAGAGTCCCATGGCGGCAAGCGCCGCCAACAGTCCCGCCACCACGCGCCAACCCGGCGCATGGCGAATCCGACGTTCCAGGCCCCACCAGGTGAGCCAGGCGAGGCCCCCGGAAGCGAGGACCAATGCGATCCGCACGCCCTTGGCGGGCAACCCCTGCTCGATGGCGGCAAACGACAGGAGCGGCCAATGCCAAAGGTAGAGGGGATAGCTCACCAGCCCGATGCCCACCAGAAGGCGACGCGAGAGGATCCAACGGGAGATCCACCCCCCGGCCCCCGAAGCCACCACCAGGACCGTCCCCGTCACGGCCCACAGGGATGCCAAAGGACCGGGCACCCGCGAGGGATCGCAGAAGACCAGACTCGTGGCAAGGAGCGCCATCCCCAAAAGGCCACCGATCGACCTCCCTCTCGAATGCGCAGGCGCGCTGCCCCGGAATCCATGCAGGGAGAGCCATCCTCCCAGCGCCAACTCCCAAAACCGCAGATGCGGCAGGTAGAAGGCCCCCGCCGGATCGCTCCCGGCTTGGAGGATCTGCCCCCCCAGGGACGCCACCGCCACGAGCGTGACCACCAGGAGCGGCCTGCGCACTTTCCAGGCCACGGCGAGGATCCACGGCCAGACCAGGTAGAACTGCTCCTCCACCGCCAGGCTCCACAGATGCAAAAGCGGCTTGGTCTGCGCGGCGGCATCGAAGTAGCCGCTCTCGGAACGCAGGAGAAGATTGGAACAGAACGTGGCGCTGGCCGCGAGGTGCTTGCCCAGGCTCGCGTGCTCGTCGGCCAGAAGGCGGAACCATCCCCAGATCGCCGATGCAGCCAAGACCAGGACCAGGGCGGGAAGGATGCGGCGGATGCGGCGTGCGTAGAAATCGCCCAGATGGATCCGCCCCTGCGCAGCCTCCTTGGACAGGATCCCCGTGATCAGGTAACCGGAGACCACGAAGAAGGCGTCCACCCCCAGGTATCCGCCCGGCATCATGCGGGGAAAGGCATGGTAGACCACCACGGCCAGGACCGCCACCGCCCGCAGGCCGTCGATGTCGGGCCGGTAACCCGTTTGCTCCTTCAGGACGTCCTCCGCCTCGCTGGCCACCACGGTTCGGATGGGACCGCCAAATCTAACAGGCCGCCGGCCGAAGCCGGCTTCGCCGACAGGACCAGGCAGGAGGTCTCCCCACTCCTCCCCCATCGCGCGGATTTGAGAAAAGTGCAACGGAAAAAGCACCATCCTCCGCACACGCGAAGGCCAATCGGACCCATCTTTCTTCCATGGCATACACACCTCGCCTCCGGCAGCGCTCGCTGGCCTCCGCCTGGTTCCTGTCCTTGTCCATGGGAGCGATGGCAGCGGACAAGTTCGTGGCCTGCGTGGGCAATTCCATCACCTACGGCTTCGACCTCCCGCGCGATCGATCGTATCCCGCCCGGTTGGATTCCCTCCTTGGAGCCGGATACACCGTCCAGAATTTCGGTGTGAGCGGCAAGACCATGGCCCGGGGATCCAACGAGTCCTACTGGAAGGAATCCGCCTACACCAATGCCCTGGCCTCCAAACCGGACATCGTGGTCATCGAGTTGGGGACCAACGACGTGAAGCCCTACATCTGGAGCGCCTACGGCAAGGACTTCAAGTCCGACTACCACGCCATGATCCAGTCGTTCCGGAATCTGGCCAGCGCGCCGGAGGTGTGGATCACCCTCCAGCCATGGGCCCAGAACGAAGGCTGGGAAATCCTCGATCGCGGGATTTCCCAGGAGGTGAACCCGGCCATCCTGGAAGTGGCCAAGGAAGCGGGCGTCCCGCTGATCGACCTGCGCGCGGGATTCGCCGGCCACAAGGAGTGGTACCTGGCCGACAGCGTGCACCCCAACGCCCCCGGCGCGGCGGCCTTGGCGGGTCTGGTGGCGGGAATGCTGAAACGACAACCCGTCGGAATCCGGCTACCAGCGGTCCTGGGAGGTCGCCCGGAGACTTCCATCGACGGAGCCTCCTACCAGTGGTACCGCAACGACACCCTCCTGCCGGCCGACACCGGGCGGTCCCTCCGTTCCAGCCTGGCCGGGAACTACAAGGTGGCCGTGAAGCTGGAGAAGACCTCCGAGAACAGGCTGGTCTCCAAATCCGCCCAGCTCGCGGGAACCAGGCTCCCCTCCCGGGCCCCCCGCTGGTTGGAAATCGGGCCTTCGGGAAGGTTGTGGGTGGACGGCCACCTGACGGAAGCGTTGGAGCTGCGCGATGTGGATGGCCGGAAGTGGTCCATCGACTCCCCCCTCCCGCGCGGCCTCTACGTGGTCTCGATCCGCTCGGAGCGCCTGGTGGAGCACCGCACGCTGATCGTTCCCTGATCTCTTTCCCGATCGCCCCCGGAGGACGGCTGGACCAGGCCTGTTGCGGTTTGGCGGCCGGATGCACCTTTGGTGCCATGCGATCTTCGCGACTGGCATTTCCACCCTGCTTCCAGGTGGATGGACGCTTTCTGACATCTCCCGACGGGCAGCGCGTGGTCCTGCGCGGGATCAACGAGATGTTCGTCTTGGGCGACCGCGACGGTCGCACCTTGGAGGAGATCTCCCGCACCGGAGCCAACTGCGTGCGCCTGGTCTGGACCCTGGCCGACGGCAACTCCGCGGAGCTGGATGCGCTGATCGAGCGTTGCCTGGCGCTGGGGATGCTTCCCATCCCCGAATTCCACGACGCCACCGGCAAGTGGGATCTCCTGGAATCGGTGGTGGACGGCTGGCTGCAATCCGACTACCTGGAGGTGGTCCTGCGCCACCAGCCGAACCTGGTGGTGAACATCGCGAACGAAGCGGGACAGGAAGTGTCCGCCCGGGACTTCCTGGACGCCTACGCGAAGGCGATCCAGCGTCTGCGGCAGGCGGGAATCCGGTGCCCGCTCATGATCGATGCCGCCGGGTGGGGCCAGGACTACGAACTCCTGTCCCGGACCGGCGCCGCCCTGGTGGAGTCCGACCCGCTGCGCAACGTCCTGTTGTCCATCCACCTGTGGTGGCCCGCCAAGAACTCCGGCGGCACAGCCGAGAGCGCCTCGCGCAGGGTGGCCCTGGCCCTGGCCGACGCTCAGGAAAAAAACCTCCCGTTGGTGGTCGGCGAGTTCGGCGCGGCGTTCACCGAAGACGGCCATGTATGGGAAGCCGACCGCATCGCCTGGGAGACCATCCTGGAGGAATGCCAGACCCGGGAGATCGGCTGGCTCGCCTGGTCGTGGGGAGGCGTTCCCAACCAGCCCCAAACGGACCTGGACATGACGCGCGACGGAACCTTCGATTCGCTGCATGGTTGGGGACGCGAGGTCGCGATGGATCACCCCTTGTCCATCACCAGGACCGCCAGGCCCATCGAGTGGCTGCGCAAGCACGGCGCATGATCGCGCGCGTGGAAGATCCCGCCGATCCGGTCTGGGATCGCCTGATGCAGGCCTACGAATTCGAGTTCTCGGGAATCACCGGCAAGCTTCCGGATCGGTACGGGCGCATGATGCTGGATACGGAACTCTCCGAGCGCACCTCGGGGTGGATCCTGTGGGAACAAGGACTCCCCGTGGGACTGGCCGCCATCCACGACCACGGCGAACACCGCGAGGTTTCTGAATTCTACGTGGTCGGCTCCCGACGCCACGCCGGACTGGGCAGGGAACTGGCGCGATCGGTGTTCGCCCGATTCCCAGGCGGATGGGTGGTCAAGCAGCTCGTGGCCGCGACCTCCGCCCAGGCCTTCTGGCGGCGTGCGTTGGCCACCCTCCCCTGTCAGGATCTGTCGGAAGACCTCTTCCAGGATCCGTATTGGGGACAGGTGGTGCGCCAGAGGTTCCGCTGGACTCAGCCGAACAGCTTGCCGATCCCGCCCAGCGCACCGCCTGCGCCGCCCTGACCTTGCAACAGACTCGAGATGTCGAACCCCGGCTCTTGCAGCTTGGCGGTGCCCACAACTCCGCCGTCGCGGTCTTCGATCAAGCCGGAAGAGCGCAGCAGTCCCAGCACCTGCGCGGAGGAAAAGGGAAGGTTGTGCTCGCGCAGGATGGCGTCGAGCTTGCCGGCCGCATCGGGACCGGAGACCCACTGCAGGAACAGGCCCTTGATGGCCGCGGTGGGGCCTTGACCGGAAGTGAAAGCGGAAGCGGCGGCGCCGAATAGATCCATGCGAACGACTCCTGGGTTGCGGTCGGTGGGAAGATTCCCGGCCGCCAAGGTACAATCCGGACGATCCGTTGCAGAGACGCCCCCGGCCGGGGGCGGCGACACTGCAACGGATCGCAATGCCCGAACATCCTATCTTTGCCCCCCATGATCCCTCCCTTCCTTTCCCTGCTGGGGGCCCTGTTCGTGGCCGCCAAACCTCCCGTTTCAGACGGCCCGGTCTGGACGCAGATCGGAACCAGATCCGAGCCGAAGACCGCCGAGGTCCGTCTGGAGCTGGTCGCGCGTTTCCAATCGATGATGTCCAAGCCGGTCAAGGCCTCCGACCACTACGAGCCACACATCAACTCGCCCAAGTCGGCGCACTTCCTACCCGACGGGTCCAAGCTCTACATCGAGTCCCTGGAAGGTGGGCACACGGTGGTGATCGACGTGCCCACCTGGACGCGCAAGACGAGCATCGAACACGAATTCTCCGATGCAGATTCCTCGCGGTTCTCGGGAACCGAGGTGTTCGACTACTCGTTCGGCAAGCGCACGAACGTGAACGTGTTCCGCGGCAAACCGGTGGAAAGCGCCCTCTCCCACGACGGGAAGTACCTGTGGGTCACCTACTACCGTCGCAGCTTCGACGCCAACGCCCAGCTCCCCAGCGCCGTGGCCCTGATCGACACGCGCACCGACAGCATCGTGCGCGTGTTCCCCACCGGGCCGCTGCCCAAGATGATCGCCTCCAGCCCTGACGGAAAATGGCTGGCTGTCACCCACTGGGGCGACAACACGGTCGCGGTGATGGACATCTCCGCCTCCACCCCGGATTCGTTCCGCTACGTGAAGCACCTGGTGGCGGGAACCCGCGCCAAGCTCGAGTTCGACGAGAACTCCAAGGTGGATCGCGACAACAACTGCGGCAACTGCCTGCGCGGCACCGTGTTCACGCCCGACTCCAAGACCCTGCTGGTGGGCCGCATGGGCGGCTCCGGCGGCATCAGCGCCTGGAGCACGGGCGATTGGACCTTCCTGGGCAACGCCACCGGGATGCGCGAGAACGTGCGCCACATCGTGATCAAGCAGAACACGTTGTTCTTGTCGGAAAACCAACCTGGCGTGGTGCAGAAGCTTCCGTTGGACGCGTTCCTTTCCGCTCTCCGTGCGGGCGATTCGTCCCAATCGGTCCCGGTGGCGGGCTGGAAATCAGCTTCCGTGGGGTACGGCGCGCGCACCATCTCGGTGGACGACAGCGCCAAGTACCTGTACGCCGCGGTGAACGGAAAGAGCGAGATCAAGGTGGTCCGCACCCGCGACATGGCCGTGGTGGCCACCATCCAGGCCGACAGCTACCCGGTGGGGATGGACCTATCGCCTGACGGAAAATGGCTGGTGGTCACCGCGCAGGGCCACACCGACGGCGGCGGCAATTCCGTGATGATCTACCGGGTGGAAGGCGGACCGAAGGTGCCTTTGATCGCGCCGGTCGCGGACACGGTTGGCAAGCAGGTTGTTCCGGCGGCGGATACGGGGAAGAAGGCGGTTGAGCCGGTGGTGCGACCCAGTCTTTTCTGATTCTTTCCACTGCGGGGGCCTTTGGCCTGCGGCCGGCTTCTTTTCGCTGCGCGGGCTTTTTGACCCTGCGGGTCTTGCTTTGCACGGGGCGGCCGCGCCGGTGAGGTAGGACCCCGCCCTTTCGGGCGGGGCCCCCT
>DAOPYN010000101.1:0-10194 GCA_035352895.1 Fibrobacteria bacterium | reverse complement strand
CGAAGCAGATTCGTGGTTCGTCAGGACATCCTCAAATCGTTTTGGACAACAGTGATCTGGGATGAATGATGCGGAATCGGCTACCCATACCTCGCCTTCCTCCCGATGTGCAAGGTGGACTCGGTTGGTCAGCAAGTATCCGGCAGGACTGCCCCACCAACCCAACTTGATCGTATCGTGGATCTGCAAGGTATCGGGGACGATCCTCAAGGTCCGCGGGCAAAGAAATTCGATGCTGGCCGGTCCAGTGGATAACTTCCCGCGTATCCGGGTGGTATCGCGGGAAGGTGGGCTTGGGGAGGCCTGGGCGAGGTTGCAGAATATCGTGGCGAAGATGGCGAGAGCCAACGTGATGGTGCGCGGCATGCGGGAAAACATATCAATCGGGAAGGCTTACAAAGTTGGCGCCCTCTCCATCAAACGCCCTACCGCCACCTTCCAGGCCTTCACCAAGGAAGCAGGTTTCACCGGACAAAACCCCGGTCCTCGCCCCAGGATCCATCGCGCTGCCTCGTCGACATCTCCGAAGGGGAGCATGAACTCCACCGAGCCATCGGGGAGATCGCGTACGACCTGATCCGGATGCCACTGGCGTTCGCGCACGTAGGGCGCGCACGATGGATCTGCATGGATGCACGCCCTCAGGTGGGGGCCCGTGAATGCGCCCAGGCACGAGGGAACATCCTTCGCGGGGATGCGGCGGGAACGCTCGGGGCTGACCAGCGCCTTGGACATCCGGGACAGGGCGTATCGACGCAGGATCCGGGAAGGGTCTGCGTCGTCGACGGCCTGGAGGTAGACCATCCCGTCCCAGCTGAACAGCGAATGGGGGTGGACCGTCTTGGGTTCTGCGGAGCTCCCCGGCTTGGTGTACAGAAACGACAATTTCCGTTTCTCGCGGAGTGCCCTGGAAAGAATCGGGGGGAGCTCGGGAGGGAAGGTTCCGGTCAGCCGAGGAAGCGCGGACACCTTCCCCTCCACCGTGTGCGAAACGATGGCCAGATCTCCCATCGCCTTGCCCAATCCGGGATCCAGGAGATAGTTCATGGCCAGGCGCATTCCCGTGGCTCCCGCGAAGCTGCGACTCCATGTCCAGGGAGGATTCCACTCCCTGGCGTAGTTCCACAGATGCACCTTGCGCCCGTACGAGAGGGGGGCACCCATGGACTTGAGGTCCCTGCCCAGACGGTACAGGGTGGTGCGGTCGCATTCGATTTCCTGGAGCAGGTCGCGACTGGCCACGCCCGTTTCTCCCAGGGCGCAGGAGATCAGGAGCCGATTGTGCAGGCAGGCCAACCTGCAAAGACGTTCGCCGAGTTCCGATGGCATGGATCCAAACGTAGCCAGGATTCCAACATGGGTGAAGGGAATGGGGTGATGCGTATTCGGGAAGGGATCCGAAATAGCATTGCAAGTGGGCTTGATTCGATCCACTTTGTGGAGAGCGTCGGGGAATCGTCCGCCATCGATGGTGGAGAGGGGAATTGCCGATTCCGCGACGGTTCGAAGAATTTCCAAAGGATCCTCATGTCGGAACCTTATGCGCAATGGTTTGGAGGAATCGGAGAGGGAAACCCGCCATGGGATTGGCAGCGACGCCTGGGATCCGAAACGCGGATCGGCTCCAGGCTCATCCGCATCCCCACGGGTTTTGGAAAGACGCGGGGAGTCCTGTCCGCCTGGGCGTGGAATCGGCTTGTCCGCAAGGACGGGACATGAAGTTCGACGGGCTTATGGAAGCGATCGCCTCCATCCACCACGAGGCGGCAGGCCGGGCGGCGCAGACCGTCAATCGCGCCTTGGTGCTGCGGAATTGGATGATCGGACGCAGCATCGTCGAGTTCGAACAGGGGGGGGAAGGCCGCGCGGTCTATGGGGAGCGTCTCCTCACGCGGTTGAGCCAGTCTCTCAAATCCAAAGGAGTTCCTGGCTCCAGCCGACAGGAGCTGGGGCGCTACCGGCGCTTGTACACGATCTATCCTCAACTTGGAAACGAATTGCGACCGACAGAGCCGGTCGATTCTGGCGAAAGGGCTCTGGACAAGAAGATTCGACCGACAGTGTCGGTCAAATCCGAAGACGTGGATTCCGCGCGACTCCTATGCCTATCCTGGTCGCACCTCACGGAGCTCCTACAGCTCGAAAATCCAGCCCAAAGGCGATTCTACGAGCTTCAATGCGTGAATGGAAGCTGGTCGGTGCGCGAGCTGCAGCGCCAGATCGGAAGCCTCCTCTACGAACGGACGGGGCTTTCCACCGACAAGGACGGGTTGCTTGCCGAGGCGCGCACCAAAGCCCAGCCGCAGTCCTTGGCAGAGTTGATCCGTAAGCATGCAATGGCAGAGGAATACCAGATTTCAAGGGCACATGGTCGGATGGTGTTGGGGGTGTTGCGCATTACAAAAGACGTGGAGGGAACGATTGCCAATCTCGGAGTCAGGGGTCAGTTTATGAGTTCGACCGCGCCCTGCCCACCGCAGGAAAGCCTGAGAATGAGGGGAAATGTGGGGGAGATCAACGTATCACCAAAGGGTGGACATGCTTACTTCATTTGATGAGTGGTTCTCTGGGATCTGCCGAAGTGTTTCACCATGGGAGTGGCAGCGCGACTTGGCCACAGATTCCACCTTCCATTCGCGAAGCATTCGGATCCCGACCGGATTTGGGAAAACTGCCGGTGTTTTTTCCGCCTGGGCGTGGAACCGGCTTGTCCGCGAGGACGACTCCTGGCCTCGTCGGCTGGTTTGGTGTCTCCCCATGCGCGTCCTGACCGAGCAGATTGCCGCCGAAGTCCGACGTTTCCTCGATGCATCAGGGCGCTCCGACATCCCCGTCGTCACGTTGATGGGCGGGGTCGAAGCCGGGGACTGGCACATCCATCCGGAGCGGGAAGCCGTGTTGGTTGGCACCCAGGACATGCTGCTTTCCCGAGCCCTGAATCGAGGTTACGGTGCCGCTCGTGCCCGATGGCCCATGGACTTCGGTCTGCTCAACCACGATGCACTCTGGGTCATGGACGAGATCCAACTGATGGACGTGGGGCTGGCCACATCCGCACAGATCCAGGCGTTCCGGGAAATGCATGCGAAGCGTTCCATGGGGCGTCTCCGGCCCTGCGGAACCTGGTGGATGAGCGCCACCCAGCAAGCCGCTTGGCTGGAATCCGTCGACACCAAGGCGATGCTGGCCGATCTCCCGGCTCGGACGGAAATTCCGGCAGCCTCCCGACAAGGAGGATTGTGGGGTGTCCGCAAATCGGTTCGAATCGAGCCCTGCACGGATGACAAATCCATCGCCAAGCTGATCCTGGAACGGCACGAGCAGCAGAGCCTGACCCTCGTGGTCCTCAATCGAGTCGAATCCGCCATTTCGGTCTTTGATGCGCTCGAAAAGCTTGCGCCAACGGCGGATCTTCGTCTGGTGCATTCCCGATTCCGCCCTACTGAACGCGCCAAATGGCGCGAGGAATTTCTCGATCGTTCTGGATCCATTCCCGATGGAGGCCGCATCCTGGTGGCAACCCAGGTCGTGGAAGCCGGCGTGGACATCTCCGCCAAGGTCCTTCTCACCGATCTGGCACCTTGGTCCAGCTTGGTCCAACGGTTTGGTCGATGCGCCCGGTATCCTGGTGAGACTGGATCCGTGACCGTCTTGGATCGGGGCTGGACGGAAAAGAGCGAGAAGAACGCTCTTCCATACGACATCCAGGATTTGCTCCGCGCCAAGCAGGAACTTGAGGGGCTGAACGACGTTTCACCTGCAAGCCTCGAAGCACACGAGGAAGGACTCGACAACGACACCCGCGCTCGGCTGTACCCCTACAAACCTCGCCATCTCCTTCTGGAGCAGGATTGGATCGATCTGTTCGATACCTCTCCCGACCTATCCGGAGCCGACCTAGACATTTCACGCTTCATTCGGTCCGGGGAAGAGAATGATTGCCTAGTGTTTTGGCGCGAGATTCCTGCCGAAGGTCCCGACGATTCTTGGAAGCCGACCCGAGATGAGCTTTGCCCGGTGCCGGTACATAAAGCACAAGAATGGCTCTGCGGGTCGAAGAAGGAACGGCACGTCAAGACACGAACCGTCGGTGGCAAGTCTGTCAAGGTCGGATGGGTTTGGGATTGGGTCGATGGCCGGTGGAAGAGCAGAACTGAGCGAGGAGATCTCCTTCCGGGCCGGATCGTACTGGTGGATGCGGTGTTCGGGGGATACTCGCAGGAACGCGGATGGGACCCCGACAGCAAGCCCGTGCATATCGTTCCAGGAAACACCCTAGTGGATCCTCAAGGCGAGACCGATGGTGCCGAAGAGCGCGAAACCCTGTCCCAAGCGCGATTCAAGACCATCGCAACCCATGGTGGGGAGGTGGCCCAGGTTGCCGAGGAAATCGGGCACTCCTTGGGCCTGCTCGAATCCGTCCTCAAGGTTCTTGTACTGGCCGGTCGTTGGCACGACATCGGAAAGCTCATCGACTTCTTCCAGTCGTCCATCGAGGGGCAGGATCGCCCCGATCGAAGGGATTTGGCCAAGGCACCCAAGGACCATTGGCCACGAAAGAGTCTCTACCGTCATGGAGGCGAGCACCGACTTGGACTCCGTCACGAGTTGGCGAGCATGCTAGCCATGTTCAGTGTCTTGACCGAAACCGACCCGGGACACCAAGCACTGGATCCGCGACCAGGCCTCACTTGGTATGAAGAGGATGGGATCATCGCCTGGGAGCCGATGCGGGGACCCTCCAAATGGGAAAGGGACTTGCACCTCTTGACAGCAAGCGAGTTCAACCTGGCTGCCTACCTGGTCCTCAGCCATCATGGAAAGGTTCGCACCAGCCTCCAGGCCTCCCCCAAGGACCAGGAGTTCGTCTCATCAGTCCATGATGATCGAGGCATGCCCATTCGAGGCATCAGAAACGCTGACACGATGCCGGCTTTGCACGGCGACAAAGGTGAATCTTTGGTGGGGCCGACAACCCTTTCCCTGGAACCAGCGCATCTGGGCCTCTCCGAAACAACCGGTCCAAGCTGGACCGAGCGTGTCCAATGCCTGTTGGAGATCTACGGGCCCTCGGCATTGGCTTGGCTGGAAGCCTTGCTGCGCGCCGCCGACATCCGGGCATCCCGTCTGGAAACCCCGGACCCCTTGCTGGAGACCATGCCATGAGCGTCAAGATCCATCGACACCTCCTGGAGGGCTGTACCCCGACACCGCTGGCGCATTACCTGAAGGCGCTGGGCGTTCTTCGCCTGGTATCGCAGCAGAAAGACAAGAACTGCCGAGGAGCCTGGATCGACGACCATTTTGTTTTGGCGACCGAGCTGTCCAGGGAAGAGCTGGAGAGGTTTTTCCTGGAGGAGTACAAGCCGACGGCGATCCTGGATCCCTGGAATGGCGGGTCGGGGTTCTATCCAAAAGACAACTCAAGAGCCATGGATCTGATCATTGCCTCGATGGATCCAAGATTGGCCAACCTTCGCGAAGCCCTATTCTGGGCGAAAGAACTTGTTGGGAGTCGAGCTGAATCGCCCTCAGATGATGATAAGGCGATGATGCAAGGGCAGTGCCTTGCGGAGTTACGTGGGGCTTCCCTGGATGCTGTACGTGCCGCCTTTGTTTTGAATCCTGTGCAGGGGAGGTTGGAAGGAAAGGCGAGCTATCCATCTCTTCTGGGAACCGGTTGGAATGATGGTCGACTCGATTTCGCCAACAATTTCCATCAACGAATTACGGATCTCTTCGGTCTCTCTCGGAAAAAGGAAAAGACGCAACAGAAGGATGATGAGAAGGTCCAACTATGGAATGGGGAGCGGAAAGTGTTGCTGGGTCAGGCTCTGTGGAGATTTTTGTCGGCAGGCCTTAGGAAAACCGCAATTGGACAATATTTGCCTGGATCAGCTGGAGGCGCGAACAGCACCACGGGGGCGGATGGGGACAGTCTGGTCAATCCCTGGGACTTTGTATTGATGCTGGAAGGGACCGTCCTGTTCAGCTCGGCGGCCACGAAGCGGATGAATCCTAGCGCAGGCGTACAGACTTCCGCGCCATTCTCACTCCCAAGCCATGCGACTGGAACTACCACTTCGATCGCTGACGAATATCATAAGTACGGTTCTTCCCAGCAGAGCCCAGGCAGAGGTGAGCAATGGATGCCTTTGTGGGATCGCTTCCTGGGATGCCGCGAGCTGCAAAGCCTGCTCTCGGAGGGGCGAGCCCAGATTGGGCGCGTCCCGGCGGCGCGTCCCGTAGACATGGCGCGAGCGATTTCTCGGCTGGGTGTGTCTCGAGGGATCACCAGCTTTCAGCGATTTGGCTATCTGGAGCGAAATGGGCAGGCGAATTTCGCCATACCTCTAGATCGACTGGATGTGCGGGAACGACCTCGAGCCCGGTTGATCGACGAGATCGCCCCATGGTTGGATCGTTTGCATCGTGCGGCTCGCGACAAGGCTCCGGCACGTTTGGTGCAGGCCGAGCGGAAACTCGCCGACGCGGTCTTTGCGGCACTCATCCATGACGACACGCCTCGCCTTTGGCAAAACGTCCTGCTGGCGGCTGTCGAGATCGAATCAATCCAAGCGACGGGGATCGCAATCCAATTGAGTAATGGCACACCTATCGGTCCCATTCCTCGTCTTTCTCCCGATTGGATCTTCGCGTGTCTGGGCGAGAGGCACGG
Organism: Fibrobacteria bacterium; assembly: GCA_035352895.1. Lineage (GTDB taxonomy): Bacteria > Fibrobacterota > Fibrobacteria > UBA5070 > UBA5070 > UBA5070. Next base: position 3,515 of record DAOPYN010000101.1, on the reverse strand, counting down.
CCCCGAAGAGCGACTGGCGGTCGCTCTAGGAAGTGCTGCGGGTCGTTACTCGGGAAGTGGCCATGTAAACGACAGAATCCGTCATCATTGGCTTCCCTTGATGGATCGTGGGGATCGATTCGCCACCTCCGAAATGCGACTGGCGCACGATGTACGAGTCGTTGCCCATAGCCGTAATGCCGAAGACGATCTGATTACGGTGCTGGCGCGGCGGGCCATGGAGTCCGCCAAGAAGGAGAATCGACACCCCCAACTGGTGGCAGCACCAGGTGCCCAAGCCCATCTTTCCGACATTGCCGCATGGATATCTGGTGCTGTCGATGTGGAGCATTGTGTTTCTCTCTCGCGGGCATACATGGCCATTGACTGGAAGACATGGATCCGTAATGGCCATCGGATTCCGCGACCAGCCACACAAGATTTTCCCGACGATGCGTGGTGCGTCCTCAAGCTCAACGCCTTGCCGGACATCTTAGGAGATCGTGATTGTGACTACGACATTCCCTTCGATCCGGCCATCCTGCGTCGCTTGGACACCGGCAATGGCTCCGATGCCTTGCGTCTTGCGATTCGTCGACTGCAAGCCCATGGCATCCGGCCAGCACTGACCGAAACGCTGATCGATGCCGCTTTGGCCCGTCGTTACGCATCGGCCTTGGCCTTCCCGATTTCCAATTCTGACTCCCTGAAACTCTTGAACCGAATCCAACCCAAGGAGACTCGCCATGTCCGTTGATCTTTCCGCTTTTCAGGGCAAGAACCGCCTGCTCTTTTCGATCCCCCTCCAGCCGCGGCAAGGAAGCCGGTTCCAACCCACGGGCTTCCCCAACCTGGGAGCAGCAACCTTCAAGACCGCCCAGGGCGAAAACCTCCTGGTGGAAAGCGCTCAGAGCATGGCCAACCGGCTTGAGCTGACGATCTGGGATGCAGGGCGTGACGCTCCCCTCCAAGAGTTGGACGGAATCAGCTATGTGGAAGTCAAGGACTCCCAAAACCGATTTCTGACATCAACGATTCTGGAAGCTCATCGACTGAATAGCGTGTATGTCGAAGAGGCTGAAGGTGATCTTCACGCCCGCCTCGCGGTGGAAATGGAGCACGATGACAAGAAGCCAATCAATAGGGCGGCTTTTCTTCGAACACTGTTCAAGTACGATGTCAACAGCTTGATCCACGGTGCTTTCCTCGAATCCATCGGTGGGAGGCTGCGAGTGGCACGAGCCCTATCTGCGTTTATTGAGGCAGAAGGCGTTCGAGTCGCTCCATCTGGTGGTGTAAAAAATGATCGGGTGGCCGCCAAAAAAGATGAAGGAGCGGATGCATCCGGCGGCTATGGAAATGTCCCGTTTTCCAGAGACGAATACACGGCAGATTCCATCACATTGTATGTGAGTCTTGACCTGTCACAGATTCAAGGATACGGACTCGATGAGCAGGCCACCCAATATTTGATCCTGCTCAGCCTATTCAAGCTACGGAGCTTGATCGACGGTGATTTGCGGCTTCGTACTGCCTGTGACTTCATGGTTGGCATCGAGCGCATCAAGTCCGCGAACATTGATTGGACCCTTCCAAACCTCGATGCACTCCAGAGTGACCTGATCTCAGCTCATCAATCGATTAAGGATCGAATGATCAGGTCGGCGGTAGTTTTCAATGGTCCTAAGAAGAAGGCGAAGAAGGAAAACAACAAAGCAAAGGATAGCGAAGACACTGATAACGACGGAAATCCGGAAGGATGATCACCCTTTCCTTCCGCTTTCCGGGAGGTCGCTACCATGCGACTCCCTGGGGGCATCAGGTCAACGAAGGATTGGTGGAGTGGCCACCTTGCCCTTGGAGGATCCTGCGCTCCTTCCTCAGTTGCGGCTACACCCGCCTGGGATGGGAGGCGATCCCCGAAACCGCTCACCGATTGGTCGGCAAGCTGGCTTCCACACTTCCCGAGTATCATCTTCCCGTATCCACTCTTGCGCATTCCCGCCACTACATGCCGATGTGCGAATGGCAAATGAAGGGCTCAGAGAAAACGGAGATTGAGCAAAGAAGCCTGGTCTTTGATGCCTGGCTGAATGTCGAAGGTGAGCTGCAGGTCCGGTGGCCCGTCGAACTCGACGTCGGTGAATCGTCCATGTTGACGGAAATCGTCTCCAAGATGGGCTATCTGGGACGCTCGGAGAGCTGGGTAGAAGGACGGATGCTGGTAGATACGGAAGAGCCACTTCCAATCAATTGTCGACCACATGCTCCGGAAGCTCCGCGAGATGCACACCGGGAAGAGCTGGTCACTGTCCTGGCTGCAACACCGGTGGACATTTACGCTCGATGGCGGAGCGAAAAACTTCCTGATGAAATTCCATCGGGGAAGAAGCCTACCGCAGCTCAGATCAAGGCTCGCCAAAAGCTGGAGGCTCCTTACCCCCACGACATGATCGAAGCTCTACAGTGGGATACGGCCCGTTGGAAAGGCTTCGGTTGGAGCCAGCCCCCTGCTTCGCGTTGGGTACAGTATCGTCGGGATAGGATGACGGATTCCACCACAACCACACAACGAAAGGCCGGAAAATCGCAGGGTGTTGTCAGTGATGTCGCGCTATTGGCGATCGCCACCGTGACCAGAAATGCTTCAGCTCTACCTATCATCGCTCGCACTTTGCCGGAGGCGGAATTGATCCACAGATCCTTGGTCAGCCTAGCCGATCAAGGTCACGGCGTGCCCGAAGTATTGACCGGGAGGGCGTCGGATGGCGCCCCTCTGGAAGGGCATCGACACACGCACATCCTTCCGGTGGATCTAGACGAGGACGGACATCTGGATCACATCCTGTTGTGGGCGCCCAAGGGTTTTGCTGGCGATGCGATGGCCGCGATCCGTCGTTTGCGCCGCACTTGGACCAAGGGGCAAGCGAGCGACCTCCATCTCGCTCTGGCTGGCCATGGGATGCGGAATGACATGCTGGATGCCAAGGGGCTTGAGAATATTCTTGCTCCCACGTCGCGTTGGTGCTCGGCCACCCCCTTCGTGCCACCTCGCTTCTTGAAGAAGCGCGGCAAGAACACCCTCGAAGGTCAGGTCCGATCCGAGCTCGCTGATCGGTCGTTTCCGCATTCCCCCAATGAGGTCGAAATTCGAACCAAGGTCGTCCCCGAATCAGGAGATCTTCCATCGGCCCAACTTCCACATTTCCGGCACTTTGTCCGTCGCCGCGCGCGGGGGGGCGTGGCGCCGCCCCAGGACATCGGGGTCTTTGTGGAGCTGCGGTTCCAGAAACCTCTCGCGGGTCCGATCAGTCTAGGGTATGGGGCACATTTCGGCCTCGGCCTCTTCCGCCCCATCCAGGAGCCTGACCACACATGACCCCCAAGAAGAAACCCTCCCCCCCCTCCCTCGTGCGTTCTTCCGCCGCCGAGTACCTGACCTTCGTGGCGGCCAGCGGTGCGGGCGGCGTCGAGGCGATCTACGCCGACGAGAACGTGTGGCTCAGCCAGAAGATGATGGCGCAGCTCTACGACGT
>DAOPYN010000100.1:0-10277 GCA_035352895.1 Fibrobacteria bacterium | reverse complement strand
GAATCGAATCCGCCGGAGAGGAGGATGCCGTGCGGGACGTCCGGCATGGTTTGGCGTTTCATGGCCGCGTCCAACGCCTCGCCCAGGATTTCAACGTGGCCTTCGATGGGGAGTTCCATCAATTTGGGGTCGATTTGGGGCGGCCGGTAGTGTTCCTTTTCGGCGAGCTTCCCGTCCCGGACCCACAACCTGTGCCGGACATCGAGCCGACGCACGCCCTCCAACAACGAGCGGCCGCCCACCAGTCCGTTCATCATCAGGATCCCGACCAGGCCTCTGGCATCGAAGCTGGCCCTGAATCGGGGATGCGAGTAGAACAGGTCGATACTGGTTCCGATCAGCGTGACTCCCGATCCTTGCCAATAGTAGAGCGGAAGGATGCCCATGATGTCCACGCTCGCCGAAAGGCTGCCAGGACCTGTCACATCGATGGCCAGGTGGAATCCGCTCCAGGTCGCCGAGGGATTCCTCGCGAGCTGATCGCTGAGGTCCATGGCCGACAGCCTTCGCCCCGAATCGTCGATAGCCTCTCCGAAAAGGAGGGTTGAGCCGGAGCGGTCGCTCCGGGAACTGCGGGGGATGCGCTCGCCGATCGCCCAGACCGCGGCCCATCCATCGCCCTCCTGGTGGGAGGTCTCCATTCCATCCAGGGGAGCGATCCTGGACTCCGCTCGTTCGATGAAGGTGGCCCGGTCTGTGGGATTCCCATCGAGGACCACGACTACGTTCGGCATCGCGATGCTCCCGTTTGATGCTTCAGAGGTGTTTGGAGGACCAGGTCATGAATCCGACCAGCAGTTTCCGAGCGGATTCGGGCGTGCTGGTGTGGCCTCCTTCGGGTCCGGGAAGGATCGCATCCAGGGAGGAGCGGTCGAAGACCTGGGAAACCAGGTCGCGATGCGGTTCGGCGTTCCTGCGGACGGTGCGCCATGCCTCGCTGTTGAAGTCGTTCACCCGGTACCAGTAACGGGTCTCCTTCTTGAACAATCGACGTTTGATCCTGCCCAGGAATTGTCTGGCATGCTCCTCGCCAAGATCCCGGAGGGTGGGAGCGATGAACTGCGCCCGGTGCTCCAGCAGGTCGCTCCGGTCCAGCGGCGTCCTGCCCAGTTGAGGCAGGTAGTTCTTGACGAACCCCAGCTGGGTGGCGCGATGGGCGAGACTGCTGGCGGGGATGGTGGAGGCCACCTTGATCACCTGCCGATCGAGCACGGGAATGGTGGGCCAGGCGCCGAAGGCAAGACGCCATGCCGTTGCGCCGACGTGGAACCGTTCGCCGTGCGCGAGGTCGAAACGCCATGCCTGGTAGGATCCGAGCTCCCCGTAGCCGTGGTATTCGTCGCGGAGCTTTTCCATGGTGGAGTCGACCAAACCTCGATAGGGGCTGGCGAGAAGCCGGCGCGCCGCCTCCGGAGCGAAGCCCATGGGAGCCATGTTCTTCCAGAATCCGTCGAAGCTCATGCGGGGCGGGGAGGCGGTGTAGGCCCAATGGATCGTGGTGCCGCCCACCAGCGCATCGGCGATGATTCCAGTGGCGACGCGGTCCCCGAGTTCGGCGACCCTGGATTGAGTCCACCAGTCCCGGATCGTGTTGAAACCGTTGGCGAGGTGTTCGTAGTCCGAATGGACCTGGGCGTATCCCGGGTAGTCCGCGGCTAGCGGCTCTCCCGAGTTCTGGTCCAGGCCGAGGGCCCGGGCTGCGGCCTTGGCGCATCGCATTTCCAGATCCTGGTCCTTGCCGATGGTGAAGGCCCGGGGTTTGATCCCCGAGCTGACCAGAAGCCCGCCCACCATGCGGGAGTCCAGTCCTCCCGACAGCAACAGTCCGTACCGGGGACCCGGAGGTGCATGTCGGCGGGTGGCTTCGACAAGGGCTGTTTCCACGGCCAGCACATGTCCTTCCAAGGGGAGGTGCGCCAATTCCAGCCTGTCGGGGATCCGGAAAGCCTCGATCTCCCTGCCCTGGAGACGCTCGACGGACAGGTGGTTCCCTGGCTGGAGGCGCCGGACGCCTTCGAGAAGGGTCCGGCCACCGACCAGACCGTTGACGAGAAGAATTCCTACGAGTCCCTCGTGGTCGAGCTTCGAATCGAACAACGGGTGCTTGAGGAAAAACTCGGGACTCGTGGCGACGAGCACCACCCCTGAATCGATCCAGTAGTAGAGCGGGAAGAGACCCATCAGGTCCACTCCGGCCACGATGCCGCCTTGGGAATCGACGCTGGCGGCGAAATACAAACCGTCCCAGACCGTGGTGGGGGACTCCTTCCACGAGGATTCGATCCGCTCGGCGGACTGCCTTCGGCCGGATTCGTCGATCGCCTCGCCGATGACGATGGACAGGCTCCCTTTGCTGGAAGCGACCGAAAGGGGAGCGGAGGGTGCAACCGCCCAGACCGCCGCGCAATTGGGGCCGCGGGCGTTTCCCACCACCAGTCCTTGGAAGGGGGCGATGATCCTCTCGACGGATTCCATGTAGGATCGAAGGCGATCGGGGTTCGGGTCCAGTGCCAAAAGCAGGTTAGCCATCTGAGATCACCTATCCTGGTTCGGTGGAATCCACCGGTTCGTAGGAAGATTCGGTTTCCGTTTCCGCGATCGACGACCGTCGTCGGCTCCGGAAACCCCGCATCCTGTCCGTTCGGTGGTTCCGAAGGCGGGCGGGAAACATCCGTACCGGATCAGGGGGGGAATCCGACGGTTTGGGCGACGATCACCTTCTCCTTGGGATCCAGCTTCAATGCGGAATGGATGTGGTGCCGGTTGATGCTGGATCGCACGACGGCGTGCAATCCTTCCGCGGCGCAGAACAAATACACGTTCTGGGAGACCGCCCCCGCCGCGACGGTCGAATAGATCGCCCTCGATTCCTCGGCTTCCTTGGGGCCGATCTTCCGTTCGTCGGAGACCAGGATCAGGGTGAGAGGAGCATCCTTGACGAATTCCTGCATGCCCGTGAGGGCCCGGATGTCGGTGGTGCCCAGCCGTTCCAGGCTGTGGCGATTCGCGTCGTATCGGGAAATGCCCTGGGCGTCGGCGAGGTAGATGTCGATGTAACGCCAGTCGTAGGCGGATGGCGCCGTCCGGCCTCCAGTGGAGGGGCGATTCACTCCGTTGGCAGCCCAGAGGAGATTGGAAAGGGTCTGCAGGTCCAGCGGACGCTGGGCGAATTCCCGGTGGGTGGCCCGGTTCTGGAGGGCCTCCCGGAGCGAGACCTGGTTGAGGTTCGGCGGAGGGAGGGGATCGATCCTCGAGACCTCGAGCGGCCCGCCGAACCAGTTTCGGCTCTGCATTGTGGAAAAAGCTGTGTAGGCCAATCCCATGGTGAATGCGACCAGTCCGAGCCAGACCAGGAACTGCCGGGGCTTCTCCAGCCGTGCGGCATCCGTACGGGTCGCATCAGTCCCTGGATCCATTTTCATCTCCTGCTGGGATGTAGAGATTCCGAAGATGGAAATATAGGCACGATGCGCGGTGGACCGGAACCAGGTTTGACAGAAACTGACAAGCGAGTCCCATCCCCACGAGGGTTTTCCAGGCCGGGCAAGGGGATCGACTGGGTGGGGGGGCGGGACCGGGCCGGGGCCTCCGGCGATGGGGTCGGGGTCGGATGCGACCGGACGGGACGGCCTGGTTTCCAGGAGGAATATAGCGGACCCGACCACGACGGAGATCGAGAGGAGGACATGGGGCGATTCGGCGTTGCTGTAGAACGCATGGAGGAAGATGGATTTGGCGAGGCTGCCTGTGGTCTGTTGGAAATTGGAAAAGAGCCACAGGAAGGGAAGCATGGGAACGGTCGCAAGCAGGATCCAGGGCCTGGAGAACAGCGCCCGGATCCCTTGCCGGGAGCGGTGCGCCCTGGCGACGATCCAGGCGGCGAGCACCAAGACCCCTGCCGCCGAACTCAGGTGCCACATCGCCTTTCCCATCTGGAACGGCCCGGCGGGGGTCATGAACAGCGTCCGGTCCAGGACACCCATCCGGGTGAGGGGGGATGGATCGTGCGTGAACAGGTCCCATGCGAGGTGGGTCAAGCCGCCGATCATGGCGCCGCCCAGTGCGTTCCACGGCAGGAACCGCGAGAACGCTTCGGAATCCGTGGCCATTCCCGGCAATCGGCGGAACCGTTCGGTCACGAAGGTGTGGGCGAACCAGGCGAACACCAACGTCAATGGCACGACGAGGATCGCCAGACCTGGGATGGAATGGGTTGTTTCGCGTTCCAGAGACAAGAGCGGCCGAAGGAGGTCCGGAGCGACCGATCCGATCAGGAGCGCTTCGTTCCACCCACCCCCGGGACGCTTGCCCGAGAAAGGGATGATCGCAGCCGGATGGGCGAAAGTGAATGGCATGCGCTCAAACTACAAGTCGTTGGAGCGATTTGAATGCCCGCGCAGCCTGATGGGTTCGAGATGGGGCCGGTTTCCCTTTGACCCGGATCCTGATGGAGATTTCGAGATGCGCATGAAGGCGGTATTGCGATTCCCGGATCCCGTTTTCCATTCATGAAACAACAATGACCGGAATCTTGTTCCACTGGTCCTTGCTGGCAGGATACACCTTTGCTAGGTTAACCTTACCATGAAACTTCCCAGATTGCTTCACGTATTTTCGTTCTTGTTCCTTTTGTTGATCGGACTGCCGAGCCTGGCTGAGGCCAAGCCCTGGAAGAGCGCGGAAATGATCACCAAGGAGCAGTTCAAATACGGAGCTTTCGAAGCTCGTATCCGGGGAGCTCGTGGAAGTGGCGAGATCATGGCGTTTTTCCTCTACAAGTACGGTTCGGAAAACGCCGGTGCCGAGTGGCAGGAACAGGATTTCGAGCTATTCGGCAAGAACGGGGCGTTCCAGACCCAGGTCATGACACCCGGCGATCCCCGCACCGAAAATGTGCAGAACCATACCGTTCCCACTCCGGTCTGGGACCGCTACTACACCTACAGGATGGAGTGGACCCCCAACGAACTGAACTTCTACGTGGATGGCAAGCTGATCCGCAGCGAGACCGATCGTGCCATCTACGGAAAGCTGCTCGACCCTGCGCGGGCCGAACCGATGGCTCTGCGCATCAGCCTCTGGGCCGGCGATTTCCCCTGGTCCGGAGCCTTCGACTCCACCATGACCCCTGCCCACATCGACGTCAACTGGGCCCAGGTGTACGACTACACCCCCGGAGCGGGACCCGGAGGATCCAATTTCACCTCTCGCTGGCGGGATGAATTCAACTCCATCGACTACAGTCGGTGGTATTTCGCCAATTGGACCTTCGAATACGCCGTCAACGACTACTCGGCGGGCAACTATCGGACGAAGAACGGCTACTACCAGGCCTATCTCACCCGGTGGGAGAACGAGGGAAAGCAATTCGGCGACCCTATGGTGGACGACGGTCTGCTCATGCCCCCCACCGATCCTATCCAGGTCGGACCGCCCAAATTCCCCGCGGACCCGGTGACCCTGCCGGCGCGGATCTTCGCCAATGCTCCCACCGCCTACTACAACCAGACCCCCGGCAACTCCGGCGAGCCACTGTGCTCGGGGACCGACCTCGACGCCGAAGCGAGCGCCGACGACATCGGAGGGGGTTGCAATCTGGGGTGGTCCCAGGAAGGGAACTGGGAGGAATACACCATCGTGTCGCCGACCGATGCGATCTACGACATCTCCGCGCGCGTCGCCGATGGGGAGGGATTCTCCGCCAGCTTCCAGCTTCTGTTGGACGGCGCGCCCATTTCCGATCCCCTGGTGATTCCTGGGGTCTATTCCCAGTACCAGGCGTTCCAGAACCTGATGGTCCCCTCGGTCGCCATCGGCGCCGGTAGCCATACCTTGCGAGTGGTCCATCTTTCCCGCGGATTGAACCTGAAGAGCTTGAACATCGAAACGTCTCCCGCTTCACCCGCGCCGGAGAGCTACGTGCTGCCGGGAGCAGTCCTCGTTCCGGGAACGGCTCTGGCTCAGCAGTATTCGAACAGCTACGACCTCACTCCCGGGAATCTTTCCGGTGCGGGGCGCGCCGGGGATGTGGATCTGGAGAACACCACCGATCTCCACGGAGGACAAGCGGCGACGTCCACCGAGGTCGGCGAATGGGTGGAATATTCCGTGTATTCGGCCCAGGAACGAGATTACCTGTTGGCTCTGCGTCTCGCCTCCCAGGCCTCTCCCGCGAATGTCCGGGTTTCCATCGACGGGATCGCCCTCGCGGACCTCGCGGCAGCTCCAGGCCTGGGATCGCAGAACTACGCCACGGTGGAAATTCCCAGCAGGATCCATCTGACCACCGGATTCCACACAGTTCGTATGACCTTCCTGGATGCCGGAGTCAATTTCCATTGGTTTTCCCTCCTTCCTGCACCGGCCTTGCCGTCGGTTCCTGGAAAAGTCACCGGACTTTCGGCCGTTCCCGGAGATGGATCGGTGAACGTTTCGTGGAGCCCTGTCGTTTCCGCGACCGCTTACAAGGTGTATCGCATCCTCGGTGGGAATCCTGAACTCCGGGCGACCTTGGCCACGAACGCCTTCCTCGACGAGGGGTTGGCCAATGGATACGACTATTCCTACTACATCGTGGCCACCAACGAGGGTGGCGAAGGGGCTTCCTCCGACACGGTGATCGCCACACCGGTATTCGTTCCGGCCGATGCGCCGACCTCCCTGGCTGCCGTCTCGGGAGATTCCCAGGTCGCCCTGAGCTGGACCCCGGGAGCGAACAACACCTCCTTCGTGGTCTACCGAAGCGTCGACAACCTTAACTTCATTCCTCTGGCCACGCCCAACTCGGCTTCCTACCTGGATGCGGCGGCGATCAACGGAACCACCTACTGGTACGCGGTCGCCGGAGTTTCCGGAGGTCGAACCAGTTCCATGACCGATGCCGTCCAGGCGACGCCGCGAGGGGAAGCACCTGCCAAGGTGGTCGGTCTGGCCGCTCGTGCCGGTGATGGAAAGATCGTCCTTTCCTGGACCGCTTCCGCGGGAGCGACGTCGTATCTCGTCGCTCGAGGCGATGTCGTCACCTCCACCACCAGTTCCTCCTTCCAGGACGAGGCCGTGGTGAACGCACAGAGCTACACCTATACGGTCGTGGCCTCCAACACGTGGGGTAACGCGGTGCCTTCCGATCCCGTCTCGGCAACTCCTTCGGCCGCTCCCCAGCCGCAGTTCAGCCTCTCCTCCGGCTCCTACGTGGGTGCCAGGTCGGTGGCGATCAGCGCGTCGGGTGCCGATTCGATCCTCTACAGCATCGACGGTGGATCCACCTGGGTGCGGTATTCGGGCGAACTGTCGATCTCATCGAGCACCACCATCGCGGCGATCTCCCACCTCGATCTTGCCACCTCCACGGCATCCGCCGACTACGTGATCCAACCCGTGCCCGCTCCGGCATTCGCACCCGCCTCCGGAACCTACACGGGTGCCCAATCGGTTTCGATCTCCGCCGCTGGTACCGATTCCATCCAGTACTCATTGGATGGACAGGCCTGGATCCGCTACAACGGACCGATTTCTGTCACCAGTTCGGGTGCGTTCCAAGCTCGTTCGTTCGTCGGAACCATCGCTTCTTCGATCGTCGGTGCGACCTACACCATCGGCTATCCTCCGGCGGCGGTGGTCGGCTTGAGCGGGCTCGGAGGGAACGGATCGGCCTCCCTTTCCTGGGCCGCCTCCTCCGGAGCGACCTCCTACAAGGTCTATCGCGGAGGCGTCCTGGTTTCGACAACGACCACCTCCAACCTCAACGAGACCGGCTTGGTCAACGGAACGGTGTACAGCTACTCCGTGGTTGCCTCCAACACCTTTGGAGATGCGACTCCTTCGCCATTGGCCCTGGTCACACCCAAGGCCGCTCCCGTCGTACAGTTCAGCCTCGCCGCCGGAACATACACCGGAGTCCAGACCCTCGCGCTGACCGCTGTCGGGGCCGATTCCATCCAGTATTCCTTCGATGGCACCACCTGGTCGAGGTATTCGACACCCTTGACCCTGTCTGCGAGCAGGACCGTCCACGCCCGCTCCCACCTCGGCTTGGCGTCCGCCTCCGGATCCGCCACCTACACCATCGGGAGTGTCCCCGCGCAGGTGACCGGACTCGTCGCAACGGCCGGCAACGCTTCGGTGACGCTCAACTGGTCGCCGGCTTCGGGAGCCACATCCTACAAGGTCTATCGGGGAGCGCTCCTCGTGACGACCACCACGACGGCAACCACCTTCCGGGAAACCGGACTGGTCAACGGCACGGTCTACAGCTACACGGTGGTCGCGTCGAACACCTTCGGCAACGCTCCCGCTTCCGCCTCCGTGACCGCGACTCCCACGGCTCCGGTCGCTTCGGTCAAGGTCCAGTACTTCGCCGCTTCCACGGCCAGCTCCACCAACACGCTCGCCCCCAGGTTCCGGTTGGTCAATACAGGAGCGGCATCGGTGAACCTGTCGGAGATCACCGTCCGGTACTGGTACACCAACGAAGGAGCCAAGCCGCAGAGCTACACCTGCGACTGGGCCCAGATCGGCTCCAGCAACCTGGTTTCGACGTTCCGGACGGTTTCTGGCAAGGTCAACGCCGACACCTATCTGGAGCTCGGTTTCAAAACCACCGCCGGGAGCCTGGCCGCCGGAGCCACCACCGGCGAAATCCAGAATCGCATCTACAAATCGGACTGGTCCAACTACACCCAGACAAACGACGCGTCCTTCGATGCGACCAAGACCGCCTACACGGACTGGAACCGGGTCACGGTCTACCGCAACGGCGTGTTGATCTGGGGTGTGGAACCCTAGGTCCCCTCCGGTTTTTCCTGTGAAACGCGTTCCGGCTGCGCCGGGACGCGTTTCTTTTTCCGGTTCGGGGCGGTAGGCCGATTCGCTAGCGGATCAGCGAGAGAAACCGGTCCGCGATGGCACTCCAGGCGAAGTTGGTGTCGTGGAAAGTCCGGGCGCTGGCGCCAAGCATTTCCCTACGCTGGTGGTCTCCGACCAGATCGGCCACGAGTCGGGCGAATTCCTCCTCGTTCCCCGCCTGGAGAAAGGCCTTGTCGGCCGCTGCGCGGAAGAGATCGTCGCTGGAGGCTCCGATGGTCGTGATGCAGGGCAGCCCGTGCCCGAGGCCCGCCAGAAGACTTCCTCGCCGGGAGGAAGCCCCGTCGGAAATGGGGCTCAGGAACAGATCGCAGCACGAAAGGGCCTTGCTGACCGCTTCGGCATCCAGGATGCCGAGATCCACCAGGGGAGAGCCCATCAGCCTCTCCTTCACTTCTTGCTGGTTGGGACCGATGCGGAGCACCCTGTGTTCGATTCCCGAGGCCTGCAGGTGTCTGGAAGCCGCCACGATCCACTCGAAGAGACGGCTGGGATGGGTCCCACCGAACACTCCCAGGACGGGAATCCCCTCGGGGAGTCCAAGTTGGAGGCGGTGGGTGGCCCGATCGGTGGCGACGGGCGGGATGTTCGATCCGACGGCGAGGGTTTCCACCCGGGCCTTTGGAAACCAATGACGGTAGGTGCGGGTCCAAGGTTCCACCGAGAACATGCATAGATCGGAGGTCCGACCGACCTGGGTGAAGATGATCCGCTGCCAAAATCGCATGGCGGCTCCTTTCGCCCCGGGTTGGTCGGTGTAGGTCTCGTGGAACATGGTGGCGATCTTCAGACCACGCCGTTTCCAGATGGAGAGGGCGGGTGCCAACCAAGGGTTGAAGCCGTAGCGGCCGTAGGCGAAATTGGTGTATTGGAAGAAGATCGACTCGCCTTTCCGGAACCCCTCGCTCCGGGCGAGACGGACCAGGGAACGGGAGGACCGGAAGTCGAAATCGACCCGGTGCGCCAGCGGCGACAGCGCGGCTGGCGGATCCGTCTGTCCGCAATGGACCGAAACCTCCGTCCTGAGGGCGAGCGCCTGCCCCAGCAGATGGGAGTGGTCACCGACTCCGCAGACCTTCGGTGGGGCGGAGGGAGCGATCAGATGGATTTTCTCGGGCATGTTCTTCCTGGGATCCGGCACGTGCCGTTTTGTTCGAAGCAAGGTGAAAGGAAACAATTCTGCAGTAAACTATCCTTTCCGCGCTATGCTGTTTCATCCGAGCGAGGGTACGCCGGTCTTCCGGGCGATCACCGTTTTTCTGGAAGGGGAGCGATGGACGGCTCCGTTCTGATCGCCAGTTGCCCGACCGGTGCTGGATCCGGGGGATTGGGACAGCATCTGTCAAAGGTCCGGGAGGACTACGCCTCCGAAGGGCGCGTGGTCCGGCTTTCCTGCCTGGGCGGCGGAGACCCAT
>DAOPYN010000099.1:0-10326 GCA_035352895.1 Fibrobacteria bacterium | reverse complement strand
ACGACAGATTCTGTCTTGGCGCAGTTGATTTGAAGGGTTTTTCAGCGTCCTGTTATGGCTGTACGACCGAAAGATTCGTGCATATGGCTTCTTGATGCTGTTGACTTGGCTGGAAACCATACTCGCTCCCAGGTTCAAGCCTTGCGTAACAATCAGGCCCCCTTTGTGGAAGCCTGGGCAACAACTAGAACGATGCTGGATAGCATGCTGGTCTCTGATTCACTGAATCCTGCGATGATTCCAAAACAACCTCTTCTCATCACACAACGAGATACCTCCGACAAACATGAGGTCCCGTATTTGGTTGATTCCAGCAAAGCAAGGCTGCTTGCACGAGCATCGGGTTGGACAGCGAGCCTTGATGTTCGAAAGGGTGATACTGTTTCGTTGGTGCTTGCGGGTATCTCCAAACTGGATCTGAGCCTGTCGCTGAAGCTCGATGGATCTGTTCTTTCCGTAACAGATTCCAATCCTTATCTGAAGACCGGCGGGAGCCTCTCGCTCTCTGCCAAATATCGAACTGCGGTGGCTGGACATAAAACGCAAAGGTTCTTCCGCTTTGTTCCGACGCAGCAAATGCATCGACTTGAGATCAGCGTACTGGATTCTTCCGGCTTGAGCTCCACGGCCACGCTTTGGATCCAGATGCCGTTGGCAGACCAAGTGATCGTGGACAGTGCAGGAGATAACGCCAATCAAGGCGCGGATTGGGGAGAAGTGTACCAACGACGCGATGCTGCGGTCATGCCTGGATCCACCACGCCGGAGACATGGAACTACTGGCTCTTGGAGCGCAGGAACCCCATGCTTCGAGGTGAGACGGATGCCAATGTCTATCGGTTGCTCGTGGATCATGATGCCGATAGCACGACAGGTGATACCATCACGGCAGCAGGACGTTTGTTCAAGGGCGCCGACGTCGCGTTGGAATGGACAGGTCTAACCGGGCGTGATGATGGACAAGGCGCTCAAGTGCGCAGATTCCAATGGAATCCTTCATCCAAGGTCTGGGTGGAAACAGCCAACCTTCGTGGGGAAGGCGTGTCTGCATTAGGCGGATTTGCCTATCGCCAGAACAACGCGGACGACCCGTATACAGACTCATTAGGCCAAGGCGATCAACGCTTGCCATCCGGGAAAGTTGCCGCAGCTTCTGGTGGTGCAGTGGAACTTGGGTTGCGGTCGGCAAATTTTGGCAGCCTTGCATCGTTGCGCTGGGTATTGCTTCCCATGTCTCGAGCTGCGGACACCATCCGAGGTCCACAAGGATGGATCCGGTTTGCTCCACGTGAATTCAAACCAATCCAGGTGGATGGTTACACGTCAGACTGGTGGCCGGATAACACGCAGCCAGGTGTTCGTGTCAGTAGCATTTCCAGTGTTGTGGGTGACAGCCTGAAGGTTTGGATGGGCTTGCGAAACATTGGAACTCGTCCTGTGAAAGGGATCCAACTCAAGTATTGGATCCAATCGGATTCCATGCCACGAGCGAGCTTGGTGGGAATGCTGCCAGCCTGGAAATCGATGATGATCCAGTCTGTGGTGCGAGATACCAGCAAGGGAGCAAAGGTTTGGTCTGTGACCCTGCTCTGCGGTAGCTGCACGCTTCCTGGTGGAACCATCCTCTCGCCTCTCGGGACGCTTGTGCTACGCGGACCGGGTGTGGCAAGTGGTGCACAGGATGATTGGAGCCAATCGGTTGATACCATCAACTTCAATGGGAAGTTCCCAGCCTATGATTTGCGTGGCAGTCTTCTCTTTGGTTCCGAACCGCAGAACCGTAACGTGAATCTTCCGATCATCAAAGTGACTCCTTCGGGAACGCTTTGGATCCGAGCTGGGGAGAAGGTCATCTTCCGGGCGGATTCCACCTACGATCCCGATGGAAAGGCGCTGAGATTCGAGTGGAGTCATTCGTACACAGGTGTTGTGAAGTTGGGCCTGCGAGACACGTTCCAGAGCACTCGGCTTGGACAGCATCGAGTGACGTTGGTTGTTTCCGATCTTGCCAATCCAACTCGTGCGGCCTCACAATCGATCGACATCTTTGTGGAAGACTCTTCAGGAAACATGGGTCAACGTCCGGTCCGGGAAGAAGAGCTTTACATCTTCGACGACCAATGGGCTTCAGCTTGGAACCAAGAATGGTACTCCGGTTCCGGTCCTCAAACTTTTGTGCGGGATGCCGATTCTGTTAGAGCGGTAGATGGTTCTCGCAAGCGGATCTTGCCTTCTCGCGGAACGAAGCTTCTGTCAGTGGTTTTCGATTCGCTGGGTGGGATGAGCATGCGAGCTACCTGCACAGATGTTTTGGGAGCCGCCTGCCCATCGCCTGTGGATCTTTCAAAATTCACCAATCTGGAGTTCAAGGTCGCCATGGATGCGGATCTTCGGCGACCGGTGCGCATTTGGTTGTCCGACGAAAAAGCACCTCCGGTTGGAAGCGAAGAGAAGTTCGCATATCTGGGTGCTTACTTGCCTGATCGCACTGACGCGAGCCGATGGCAGACCGTGAGTATCCCCCTGTCTGAACTGAAATCCGCTTCCGTTCAAAAGGCAGACTGGCTTGCTCTCAAAGTGATGGCTGATTTCGATCCGAACAACGGTCCAATGCCGAGGACGCTTTTTGACGATGTTCGCTTGGTCCGTTACAAAACTCAGCCGGGACAGTTGGTCACGACTCGCAAGTCTGGAGTCTTCCTGACAGCAAACCCCTACAAGTCTTCTGATGACTTCAATGGATATGGTATGGCTGTGCGGATGTTCAACATCGGCCAGAAATCCATTCAGATGGACAGCTTGCGTCTTCGTGTCTACTACCGATCGATGGAAGGTCAGACACGTGCGGATACCGTCTGGGGTCCGGATACAGGCTTGTTCGCTAACACGAACTGGATTCCGGTGGATGCCTCGATCGATACCACGCAACTCAAAAAGTTGGTGGTGACCCAGGGCGTGTACGCTCCAGAACACTCATTGGCCAATGCGACATGGACTTACCGATGGGCTGGAAACACTTCTGGTCCAGATGCGGGGCTGAATCTTGCTGCCCAAGGTCGTACCGCCTTCTGGCTTGGTATGTACAGCACAGGTGGGCGTCGAGGAGGTGTCCAGGTAACAGGAAATCCAGTTCCCAACCACAACGGAATTCAATCGTTGAATTGGAGCTGGCCATCCTTTGCGGACATCTACCAAAGCGCCTGGCGTGTTGTGGTTGAACATCGAGTGACGGATACCAGTTGGGGAAGACTCTGGGGCATCGAGCCTTGGGAAAATCCAGGTGCAGTCAAATACTTGGATCGGGAAGTCTTGCGTGACCCGTCGGATGCTGTCGCGTTGCAGGACGCAATTGTTGCGCACATCGCCCTCGGTGCAGGTACACCAACGATCGGGAAAATGCACGTGGCAAGTGCTGCAGGTTCCTTCGACCCCAAGGGACATCCCCTGGTTTTCCACTGGTTGGATGCGACGGGCCATGTTCTTCGGATCGGTGCGATCGATTCGTTCCTTGTGGCGGATACGGGCAAGCAAACCTTGCGGGTACGAGTGTTTGACCTAACGGATCCAACGCGAAGTGCTCTTGACTCCCTCGTGTTCACCGCCTTTGCCGCAGGAAAGGTCTTGGATTCTCAGGTGATCCTGAATGGACGAATGGGTACGTGGATACCTGGTGCCCGTTGGGGTGATGTCGATTCAAGCCAGCTAGCACTTCCCACATGGCAGAAGTCTGTTGATCTTCCCAAGTTCGATGCGTTCTGCCCCGTTCGGCTCTTGCCAGTGGGTTCGGACTCCATCATCAAGATCCCGTTCGGGAATCCGAAATATCAAGGTGTGCGGTTCGAGGCGCTTCGCGGAGCACTGGATACGAACCGGTTCACCCACTTGGAATTCTGGGTGGCGAGCTCCAGGGATTGGTCCAATCGCCAGAACTGGGATTTGCCGGTTCGCGTATGGCTCACCAATCAGGAAAAGCCGGGAACAGGTGAGGATAACCATGCGGACGAGGAAGATTTCAATCTACTCCAGACTTATTTGGGATCTGGAAGACTGGCAAGACGGTGGCAGAAAGTGTCCATCCCGTTGAAGGAATTGATCCAACCGTCTCTTCCGGAGCATTCGAATCTCACGAAGACCCTTCTCAAGTTCATGGTGGATCGGTCGAGCACCGAGATTACGGATTCTTCAAGACGCGCCGATCTGTTCCTTACCGGGATGCGGTGGGTGAAATACTCACCAGGTCCATTGGTCACAACTCGGCGGGTTGGAGTGTCCTTGATCGGCAAAGGGTTCAAGGTGAATGATCCTGAAGGCATCATACCAGGAGGACGTGACCAGTTGGATTTGAGGTTGGTCAATCCCACAAGGTGGCCTCTACGTGCGGATAGTGTGCGCGTCAGGTTGGCCTATCATGCGGGCTCACCTTCGTGGAGCAAATTCTCGAACAATCACGGAGGCCGTGGGACGGATGAAAATGTGGACAATGGTTGGTTTGCGCCTCAAGCGTCATTCCGGTCGATCACACCTTTCACGAGCCCAACAGGGAGAAGTGCAGAGTTCGAGATAGGCCTGGATTGGAGTGATCCAGCAGTCTTGCCTGCTGGTAAGGCTTGGCAGGGTTTCTGGCAGCAATCCTTCTCCAACAATCTGTTCATTGGTGGACGGTCTCTCCATCACTACTTGCCGGATTCTTCTTCTTCGTTCTCCTATCTGACTGGGCTTGTCGTGGAACACCGGCAGGGTACAGGATGGGCTCGCCTATGGGGCTTTGATCCAGGAGAGTCGCCGGACACGGTTCGCTTCTGGACACGGGAAGATGTCCGCATTCCAAGCGACACGGCGGCACCGAGTTCGTCAGTCGTTGTAACGGGGCCATGTTCCGATACGACCACTCCTCCGACCACGCCAACCACAACCAACACCTTCATTGCTGGTGGTGACATTTCGGCTCTTCCCCCGACAGGTCGGGATCCATCGCTTGTGATGCAGTCGGTCACTGTGGGAGGTAAGGCCGCTGTATCGGTTGATCAATCGAGCCCTAACTGGAACATCAAGCATCAGTTCATCTTCGATACTGCCTGGGCAAAAGGATCGATCGTCGATGTCCAGGTGTATGTGGATCCAGCCCAGATGGTTGGAAGTGCTTGGGCAGGAACCTTGGATGCGAGCACGTTCGATGGCTTCACCTGGACCACGCTCAATTTGACTCCTGTGAACCCGAACGCGTTCGACTCAGCCATCGGAAAGTGGAGGACCATGCGCTTCCGTTACGATGCATCCAAGTACGTGTTGGGCAGAGCGTTCGATCTGCAATTCTTGGCTAACGGTCACGGGAACAATACCGGTCGATTCCAGTTTGCCATCGGATCCATTTGGCTGGAAGGAACAGTGGTGGACACAACGAAGCCTCCTGTGGATACTTCTCGCTCCTATTCGATGTCCTTGGACTCGCTTTCGGCATTGTCCAGTTGCAACAACTGCGTGATCGTCAAGGATGGAGCGCGTACGGCGATCGCAGTGACACCTAGCGGTGGAGGAACTGCGGCAGCCTTCTCTCTGCCGATCACAACCAAGTTCCAGCAAGCGAAATCCATCCAAGTGGATGTGAAGTCGGAATTTGCCCTGAGCAACTGGGAGCAGATGTGGTTCTTCGTGGATGCAACGCCGTACCGAACCAACTGGGACCAGTACACGGCCAGCATCACTTCTGCCAATACTTCTACGTGGACTACAATAACGCTTCCGTTCAACGGTTCGTTGTATGGAGTCGGGACGACAGTCAAGTTCATGCTTGCGATCAATGCCAATGCGCCCGCAGGCAAGCGGTTCTATGTTGACAACCTGAGGTGGATGCCGTGAAAAGGATCCTGACAATTTCTTTGCTTGCCGCTGTAAGCGTGTGGGCCAACATCCAATCCGGTAACGAGCAGGGCTTGGCGGAGGGGCATTCCTTCACTTCCACCGGTCCAGGCGAACGGGTCAGCAATCTCAACGGAAACTTGTTGTTGTCCATCCCTCTAGCGGATGTGACATCGGCATCCCCGTTAGGGATTCACTTGGAGAGATCCTTCAACAGCCATTGGCGTGATCCGCTTTACGCAACACCGATGGACTTCGTGGCGGAGGGAGGATTCAAGTTTCGGGCCTATCGCGACGATATCTACAAGCAGGTTGATCACGAGGCTCAACATGTTCCGTTCGTGAGCGGTATCGGAGAGGAAACAAATTACCAGGAGTACAAGGCCGAAAGCGGAACCGGCTCGCAGGCAAGTGCTGCGTTGGGTATGTCGCTGGCAAACGGCGTTTCCTCAATGGTCTGGGATATCAGCAACAGGATCAAGCCCACTGTTCCTAACAGGGAAGGACCAGCTCCACTCGATAATGCTGGTACCTGGGCGAGTGCTGGCTTCGCGGCCGCTTCGATTGCCATCCAAGTCTATTCCTTGAATGAGTCCGGATTTCATCCGGCTTCGTCGCCGGATGACTTTGTAAAAATGACTTCGCTCGGAGTCAGTACAGCGCAGTTGATTAACGTGTTTTTGCGGGACAAAGCCCTTGCAAAACAATTGTCTGTTGCAGGACTCGCGCTTCATTTGTACTCAACCGTAAGGTGGACTCAGGAGTCAAACGCATGGGATGCAGGTTACGAATACAATCAGTACTTGGTTCCACTAAGCCTTGCGTTGGACTATGCGGGTACCACCCTCCTTTTTTCGCCGGTTGCCCCTGTTGGAGTTGCGCTAAAAATCGTTTCATCTGTTGTGGATATCACTACCATGCTGATCGCTCTTCAGGATCGGGCAAATGATCGACTGGATTTCAGGTTAGTGCGATCGACTCCTTGGGCGATTTCTGTCAATGGGTATGTGGGAATGATTGGTGACAAAAAGGAGGTCGAGCAGGGAGCTCCAGCTTACCCGTTTGGTGGGTATGAAACAGAAGAGTCGAAGACGGTTCCGACAAATCAGAGGTCTGGCCCGCAGACAACAACAATTTGGACGAAAAAGCGTCCGATGTCGGTCCATCCGATGCCGGACATGAACCTGCTTCGAGCTGGCGGAGGAAGTGATCGCTACTTCCTGCAGGCGCTCAGCCCAGCCACGGTCAATGGTGATCGATGGTACAGTTATGTCGGCGCGTCAAAGTCAAATCGGACTCGGGTTTACTTCTGTGATCGGTCTCCGTTCCAGATGCCAACCGAGCAACTGCCGAAAACTCACGCGACCAAAGCCGTGCCTGATGATCCGAATGACTTCTATCTGGTGAAAGAAGCCGATGGAACGTACACAAAGTTCGGGATGGGAAACACCAAGGGTGTTCAGCGGCATCCTACTGGCTGGGATGATGTTTTCGAGTCGTATTGGGCGTTGCCGAATTCTGTCCATCATTTTGGCGGAGATTCGATTTCTATTCAGTACGATGCATCCTTGAAGATCGCCTCTGTACGACACTCCAAGGATCCACGTTGGGTGCGAGTGACTCAAACATCTGGGCAGGAGTTGATCGAGACAGTGGATGGAGCAGGACAATCTTCATCGAAAGTGTTGACCGATTGGAAAGAGGAAAATTGGAGCTGGGATCGTTCCTCCGTTATTTCTGGCTGGAGAAGTCGGGAAAGCTCTCAGAACAGCGACCATTTCGAGCGCTTCCATGCTCTTTTTCCGTCGAAGGTTACTGTGTTTCCGGATAGTTCCCACTCCTTGGTCACAAATCTGTACTGGAAGAAGGGAAACCTTTCGGGATTGAGTTACCCGGATGGATCTTATGCGACATACGAGTATTTCGATCGCAACCAGCGCTCGTCCTTCGATGGTTTCCTAAAGCGCAGAAAACAGTATGCTTCCTCGACATCGTCCGCCTCTCCAACAACAGAACATCTTTTTGAGTACAGTGGTTGGGGGAACGGCACGCCTGGTGGTGAATCGGGAGTACTGACCACAGATGTTACGACAACAGTGACAGCTCCCGTGTCGGCAAACAATGGACAGCTTTCGGGATCTGTTTCCAAAAACCGCTATCAGTTTCAGTTTAGCCAGGGCAGCGTGAACGTCCGAGAGTCGCCAGATTGGGCTCCAGGGAATGTTCCGGATACAAGCAGGCTTGCATACACCAGCCGCACGGTGGCGAAGATGCGCCTGAGAACTGTGGAGACTGGACGTGAAGGAAATGGAAAACGTACGGATTTTGTTTATAACGGCGATCGCTTGGTTCTTTCCATGGAACGTCCAGGTTTAGATACCGTATTCGCTCCTAAATTGACCGTGAATGCGTACGACTCCAGGGGCAACCTGATCTCGCGCCGAACGAACCCTGCCGGCGAGATGGCCAATCTGGAGCGTCGGACTCTTCTGGTCCTGGGTGATGGGATCGAACAGTGGCGTGAGGATACCAGTTCGGTTGATTGGCAAGCCCTGCGTGGCAAAATTTCCCAAACGATTGGGAAGCCGTGGAGGAGTCGCTTTGATACGCTCGATCTGATCGAGTTATTTGGAACCCGAAGTATCGATGGTTCGGAAATGGTTCTGGACACCACCTACCCGGATCGTAATCCGTACAAAATCATGGATTCCATTCGGATCGCCTTGCGTCGCGACTCCTTGCGGAGTTGGCGCGATACGTTACGCTCCTACGAGACAGATTTGGCTTGTCTGAAAGGACGGGACTCAGCGAGACAGTCAATGACCTGTACACACTCGCCTGCTCAGTTGAGCTACATGGATGCAAAGTTGAAAATTGATGCACTCCGAGAGTTTTCGGATTCTCTGGTTACTCGCATCACAACAGATAGCACGCGCTGGTCTGCGCAGGATGATTCCGTGTTGGTGACCTTCCCCAAGCGGAATCCAAACTTTAATCCATATGGGAAGTACGCCTACCTGCCTGCACTTTCTGTTGTAGCTCGAAAAAATCCAGACACAACCAAAGGTTGCGGCATGGTGGGAAGCCAGACCATTTACGACAGTTTGTTGCGTCCGGTTCGCGTCGACGCATGGCGTAACGGTCCGTTGCCTGGAGTGCGTTACGAATATGGCGATCCGAAGTGGCCCTTTGTTCCAACAGGAACTCGCGCCTACGTTGATAGTGTTGGGTCGCAGCTGAGGTATCGATACAGCAAGGTGGACCTGGATCCAGCGATTGGTGTTCCGGTTCGCAGTCATGCTTGGAAAGGTTTCTTCACGGAGCCGAAAGCGGATACCTTTGGTTTGCCCGGGAAGGATCCTGGAGCGGTGACAGCAGCCGGATCGGCGGATTTTGTCCAATCGATGCAGTACGATTCGCGTGGTCGGCCCATCCGTAGCATTGGTCCCCGAGGTGATACCTCGGAAGTCCGGTACGATGACTTGGGGCGTGTCGTCCAGAGTCGGAGCCCCGGCGGCAAGTGGGTGGCCACTCGGTACAGCGATGTCCAGGATTCGAAGGGAATTGTTTGGACGGAGCAGGAACGCGAGAGCGGGGCAAAAGACATCCAAGGTGTGAACGGTCTTGGGTGGCCGGTGATTTCTGGGAGCGTTGGTGTGGGTGGTCGCGATAGCGTGATCGCCTACCAAGGTTTTCAGGTGCACGGGCCAAGTTGGTCCCAGGACGCGGAGGGGCGGATTGTCCGCACACAGTACGATGCGCAGGGTAGGGTTATTCGGACTGTGGTGGAGCGGGGAAGTGGCCTGCTCGATATTTGGGAAACGGAATACGACGATTTCGAGCGGACTGCGGTTGCGATCGATCCGTTGGGCCGGAAAACAACCACGTGGTTCGATGTGATGGGGCGTCCTCTTCGGACAGTTCGCCAGCTCGATGCGACACGCAGTTTGGAGACGAAGAGCAAGTACGACAACCTTGGCAACTTGGTATGGAGCCAAGCTCCGGGTGGAGACACCACCCATTACGAGTACACTCTTGCGAATCAACTCCAGTACAGCGTGAACTCCGACCAATTCAAGACGCGTTCCGCATACGACTGGTCGGGAAGTCTCCTTCGTAGCTCCAGGACAGGAATTGGAACGGGTCGGTTCGGAGATGGAGGAGACAGCTCCAGCATGGTGTACGATGGCTTGGGGCGCTTGGTGTCTGCGACCGTCGACAATGATCCCCGGATGAGTCAGAACTTGATCTACGATGCGAACGGAAGCGTCACGGACAAGGGAATGCTTCTGGGGGTTCGCCGTGGAACCGGAGCAGTCTCCGCTCTCCAGTACGATGTCCGGGGAGCTCTAACCCAAAAGGCGCTACAAGCGGGAATATTTGAGGGCATCAAATCCAGCCAAAATCCCACCGATACTTTGGGCTCTTCACGGAAATGTGTGGGTGGTTTCCGAGCCCCCGCTACTTTGT
>DAOPYN010000098.1:0-10327 GCA_035352895.1 Fibrobacteria bacterium | reverse complement strand
TGGTAGGTTCCGTTGGATCTCCCGAACGTGGCTCCCACGATGCCGTTCATGGCAAAGGCTGTCCCCAGCTGCACATGGTTTCCCATGAATCCGGGTTGGCCGGTCGAATGGGCGAGCCAGGTCTCGCCGTCGATGCGCACGCCGGGTTCCCCTTTGATGCTCGCGATTCCGTTGTCGAACCGGGCGTTTCCTTTGATCCAGAGCAGTCCTCCCCCTTGGGTGAGAGTGGGAACCAGGTAGGCGTCCCCGCCGACCCGCGTCTTGTCTCCCGAGAAATCCGGCGACAGGGAGCCACGTACCGCCAGATCCCGCCCTACGATGACGGAATCCGAGGGGAGCAGGGATGCCACGGACCCGGACAGTTCCAGGTTCCGCCCGAACCGGGCATACCCCTTGCTCGCGGTCTCCAATCCCATGGGGAAATAGCCGTTTCCGTTGGGGACGTCCAGGGTTCCGCTGAGGGCGAACTTGCGGTCCCTCATGTAGAACTGCTCCCCGTTGACGATCAGGTCGGCGCTGGAGTTCCAGTTCTGGAGGCTGGTCCCGTAGACGTTCAGGGCGCCGTCCACACGGATCAAGGAGGTGACCGTCCCGAACCCTCCGCCGACACCCATGTTTCCATTCACGATCATGGGGCCCTGGTTGGTGTTCTCGATGTATCCACCCACATAGGCGTTCTTGGTGACCGTCACCGCAGCAGATGTCTTGTAGTTCCCCTGGGTGCGCAGGTTGCCGTCGATGGTGATGGACACGGAAGCGTTGAGGTGGTTGTTGCCACCCACGTAGACGTTCCCCGAGATGTTGGTGGCGATGGTGGAATTGCCCATGCTGCCGTTGATGTAGAGCGCGTAGCTGTCCACCTGCGCGGGAGCGACGTTGATCGCCGCCACCTCCAGACCACGCATGTGGTAGGTGCCCACCACCGTCTGCTTGTCGCCGCTGCGGCCGATCCCGTTGGATTCCAAGGCGAGCTTGATCCCGTCCATCGAACCGAAGGCGCCGCCCGGATCGATACCCAGAACACGCACTCGGAAACCACTCCCGTCGTCGCCGATGGAGGTGTAGCTGGGACGATTGACCTCGAGCCGGAACGAATCTCCCGTCGGCACGAACCACGCGTGCGGCGTGGTGGTGACCGAATCGTCCAGGAACCTCTGGAGCTGGGCAATGGTGTTCCGGGGACGGCTGCGCATCCTCGCGATGGCGTCGCGAAGCCCGCTGCGGGAAGCGTTCTCCTTGGTGCGCATGTCCAGGAACGATCCCGCGATCATCGATTCGCCGTTGGTCACGGCCAGGATCCCCAGTCCGCTCACCGTGACCAGGATGATCACGCCCAGTACCACCACCATGGTGGTCATGCCCCGGCGCGACCTCCGGGGATCGAGTGCTTTCTTCTGCGATTCACTGGCCATGGTTCACCACCGGGATGATGCGCTGGAAGAACGCGTAGCCCTTGCGGGCATCGGACCCGAACAGGTTCAGTCCAGGCAGATCTCCCACCCCTTCGAAGGTCCAGGGCGCGTTGCCCGTCACTTCCCGTTCCGTGCGGGTGATGATGGAAAGGCGGAGGGCCTGTACGCGACGACGCTGGGCGGGAGTGGGATCGCTGAGCCACACGTAGTTGGTCAAGCGTTTGAGGGAGAAGCGGAACTGGGAAAAGGTCAGCATGGAAGTCGTGTTCATCGCGCCCATGCGCGCGCCGATCACCACTCTTCCGAAAGGGATGTCGCGGGTCGACTCGATGTCCACCACCACCTTCCTTCCGGTGTTCGGTCCCACCCAAGCGGGGATGGTGTCGACCACCTCGGTTCCGTCCAGGAAGCCCACCAGGATCCTCTGGGCTCCGATGACCGTATCGGCGAATTCCGCGTTGGGCGAAAGCTGGATCTCGATGCGGTAGCCGTATCCCCGCTTGATGTCCACGTAACCGACTGTGGCCGCCCCCGAAAGGGACGTGTTGATCCAAGGCCCAACCGTGAACCGGTTCCCGGTGCGGGTTATGGGAAACGACGGCGAGAACCAGGCGGTGGTGGAATCCAGCAGCGTGGAATCCAGGCCAAGGAGGGCGTATTCCATCTGGAAGGCCACGACGCTGTGGCAGACGGGGATTTCCTGGGCGGAAGGGATCCCCGCGAAGGTGGTCGCCTGCGCGCGCAGGAGAACGGAATCCGTGGTACGCAGCCGGTACCGCACCACCTGGAGGCTGGTGGGAGCGCAGTTGACGTTTCCGTTGCCATCGGGCATGTACTGGGCGAACACGACCTCGTCTCCCGGATAGGTCCAGTCGTTCCTGTTGATGAACGAAAAACTCGCCGAATCGCCGGTCGCTGGATCCACGTAGGCGTGCGGGCAGTTGACCGTGGACAGGATCCGACTCGAATACATGTTGGCGATCTTCAGGCCGGTGTTGCGGATGTCGTGTTCGATCATCCTCACGGCCTCGCGGGTCTCGGCCTGCAATTGCACGCTGGAACTCACGCGCACGAATCCGCCACGCGATCCCTGAAGGAGCATGAACGCGAACCCGATGGCCAGTCCGGAAAGGACCATCGCCACCAGTAGCTCCACCAGGGTGTAGCCCGCTTGGATCGATCCCCGGAGCGTCATGGCACCTCTCCCGTCACGGAGATGCTGTGGGGCTTGCCGGCCTGGTTCCACGCCACGGTCACGTTCGCGACTCCCGAATGGGCCCCCACCGCGGTGTAGGTCCAACTCGCCGTGTATATCCGGGTGGGCCCCTGGATGGTCCTCGCCTTGGGAGTCCCCGATTCCAACATGAACGCCGGGAACAGGGAGAGGGAATCGATGATGCTCTGGGCCGCCGCGGTTGCGTTCTCCATCTCGTTGGCCGCCACCTGGACCTTCTTGGAGGTCGTGGAAAACCCGGCCACCATGGGAATGGCCAGCGACAGGATCACGATGGCCACCAGCACTTCGACGATGCTCACGCCTGCTCGCAGGGGTGCGTTCATTCCGCGATCCATGATCCACCCCTCCATCCGTAGTGCATCAGTCGGAAACTGGTCCTACCGTCGTAGACGATCGCTTCGGAATACTCCGGGTAGTTCCGAAGCGAGAGGTACAGGGCACCGGCCTCCGTCTGCGCGGTGCTTCCTCCGCAGAAGGCGACCAGGTTGTCCCAGGAGCCCTGACCCGCCACCACGCCGTCGTCCCGACAGGTTTCGTCAACGTATCCGACCCCCATCCCGTTGGCCGGCATGATCCCCTGGGGGGCGATCGGAGCGGCCGGGATCGATGGATCCAATCCGCCGATCCGCACCGGAGTCTCCAGCACCACACGTTTCAGGAGGCTGTCCTCGCCGGAGTTGAACCGGTTGTCCACCGGATCGGAAGCCTCCTTCCAGACCTCGTAGGAGCTGGAATCGGAACCGGTGAAGAAGCGGATGTAGTGCTTGGTCCCCGATCGGGTAGCGGCGAGCTTGACCCATTCCATGTCCTTGCCGAGGATCAATGCGGCCGATTCCATGCGGCTGACGTGGATGAACTTCATGAAGCGGGGAACCGCCATGGCGGAGACGATCCCGATGATCGCGATCACGGCGAAGATCTCGGGCATGCTGAAGCCCGACCTCGGAAACCATCCGGATGTTCGATCCTGGTGAGACATGGCCATTGAAGGGATTCTACCACTCCGGTGGACCGCTTTCATGCGGCCGTTGGCTGTCGCATCGGAAACACGGAACGCGCACAACCACTCCCGGTTTCCGGACAACTCCAAAGGCCGATGGATTCCCTGCTCGCGGACGGATCCCCGAAACCGGAAACCCGGGAAGGTCAGATCCCCTTTTCCACCTTGGCCGACCACCGCAGGAACAAAGCGACGAGAGCGATGGAAACCACCAACCACGCCACGCCCACCCAAAGGGAGGGAATGTGGAGAATCTTGGAGATCACGTATCCGTCCGATCCCTCCACGGTCCGATCGACGAGGTCGTCCTTCACGTCCCAAGCGGCCATGAGCATGCAGCAAAGGGCCACGGTGCGGAGGACGAAATCGTGGACCTGCCCAAGCGAAGCCCGCGCCAGTCCCAGGAACGCCAAGCCCGTGCCTGCGCAGAACAGGGTGCCAAACCACCCGGCGTTTTTCAGGCACAGCCAGGACAGGTAGATGAGGAGCAACCCGAAGGCCGCCAGCACCCAGCGATCCTTCTTGGTGGCAGAAGCGAGAACCAGGAGGATCCCCCCGATCAGGAGGCTTCCCGTGTAACCCGCCGAGGCCACGATCAGTTCGCGAAGGTACGATGGCTCCATCCGGTAGCCGCACCACCCTCCTGCATCCAGATTCACCCGGAAGGAGGTGATCTCGCCACCCAGCATGACGACGGCCAAGCCATGGCTGGCCTCGTGCAATGCCGTGACCAGAAGCCAGAGGGGACGCAGGAACACGGTGTCGGAGAAGAACACCGCCACCAAGGCCAATCCAAGCGCGAGAAGGGTTCGCTTCACGATCGCAAAGGTAGCCTCGCGGGATCGTGGTGCCGAAATTGGTTACGCTTTGCCCTATGACCCCAGCCATCTTCCTGGCACTGGCCCTCTAAGCTGTTCCATCGGTCGACGCCGACGTGGAACTCCTCGCCCGACGCCTGACCGACAGCTTGTTGGCCGCCTCCTTGCCCGGATCCGTCCCCGGATGGCTCTCCAGCCAGAAATCCGATGGAACCTGGCCGGATATCGACTACGCGGACCGCTCCCAGACTGGAGGGAAGCGCCTGGATGATCCACCAAGGCCGATGGGATCCCACCATGGTCGGTCGGAATCTCGTCCGACCGGGGATCCTCTGGGGTAGAACCTCCTTGACGAAAAACGCCTCCGATCTCCAGAAAGGCCCGCAGGGCGCATCGCTTGATTCCCTGAAGAACTGGCTGGCCGACAAGACCCCGTGGTTTCGCGATCCGGACAAGGTCTTCTGGAGTTCGGGCTATCTCTCCCACCACGGACCGGGCTGGTCCACTTCGGTGCGTGCACCGCGATCGGACGAAACCGCCAGCGAAGTGGGCAACGGCGAAAACCTGAAGGGATGGTTCCTGGGATTCGGATCCACCTGGATCCGCCTGCGCGGCGACGAACATGACCTGATCTGGCCCGTCCTGGACTGGGCATCCATTCCCGGTGTCACCAACGACCGCGTGGACACATTCCCCGGCCAGGACATGAAGAATGGCTTCGGGTACGCGTACGGGACCACCGATTTCGTGGGAGGAGCGTCCGATGGTCAGGTATCCGCCTTCGCCTACGACTACAAGGTTTCCGCGGTCACGGGAAAGAAGGCCTGGTTCCAGATCCCCGACGCATTGGTGGCCCTGGGGGCGGGCCTTTCCTTCGATGTTCCGCGTCCCGTTTCCACCTCCATCGACCAACGCTGGGCGCGCGGCGCGGTCACCCTCGGAAATCCCTCCCTCGCGATCCTCCACACGGATTCCGTCGCCACGGCCACGGCACGATGGTTCCACCACGATTCCGTGGGCTACTGGATCCCTGCTGCGGAAAGCCTTGTGGTGGGCACCAAGATCCGGACAGGCACGTGGAAATCGGTGGACACCCTGTACACGGACACCCTCTCGTCGGGAAGGGTATTCTTCGCGCGATTGGAACATGGGCGGAAATCATCCTCCGAGGGATACGCCTACGCCGTGGTCCCCGGGGTATCGGCCGATTCTATGGAACGCTGGGTGTCCGCATCGTCCATCGAGATCGTCTCCAACACGCCGAGGGTCCAGGCCATCGTGCAGGGAACGTACCGCGCGATGGTGTTCCACGCGCCGGACACGGCCGCCTTCGCCGACGGGATGCGCATCACGGTCGACCGTCCCTGCGCCCTTCTGCGCCGGGATTCCTCCGGTGCGACTCGATGGACCGCATCCTTCCCGGATCGCTCCGCGGGATCTCTGACGATTTCCGTCAAGGAAGGATCCGGCGGCTGGAAGAGGATGGACATTCGGCTTCCCGACCATCCCCGTGCCGGGGAATCGAGATCCCTCCTGGAATCAACCGGAGTCCGCGACCTCCCCAGAGGGGGATTCCTGCCGCGGCCCAGGTGGATCGGCAAGGAACTGGAACTTCCCTTCGCCTGCACCGAAGCGTAAACCATCGAACTGGACGGCACTCGCCGCGGCTTCTGGAGGAACCTTCCCGCCGGCTCCAGACTCTCCGGTCCCAAACCGGGAACCCTCCTGCGCGTGCAGCTGCCGGATGGACGCAGCGCCACAGTGAAGATTCCCTTGCGGGGCTGATTCCCACCAGGCAATCGGCCAGTCGAGGTCCGGGGCGGAAATGAAAAGCCCCGAAGGCCTGAGGGGCCTTCGGGGCTGGAGGCGAAGCCAAGCGACGGAATCAGGCCTGGCTGAGGCTCGACGCCTTGGCGGCCAGGAGGGAAGGCGAGCCGGTCAGGTAGGCGTCGATCGCTCGGGCGGCCTCGCGGCCTTCCGAAATCGCCCACACCACAAGGGACTGGCCGCGACGCATGTCGCCTGCGGCGAACACGCCCTTGACGGACGTCGCGAAGTTCACGGTCTTCACGTTCGATCGATCGTCCTTCTCCACGCCCAGTTCGTCCAGGAGCCCCTTGGATTCCGGCCCCAGGAAGCCCATGGCCAGCAGGACCAGCTCGGCCGGGATCACGAACTCGGAACCGGCGATCTCGTCGGGCTTGCCCTTGGACCAGTCCAGCCGTACGGCGCGGACGCCCATGACATTTCCCGACGCGTCGCGGAGGATCTCCTTGGAGGCGATCGACCAGTCGCGCTGGCAGCCTTCCGCCTGGGACGAGCTGGTGGAGAACATGGCCGGACCAGGGTGGGTCGGCCATGGGGTCTTCTCGGTGCGACCTTCCGGCGGCTTGGGAAGAAGCTCGATCTGCATGACGGACTTGGCGCCCTGGCGGATGGAAGTGCCCACGCAGTCGGAACCGGTGTCGCCACCGCCGATCACCAGGACGTTCTTGCCGGTGGCCAGGATTTCCTCGATCTTCTCGCCACGCTGGTTGCGCACGCCTTCGAGCTTGGAAACACGATGGTTGCTCTGCGAGAGGAATTCCATGGCCGGATGCACACCCTTGCCGTTGCGACCGGGAATGGGAAGGTCGCGGGGGCTGGTCGCACCTCCGGCCAGCAGGATCGCGTCGAAACCGTTGCGCAGTTCGCTGACCGGAACGTTCACGCCCACGTTGGCCAGGGTGCGGAATTCCACCCCTTCGGCCGCCATCAGATCCACCCGCCGCTGGACCACGGCCTTGGGCAGCTTGAAGTCGGGGATGCCGTACCGGGTGAGTCCGCCGACCTTCTCTGCGCGTTCGAAGACCACCACGGTGTGACCCGCGCGATTGAGCTGGTCGGCGGCGGCCAAGCCGGATGGCCCGGACCCCACCACGGCGACGCGCTTGCCGGAACGCTCCTTGGGCGGGTTGGCGATGGCGATTCCGTCCTTCCAGGCGCGCTCGACGATGGACAACTCCACCGCCTTGATGGACACGGGCGGCTTGATGATCCCCACGACGCACGCCGACTCGCAGGGAGCCGGACAGATCCTGCCCGTGATCTCCGGGAAGTTGTTGGTGCTGCGGAGGGACTCGTAGGCCTTGTCCCACTTGTTCCGCCAGACGTAGTCGTTGAAGTCGGGGATGATGTTCCCCAAGGGGCATCCGCTGTGGCAGAAGGGAACGCCGCAGTTCATGCAGCGTCCACCCTGCTCCTTCAGCTCCTGTTCGGTGGGGGCCACCAAAAACTCGTCGTAGCCCTTGATGCGCTCCTCCACCGGCTTGTAGCCGTAGGCCTTGCGCTGGAATTCCTTGAATCCGGTCTCCTTGCCCATCAGACCTTGCCTCCCTTGGCCTCGGCGGCCATCTCGCGCAACGCCCGCTTGTAATCCACAGGCATCACCTTGACGAACTTCTTGACGGAATTCGACCAATCGGCGAGAAGCTCCTTGGCCTTGGCCGAGCCGGTGAGCTCCAGGTGGCGTTCCACCATGGACTTCAGCTCGATCAGGTCCTCGGCTTCCACGATCTCCTCGAGGTCGACCATCGCCTTGTTGACGCGGCTCCGGGTGGAACCCGTGTCCAGCAGGTACGCGCTGCCGCCGGACATGCCGGCCGCGAAGTTGCGTCCGATGTCGCCCAGGATCACCACGCGTCCGCCGGTCATGTACTCGCAGCCGTGGTCGCCCACCGACTCCACCACCACGCGGGCGCCGGAATTGCGCACGCAGAAGCGTTCGCCGGCCTTCCCCTTGATGTAGGCCTCGCCGGAAGTGGCGCCGTAGAACGAGACGTTGCCCACGATCACGTTCTCCTGCGGGTCGAACGTGCTGGACTTGGGCGGGTAGAGCACGAGCTTGCCGCCCGAGAGTCCCTTTCCGAAGTAGTCGTTGGCCTCGCCTTCGATCTCCATGGTCACGCCCTTGACACCGAACGCCATGCACGACTGCCCGGCGGTGCCGGTGGCCTTGATGTGGATGGTGTCCTCTTCCAGCGCATCCGGCCCGAAGCGACGTGTGATCTCGGAGGAGAGGATGGTGCCCACGGTGCGGTGCACGTTGCGCAGGCGGATCTCCGCCTTCACGGGCTTCTTCGCGTCCAGCGTGGGAGCGCAGAGCTTGAGGAGCTCGTTGTCCATCGCGGTGTCGATGCCGTGGTCCTGGGTGGTGCAGCAGAACTGCCCGCCCTTGGGAGCGTCGGCCATGCGGTAGAGGAGGTTCTCCAACTGGAGGGTCTTGGCCTTCCAGTGGGTGATCCCCTTGCGCGGCGCGAGCTTGTCGGTGCGACCCACCATCTCGTTGACGGTACGGAAGCCGAGCTTGGCCATCTGCTCGCGCAGGTCCTGGGCCAGGAACTTGAAGTAGGTCTCGACGTATTCCGGCTTGCCGCGGAATTCCTTGCGGAGTTCCGGATCCTGGGTGGCCACGCCCACCGGGCAGGTGTTCAGGTGGCACTTGCGCATCATGATGCAACCCATCACCACCAGAGCCGCCGTCGCGACGCCCCATTCTTCCGCGCCGAGCATCGCCGCGATGGCGATGTCGCGGCCGGTACGAAGCATGCCGTCGGTTTGCAGGACCACGCGATCGCGCAGCCCGTTCTTGACCAGCACCTGGTGGGCTTCGGCCAAACCGAGTTCCCACGGCAGACCCGCGTGCTTGATGGAGGTGAGCGGGCTCGCTCCCGTGCCGCCGTCGAAGCCGGAGATCAGGATCACGTCGGAGTGGGCCTTGGCCACACCCGCCGCCACCGTGCCCACGCCCACCTCGGCCACCAGCTTCACGCTGATGCGGGCGCCGGTGTTCGAGTTCTTGAGGTCGTAGATCAGCTGGGCCAGATCCTCGATGGAGTAGATGTCGTGGTGCGGCGGGGGCGAGATGAGACCCACCCCCGGAGTGGAGTGGCGGGTGGCGCCGATCCACTTGTCGACCTTGTGGCCGGGAAGCTGGCCGCCTTCGCCGGGCTTGGCGCCCTGCGCCATCTTGATCTGGAGCTCGTCGGAGTTCACCAGGTACTGGCTGGTGACGCCGAAGCGGCCCGACGCCACCTGCTTGATGGACGAACGCAGGCTGTCTCCGTCCTTGAGCTGGTAGTCGGATTCCACGAACTTCTTGCCCACGATGTCGGACACCATCTGTCCGCCCTTGACGGGCAGGAAGCGACGCGTGTCCTCGCCGCCTTCGCCGGTGTTCGACCGGGCGCCCAGGCGGTTCATGGCGATGGCCATGGTGGTGTGCGCTTCCCACGATATGGAGCCGAAGCTCATCGCGCCGGTGGCGAATCGCTTGACGATGCTCTCCACCGACTCCACCTCGTCCAGCGGCACCGGGGTGCAGTTGGCGTAGTCCAGGAGGCCGCGCAGGGTGATCGGGGCGTTCAACTGGTCGTCCACCGCGCGGGTGAATTCCTTGTAGGTGTTCCAGTCGTTCTTCCAGGTCGCCTGCTGCAGCTTGTGGATGGTCTCGGGGTTCAGCATGTGGCGCTCGCCGCGCTGGCGCCAGGCGTACTGGCCGCCCACTTCGAGGTCGTCGTCGCCGTCCTCGAGCTCGATGGCTTCGAAGGCGAAGCGGTGGCGCAGGAGCGTCTCGCGCTCGATGGTCTCGAGGTCGATGCCGCCCACGCGCGATGGGGTGTTGGTGAAGTACTCGTCGACGACGTCGTTGGAGATGCCGACCGCCTCGAAGATCTGGGCGCCGATGTAGGACGGGATCGTGGAGATGCCCATCTTCGACATGATCTTGAGCAGGCCCTTGTCGACGGCCTTGACGTAGTTGTATTCGGCCTTCTCCTGGGAGAGATCCTCGGAGATGAGGTTGCGTCGCCGCATGTCCTCG
>DAOPYN010000097.1:0-10404 GCA_035352895.1 Fibrobacteria bacterium | reverse complement strand
CCCCTCCGTTGGAACTGGCGCCGCTCCCCTTGCCTCCCACGTTCTCGCCCACGGCGATGGGGTCGTACCCCACGCGGAAATCGAAGCCGTGCTCGATCGCGTTCTCGTCGCCGAAGGCGGTCAGCACCAGGGAGAGGGCGTAGGATAGGATCATTGGGAAAATCCCCGACGAAGATGGGTGGGAGGCTGGAGGAGCGCAAAACCTAGGAATTGCAGGGATGGGCCACGGACGGGAGCCGTAGGAGGCCCCAGGACGGCGATGGTCCGACCCGACGGGATTCGCGATCTGTGGCGAGGTCCGGTGCGGGAGCCCATCGAGTGGATGCCCGGACGGAATGGCGACAGAATCCGTCTATCCGCGATGGGGGCCGGGAGCGGGATCGCCACGACGCTCCCG
Source organism: Fibrobacteria bacterium (assembly GCA_035352895.1). Taxonomy (GTDB): domain Bacteria; phylum Fibrobacterota; class Fibrobacteria; order UBA5070; family UBA5070; genus UBA5070. Next base: position 10,007 of record DAOPYN010000097.1, on the reverse strand, counting down.
CCGCGAGGAAGCAAAGCCGCCGGGCAGGATCGCGGAGCGGAATGCCGGTGGAGCGCGTTGGGCGATCGCGACGGGAAGTTCTTTCAGATCGCGAGCGAGGCCTGGATGCCGAACTTGGGTCCGAGGGTCGGTTTGTCCTCGTCCACACCGTAATAACCGGTGGACCGTCCGAAATTGGAGGATTTGGTCAGGAGGGGGGCGTAGCCGAACCCCAGCCAGGGGGCGATCGCGTACCTGTCCAGGAAATGGAATTGGGGGCCGGCCCTCAGGTAGACCTTCAAAGGAGTTCCGATCCAAGGATCGCTGGTTTGGATTTCGCCGCGTTCCGAGTATCCATAGGTGTCCGAAACCTTCCAGAGTCCGAACAGCCCTTTTTCCAGGACAAGATCCGACAGGATCCCGATGTGCCGCCAGGGTTTCCATCGGAGGCCGATTTGGATGTCGGCCAGGCAGTAGTCCAGTTCGAACCGCCAACGTTTCCATTGTCCGTTGCTTGCACCGCGGGTGCCATCCTCGGCCGATGCCCAGGAATAGCCGATGTGCGTGCCCACGGACATCCGCCAGGTCTCGCCCAGAGGCCATTGGACGCTGGCGCCACCTCGCACGGTCTGCTCGAAGCTCGACGACACCCCCTCGGAGAACTCCCCCCCGTTGCCACCCCAGGTGTCGTCGCCGAATCCGTAATCACCCCAGTAGGGGAAATTCCCGGAGTACTCCACTTCCGGATGGAAACTCAAATCGGCGGGTGCGGAGAGCAAGGCGAGGAGCAAGGCCTGGATCATGGGTTCCACTCTTTGGTGAACGATGGGGTCTCTTGGGCCAAGCTAGCAATCAGGGGAATCGAGGGAGGGACATGGTGACCGTGGGTGGAGGAGCCGGTGGCGCAGCGCTGCGGGATGGTCATCGGGTCCGGAGGTGGTGACGACGTCGGGATGGAGCTCCAGGTGCCGTGCGGCGCAGAAACCAGGATGAGAAGCCAGGCCGGAATGGAGCCCATGATCCAGGAAGTGGCAGAGCGCCTGGTACTCCCAGTTGGGCTGGGTGGCGTCCAGGAGCGGCATGTGCAGCGAAGCGTAGAAGCGGGGACTGAAGATGCGTTCACGGAAGCGGTCCACGAAGTCGTAGGCCTCGGCTTCCAGGGGCATCCTCCGTCCGTATCCGCCTGCGTACAGGAATTGTCGACCGTATTCGCCGGCGAACCGGAACTCGCCCAGGCGCTGGAATTGCAGGAGGTGGACGGATTCGTGGAGCAGAAGCAGGAAGGACTCGTAGGTGTCCAGAGAGCCCCGGCCGGCGATGTAGATGCGGTCCTTGTAGGCCATGCCGACGATGGATCGATGGAAGATCCAAGCCGGCAACCAGGCGCCGGTCACGACCCGAAGGTTGGAAAGATCCGCCTGGGGCAGCAGGATGCCGAGGCGGCGAAGGGTCGGGGCGTCGAGCGGGAGAGCCTCGCGGCGGAGGTTCGCCAGGCGTGCGGAGGATTTGCCCAGCCAGTAGGCGGCCACCCCCGCGACAAACGCGAGGGGACGCAGGACAGGGGAGCGGTTCCACGAGGTCAAGGTTCAGCCTCCCGAGTTGATGCCCCGGTCGGTGATGGACAGATTCCGCCTGAACTCCTCCCGCAGGCGGTAGAGCTGGGCGGGGCGGTGGGCGCCGCCGGTGGTGGCGCCCGGGATGGGCTCCACGAAGCCCAGTTCCTCCATCTTGCGCCGGAAGCTCACCTTGTTGATGGCCTCGCCCAGGGTGGCCTCGTACACCGCCTGCAATTGCGGCAGGGTGAAGGGCTCGGGGCACAGGTGCACCGGGAGGCTCGAGTACGAGCTCTTGGAACGCACCCGCTCCAGGGCCGCCTCCACGATCCGCTCGTGGTCGAAGGGTAGACCGTGGTCGTTTTCCATCGGGAAAACGTATATCATTCATTGGGTGCCAATATCCAAGGCGGCACGGAAGGATTCCTCGATGAAGATTCAGATTGCGATCAAGTCTGTTTTCCTTGCCGCGATGGCGGTCTCCGCCCTGGATTTTTCGGGGAGGGTGGTCAACCTCGATGGCACCCCCCGAAGTGGCGCGATGGTTTCTCTGGCAAGCACCGGGAAATACACGCTAACCGATGCATCGGGAAATTGGTCGTTGAGCGGAGCCTCAAGCGTATTGCACAAGGGGCCGGTCCGTCCCGTGTCCGCGCATATCCTTGTGGAGGAAGGAGGCCACCTTCGTCTCTCGTGGAAAGGCAAAAACATCATGGGTCGCGTTTCTGCAGCGGCACCAGGCCAGAATGAGGCTGCCCGTCCCGCCAACTTCGCTGTGCGAGTGGCCTCGGCGACCTCTGACACGCTGGAGTATTCGTTCAAGGGTTATGTGTTTTTGCGGGATACCCTTAACGAGTCTCGGTCGGAGATGGTTCGCGTTTTCGACACGCTGGCCTATTCGCCCAATCCTTCGCCATTAGGAATGAACCTCATCCCTGCGGGCACGTTCATGATGGGCAGTCCTGCAACGGAAAAAGGCAGAAGCACCGACGAAACGCAGCATGAGGCGAGTGTATCCGCTTTCTGGATGGACAGCACGGACGTCACACGGAAGCAGTATGAATCGCTGATGGGAGTGACGTCAGCCAACTGGACCTGCCAAAGCGCATCATGCCCGATCGAAGGCTCGAGCTGGTTCGATGCCGTTTTGTACTGCAATGCACGCAGCAAGCGCGATGGACGTGACACGATGTACAGCTACACGAGCCTGACGGGAGTCTATGGAGCATATACCTCTGACTTGGCTGGGCTCGCCTTGCGTCATGGAGTGGCCGCCCCTGGGTATCGCTTGCCCACCGAAGCGGAATGGGAGTATGCGGCGCGTGGCGGAACCTCGACGGCGTATTATTGGGGCGACAACGACGATCTTGACTCCGCGCGGAAATACGCATGGTTTTGGTCGAATGGCGCAGAAATCGCACAGCCTGTCGCCACGAAACCGAAGAATGCATTTGGCCTGTATGACATGGCGGGGAATGTGTACCAGTGGGTGGGCGACTATTACGAAACCTACCCAACAGTCGCTGCCAAGGACTACGAGGGTCCCGAGGATGGCTTCAGCCGGGTGATTCGTGGGGGGGATGGTTTTAGTGTCAATTCGGATTTGCGTTCTGCCAACCGCAACTGGCGCGATCCTTGGAGCGGCTTCAAGCTAGTCGGGTTCCGCTGTGTGCGTTCTGGTCCCTGAAATCTCTCGAAGGGGAAGGCGCCATAAGGGCATCGGCAGGGCTGGCCATCAAACCCAAGGCCTTCCCCGTCCGGAGGGAGTTGTGGGTCGAGAGTTCAATGATCCCATCCATGGACATCACCCCCCCGAATTGATGCCCCGGTCGGTGATGGACAGATTCCGCCTGAACTCCTCCCGCAGGCGGTAGAGCTGGGCGGGGCGGTGGGCGCCGCCGGTGGTGGCGCCCGGGATGGGCTCCACGAAGCCCAGTTCCTCCATCTTGCGCCGGAAGCTCACCTTGTTGATGGCCTCGCCCAGGGTGGCCTCGTACACCGCCTGCAATTGCGGCAGGGTGAAGGGCTCGGGGCACAGGTGCACCGGGAGGCTCGAGTACGAGCTCTTGGAACGCACCCGCTCCAGGGCCGCCTCCACGATCCGCTCGTGGTCGAAGGGTAGGCCCCGCACGGCGTTCGCGAGGACCACCTGCAGGTGCTCCGTCCAGCGGGGCTTTAGGGACTCCCAGGGCACCAGGGCGTACCAGGCGACGGAAACCGACCATCCCCGTGGATCGCGTCCGGCTCCGGAGAACACCCCCAGTTGCTCCAGGTAGGGGCTTTGCAGGCCGGTCTTCTCGCGCAGCACGCGCTCGGCGGCGTCGCGGGCGTCGCGGTCGGTGGCGGGGTGGATGTACCCGCCGGGCAAGGCGGCAAGGTTCCGGAACGGCTCCTGGGCGCGGCGGGCCAGCACCACCTGGAGAGCGTTTTCCACCAACGTCAGGAGCACCACATCCACCGTGCAGATCACGGGGTCGGGCAGGTCGCGGGAGGCGTGGTGCTTTGGTTCAGTGGGCATCGAAGGAGAAGATACCACTTCAAAAGTCTGGACCTGGCATGCGAAATAGATAGTTGCGCAACGCAACAAACGATTGTATCTTCTGTTTAACACAACCCACCATGAGGAGATCAGCCATGGATCGCGCCCATCTACTTGTGATCGACCCCCAGAACGACTTCTGCGACCTGCCCGCCGACTGGTGCCCGCCGGATCCCACCGGACCCGGCCGACTCGCTCCGGCCCTGGCCGTGACGGGCGCCCACCAGGACATGATGCGTCTGGCCGCTTGGCTGGATACGCTAGGCGATCGGATCGACCGCGTCACGGTCACCATGGACCACCACCACCGTCTGGACATCGCCCATCCCGGCTTCTGGCGCAAAGGGGATGGTACGGCCGCGGGACCCTTCACCCAGGTGTTGGCCGCCGATGTCGTGGCCGGACGGATCCTGACGGCCCGTCCCCAGGACCGGAACCGCGCCCTGAAGTACCTGCAGGACCTGGAGAAGGCCGGGCGCTTCACCCACATGGTGTGGCCGGTTCATTGCCAGATCGGCACCTGGGGCCAGGCGGTGCATGCGCGCCTCCAGAAGGCCCTGGACACCTGGGCCGATGCCAAGGGGAAGGGCGTGACCACGGTGCTCAAGGGCGAAAACCCCTGGACCGAGCATTACAGCGCCATCCGCGCCGAAATCCCCGTGGACACCGACCCCGCCACGGGCTGGAACTGGGAACTGGTGCGCGACCTGGAGAAGGCGGAAATTGTCTTCGTGGCCGGCGAGGCCGGCAGCCACTGCGTGCGCGCCACGGTGGAGCACCTGGTGGAAGCCGGATTGGACCCGGAAAGGATCGTGCTTTTGGAAGACGCCATCAGCCCCGTGGGCGGTTTCGAAGGAGCCCAGGCGGCCTTCTTCCAGGCCATGGCGGCAAAGGGTGTGCGGATCCTCCCCTTGGAGCAAGCCGCGCGACTGATTTGATTGGTTTTTCCCTCTCTCCACGCACAACACCGGAGTCGTCCCGTGAACACCCCCATCGTCCGAAGCCTTTTGGAAACGGACCTCTACAAGTTCTCGATGTGGCAGGCGCTGTTGCACAGCCATCCGGCCGCGGTCGCCGAGTACGGCTTCGTGTGCCGCAACGCCACCGTGTTCCCGCTGGCCGAGCTGAAAGACGAGGTGGAGCGCGAGCTCGACCACCTCTGCACCCTGGCCTTCCAGCCCGACGAGCTGGACTTCTTGCGCAAGCTCCGCTACATCAAGTCGGATTTCGTCGACTTCTTGTCGGTGTTCCGGTTCCAGCGGAGGTTCATCACGGTGGAGACCGACGGGCCCCACCTGCGGATCCGCGCCAAGGGGCCCATCGTGCATGTGATGGGCTTCGAGATCTTCGTGCTCTATATCGTCAACGAGCTCTACTTCCGCCGCCTGGGCGATGCCGACAAGGCCATGGCCGTGGCCCGCGAACGCCTGGAGGCGAAGATCGCGCACCTGCAGGAAGAACGCCACCGGGGCGAGCTGGCCAAGGGCCACCCCTTCACGTTCTTCGACTTCGGCGTGCGCCGCCGCTACAGCCGCGCCTGGCAGGACGAGGTGGTCGCGCGGTTGGCCAAGGAGTTCCCCGGGATCATGGGCGGGACCTCGAACGCGTATCTGGCCAAGACCCTGGGGCTCACGCCCATCGGGACCATGGCCCACGAATACCTCCAGGCCTACCAGGCCTTCGGGTTCCGCCTGCGCGACTTCCAGAAGGCCGCGCTGGAAGGATGGGTCCAGGAATTCCGCGGCGATCTGGGCACGGCGCTCACCGACGTGGTGGGGATGGACGCGTTCCTCGCCGATTTCGACCTCTACTTCGCCAAGCTCTTCGACGGCCTGCGCCACGATTCGGGCGATCCGATCGAGTGGGGCGAGAAGGCCCTGGCCCACTACGCCAAGCTCCGCGTGGACGCCCACACCAAGCGGCTCGTGTTCTCGGACGGGCTGGACATCCCCAGGGCCCTGGAGATCCACCGCCACTTCCGCGACCGCACGCAGACGGCCTTCGGCATCGGGACCAACCTCACCAACGACACCTGCCACAAGGCCCTGAACGTGGTCATGAAGATCATGACCTGCAATGGGCAGAACGTGGCCAAGCTGTCGGATTCGGCGGGGAAGACCCTCTGCCAGGACCAGACCTTCCTCGCCTACCTGCGTCAGGTCTTCGGGATAACGGAGGACGGAAAATGATCCGCATCCACATCGCCCAGATCAATCCCACCATCGGCGACCTGGAGGGCAACCTCGCGCGCATCCTGGACGAAGGCCACCGCGCCCATGTCCACGGGGTGGATCTGGCCGTGTTTCCGGAGCTGTGCCTGACCGGCCACTACCCGGGCGACCTGCTGTACGAGCCCGCCTTCCTGGCGCGCACCGAATTCAAGCGCCACCAGGCTCCTCCCATCCTGCGTCTGCGTCGTCGCGCCTTCGGGACGAGCCGCCGGATGCCCATCGCCGCCAGGCTGGAGTTCTGATGGAAACGAAGAATCCCGATGTCGCGGTGCTGATCGGGCGGTTCCAGCCCTTCCACAACGGACACGCCGGACTTCTGGAGCGCGCCTTCGAGACGGCTCCCCGTGTTGTCCTGGTCCTGGGATCCGCCCACGCGGCACGTTCCCCCCGCAATCCCTTCACCGCTTCCGAGCGCGAGGCGATGATCCGTTCCACCCTCTCCGACGACAAGAATCGTCGACTCGTGGTGGTTCCGCAACGGGACGTGTGGGGCGCCAAACGGTGGTCGACCGAGGTCCGCGCCCGCGTGGAGGGCGTGTCGCGCGGGCGGATCGTCCTGGTGGGCTTCCACAAGGACGCATCCAGCTACTACCTGGACCTGTTCCCGGGGTGGGGACTGGTGGAGACCGGGCGCCAGGGACATTGGGACGCCACACCGGTGCGCGAGCGGATCCTGTCGCGCACGGAATGGGCGCAGGTCCACGACACGCTGCGCGCGGACGTTCCGGACTCGGTGCTGGCCTGGCTGGATGCCTGGAGCCAGGGCGGAGTCCGCGACGACCTGGCCGAGGACGGCGAGACGATCCGCGACTACTGCAAGCAGTGGGGCAAGGGTCCTTTCCTCACGGTGGACTCCCTGGTTCGCTGCGCGGGCAGGGTTCTGGTCGTCACCCGCGGAAAACGGCCGGGCAAGGGGCTGTGGGCCCTGCCGGGAGGATTCCTGGAGTCCTTCGAGTCCATGCTGGACGGGGCGCGCCGCGAACTCAAGGAAGAGACGGGCCTGGATCTGTCCGGTCACGATCCGGTGGACCAGAAGTACTTCGATCACCCGGGACGCAGTCTGCGGGCGCGGATCGTGACGCAGGTCTTCCGCTTCGAGCTGGCCCGGGACGTTCCGCCATCCGTGACGGGCATGGACGACGCGGGGATCGCCCGGTGGCTTTCCGTGGACGAAATCCGTTCCCAGGAAGACCGGTTCTTCGAGGACCACTTCCATCTGGTGGACACGATGCTGGGAGGAATCGTTTGATCCTGGAATTCCTCTCTTCGCAAGCGGCCACGGCCTGGGGAATGCCGCTGGCCTGGGGCGACCTGTTCGGGTTCGCCACCGGGTTGACCTGCGTGGCGCTCACCGTGCGGGGAAGCATCTGGAACTTCCCGGTCGGGATCGCGAACGCCCTGGTGCTGGGGCTCGTGTTCTTCCAGCAGAGGCTGTTCTCCGACGCGTCCCTGCAGGTGGTGTTCATCTTGCTGTCCCTGCAGGGCTGGTGGCTGTGGGCACGCGGCCAGGGCCGGCGGGAGCTGCCCGTCACGCGCTCCGACGCCGGGCAGTGGGGGTGGATGCTGGTGGCCGCCGGCGGCATGTGGCTCTTCCTGTGGCAGCTGATGCTCCTGGTGCGCGGGGCGGCGCCACCGGTGGATGCGCTGATCACCTCCATGAGCCTGGTCGCGCAGTGGCTCCTCAACAAGAAGCGTCTGGACACCTGGTACTGGTGGATCGCGGTGGACCTGGTGTCGGTTCCGCTCTACTGGACCCGGGGCCTGTACCTGATCTCGCTTTTGTACGTGGTGTTCCTGGCTCTGTGCGTGTCGGGTTCCGTTTCCTGGAAGCGGAAGCTCGCCGCATGAGCACCGCGAAGGCGAGCTTCGCGCACGGTCTGGTGATCGGGAAGTTCTATCCTCCCCATCGAGGCCACGTGCACCTGGTGGAGTCCGCCCTGGCGCGCTGCCGGTTCGTGACCGTGCAGGTGCTGCACGCCTCGGTGGAATCGGTTCCCGGGCCCGAGCGGGCGCGGTGGCTGGAACGCTGCTTCGGCGATCGCGGGGATCTGCGGGTGCTCCACGGTCTGGACGACGAGCCGGTGGACTACGATTCCCCCGAAGCCTGGGAGGCCCACGAGAGGATCATGCGGGAGGTCCTGGTGCGCGCCGACGCGGAAGATCCCCGGCCCGCGGTGGACGCGGTCTTCACCTCGGAAGCGTATGGACAGGAATTGGCGCGTCGCTTCCGGGCGGAGCACGTCGCGGTGGATCCCGCGCGTTCCGCCCATCCCGTCTCGGGGACGGCCGTGCGCGCCGACCTTCCGGGGCGCTGGATGGACCTGCCCGGCGCGGTGCGCGCGGGGCTGTGCCGCAGGGTGGTGGTCGTGGGCGCGGAAAGCTCCGGCACCACCACGCTCTCGGTGGACCTGCACCGCGCCCTGGTCGCGCGCGGCGGGGTGTGGTCGCGCACGCGCTGGGTGGCCGAATACGGCCGCGAGTACAGCGCCGACCTCCAGGCGCGCCAGCGCATCCAGAACCTGTCCCGCCTTCCCTCCGATTTCCCCTGGAACGAGGCGGATTTCCGCGAGATCTGCCGCGTGCAGCTCAATCGCGAGGAGGCCTCCGCCCGGGAAGGCTCCCCCGTGCTGGTGTGCGACACCGACGGGTTGGCCACCTGCCTGTGGCAGGAACGCTACATGGGAGAGACCAGCGAGTGGGTCCGCGCCTTCGCGGCCGCGTTGCCTCCGCGGGCGCTGTACCTGCTCACCTCCCACGAAGGGGTCGACTTCGAGGACGACGGCCTGCGCGACAAGCCCCAGCTGCGGCCCGACATGACGCGCCGTTTCCGCGAGGTGCTGGCCCAGGGGCGTGTGCCGTGGTTTGAGCTGGAGGGAACGCCGCAACGGCGCCTGGAGCAGGCCCTGGCGATCGTGGACGCCGACCTCGCCCAGGCCTTCCGCTTCGCCGACCCGCTAGGCTGAGTCCTTCACATCCCCAGGCCCGTACCGGGGATCTTCCCGATGCGGGTGTTGGGGGTGGAGTTGGGGTCGCGGCCGATGGAATCCAGCTGGCGCACCTTGATGGACAGCAGGTAGAGGTCCTCGGGGGTGGCCGTTCCGTTCGCCTTCTTCTTGCCCAGCTGGAAGGCCCGACGCCCGATGTCGACGGTGGTGTGGATGTCGGAGAGCACGATGGGGTAGAGTCCCAGCGAGGCGTCGAAGACGAGCGATGCCTGGCGTGCGCCCAGTCCGGGAGGCGAAGATTCCAGACAGGAATTGACGGTGCTGGCCAGTTGCTCGAAGGTCGTGGACGCGTTGGTGATCTGTCCGATCTGCGCGGCGTCCCACCAGGACTGATTGAAGATCTCCTTCACGCCCACCGAGGTGACGCCCCGTTCCCACTTGTCCTTGCATTGGCCCAGGGCCTTGCCTTGGAGAAGGGCCTCGTAGCGACGCCCTTCCTTCTTGGCGATGGACAGCTCATTGGAGGAGGGCTTGTTCGATCCCGTGATCAGAAGGCCCAGGAAGAAGAATACGGCGACGCATGCCGGGATCAGGAGGGCAGTGCGGGGCTGCTCGCGGACCAGGTAGATGGTTCCCAGGGCGAGAAGGATTCCCACCACGATGCCGGGGATGTTGGACAGGATGTTTCCACCAATCACCACGCCCAGGATGAGCGCGGGAATGCTCGCCACCACCGAGACGCCGACCACGAATCCGAAAC
>DAOPYN010000096.1:0-10499 GCA_035352895.1 Fibrobacteria bacterium | reverse complement strand
CGGGTTTCGGCATCATCTCGACGAATTCGAAGCGGCGCCGCAACGCCACGTCCAAGGCTTCCACGCTGCGGTCGGCGGTGTTCATGGTGCCGATGACGTGGAGGTTGGGTGGAACTTGGAACAGTGTTCGCGAATAGGGGAGTACGATCTCGAGGGATTCGGTCTGGTCCATCCGCTTGGAGGGCTCCAGGAGAGTGATCAATTCGCCGAACACCGAAGAGATGTTGGCGCGATTGATCTCGTCGATCACGAGGACGAATTCTTCGGGACGGTCGCTGGTCAGTTCGGGCTTCGCTTCGATACGTGATTTCAAGTGCTCCACGAGAGCGTCGTAGTAGGTCGAAAGCCCACCTGCGATGCTTCGAGTGCCGTCGTAGATGCCCCGCAAGGTCGATGCGCTGAGGGTGTGCTGCGTATTGCCGTTGCTCTTGCGGAAGCGAATCGTGCCATCGTCGACTTCGTACACCTCGAATTGCGTATTGCCGCGAGTGGTGACCGTTACGCCACCCTGACGTTCCACTTCCTCCACGAAGCTCGCCCAGAGCGCATCGAAGGACTCCGCCACGGTTCCCCTGGACCAGGCGATCCACGCGGTTCTGGCTCGGCTGCAGAGTCGGGCGAAGATTCCTTCCTGCACCTCGTATCGCAGCTGTCCTGCTGTGCTGTCGGCGACGGGGCGCAAGCCCTCGATGAATTCCTCGTAGGCGAGCGATGGATGGAATGTCGTGAAGAGGATCCGTCCGGCGCGGACCATGGCTTCGTATCGTGCGATCACCTCGTCCCTTGAAGAGGGAATCGGTTCGCCGGCGAGTGCGAGTGCCCGGACGCGCGTCGCATAGGTCTTGCCGGTTCCTGGTGGTCCGTACAGGATCTCGTTGGTGCAGGCGAATTTGCGGAGTTCCTTGGTCTCGATCCTGACTGGGATGTCGTCGAGGTTGCCATCCGTGGTGTCGTCGACAGGTGACTTCGCTTTGCGCGCAGCGATCTGTTCGAGCTCTGCGTTGTTCTGAGGTACGTCGTTCCAGATCCAATCGATGGCATTCTGGTACTTCGCGGGATCGATCCATGTCACGGTGGATTGCCACGTCCAACTGTAGATCTCGAAAGGCTTGAACCCCTTCGCCCATCGAATGCGCAGATTCCTGCCATCGCCCGGATTCTCGAGCACCACGCCACGCGCTTTGATGCGCATGCACCCGGTGGGGATGCCGTGGTTGTCGAAGGGGAGCGTGTTCTTGCGGACATAGGCCGCCTTGATCGCCACCTTGTCGCCAGGTCGGATGGCGCGGACCTTGTCCAGATAGCGCTCTTCGTAGCCGTTTTCCCAGCGGGATTCCTTGATGAAGGCTTCGGACATGTCCTCCTCGCCCCAAGTGGCGCCAAGAAGCCAGTGGGAGGGAGGGCCTTCGGCGTCTTCGGTATCCTCCAGATCCTCTGCTTCCGCCTCGGCGTGGATGGCCCATTCCTTCCAGAGGGACATGCTGAAATCGCACCAGTCGTCTTCGCGGTTCCAGTCCTGCCCCAATCGCCTCATGCATCGAGCCAGGCTGCGCGATTCTTCGCCTCGCTGTGCGGCCAGCCACTGGATGGACTTGTCCTTGAAGATCATCGGTATCAGTGGACGCTCGAAGTCCTGGAACAGGAATGCGCTTTTCCACTTGAGGACGTTGGAAAGGTCGATTTCCTCGATCGCTTCGAGGTCGCCAAGGCGGATTTTCTCGATGGCTTCCACGATGAGGGAACGGATGCGCTGGAATGCCTCGGCTGGCGTTGCGCCATGCCTGCCGTGCCAGGCGTAGTCTTCGCTGTAGCGGTATCCGGTGCGGTCTTCCTGGAGCTTGCGGTCCTTGCGATTGAAAATGCCGAATTTGAACGCCGATCCACCCCCGATGCCTCCGAGAATGGTCAGGCGAAATTCGATCCAGAAGCAGAACGTGTCTCTCGATCCCGCCTTCGTGTATTCCTCGAGGGTCATGGAACGGATGCGCTCCAGAGGCCATGTCTTCAGGAATTCGGCGAGCAGTTCTTCACGGGTCATGAGTTTCTCCGAGGCGTTGTTGTCACGCCACCAGTTCGCGCAGTTTCGCGTAGGTGTCGACCACGTCGTACTTCACCTGGTCGGAGGCGATCTTCGCGAAGAACTTGCGGGCGCAGCCGATCTTGGCCTTCTCGACTTCGCGCAGGTCCAGGCTGGACAGCGATCCCTTCGTTTCGGCCACGAAGTACACGTGCTTGACGGTTCCCGTCTGGAAGGCGATGGCCCAGTCGGGGTTGTAGTCGCCCACGGGAGTGGGGATGCGGAAGCCGCGCGGGAGTTTGGCGTACACCACCACCTCGGAGGCGCGGTCCAACTCCTCCACGAAGGTCCGTTCGATGGTGGAATCGGTGAAGACGTAGTCCAGGACGTGGCGCTGGGCGTGAAACGCGCTGCCCACTTCTTCGGAATGCTTGTCGGCGGTGAAGATCTCGATGCAGTGGCGCGACTCCAGTGGGTGGTACTCGATGTGCTCCACGATCACCGTCGCCTTCTGCTCGTCGATGATCCGGATGGCCTTCGCCAGGAAGTCCTCGGGATTGGTCTTGAACTGCGCGAAGACCTGCGGCTGGATGCCTGACAGAATCCGGGCAACGGTGGCGCGGCGCAACTGTGTTTCGCTGGCGATCGTGCCCACGAGGTCATAGGTCACGCGAGAATGGATTGATGCCTGCAGAACATCGGTCCGCGATTCGCCCGCGACAAATGCCGTCTTGGAATCCAGCGAATCGAGGGTGGCTTGGTCTGCCTGGGTGCCGCGCTCCACCACGTACTGCAACGGGCTCACGCGCAGCTCGGCATCCAGCGCGCGGATCGCCTTGGATACGAGTTCCTGCGAGTCAAAGTCCACGGCATAGATGGATTGCCGGTTGATGCGGCTCCACAGTTCCTGGAATTCGGACTTCTCGATGTTCGCGTTTACTTGATTCTCCACCTTGGGCTTGCGGCCGTCGGCGAAGCCGGGGAGCATGCCGTCGCGGAAGACGCTGTCCACGAGTTGGAACAGGCCTTCGGCATGGGGCTGGAGATCGGGCGGAAGCGGCGGAAGGGTCCCCTTCTCGCGGGCGTCGTGGTAGGTCTGCGTGATGGCGTCGTCGGCCGAATCGTCGATGAAGTCGTTCTTGAGCAGGTACTTGTAGAGCTGCTTGGCCATCTCGGGCGTGACTTCCAGGTTCCCCTGCGCGCCGTGTACGACCTTGCCGGTGAAGAACTGCACATTGGCTTGACGAGGCCGCTGCGCCAGCGCTTCGCGGATCTCCTTCTGGAGCGCCGTCACGAAATCCTTGTACGACTCGCTCGCCACCACGGTGAGTTCGTTCACCTGGTGCACGATGGCAGGCTCGTCCACGCGGTTGCCGTCGCGATCCACGCAAAGACGCAGGCCGCGGCCCACCTCCTGGCGGCGCGCGACGTCGTTGCCGCTGTGCTTGAGGGTGCAGATCACAAAGACGTTGGGGTTGTCCCAGCCTTCGCGCAGGGCCGAATGCGAGAACAGGAACCGCACCGGCTCCTCGTGCGAGAGCAGGCGCTCCTTGTCCTTGAGGATCAGGTCGTACGCATCGGTATCGTCGGATTCCGTCGAACGTGCGCCGGTTTCGGGATCGATCATGCGCTTGGTCTTCTTGTCGATCGAGAAGTAGCCGTCGTGGATGCGTCCCACCGTGTCGCGCTCCAGGAACGCCTTGTAGGCGGGCTCCAGGAGCAGTTTGGTTTGCAGTTCCGCCACGCAGGAGGCGTATTCCTCCTCGAAGATGCGGGCGTACTCGCCCTTTTCGTCGGGCTGCGCGTAGTCGCGGTACTTGGCCACCTCGTCGATGAAGAACAAGGAGAGCGCCTTCACGCCTCGCGCGAACAGGTCGCGCTCCTTCTCCAAGTGCGCCTTGATCGCCTCGCGGATCTGGATGCGGCGCAGCGCGAGTTCGGTGACGTCGCCCGACGCTTCGCCCACGCAAACCGCCTCGCCGTTGGTGAAGCGGACTTCGCCGGTGCGCGCGTCGATATCGGAGACCACGAAGCCCTTGTACTGTCCCAGCTCGCCGGAAAGTTCGAAGAGGTTCGATCCTTTGCCCACGCGGCGCAACACCCTCTGGATGCCGCCGCCGTCGCGCTTGATCTCCAGCTCGATCTTCGCCTCGGGAGGCTTGGTAGCGCTCACCTCGATGGAATCGAGGTACAGGTAGCCGCTGGTCCCCGAAAGCCCGCGCACGCTGATGCCGCGCACGCTGATCTTCTTGACCAGCTTCTGGTTGTAGGCGTCCAGCGCGTCCAGGCGGAAGATCTTGTCGTGCTCGGTCTTGTGGGTGGCCGAATAGCGCAGGATGAACAGCGGACGGAATTTGGCCAACGCCTCCAGCGTCTTCTTGCCTTCCATCTTCTGGGGTTCGTCCAGAATCAGGATGGGGCGGTTGGCCGAAAGAACATCGATGGGCTTGCGGGACTGGAAATCGTCCAGCTCGTCGTAGATGCGCCGGTTGTCCTTGCCGGTGGCGTTGAACGCCTGGATGTTGATGATCATCACCTGGATGCCGCTTCCCGACGAGAAGCTTTCCAGATCGTGCAGCGAGCGCGAGTTGTAGACGAAGAACCGGGCCTTCTTCCGGTAGATCTCCTGGAAGTGGTCGGCGGTGATGGAGAGCGTCTTGTGCACGCCCTCGCGGATGGCGATGGAGGGCACCACCACCACGAACTTGCTCCAGCCGTGGCGCTTGTTCAGCTCGAAGATGCTCTTGATGTAGCAGTAGGTCTTGCCCGTGCCCGTCTCCATCTCGATGTCCAGATTCAGGCGGCTGGCGGCGGTGGACTTGAGGCTGGTGGAAAGCGGCAGATTCTGACGTTTCTGGACCGCCTGCACGTTGGCCAGGAGCTGGTCGCCGGTCAGGGAAAAGTCGGCATTGCGGAAGCCTTCTTCGATCGCCGCATGGCGGATCTGCGTCCCCTTTGCCGATCCCGGATCCATCCGGTACGACAAGTTCCCCGTGTAGGGCTGGCCCGCGAAGCAGTCGGCCACGGCCTCCACGGCGCGGGTCTGGTAGGGCTGGATCTTGAACTTGAGCTTCATGGCAGGTTTCTCAACCAATCCATCCATCCTGCGAAATGCGGACAGTTTTCCTCCATCGCCTCGAGACCGACTTCTTCCGCCACTGCGATTCCACGCAGAACTTTCCTGTATCCCCCCATCAACGCGGTGATCCGGTGCGCAGGATACCTTTCCGGAGTCGTATTGATCGCTTCCGGAGTTCCCGCCTCATCGAGGATCGCCTGGAATTCCTTGGCGAGGTCGGGTCTGCCCAACCCCTTCGCCATCCTCGATGGGTCGCTGAACAGAAGGGCTTCGAATTCGTGTGGCTGCACATGGGGGCGAAACCGTTCGAAGAACGTCGAATCCACCATCCGTTGTTTCAGGGTTTCCAGAATAAGCCGCTCCTTTTCCACGGCGGTTCCGGCGCGTCGGTCGCCCCACTCCTTGCCCTCGAGTCCGGAGAGGTCGATGAACGTCGTGAAGTAAGCTCTCCGATATTCCCTGGATTTCGAGGCATGCTCCAGCGCATTCAAGACCAGCGGCAATCGCACGTTTCCATCCAATACAATGGATGTGAATACCTGGTTTGGCACCCCAGGAAGTACCACCTTGTTCAGGAATTTCTTCTCCGTCGGCCCCTCGCAGACCACGACCACGAGGCTCATGGCTGACCACCCAGAATATTCATCTCCCACAGCGTTCCCAGCTTCTCGAACTTCTCGAGCCATTGCGCAAGATCTTCTTCCCGATCCTTCATGGAGCGAAACACGGAACAGCCATTTTCGCTCTCGACGACCACCACATCTTTCGGCGTGAAACAGGACAGGAAGCTGGGCGATTGCGTGGTCATGATGACCTGCTTGCCCTGCGCCACCGCCGACTGCGCCATGGCTGCCAAGATCTGCAACGCCGTGGGGTGCAGTCCCAGTTCGGGTTCGTCGATCAGCACGATGTCCGGCATCAGTTCGATGGGCTGCAGCAGCAAGGAGCAAAGCGCGATGAAGCGGATCGTGCCATCGGAGAGGTGGTGGGCCGCGAAAATCTCGCCGGTGGCCCTGTGTTTCCAGAGCAACGGAATGGAATGCGTCACCGGATCGACCTCCAGGATGAATCCACCGAAGTCCGGGAAGACCTCACCGATCGTTCGCTCGATGAAAGCCAAGTTGTCGGGGTGCGTATGCCCTAGCCGATGCAGCCAAGTCGGAAGGTTCCCACCATGCGCATGAAGGAATCTGTTGAGGTGGTCGCCGGAAGGGGTCCGTATCTTCGAGAATGGCGTGGTGTCGTGGAATTGATAAGCCTGGCATTCGCGCAAGAGGGTCGCGATCACCGCGCACGTTTTCTGTTGCACTGGCGTCAAACCGGGGAATGGAGATGCTTTGCGGATGCCGGAAAGCTTGGACTCCCAACCAAGGTTCGAATCCAGTGGCACCTGGAAGAAGTTTTCCGTTCCCGTCTTCTGGAAGCCGACCACTTCGCGATCGACGAACAGCCCCAACTCGTTGTTCGCCTTCAGGGAGAACTCGTAGAAGTTCCTTCCTTTTCCCGTTTCGAACTGGATCTTCGCATTCAGCACAGGAGTGCGGTTCGCTCCGAAATGCAGGATATTGTTGGCACCTGCCTGCGACTTGACCCACTCCTGCAGCCCTCCGGTCAACATGCGGCTGAGCATGGCAAGGAAGCCCACCAGATTGCTCTTGCCTGCGCCGTTGGCACCAATCAATACCGTGAGCGGTTGCAGCACGATGGTCTGGTTCTTGATCGACTTGAAGCCCTCGATGTGCAGTTCCAGCAACCTGGGGGCTGGGTTCGTCTCGGTCTTAGGGTCCTCAGGTCGGTGGAAGGCGAGATCTGGGCGAAGATCTGGGCGGTGTTGATCTTGGTGTCGTCGCGGTCGTACGAGCCGTCGCGGAACACGGCGCGCATGGGCTTGCGCGCGGCGATGGCGCGGATCAGCTCCTCGTTGACGCCGTGGTCAAAGCAGGCGACCAGGCCGGTGCCGTTCACGAAGTAGACGGTCTTGCCAAGAATGGTCTCGCGGACGATGGGATAAGAAAGGTCCACGCCCCAGTCCAGCAGCACTTGGAAGAGCAGGTCTTCGCCGCTGCGGTCGGGCTTGATGTTGTCGACCATCCCCAGAAGTTCGGTCTGCAGAACCTGGTCAGGCTTCTTGTAGAACGACTCGTCGAAGTTCGAAGAATCGATCTTCAGGACGCGGAAGCCAACGTCGGGAGGGGTGGACGAAGTGGTGGGCTCAGCGGCTTCGAGGAGGTCACCTTGGGATGGTTTGGTTTGCTTGGCCTCCCATTCTTCGAGGATCTTCTTGCCGGCTCGGCGGATGCGTTCTTTGGTTACGTCAGCAATCGTGTTGTAGTCTTGCCTACTTGAGGCATCCGGAAGCTGAACCACAATGAATTGGCGGGAGCCAGAATCTTCAGCATTGAGTTTCAGTAAAGCGTGAGCTGTTGTACCAGATCCGGCGAAAAAATCAAGAGCTACGAAGCTGTTCTCATTGCCTTCATTCGTTGATATTGATAGCAGGTACTTGACCAAGTTGACAGGTTTTGGGAAGTCGAATATTCCAGAGCCAAGAATACTCTGGACCTCTTTCGATCCTTCCTGATTGTATGGGCCATTAAGCCAAGAGAGTGGCTTGGTCTTTCGCATCACTCCGTTCTCGTCTTTCAAGTACTGCTTGCTTCTGAGGGCTAGCCTGCCGTCATTCTGATTCAGGACGAGTTCGTCATTTTTGATGGCTGCTTCAACGCGCTCTTTTGACCAAAGCCATTGTTTCTCAGGCCAAATTGTGTGCCCTTTGAATTCTATAGGGTAGCGTAAATTCGGGCGAGAGTCTTTGCTTCCTGTGGCGAGCGGCTGAGTGACGAATCCGCCTCGCCGCTCATACTTATCGTCGCGATTTTTGTCATAATCCTTTATCGCGTCTTCCCCCAGTGGGGCAAGGATTGTCTCCAAAGGCTTCCTGGAGAAGCAGACGATATACTCGTGGACGTTTGAAAATCCCTTGGTTAGGGCTCCAGAGTTGTTTTTGTTGCGCCATACAATTTCTTCAACAAAGTTCTCTGTCCCGAAAATTTCGGACATCATAAGCCGAAGATTGTCTGACTCAACTCCATCAATTGAAACGAAAATCACCCCATCATCCTTTAGCAGATTCCGCGCGAGCTTGAGGCGGGGGTACATCATGTTCAGCCAGTCGGAATGGAAGCGGCCGTTGGATTCCGTGTTGGCCACCAGGCGGTTCCCCTGCTCGTCCTTCTGATTGGAGCGCTGCAGGTAGCTCTCGGTGTCTTCGGCGAAGTCGTCCTCGTAGATGAAGTCGTTCCCCGTGTTGTACGGGGGATCGATGTAGATGAGCTTCACCTTGCCCAGGTAGGTCTCCTGCAAGAGCTTGAGCGCTTCGAGGTTGTCGCCCTCGATGAAGAGGTTTCGCGTGGTGTCGAAGTCCACACTTTCCTCGCGGCAGGGGCGCAGGGTCTTGGCGATGGGGGCGTTGGCCAGCAGCATGGCCTCGCGCTTGCCCGGCCAGTCCAGGCGGTAGCGCTCGTCCGGGCCTTCCACGATCCGGTTCGACAATTCCTGACGCAATCGATCGAAGTCGATCCCGCGCACCACGGCACCCGTCTCGTCGCGGGTCTCGGTGGCCACGTTGGGAAAGAGCGCGAGGAGTTTTTCCACGTTCTGCCGGGACAGATCGGGGCTGTGCATCTTGAAGTCGCTCATGGAGTCTGGTCCTTGGTCAGGATCGCGGCGAGCCGCGTGTTCACGTAGTAGTTGCCGCGTCCGATGCGCCGTTTTTCCAGCACGCCGTCCTGCGCCAGTCGGTCCAGGTACTTGGTGGCGGTGAGACGCGAGACCGAGAGGTCCTTCTGGACGAACTCGATCTTGGTGTAGGGGTGCGAAAAGAGGTTGTTCAGCAGGTCGTGGCTGTAGAACTTGTAGTGCGCGCGGATGCGGTGCTTGGCCTCGAAGAACGCATCACGGATCTCCTTGACGGTCCCCACTGCGTCGCGCGCCGAGGTTTCCACCGCTTCGAGCATGTACACCACCCAGTCTTCCCAAGCGTCACGCTCGCGCACCGCTTGCAGGAGCCGGTAATAGTCGCCCTTGGTGCGCATGATCGAACGGCTCAGGTACAGGACGGGCGTGTCCAGAAGCCCCGACAGGATCAGGTAGAGGACATTCACGATCCGACCCGTGCGCCCGTTGCCGTCGTAGAAGGGATGGATGCTCTCGAACTGGTGATGGGCCAGCGCCATCTTGATCAGCGGGTCGGCGGGAAAGCGATCGGGCTCGTTCAGGAAGCGCTCCAGATCGCCCATCAGTTCCACGATGCGGTCGGGATGCTGGGGTGGCGTGTAGACCACGCGGCCGTCACCGGACTTCAGGACAGTTCCTGGCACCTTGCGTAGACCGGAGCGATGATCTTCCAGCACGGCTTGCACATCCAGGATCTGGTTCAGCGACAACACCCCTTTGGCCAGCACCGAATCGAACCCCACCTGCATGGCCTGGCGATACCGTTGCACCTCCTTCACCGAAGGGGCGATGCCGGGCTCGTCGTGGGAGTCGTCCTTGAACAGTTCGTCGTGGGTGGTGACGAAGTTCTCGATCTCGGAGCTGTCCTTGGCCTCCTGCAACCCCAGGGTGCGGATCAGGATTTCCTGGTTGGGCAGAGTGCCTGCGACGCCCTTGAGTTCGGCCAAGGCACGACTTGCGCTGGCCAGCTTCCTGAGGAGGACAGGCGTCTCGAACCTTTCCGGAGACAGCTCTCCCAAAAAACCGAGCTCGTTCATCGGTCCTGCTTTCCCGTTCGAAGGTTCCGATCCCAATCCCGATTCAATATATGTATAGAATTTCGCCAATTCGTATGCATGTCGTGTGAATCCATCAAGGAATTTGGCTTTTTCTATGCATGAGGATTGCCCCCCAGGGGAGCGCGCAACCCTCCCAGCTGCACTTCGATTTGCAGCACACGTTCATGCAGCTCCATCTTCCGATTGAACTGCACTTCCTTCTCGAGGCGGTTATGGACAGTCAATCGCTCGCGCTCCAGGACCCGAA
Source organism: Fibrobacteria bacterium (assembly GCA_035352895.1). Taxonomy (GTDB): domain Bacteria; phylum Fibrobacterota; class Fibrobacteria; order UBA5070; family UBA5070; genus UBA5070. Next base: position 363 of record DAOPYN010000096.1, on the reverse strand, counting down.
TCCGCTCCAAGCGTTCCAGATGAGCGGAAAGGAGTTCACCCTCACGCGGAGGCTCGGGCAGCAAGGAGCGGAACAAAACCTCCTGGAGCGCTTCCAAGTGGCGTACCGGAGGCAACGCGGTCCGTTCGCCGGGAAGGAACTGCCAAGGGCCCAGGAAATGGTCGCCCACGACCTTGCGCGCAGGGTCCTGGATGTGGGGGCGCTTCCAGGCCATGGCCATGCGGATCCGGTGGCCGTGGACCAGTTCCAGCACGAGCGGCGATGGAATGGATTCGTCCAAAGCGCGCAGCACCCGAGGATCGGGATCCGGCACGCGCAAATGGATGCGAAAGACCTGGATTTCCTTCACGGTGGGCGCTTCGG
>DAOPYN010000095.1:0-10570 GCA_035352895.1 Fibrobacteria bacterium | reverse complement strand
ATTTGCCTCATCAAGGGAGTGGTTAACCAATGAGAATTGTTGTTTTAGGGCCTGCCAGTTCTGTGCATATCCTTCAATGGAGCAACAACCTAGTAAAGCGAGGCGTTAAAGTTGCACTGGTTTCTCAGCACACGCCCATTCCGGGGTTTGATAATCGAATTGATGTGCACGTTCTGCCATTCAAAGGCGTGTTTGGATATTTTCTAAATGTTTTCCATGTAAGGCGCTTGTTGGCACAATTGGCTCCTGAGATTGTACATGCACATTATGCGTCTGGTTATGGCACAACTGCTAGGTTGGTAAATTTTCACCCATATTTGTTATCTGTATGGGGGAGTGATATTTTTGATTTTCCAAATGCAACAATTATCCATCGATGGCTGCTACGAAGGAATTTAAGATCTGCGGATATGCTTGCGTCGACAAGCAATATGATGGTGGCTGAAATACAAAAGCACAATGGCGATTGCACGCCTGTTGCAGTAACCCCGTTTGGTGTTGATTTGGAAAAATTTGGAATGCAAAGCAAAGATGGGGCTAATGGTGAAATAAGGATTGGGATAGTGAAAGGTTTGGCTTACAAATATGGCATTGATATATTGTTGAGAGCATTCGCGATGCTTCGAGATCGCGTAAATGATGATCTTGCTCGAAAATTAAGATTGATCATTGCTGGTAGTGGCGACCAAGAAGCTGAATTAAAGCGATTATCGAAAAATCTCGGAATTGATTCTTGGGTTGATTTTTTAGGTAAGGTCCCTCATTCTTCTGTACCCGAAGTGCTTGGGCGTTTGGATATTTTTTGCGCTTTAAGTAGGATGGATAGCGAAACTTTCGGAGTCGCAGTCATTGAGGCGTCAGCGTGTGGGTTGCCTGTTGTTGTTAGTTGTGTTGGTGGATTGCCAGAAGTTGTGTGTAATGGTGAAACTGGTATTGTTGTAAAGAATGAAGATCCCCTTGATGCATCAAGAGCGCTAGAAATTCTTGTAAATAATTCAGAAATGCGGAAAAGGATGGGCGCTTTGGGGAGAATCATGGTTGAAGAACGTTATGGTTGGGACACTTGTATAAATGCTATGCTGGTTACCTATGAAAAGACATTAGTTTCAAATGTGTGACTGATGATTTTCTGGTTTACATTTCTGGCGGCATTTGAATGCGTTGTGCTTAAAGAATACACAAAATGAAACAAAACCGGGGGTGAACATGAAAATCTTGACAATACTTGGTGCTAGGCCTCAATTTATTAAAGCTGCTGTAGTTTCCAAAAGCCTTATCCAATACTCTTCGGTTGAAGAGAGGATATTGCACACAGGCCAGCACTTCGATTCAAACATGTCCGATGTTTTTTTTAATGAAATGAAAATTCCCAGACCCTATTATCGCCTTCAAAACTCTGGTTCCACACATGCGCAAATGACCGGGCGCATGATGGAGGGCATAGAAAATGCCCTTCTTGAATGGAAGCCCGATTTGGTATTGGTTTATGGCGACACGAATTCGACTTTAGCTGGCGCAATCGCTGCTGCAAAAATGCAAATTGATATTGCGCATATTGAGGCTGGCCTTCGCTCTTTCAATAGAAATATGCCAGAAGAAATCAATAGGATTCTAACGGACCATATTTCTAAGCATTTGTTCGCGCCTACCTCAGGAGCTGTCGATCAGCTAGCCAGAGAAGGTATTGTAGACAGGGTCTATAATGTCGGGGATGTAATGTATGATGCAGCTATTTGTTTTGGGGAAATTGCGAATTCCCGAAAAGCTAAGGGTGAATCTGTAGTTGAGGTCCCTTCTGGTCCGTATATACTTGCTACAATCCATAGGGCAGAAAATACAGACGACTTAGAGCGATTGAGGGTGATTTTTGGAGCTCTTGCAAAAGTTTCAATGCAGTGCAACGTGATTTGCCCAATTCACCCTCGGACACGGAAAGCGCTTTCTGCGATTGATTTTGATTTTGCCAGTTCGAAGGTGGAGTTTATTGATCCCGTCGGGTATCTTGACATGATTATGCTTGAGTCGAATTCTTCCTTAATCGTAACTGATTCTGGAGGCGTTCAAAAAGAGGCGTATTTTCACAAAGTGCCATGTGTTGTCTTGCGAGATCAAACTGAGTGGGTTGAGCTGATCTCTGCAGGCTGGAACATCCTTTGCAGTGCCTTGGATCAGGAAGAAATCGTTACTTCAATAATTACCTCAATTGGACGCAAGGGAAAAGAAATTTCCCCCTATGGAAGCGGGAATGCATCGCAAATAATTGCAGAACACCTTTCGAGGCTGTAATCTCTAAAACTAGAGTGTGGTTGCGGAGGGTTTTGAATGAATGTTTTGTATATAAATCACTACGCAGGCTCAATACGTCATGGTATGGAATTTCGTCCGTATTACCTTGCTGCTAAATGGAAAGCAATGGGTCACAATGTAACAATTGTCGCTGCAGATCAATCGCACTTGCGCCAAGCTTCAATTGAAATTTGTGACAATTTCTTTGCTTGCGAAAATGTAGCAGGGATAGACTATATCTGGCTGAAGACTACACGATACTCTGGAAATGGGGTAAATAGAGCTCTGAATATGTTTTCTTTTGTTCGCAGGCTATTTCAATGGCGGAAGTGGTTGAAATTTTCGCCAGATGTCGTTATCGCCTCCTCAACTTATCCATTGGATATTTTTCCTGCAAAGCGAATTGCGAAGAAATTTAGTTCGAGATTGGTTTTTGAGTTGCATGATCTTTGGCCGCTTTCTCCAATAGAGTTGGGTGGAATGTCGCCTGGAAATCCATTTATTAAGCTTTTGCAATACGCAGAGAATTATGTGTGTAAAAATGTGGATGCTGTGGTTTCCATGCTGCCTTGCGTGATTGATCATTTGGTGGAGCATGGATTGGAAAGAGATAAATTCTTTTATATACCAAATGGCGTCGTTGTCGATGACTGGCTTAATTGCGAGGAAAAGGTTCCTGAAGAAATTAGGCATCGTTTGCTTGAAATCCGAAAATCAGGAAAGCGAGTCATTGCTTATGCTGGGGCGCATGGGGTTGCCAATGCACTTAAATCTTTTGCAGAAGCTTCAGTTCTGTTGAGGGATTCTTCTATTCATTTTGTTACTTTTGGTGGTGGACCAGAGCTGGAGTCATTAATTCGAATGTCGAAAGGGTTTCCGAATTTTTCGACATTTGGTCCTATTTCGAAGAAGTGCATTCCGGATGCTCTATCGCTTTCTGATTTTCTGTTTATTGGGCTTCAGCGGCAGCCATTGTTTCGATTTGGGGTAAGTCCAAATAAGCTAATGGATTACATGATGGCGGCAAAGCCGATTGTCTGTGCCATTTCTTCTGGGAATGATATTGTTTCGGACGCTAAGTGCGGCATAACCTGTGAACCGGAAAGTCCGGCCGCAATTGCTTCTGCAATTAGGGTGTTGCTGAATTGTAGTGAAAGTGAGTTGGTCGAGATGGGGCGCTCAGGAAAGCAATATGTTTGCTCTCACCATGACTACAATCATTTGGCTGTTGAGTTTTTAAAAGTCATATCCTTCCAGGGAGATTTGAAATGACTCTTCCCTTCCTACCCTTCGCACTTCCCGAAATCGGCCAGGAGGAGATCGACGAAGTCGTTGATTCCATGCGTTCCGGGTGGATCACCACAGGTCCCAAGGCGGCTCGTTTCGAGAAGGAATTCGCCGCCTACATCGGATGCACCCATGCGTTCGCCGTCAATTCCGCCACCTCAGGCTTGCACCTGGCCCTGGAGGCGATCGGAGTGGGGAGGGGCGACAAGGTCGTCACCACCCCCTACACCTTCACGGCCACTTCCGAAGTCATCCGGTATCTGGACGCTGATCCCATCTACTGCGATGTCGACGAGCGCACCTGCAACCTGGATCCGGATCTTCTGGAGGCTGTGGTCGAGCGCGCCATCCAGGAGCACGGGACCAAGGTGAAGGCCATCCTCCCGGTGCATTTCGCCGGCCAGGCCTGCGACATGGGACGGATCCTGGCCATCGCGCGCAAGCACGGTTTGCGGGTGGTGGAGGATGCCGCCCATTCCCTGCCCACCACCTTCGAAGGGAAGAACATCGGGACCATCGGGGATGTGACCGTGTTCAGCTTCTATGCGACCAAGACCATCGCCACGGCCGAAGGCGGCATGGTGGTCACAGAGGACGCGCAAATCGCCCAGCGCATCAAGATCATGCGTCTGCATGGATTCAACCGCGATGCCTGGGACCGCTACAACTCCCCGAAGGCATCGTGGTACTACGAGATCGTGGCCCCGGGTTTCAAGTACAACATGCCCGACATGGCCGCCGCCATGGGCTTGCACCAGTTGGCCAAGTGCGATGCCTTCGCCGCCAAGCGAAACGCGATGGCATCGCGGTACAACGACGCATTGAAAGACCTGGAAGGAGTGAAGGTTCCGCATGTGGATCGGCCGTCCGACCGCCATGCCTGGCATCTTTACGCCCTCCAGATGGATGCTTCCTGGCGGGATGGATTCTTCGAGAAGATGAAAGAGCTGGGAATCGGATGTTCGGTGCACTTCATCCCGTTGCACCTGCAGCCCTACTGGCGTGATCGCTACGGTTTCACGCCGGATTCCTTTCCTCGCGCGCTTGCCGCTTTCCAGCGGGAACTCTCGCTCCCCATCTACACGAAGATGACGGAAGCGGACCAGGATAGGGTGATCGAGGCCGTGAGGCGTGTGCACAAGGAGGTTTCCGATGCCTGAGACGTCGAAGGAGATCCTGCGAGAGGCCGTGGAATGGGACCGGAAGAACTGGTCGAAGGCGTTCGAGTTCTGGGAACGACGCCTCCCTGAGGGCCGTCCGCTTAGATGCCTGGAGATCGGGGGACGCAGAGGTGGGCCAAGTCTGTGGCTCGCTTCCAAGGGACATCTGGTGGTTTGTTCCGACCTCGAGAATCCCGAACCCATCGCCAAGCCACTGCACGAGAAGTACGGTGTGCGTGGTCGGGTCGAATACGCTGCATTGGATGCGCTTTCCTCCCCATCCGATTGGATGGGCACGTTCGACTGCGTGATCTTCAAATCCATCCTTGGGGGGATCGCCCGCGACGGCAAGGACGAAAATCGCTCCCGAGTGATCGCCAACATCCACGGTCTGCTGAAGCCTGGAGGTTTGCTGCTGTTCGCGGAAAACCTGCAGGGTTCCAGACTGCACGGGTTGTTCCGTCGTCGCTTCGTGAGGTGGGGCGCCTCTTGGAACTACCTGCCCTTCGAACATGTCGGCTCGCTGTTCGCCTCCTTCGAACGACTGGAATGGGATACGGCGGGGTTTCTCGGAGCCTTCGGTCGGAAGGAATGGCAGAGGGAGCTCTTCGGACGGATCGACAGGCTGATCCTGGATGGTCTGGTCGGGTCGAGGAACCGCTACATCTCCTTCGGCGCGGCATGGAAGTCGAGGTGAGGGGAGTGTCCTTGAAGCGTGCCTTCGACGTGGTCGGCAGCGCCATCGGCCTCCTTTCCGTATCCTTCCTCCTGCTTGCCGTCGCGGTTTGGGTGAAACTGGACTCCAAAGGTCCCGTTCTCTTTCGACAAGTGAGGGTGGGCAAGGATGGCAAGCTGTTTCGGATTTTCAAGTTCCGGACCATGGTGGTGGATGCCGAACGCTTGGGCATGCAGATCACGGTGGGGGGGCGGGATCCCCGCGTGACACGGGCCGGATACCACCTGAGGCGTCTCAAGTTGGACGAGCTTCCGCAGCTGGTGAACGTGCTGGTGGGCGACATGTCCTTCGTGGGGCCGCGTCCCGAGGTGCCGCGCTACGTGGAGCTCTACTCCGCACGGCAGAGGGAGGTTCTTTCCGTTCGGCCGGGGATCACCGATCCCGCATCCATCGCTTTCCGCAACGAAAACGACTTGTTGGCCCTGGAAGCGGATCCGGAGCGGGCCTACATCGAGAACATCATGCCGAAGAAACTCGAGCTGAATCTTGAGTATCTTGGCAAGGCGACAATTCTCTCCGATCTCGTCTTGATCTGGCGCACCGTGGTCGGGTAATGAGTTTCCTGACCCGCGCTGTTGCCTCGTCCTTTGTCTGGTGGTAGGATCACCTCGCATCGAAGCGGGAGATCGGCCCGGAGGAAAGAATGGATCAAACGAAATTTTCCGGAGGCATGGCCTGGGACATCGGCCAACGCAGGAACGACGCTTTCGCCCAGTCTCTCTATGTCGCGGCGAAGCGGATCCTGGACCTGGCTCTCAGCCTGGTGGGCCTGCTGCTGGCGTTGCCGGTCATGGTGGTGGTGGCCCTGGCCATCCGGCTGGACAGCCGCGGACCTGTCATTTACCGCCAAGTCAGGGTGGGGAAGAACTGCAAGCCCTTCCACATCCTGAAATTCCGCACCATGGTGCAGTCCTTCGGGGCGCCTTTGACCATCGGCGCGGACGATCCCAGGATCACGCGGGTGGGAAGGATCCTCCGCCGATACAAGCTCGACGAGCTGCCCCAATTGGTCAACGTGATCCGGGGGGAGATGTCCCTGGTGGGCCCGAGGCCCGAGGCCACGGGGTTCATCGACCTGTCCGATCGCCGCCAGCGCGAGGTGTTTTCCGTGCAGCCCGGCCTGACCGCCCCTTCTTCGCTTCGCTACTTCGATTTGGACCAGATCCTGTCGGAGGTCGACGATCCCGTGCGGCACTACCGCAGCAAGGTCCTTCCCCGCAAGATCGAAATGAACCTGTCGTACATCCGCGAACGAAGTCTGGTGAAGGATGTGGGGATCGTTGTAGCTACCTTGGGACGACTTGCCGGATTTTTGAAGTGAGGTTCTCCTGATGGCCCGTGTATTCTCCGCGTTCCGAAGCTCGTTGGAGTGGTACCTGGATCGGCTCTTCCCGTGCGGCTGGTCGCATGTGGACAAGCGGGCACTGGGGGTGATCGCCAAGGCGATCCTGACTGGAATCGCCTTCGTTGTCGTGGCGGGATTGCTCGGAACGGATTTCGACTCCATCACCCCAGCGATCTTCGTGATCCTGGGGATTCGCATCTTCGCTTCCTTCGTCTTCTTCGGCGAGTACAAGCTCTCGTGGACCCGAGCGTCTTCCCGCAGCGCGATGATCGAAGTTGCGCTGGGAGCCGTCTGTTTGGCCATCTATGGTCCGGTCCTCCTGCTGACGAAAATGGTCTCCGTCCCGTTCCTGCTGTTGGAATGGCTTGTTTTCCAGTATTTGTACAATGCGGCGATTTTCGGCTACCGCCATCTTTACCGCTACGGGATCCGGCCAAGCAGGACCGTGGTGATCTACGGATCGAGCCATCGCGGAGCCCGCCTCGCCCAGCAGCTCCACCAGTCCGGCAGCGAGGTCATTTGCTTCATCGACGATTCCTCCCACGAGCACAAGATGGTGATTGACGGAATCCCCATCTATTCCTTGAAGCAGACGATCGTCAAGATCCGGCGCACCCAGAGCCTGGATACCCTGGTGTTCGCCCTGGACGACGCTTCCCCGGAGCGCATCGATCGCCGCTGGAAGCGGCTCCGCTCCCACTTCAAGGACTGCAAGATCCTGCCAGCCGCGGCGGACACGCTCCGGGATCGTTCGTTCGTCAACCAGCTGAAGGACGTGACGGTGGAGGATCTCCTGGCGCGCAAGCCGAAGGACCTGGACAAGGCGAAGATCTCGGAGTTCCTGAAGGGACGATCGGTCCTGATCACCGGGGCCGGCGGTTCCATCGGATCCGAGCTCGCACGACAGTGCGAAGCGTTCGGGGTCAGGGAGCTGCTGCTGTTGGACCATTCGGAGTTCAATCTCTACCAGATCGCCGAAGAACTCCCAAATGCGGTGCCTCTGATGGTATCGGTCACGGACAAGGCATCGCTGGAGAGAGTGTTCGAGGAGTACCGGCCGGAAATCGTCATCCATGCCGCCGCCTACAAGCACGTGCCGCTCGTGGAGCAGAATCCGATGACCGGCATCCGCAACAACGTCGCGGGAACGCGCAACACGATCGATTTGGCCATCCGGTACAAGGCCAAGAAATTCGTGCTGATTTCCACCGACAAGGCGGTGCGTCCCACAAACGTGATGGGCGCCACCAAGCGGGTGTGCGAGCTGTATGCGCAGAATTCCAACGGACAGGGGACGGACATCGTCGCGGTCCGGTTCGGGAACGTGCTGGGGTCTTCCGGTTCGGTGATCCCCAAGTTCAAGAAGCTCATCGAGGAGGGGCGTGACCTTCCTGTCACCCATCCCGACATCACACGCTATTTCATGTTGATCCCCGAGGCGTGTTCGCTGGTTTTGCAGGCGGGCGCCATCGGCCACGGCGGAGAGGTGTTCATCCTGGACATGGGCGAGCCCGTGCGCATCGCCGACCTCGCCCACAGGATGTTGAAGCTGTCGGGGCGCCAGGATCTGAACGTGGTGTTCACCGGGTTGAGACCTGGGGAAAAGCTCTACGAGGAGCTCCTGATCAGCGACGCCGATCTGAAGACGGAATACCGCTCGATCATGGTGACCCGGCCCACGAAGATGCCGATCGATTCCCTGCGCAAGAGCATCGACAGGCTCCTCGCCTCCGACGATCCCCTGGAAGATCTCAACCGGATCGTTCCCGAGTTCGACCATCGGCGGGACAATCGGGCGGCGGCGGCCTGAACCCGCGCCTTCTTCTGCCGTTGTTGCTGGGCGTGTTCGGAGGGCATGCCCCGGCTCAGCCAACTCCTGTCGAGTGGGAGCGACGACAGACGCTCCTGAATCCCGGTACCGCCACGGTGCTCGGTTGGCGCGCATCGCAGGCGCAGGGAGGAGTTCCGCTTGCCTTCGGTCTGGTGCGCGGCGATTCGCTGCAGACTTCGACAGGATGGAACCTCGGGACAGGGCGATTTCCGCTATGGGTGCGGCCGGTCGCCGCCCTCGAAGGCAGATCGGCCGGAGACACGGATCAGGTCATCGCTTCCGAAGCCGGCGTTCGTGCCACGGGGCGTCTGGGAGCGCTCTGGTTCTCCACGGATGCGAGGCTCTTCGTGGAGAAACACTCCGATTCCGCCGTCGCGTCCTGGGACGGGGAGTCCGTCGATCGCAGCGAGAAAGGGGATCTTTCCAACGCGACGTTCACCTCCTGGGCGCGCTACCGGAGTTCGATGGAATGGACCTCTCCGATCGGGGCGTTGGGATTTCGCAAGGAATCGCCGCATTGGGGGCCTGGTGTCCGGGGGAATCTGGTCTTGAATCAGGCGGCGATCCCCTTTCCCCACGCGTACTGGCAGGGACAGTTCGGATCCGTGAGCATCGAATCCATCTGGGGGATGCTCTCGATCGATGGCGAGGGGGACTATCGGAGGACGCACGATACCAGATCCCTGTACGCCCATCGCTACGAGTGGCGCCCTCTCGAGGATCTTGCATTGGGGGTTTCGGAGGTGCTGGTCATGTACAACCAGGAATCCATCGCGAGCGCCGTCCCTTTCGTGCCGTTGTTCATCGAGAAAGGCGGAACGGTGGAGCGGGAGAACAACGGTTCCATCGCCTTCGATGTCGCATGGCGCAAGGCGAATTGCCTGCTTCACGGCGAATTTTTGATCGACGACATGCAGGAGCCCACCAGCCTGTTTTCCAACAAGTACTGGGGGAACCGTTGGGCGAGCAACCTGGGCGTCGTTTGGTCGCAGGCAACAAACGGTCGTGATTCTTGGACGGTGGGCTCCCTGGAATGGACCCACATCGAGCCTTGGGTGTACACGCACTTCGCGCCCCGCACCGCGCAACCGGAACACATGGGGCGACCGATCGGAAATCCGGATGGCCCCAACAGCCAATCCATCCGCGTTCAAGTCGAGCGGAGGCGGCCGGAATACGGGGTCGGCCTTGGCGCTCGAGCGTTTTGGAAGGGCGTCGATCCAGGCTCCTCAGTCCAGGATACGGTGGGTTCGCGAAGTCTTCGAGGGAAGGAATTCTTGGCAGGAGTGGATGCGCCGGAGTGGATCCCGGAAGTGGAAGCCTGGAAGCGGCTGCGGTTGGCGACCATCCATGGCCTCGCGACGTGGGAAAGGGATGGAGCCACGGTGCGACTGCGAATGCAGACCGCGATATAAACCCCCAAGCCTGTTCGGTACGCACTCCTCCTCTCGAAAATCGTATCCTTCTTCCATCCATGCCCCCCACGATCCTCCCCATTGTCCTTTCCTTGATCGGTTCCACTTTGCCAGCATCGGACGCGGATCCCTCCGTGGACCCGTGGCTGACCGTCTCCTGGCTGCCTCTGGAGATCACGCAGGGAGTGATGGCCGTCCAGGGCGAGGTGTCCCTCCCGGGGTGGCTGGGACTTTCGGCGAGCGTGGGAACCGATGGCCGACCCTTCGCCAAGGGTTCTCCGTTGGAAGCGGCGGTGCAACTGCGCTACTATTTCCTCCGCCCCTTTTCGGGCTTCGATGTCGGCGTGCTCGGCGGTGCCGGGCGCTCCAAGGGAAGCGAGGCGATCTACCAGGCCGCGCCCATCGCCGGCTACAAGTGGATCGCCTCCAATGGCTTTTCCGTGGACGGCGTGGGCGGCTGGAGCTGGGTTTGGGGAGACCGCCAACAGGCGGGGCACTTCCTGGTCTCGG
>DAOPYN010000094.1:0-10722 GCA_035352895.1 Fibrobacteria bacterium | reverse complement strand
AGCACTCCGACAAGGTTCCCGGCTTGCCGGTCGTCGAAGACGAAATGAGTGTGTTCTTCCAAAAGACACGCAAAAAGACCGTTCCAGAGAAGGTCTAATGCCTTTCTGAGTAGCATTCGCAGGCCCTGGACGGGATCACCGACCAGGGCGTTTTTCGTCTCGCTCTGTGAAGTGCCCTAAATACACTCCGGAGTGCCTATTTGACAACAAAGAGTGTTCTAAGAACACTCCATTATGTGGTTTGGACACTCCGGAGTATCAAAACCGCACTCCGTAGAGTTGGGGGATACACTCGGGAGTACCTTGGAGATACTCCACAGTGTCCGGGCGGCACTCCGAAGTGTCGTTTTTGCACTTTTGAGTGTGTCAAGAACACTCGGAAGTATCGATAGATACACTCCGGAGTGTGTTCGAGACGTTCCACAGTGGTTCGCACACTCTGGAGGGACAGCGGATCCAGTACGAAGAAGGTGAGCTCAGTCGAGCTTCCGACCTTGACAAGGCGAGAGGAAAAGTGTTGTCTTACTTCCATGCGCACCCACTTCAAATTACCCGTTGTCCTGCTAGGTTTGGTTGCACTGCCTTTGGTGGCCGCGTCCGCTGCATCCGGATTGGAACAATTTAAAACTGGAGATCCGGCCAAAGCTGAGCTTGTTAACAAAAACTTCAAGTATCTGGATAGCACAAAAGCAGAGTCAACTGATGTTCAGTTATTGAAATCTGCGATAACAGCGAAGGTCGACAACTCGGCAATTGATTCTATTGTCGCAAAAAAACTAAGTCTTTCTACTTCAGGATTTGTGACTCGTGATACAGTTGATGCTATTGTCACAAAAACTGTCTTAGGAAAGGCTGACATCGTAGCACTGCCCTCGCAGATAGAAGCGATTTTAAGCAAAGGGATAAAGTCCTCGATAAATACTTCTGCCGATGGATCCTTTTCCAAGTTGGTTATTTCTCCACCATCGAGCGCCGGCAAACTAACCATTAGCGATTCCGCAATCGATTTTGGCGTCGGTGGAGACTGGTCTTCGTATTCAGCAAACCCAGTTAGTAGAATTTCCCCAGTGAAAGATGGATTGGTATTTTCTTTCGCTCCATCGAGCAGATGGGCTCCAATTTTCACAGAGTCCGTGAGTATTGGCGCTGCGGGTTTAGCTGTAAAAGGGAACATCAATCTTGGTGGCAGCCTAATAACTCCAGCTAAGTCATTCCCTGACTTCGTCTTTTCTCCTTCGTACAAGTTGCCCTCGCTCACTGAGACTGAATCGTACATCTACCAAAACGGACACCTCCCCAATGTTCCCAGCGCGAAGGAAGTGGAAAAGTCCGGAATGGATTTGGTCCAAATGAACCAGATCCTCCTGCAAAAGGTCGAGGAGCTGACGCTCCACGCAATCGCCCAACAGAAGCAAATCGAAGAACTGAAGACTCGGATCCCTGCCCCCTGATCTGAGGCCCGCCTCCCGATTCCAACTCCCCCAAGGAATTCTCATGTCCCCGCCACTTGATCGCAACCATCAGCACGGAAAGAAAGAGCCGATGCTGATGGATATTTCCACGGCCAAGCCCGGCGGTGAGGTCAACTGGGATGCGATTATTGCAAAAACCCAGCGCGGCAAAGTGGACCAGACCAAAAAGGTCTACGACACCACCAAATACCTTGCTCAAACCCGCGAGGAAGACCCCTGGCCGGAGGAAGCCCAGTCCACTGCATCAATTGCGCTCTCGTTGTCCAATTGTCGATTTCTGGATCCAGCGCCCCTGGACTTGGCAAAACCCGTTCGCGTCGCTTGCGATGTTGTGGGTTCGGCGGATTTGCCGGAACCGGACCGGTTCGTGGAATTTCGCTTCCGGATCATCCATCGGAAAAATGCCCTGGATACCGAAGAGTCCCTGCACGAGGTCGCCCGCGCAGAGCTGACCTCTGCCGCCAAGCAAAGTCCGGAGCTTTCCACCAGGATTTCTCTGCCCCCTGAACTGGATGACCTGGAAAATGGCGCTGAGCTCTTCCTGATCGCAGAAGCTTACAGGGCTGACAGGAAGTTGTCATCGACCGCAAACCCGATCCCGGTTGTAGGTGGGCCGACGGTTGTCCGTAGAGTCCGGCTTTCCGGCAACTTGTTCGACTTCGACAAATGCTTCTTGCTTCCCGAGGCTCTTGCTGGAATCCGGAAGGCAGCTTCGATTCACGCCAAGCGCCCGACCGATTCCATCGTGATCGTGTCTCATCTCACCAAGGAGCAGAAGTCCAGCACCGCCCTGGAACGTGCCAAGACCGTCGCAGCGATCTTCACGAACAAGTGGGAAGATTTGGTGGGGCGCTTCAACCCAGGCGGGGACGGGAAGTGGGGGGCGCGCGAGGCCCAACTGATCCTTGAGCATCTGGGGCTCTACAAGGGTGAGGCAGCAGGCATCCTGGATTCAGCAACGACCCAAGCGGTCACCATGTTCCAGAAATCCGTCAATGAAAAGGGCAAGACGCATCTGGAAGAATCCGGAAAGCTGGATGCCTCGACCTGCCAAGCCTTGCTCTGGGCCTATTGCCAGGATGCGGGAACAACTCTCACCAAATGCGCAACCCCAAAGCTCGTGGGAAGCATCGGCAATCCAGATTCTGTCGCCCTTCCCGATGGGTCGAAGTTTCCCGAGGAACGGTTGGAAATCCTCTTCTTCCAGCGGAGGCTGGATCCGGTGCCTACAGGCGAGCAACTTGGCGCCAATGACAAGACGTATGCCACATGGATGTCCTGCTTGAAGGAAACGGAGGACTTCGAGGTCCATTCCTATTCCTTGCAACTGGCAGACAAGCAACAGCGGGCCCTCCCAAACACTTCCGTTACCCTCACTGGCCCCGTCCGGAAGTCCGGCCAAAGCGATGCCCACGGACGCATCCAATTTAAGGGCTTGGCAAGGGGTTCCTACAAGTTGGAAATCCTTACGGATCAAAAGCGCCCGTCCAGCTTGACCTTTGAAGTCCCCAAGGCCGCCAAGCTGAACAAGCCGATCCACCCCGCAAAAACAATCCAAGGGTCGAGCACATGAATCTTGGACGTCTCCCCGACCCTCCAAAACCTCCCAAGCTGCCGGATGTGCCTGCAGCACCTGCGGTTCCAACCAATGTCCAAACGAATCTATCCAGTGGCCCGCTGGGCGGGGCCGTTGGTGTTGGTGTTCCGCAGAGTTTCGACCCAAACAACCCTTCCGTCCATGTCGAAGGCACGATTCACAACCCGACAGGAATCGGCGGCGACCTCAAGGTGGATCGCGATGTCAAGATCCCTACAAAGGCTCCGGACCTCGACATCCCCTCGATGGGCGGTGGGTTATCGGGCGCGGGATCTGGTGGTGGTTTTGGACTTCCCGATATAGGGAACCCGCTTTCCGGACTGTCCATGCCAAGTCTTGGAAGGCCGCTGGAAAGCCTTTCTGGCCCAACCCTTCCGAACTTTGGAGGCTTTCCGGAGTACCCAGCGTTTCCGAGTATCGGTACTCCCGGAATGCCAGGCTTTCGCTTCACCAACATTCCGGAGTTCAAGTTCCCGACTCCAGACCTGTCGCTTTGCGATATCAATATCCCATCGCCCATCCCCGATTTCGATTTCCCTGTCTTCGACGGTCCGTCGCCTGTCAGCGATTATTTCGAAGTAGACGATATGACCGACATCGTAGTCAGCGTCACCATCGAGGGGAAAGGCGTTCCGGCGGTTGCATACCAGCTCGAAGATGATGACGACCAAACCTATCCTGGCAAACTGGACGCGGAAGGCAAAGCCAACCTCAGGATCAATGGGGGCGATTTCCATTTTGAGTTCACGGACTTTCAGGACCTCCAGTCTCGCGCATGGGCGGTAGATCTGGAAGCCGCACTCCAGGCGAAGGACGTCGCCCATCTGGCGGCATGGGCCACGGTGGGTGGTCCCTCGCTTTTGAAAGCCCTCAAGCAGACCAAAACCTCGATGGATGCAGCCATTGTGGGATCGAAACTTGCCGACTTCGTGACCTTGGGCTTGTGGACCTCCGAGCTGGGACGTCCAGCCAACTACTACCCCTTCGCGAGTCGGCCCGCTCCAACCGTGATCCAGTCGAAGTTTATGGTTGCGGCTCATCGGTCTGAAACAGCCTTCCGGTCAACGGAGGCCATTCACCTTTCCTTGCAACCAACTTCGGGCAGTAAGCTTGATCAAGTCGCACTCCCTGGCAAGTGGTGTGCCCTCTTCATACCGCGAACCAATCCCCAGACTTCGCGCCTGATCGAAGGCCCCTCTGGCATGGAGTGGAAAGACTTCCATCCAGAAGGTCCGGGTCTGGTCCGAGTCTTATGGAAGCATTCTTCCACCCAAGAGGGATACTTCCTAGACCTGCGGATTGTCGATGGCATCGACCCGACACTCCAACTCCCGTTGCGCCCAGGTAAAATGGAAGATCCAGCATGGAGTCTCGGCGCGATGCTTCGTTACCGGGACATTGTCCATCATCTGTCAGAAGAATTCCCGGTGGACTCCAAGCGCAAAGCGCAAGAGCAAGCCGAGTGGAATACGCTGACCAACTTGTGCCAATCGCTGGATGTCTGTGTCCAAGATCCTTTCCGAAAATTGTCAGACGCCGATCAACTTGCCTTGGCATTCCAGATTGGCCAGATCCAAGCAGGTCTGGACGAAGATCCCTTGAGCGCGATTGCATGGTCCAGACTGTTCACCACTTCAGAGCCCAGCCAAGTACGTCTTTCGCCAACCGTTCCATGGATGCGCCCTGATGCGTTCTTGGTTGCATGGCATCTGATCGCCTTGGATGGTGCCAAGGAGCCCGTCTGGACACGCGGGGCGAAGGTGCGGCATCCCAATGGTGAGGGGCGGTTCTTCGGTGCCGTCCATCTGGCGCAGATCGAAGGCATCATTGTTCCCGACCGTATTTTTGATGAGGCTCATCGGATCATTTCCTCGGATGGCAAGACTTCCTGCCAGAAACTTTCCGAGTTGTTGGGCTTGGTGGTCGGCTGCTTCAATGGCACGAAGATCGGCACGCTTTCTCTTCGTGGCGACCGCTCGGACTTGGATAAGGTGGTCCGCAAAACAGGGATGTTCTCATTCGACAAGAAGGTCAAGGATGGCTTGGATGCATTGGCCGACGAGGATGAAACGCTGGATTGGCGGGGAACGATCACCGTTGATGGTGAGACGGGCAAGGACTACGATGTAGAGGTGCGTACGGTCTTGGGTGAAGGTGATCCGCTGGGATGGAGTCGCGAGGTTGTGCCTTTGCCGAAGAGGGGGATTGGGGGGAGAAGGAAGGTACGACTGAAGAATGGTCTTTGTGAAGCCATGATTGGGGTTTCAGGCCGATGCACTTTCCCTACAGGTGCGGTGCTTGATTTTGTTGTCGATTCGGATGGATGTTTGGAATTGGTGGTCGAGGATGGTTTGTACAAACTGGAGTACCAAACGTCGGATCATCAAATATACACAGACTATTTCTATTTGAAATTTGACCCGGTAGAGACAGCATCCGGAAAATGGCAACGATTGGTGAATTTGGGGAATATCGAAAATCCAAAGGCAAATTTAGTGGCCAAAGAGAATTGGTTGGATGCTGGAATTGTATCCGCTTGTTGTGCTTTTGGAGTCGATCCTTGCGACCAAGAACAGGTTGCAAAGTTTTTTAGCGAAATACATTAGGAGAACATAATGTCAACTGAAGCCAAGGATCAAACTTCCCTCGTATCCTGCGAATCGGCGGAAGGGCCAACCTTTCTTTGGCTTGAGTTCTTAGATCCTAGGGATGGTCTTGCATTCGCTTCGGAGGTTATAAGTCCAAGTGTTTTGCCTAGATGGCATAATCTGACAGATGCTATCCCGCCGAAGTATAGGAGCGTTTCCGAGAAGTTCCCCGAAAGTCCTTCGGTGACAGTAATTCAAAGAAAAGACACCCAAGATTTTACAGGGTATCTGTGCAAAGCTTCGGGCCGAATCGGTGGAGTTATGCGTGCGAAAAGAATAATGGCAAATTCGAAACAAATCAATATGGGGGTTTTTGCAAACCCCAATATTGACTGTGGAAGAGGGCCAAATGTATATGTCATTAGCGGTCATGGAGCACAAGGGCGTGTTTATGGAGACGGGGATTCAGCAGGGGAGTTGTTTCTCAGGGAATTAAAACCAGATGAAAATCTTCGTATTCTAATCCTTCCTTGCTGTAATAATGGCGCATTCTCAAGAATGACTTTGATGTCGAGATGGTTCAGCAACACCAAGCTGTTGGCAATATTTGGCTATCCATCAACATATCCAGGTGATGCGATTGGGGAAGGTATCTTCAAGAATTTTGGAATGTTGATCAGGACGAATCCAAAAATCAAATTAATTGATGCCTGGAAAAAAGCAAATGGATCAACTCCCTGGAGTGCCGCATTTGCAGATGGTGCAGAGGGAATGACGGCTAAAGATATTGTCTTTCCAGATAACTTGAGAGTCAGTAGAGAAGGGCATGGGAAATTCTACTCCTCTATGATTGAGAAAAGCCCGATAGACCTACTGTCGCCGAGGATTGTTGGCTATTTCCTGTTCAGGATGACGCCATTTATTGATGAGAAAACGAACTTGGTTGAAGTTGAGAAGGATCTAAATGCGAGCATTAGATTGTTTGAAGACTCAAACTTTATCGAAATGTTGGAAACTACCTATTTGAATATTGATACGACAGGAGGAGAGGTCTACCTATTTTTACGCAAAGCAGATGGGGAGGCGACGGGCTTTTCTGCTGGGGAGGAATATCTTATAAAGTTTTATGTTGTGAGGCCCACCTGGGATAAGAGGCTTTCAGTGAAAGCGCTTTTTAATGAGTCCATTTTGTCGGGTGAAACCAAACAGTACTTTAGTCACTGCAAGTATTCTTTTCCAGGCGGAATTGAATCTGATAGCATGCTCGTTTCCGTGGTGGAAGATTGTGAGTCGTTGAAGATTCGGATGGACTTCCGCGATGGCCTACGTGGAGAAGGAGAAAGTGCTGGAGATTATTTGGTTAGTCGCGCAAGTCATGGTGGGAACGCGAATCCTTCTGATTTGGTGATGTCACTCATTCCGATTCATTCAAAAAATAAAATCAAATATCTTCCGAATTCAGAAAAGCTTCATGGGGATTCGATTTCCGCTTTTCCGTGGAAAGATCACTCTTCTGTAATTGACCTAAGATGTTTTCCGTGTCGATTGAAGCCATTGAATAACATTCAATTTTGATTGGCGAGGGCTCAGTGGGACATCTTAGTAATTGCATTTTGGCGACCTTTTTTTGTTGTGTGGTTCCTTTTTCGGCGAAATGTCAGGCGAGAATTTCGATCATTTCTCCATCTGACTTAAAAATGATATGCGTGTTTCCGGACTCGAATTTTCAATTAGAGAATGATATAATCATAGAGCCAAACGACCCATGGATCCCGTGCGAATTTCATGGCTCCCTATACGGCAACGATAATACGATATTCGGGCTTAAATTATCTGATTCGGCGGGAGGAAATATTGGCTTTTTCACTCGGATTTCGCCATCAGCGAAAAGCAATTGTACGGCTCCTCTTTGGACCTCCTCAAGATGGCTGGACTCTTGTATAATAAGAAACGATATCCGTCCAGAAGTGATAGGGTTGAAATTTTCCGACGCATCTGTTTCAGGGTCTGGCACCTCAGCTGTTCTTGCTGGAGTCGCTCAGTACTCAAGATTAGAACGGATAGAGCTGGAAGGTCATGTGAGTGGTAAAAATGGTGTCGGTGTTTTAGTTGGAAGCGCCGGTCCATTTGTGGATATTGTACAATGCAAGGCGCGAGGAAGTGTAAAGGGTGCAAACCAAGTCGGCGGACTTGTTGGAAGCTTATTCTTTAGCCAAATAGGTGAAAGTCAATCAGAATTGGAAATTAAAGGAGTGAACCACGTAGGTGGTATTGTTGGTCGCGCTAGCTCTTCAGTGATTCACACGGTAGCGAATCGTTCATTGATATCAGCAAACGACTCTGTGGGCGGGATTGTAGGGTCATTTTACGGGAGCAATCAAGGAAAAGTTCACGCGTTTCGCAACGGCTGTCATGAGATACAATCAGATATTCTATCGATGTTTCGTATGGATGATTACGCCTGGAGTTACAAGGGTGATCGTGATGTAGTGGATGGTCAAATATTTCGTTATCGTGGTTATTCCTCTCGAAATGAGCCCGACGGGAGTTTGCCGTATTTTCATTTCTTGTATGGTAAGAATGGTGACTCGAGATTTAATGAGAAATTCAAGTCCCGCTTTTTCAATTGGTATGATTCCAGGTGTCCTCGCCTTGTTAGCGGACTCTCCATCGAATCGAGAATGTTTGAAGCCTATTCTGGGGGCGAAATCGAATGTAAAAAGGTTTGCGGTGGTGTGGTTGGCGCAAACGTTAACGATGTCGTCTCTTTTTCCCATCTCATTCACTCTGGCTTGATTGCCGGAGGAACGCAAACGGGGCAATTTTTCGGTTCTGGGTCAAGCGTCGATCGTTTGATTGATCTAATTGCATCAGGAATTGTATTGGGAACTCGTGGGTCATGGCAATTTTTCGGTACAACGCCGCAAAAAATTGGCTGGGCACTTCAGCTTTCTCCACCACCCCTGTCACAATCTTTTCCGTATTTTAAAATGCTGGGTATATCGTCTCCGAAAGAGATTTCCCAAGGGGCAGATGGTGTTACTTGGTCTTCCGGCTTTTACCCATCAGGATTCTACCTCCCTCGAATTGGAATCGACTCTACATTTCGAATGTCAAAATTTCCCACAAGAAGCCAGATTAAGCCTCCTGGCTTTCAGTTTACAAGTGACTGGCGGATTAAAAAATATGAAAACTTCGATTCTATAATTCCGCAGGCTCCAAGTGAACAGCATTATTGGAAAATGAGATATTCAAAATTTCCGAGATTGTTACCTCCTATTCCCACTGGGGGTATACCCGATGTTCCCCTTGGTGGTTGTGTTGACCTCCGTCAAAGGTTTCATTCTGAAGCTCCTGATCTGATGGAGTTTTCAATTAAATCAGATTCCAGGATTTGGACTCTGGAGCAATCTGTTTTGTGTAAAACAATGATCCGCCATGCTTCACCAGCTCTTGTCCGTATTCGCAATCGGGGGGAGTCAAAGCAGGGGCAAACTTGGATTCAAGTTTTCGCAAAAAATGGTGAAGATCAATTCAGAACCAAAGAACAATGAATACTCGGGGGGCGTTTAACGCAATACTCAAGGAAACAAATAACCTTCCCTAACCAGTTGTTCCACCATGTTCTCACTTCGTTCGACACGGTGAACAAACCCGTTAGCGAAAAGCACAACACGTGAAATAAACGAACAACAACTGAACGGCATTCGGTCGCAAACAACAAACAGCTTTAACAGAGACCAAAATGACAAAGACTATAATACTGGTGGATTATGAAAATATTCAAGAAATCAATCTTGCCGGACTGATCGATGCAGGCACATCAGTTCGAGTATTTGTTGGAAAGAACCAGAATAAAATCCCATTTGACCTTGCAAACCAGATGCAAATACTTGGAAGCAATGCAGAATGGGTTAAAATCGATGGATCCGGACCGAATGCTTTAGATTTTCATATTGCATTCGCGCTTGGAGAATTAATAGCAACAAACAAGTATGACGAGTATTTGATTATCTCAAAAGACACCGGCTTTGATCCCCTAATTAAATCCATCGCAGGCAAGGGCATTAAGGTCAATAGATTAACAGAAATCAAATCAAAAACAATCACCAAAAACAAACAGTCCAATTCACAAGGTCGTGAACCAGAAAATATGGTTGATGTTATTGTCAAGCGGATCAATAGCGAAACAAAGCCAAGAACAGAGAAGACATTGAAGAATTGGATTAAATCACAGCTTGGCACGAAAGGGACTTCTGAAAAGATTGACGAAATTTACATTGAATTAATCAGCAAAATGGATATTTCAATCAATAACGGCAAGCTGGAATTTCCAAGTTAAACAAACCATCGATGCCACCTGATTCCTATTTTTCCGCCAATCAACATGCATAAAGACGGATCAAAATGACTAGCATGATCATTGTCATATCGTTCTTGGCATTCCTTTTTGCTAATGCATTTATTGTTAAGTTTTTCAGACTAAATCGAGTGTTGAAATTTGAAGTTTCTGGAGATCACATTGTCATCGAAGACATCACTGCAATAAAGTCTAAAACCTACAGTCTCCCAGAACATGACATTCTGCTCACCAAAGAGGCTGCGATTAAATTCGTTTCAGATCTGATTTCGGACTACTCCAAGTCTATGCATTATGGCAGCACAATTATTGAGAAATATTTCAATCTATTGTTTCGTCCAGCATTAATAGTCACTCTTAATGAACATACCCTTTGCCAAAGATATCCATATGCTCAATATGAGAACTTGGCACATGCAATCAAGCGTGTATCAGGGGTCAATTCCGTATATACACAACAACAATGAACAAAAATACGGCCTATCCGCGCGACAATATGCAGACACAATGACAACAACAGGAGCACAAAATTCTCCACTCGCTGATCGCTCGGGAGCTAACAAATCTCTTCAATGTTGATCGCGCCGATCAACTTGGTCTACCGTCGCTGGCGCGACAACATTAAGAAGTTCGTTAGGGACACGCTCCGCGGGGATTGAGCAACAAAATAAAAACGGCCTTTCGGCCGTGGAATAAAAAACTGCT
>DAOPYN010000093.1:0-10793 GCA_035352895.1 Fibrobacteria bacterium | reverse complement strand
GCAATGAGAACAAAGAACAACAAGGAGGGCACCGCCTGACGGCGGTTGCCCTCCTGGTTGTTCGGACATAACTTGTCAGATGCAGCAAAACCTGCATGAACAGTGCCCCGCCGCGCTTACTGTGACCAAATTTTGACAGCGCCGCCCCAGGAAACCTTGTAAGTTCCATTCAACTGCCAGCGGTGTACAACGGTGGCAGGATCTTCCCCCGCCGCTTTCGCGGCAACAACAATATCCCCAATGCAGGAGATTTCCCCATGACTGCTCAAAACTTGATCTCGGCTTCCCTCCCCGAAGAAACAAAACTCGATATCCTTCAAAAGCTGGCGGATATCCGATCCAAACTGGATTTCCTCATCACGCTGGATTCCGATCAGATGCGAACGCTTTTCAAAGCATCCAATGGATATTCACCTTTCATCGAAAAAGCCTTCGCAGCCGCAACCACTCATCCAGATATCCTTCCTCGTATTCTTTCAGCAACCGAGTACGAAAAAGATGTCCTTCTGGTTCGTGCTTTGACTCCGATCTACAATCAGGTCAACGAGCTTGCCAATGGACTTCGGGATACCTTGGTTGCAGCCTCCAGTGATGCCATGAACCAATCTCTGGAAGTCTACGCCGCCGTCAAGCAGCACTCCGACAAGGTTCCCGGCTTGCCGGTCGTCGAAGACGAAATGAGTGTGTTTTTCCAAAAGACACGCAAAAAGACTGTTCCTGAGAATGCCTAATGCCACTCTGAGTATCATTCGCACGCCCTGGACGGGATCACCGACCAGGGCGTTTTTCGTCCCCGCCCTGCGAAGTATGGTTGAGACACTCTGGAGTGTCGTTATGACAACAAAGAGTGTCTCCAGAACACTCCATTGTGTGATTTTGATACTCCGGAGTAACAAAACCGCACTTCTGAGTATTGGGGGATGCACTCGGGAGTGCCTTGGAGATACTTCACAGTGTCCGAGCAGCACACCTAAGTGTCGATTTTGCACTTTTGAGTGTGTCAAGAACACTCGGAAGTATCGATAGATACACTCCGGAGTGTGTTTGGCATACTCCAGAGTGTGTTCGAGGCGTTCCGGAGTGTCTTAGACACACTCTGGCGTGTCAACGGGGCAGGCAGGAAAAGCGTGGACTTTGTAGGGTTTTCGACCTTGACAAGGTGAGAGGAAAAGTGTTGTCTTACCTCTATGCGCACCCACTTCAAATTTTCCGTCGTCCTGCTTGGCTTGGTTGCACTGCCTTTTATGGCCACCTCCGCGGCCTCCGGATTGGAGCAATTTAAAACTGGGGATCCAGCTAAAGCGGAACTGATTAACAAAAACTTCAAGTATCTGGATAGTGGCAAAGTTGAGAAAAGCGCATTTGATCTTATGAGTGCAGCGGTTTCTGCCAAATTAAATAAATCAGTGTTTGATTCGGTTATCTCTGGGAAGGCAAACAAGACCGAAATTTCCTCTCTTGCGAACCAAAAAGGGGTAGATCCAGTCTGCGTAAGCGATACTTCAACGAATTCGTGGTATTGCATTTCTGGAAATGGCTTTTCATTTAGTGGCCCTTCAGATGGAAGAATGTCCCTCTCGAAGGGTACATTGAAGTATCTAGCGCCACCTTGGAATTCGAATGGTGATCACTCTCTAAATTTTGAAAAACCTGGCGCATTTCTTTTCTCGATTGATAATTCGAAGGGAGCGGGAGCCCCTGAAGATATTCTTAGCATCAATTCAACAGCGACAACCACAGGTCAAGGAATTCATGTTTCAGGGAATATTACTTTAACCGGAACAATAGTAACCCCCACAAAAAACCTCCCCGACTTCGTCTTTTCACCCACCTATAAGCTCCAGCCACTTTCCGAAACCAAAGCTTTCATCACCCAAAACGGTCACTTGCCAAACATTCCGAGCGCGAAGGAAGTTGAAAAGAGTGGGATGGACTTGGTGCAGATGAACCAAATTCTTCTTCAAAAAGTTGAGGAGCTGACTCTCCACGCCATCGCACAGCAAGAGCAGATCGAAGCTCTCAAGGCCAGGATACCCGCCCCCTGATCTGAGTTCGTTCACTCGATTCCAACTCCCCCAAGGAATTCCCATGGCTCTGCCATTTGATCGCAATCATCCGCACGGCAAGAAAGAGCCGATGCTGATGGATATCTCCACGGCCAAGCCCGGCGGCGAGGTCAATTGGGAGGCGATTGTCGCCAAGACCCAGCGCGACAAAGTGGACCAAACCAAGAAGGTTTACGACACCACAAAGTACCTCGCCCAAACTCGCGAAGAAGACCCGTGGCCGGAAGAAGCCCAGGCCACAGCCTCCGTCACACTCTCGCTATCCAACTGCCGGTTTCTGGATCCTGCACCTTTGGACTTGGCAAAACCTGTCCGCGTAGCCTGCGATGTGTCCGGATCGGCAGACTTACCGGAGTCGGACAGGTTCGTGGAATTCCGGTTTCGGATCATCCACCGCAAGAATTCCTTGGATACCGAAGAATCATTGCATGAAGTCGCCCGTGCTGATCTAACCGCTGCCGCCAAGCAAAGCCCGGAGCTTGCCGCCAAAATTTCCCTGCCTGCCGGACTGGATGACCTTGAGAATGGTGCTGAACTTTTCCTGATCGCAGAGGCATACAGATCCGACCGGAAATTGACATCTACGGCAAATCCGATCCCGGTTGTGGGTGGTCCTACTGTCGTGCGTAGAGTTCGACTTTCGGGAAATCTGTTCGACTTCGACAATTGTTTCATACTCCCGGATGCACTTGCCGGAATCCGTCAAGCAGCATTGTTTCACGCCAAGCGCCCTACCGACTCCATCGTGATTGTGGGTCACGTCGCGCAAGACCAGAAGACCAGCACGGGATTGGATCGCGCCAAAACCGTCGCCGCGATCCTCACGAACAAGTGGGAAGACTTGGTGGGTTATTTCAAGGCGGATGGGAGCGGAAAATGGGGTACCCGCGAAGCCCAACTGATCCTTGAACATCTAGGGATCTACAAGGGTGAAGCAGCTGGTATCATCGATTCCGCAACAACCCAGGCGATCACCCAGTTCCAAAAATCCGTCAACGAAAAGGGCAAGACCCATCTAGAGGAATCCGGTAAGCTGGATGCCTCGACCTGCCAAGCCTTGCTCTGGGCGTATTGCCAAGATGGTGAAGCAACTCTCGCCAAGTGCGCTACCCCAAAGGTAGCGGGGAGTCGTGCCAATCCAGATTCTGCCGCCATGCCTGATGGCTCAAAGGCTCCCGATGAACGACTGGAAATCTTGTTCTTCCAGCGTCGGTTGGATCCGGAACCGTCTGGAGAACAGCTTGGCGCCAACGACAAGGCGTATTCCGCTTGGATGGCTTGCCTGAAAGAAACGGAAGACTTCGAGGTCCATTCCTATTCCTTGCAACTGGCAGACAAGCAACAGCGGGCCCTCCCAAACACTCCCGTCAAGCTTTCAGGGCCTCTCCAGAAATCCGGCCAAAGCGATTCCCACGGACGCATCCAATTCAAGGGCTTGGCAAGGGGCTCCTACAAGCTGGAGATCCTGACAGACCCCAAGCGTCCCTCCACCCTGACATTTGAAGTCCCCAATGCCGCCAAGGTGAACAAGCCGGTCCAGCCCGCCAAACCGAGCCAAGGAGAGAGCGCATGAATTTCGGATCTCTCCCCGACCCTCCGAAACCGCCTAAGGTACCGGATGTACCTGCGGTTCCAGCGGTGCCAACGAGCACGCAAACGAACCTATCCAATGGTCCATTGAACGGTGCGGTGGGTGTTGGCGTTCCTCAGAATTTCGACCCGAACAACCCTTCTGTCCATGTCGAAGGCACGATCCACAACCCGACAGGAATTGGCGGCGACCTCAAGGTGGATCGCGATGTCAAGATTCCCACAAAGGCTCCGGATCTCAACATTCCTTCGATGGGAGGTGGGTTACCGGACGCGGGATCTGGTGGCGGCTTTGGACTTCCCGATCTAGGGAACCCGCTTTCCGGGCTGTCCATGCCAAGCCTCGGCAGGCCGCTTGAAAGCCTGTCTGGCCCAACGCTTCCGAATTTTGCAGGCTTTCCGGAATACCCAGCCTTTCCGAGCATTGGCACACCAGGGATGCCAGGCTTTCGTTTCACCAACATTCCGGAGTTCAAGTTTCCGACACCGGACTTGTCACTTTATGACATCAACATTCCATCGCCCATTCCTGATTTTGATACCCCGGTCTTCGATGGTCGGGCTCCCGTTAGCGAGTATTTCGAAGTAGATGACATGACCGACATCGTGGTCAGTGTCAGCATCAATGACCAAGGGGTTCCGGCCGTTGCCTACAAGCTGGAAGATGACGACGACCAAACGTATCCCGGCAAACTGGACGCAGAGGGCAAAGCCAATCTCCGGATCAATGGGGGCGATTTTCATCTTGAGATCTCGGACTTGCAGGACCTCCAGTCCCGCGCATGGGCGGTAGACCTCGAATCCGCGCTCGCATCAAAAGACGTAGCCCATTTGGCGGCATGGGCCACGGTGGGTGGGCCCTCGCTGTTGAAAGCCCTCAAGCTAACGAAGACATCGCTTGATGCATCCATCGTGGGATCGAAACTTGCCGACTTCGTGACCTTGGGGTTGTGGACTTCCGAGCTGGGACGCCCGGCAAGCTACTTCCCCTTCGCAAGCCGCCCCGCTCCAGCGGTGATACCGTCCAAGTTCGTGGTGGTTGCTCACCGGCCTGAAACAGCCTTCCGCTCCAGCGAAGTCATTCACCTTGCCTTGCAGCCAACATCGGGCCGTAACCTCGATCAGGTCCCACTCCCAGGAAAGTGGAGCGCACTGTTCATCCCGCGCACCAACCCCAATACTTCGCGCCTGATCGAAGGTCCTGCGGGGATGGAATGGAAAGACTTCCACCCAGAAGGACCGGGACTGGTCCGGGTCTTATGGAAGCATTCGTCCACCCAGGAGGGATACTTCCTTGACCTACGGATTGTCGATGGAATCGATCCAACGCTCCAACTCCCTTTGCGCCCAGGCAAAATGGAAGATCCAGCGTGGAGTGTTGGGGCGATGCTTCGCTACCGGGACATCGTCCATCATCTGTCCGAAGAATTTCCGGTGGATTCCAAACGCAAAGCGCAGGAACAAACCGACTGGAACACGCTGACAAGCTTGTGC
The DNA here is from genome assembly GCA_035352895.1 of Fibrobacteria bacterium. Classification (GTDB taxonomy): domain Bacteria; phylum Fibrobacterota; class Fibrobacteria; order UBA5070; family UBA5070; genus UBA5070. The sequence goes on along the minus strand of DAOPYN010000093.1, from coordinate 5,643 downwards.
CAGTCGTTGGAAGTCTGCGTCCAGGATCCATTCCAGAAATTGTCAGACGCCGATCAACTTGCCTTGGCCTTCCAGATTGGCCAGATCCAATCGGGCCTGGAAGAAGATCCATTGAGCGCTATTGCATGGTCCAGGCTATTCACCACGTCAGAGCCCAGCCAAGTACGTCTTTCGCCAACTGTTTCATGGATGCGCCCAGATGCGTTCTTGGTTGCCTGGCATTTGATTGCCTTGGAGGGAAGCAAGGAACCCGTCTGGACACGCGGCGCGAAGGTTCGACATCCAACTGGTGAGGGGCGGTTCTTCGGTGCTGTCCATCTAGCGCAAGTAGAAGGCATTCTGGTCCCCGACCGCATTTTTGGTGAGGCTCTTCGGATCATTTCGTCGGATGGCAAGACCTCCTGCCAGAAGCTTTCCGAGCTGTTGGGCTTGGTGGTTGGCTGCTTCAACGGCACGAAGATCGGCACGCTTTCTCTTCGCGGTGACCGCTCGGACTTGGATAAGGTGGTCCGCAAAACAGGGATGTTCTCCTTCGACAAGAAGGTCAAGGATGGCTTGGAGGCATTGGCCGACGAGGATGAAACGATGGATTGGCGCGGCACAATCACCGTTGATGGTGAGACGGGCAAGGACTACGAAGTAGAGGTCCGGACGGTCTTGGGTGAAGGTGATCCGCTGGGATGGAGTCGGGAGTTAGTGCCATTACCAAAGAGAGGGAAAGGCGGGAAGCGAAAAGTCAAATTGCATAACGACCTATTACCTAAAACCAGCAACATTATAGTCAAATGGGAAAATGCATCCGGGGAAATCGGACAAGTCACTACCGACTCGGAAGGATGCTTTGAAATTGAATGTCATGAAGGTGCCACAACAATTAGATATCAGGCTGGAAATTCAACATTCTTCATTGACACGATTTATTTGCTTCCCGATGGCATCGAAACGCTAACCGGCAAATGGCAACGACTAGTAAATACTGGCTACATACCTCAGAGCCATGCAAAGCAATCGCCATGCGAATCCATTTTTTCAGCGGCAATGAGTAATTTCCTCGAAAAGCACGGTCTTCGAGAAGGCGCAACTGAAGAAATTTTAGAGGCGATGAAATCAGAAAATCTGGAGGCATAATTTTGCCAAATGAAATCATCGAGATTAGCAATGTTTCAAATGCGGTTCCAACCTTTCTCTGGCTAGAATTTCTCGATCCAAAGGATGGCATTGGATTCGGTGATGCGGCAAGAAAGAAACAACAAGGGTCGCTCCAGTGGCTTAATGCATTAGAAGCTGCAAAGACAAAGCCTAGCAAGAAGAAGAAATTGCCGATCCCGCAAAAAAGAGCTAGCGAAGTTCCTGTGTCTTCGTTTTTTGAAAATGACGATTTCTTGATTTGCAAGATTCAATCTGGCTCAATGTCAGCAACAATAGGCTATCCATTATTTCCAATCGAATACAGTGGAAAGACTAGCAGCCCAGGGAATGATGCATTATATAATTCCCCCTTAGTAAAAACCGCGAGCAGCCAGATTACGCCAAACATCTATATTATTAGCGGACATGGTGCTCATGGAAAAGTATTTGGAGAGGGTGACGAAACTGGGACTATATATCTACACAATTTAGCGCCACTACCAGAAACCAAAATCATTATTGTTCCAGCCTGCACGAATATCAATTATTTCAGGGGTTTCAGGTATAAAAGTATAATCCAAAAATCTGAAGGTATTTTTGCGATCCTTGGATATGAGCACGCATATGAAGGCGGTCCTGGCGGGCGAGCTGTTATGTCTGCATTTGTGCAGAAAATTAGAAACAAAGCTCCTATCCTTCAGGCGTGGAAAGAGGCAAATGAATCACAGGGGGTCGACAAATATCCTTGGTCAGCGCTGATGGGTTTTGCCCCGGAAAACAAACAAATTGATTTCAACATTACCCATATTACCTCTCCAAGGGAAATATATAAGGATTCTGATCCGATTTTTTATTCAAATACATATCCGAAGGGTAGTCGGGTAAGGATTCCCGAAATATCTGCGTACATGCTAGAATCGGAACTACCCCAAAAATACCATATGGAAGAGGTGATGTCATCACTCGATGAGGACAAGCTATTCAAGCGTTTAGAGTTTGAAAAGATCAAATGTGGATCAACCGGAAAAATCTTCGGTATTTATACCTCTCAGGAAGATTTTTCAGAGGACGAAGTTATCCTTCTGTTTTTTTATGTGGTGCGATCTGACTGGCATAACAAAGTTGATATGGATCAGATTTGGAAAATTGATGAAGAATACGAAAAGATGGGCGCAACGTTCAAATACATAACATTTGGTGAACGCAAGATCCTTGCGCTATTTCCCAAAACTCAAACGAAATCAATCTTCCTAAAGGTCGACATCAAGATGGGTGCATATCAACATTTAATCAATGCATCTACGTTTCAAAACCATCTCAATCCAGATGATTTAGTTTGTTCATGTATCCGTGGAAAATTTGATAATTCAGAAGCACTTCATATCGAGACGCAAAAATTTGACGGAGAAGACAACAAGAAAAGTTATCACTTTTCTAAAAATGAATATGAAAACATATCTTGGGATCGATCGCCCTATGTCCTTGACCTGAGAATATTCCCAACCAAATTCGGATACTAGACAGAATATGAGATCAAAGTATCACTGCTCTTCTCTCGTGGTAAAGTCACCATTGTCTGCGCTCACAAATTTATTCAATGCTATGCAAAAATTTCAAAAGTCTGAAATTCCAAATAACTCTTCCCCTAAAAAACACCGGCTACAGATTTTGGCTGGGATCGCAATTATCGCAACCTTATCTGGTAGGGCGAATTCTCAGGAAAGTGAAATTCAGTTACTTTCAATTCAAGACTTCAAAAACATTGAGTCAAATCCATTTGGTAAATTCAGCCTTGATGCGGATGTATTATGGACCTCAAACTCTGAAACATTTAAACCTTTCCCATTCTATGGGTCGCTAAAAGGTAATGGACACACAATACATATACCAAAAATCACATGCAATGAGAATTCACCATGTGGGTTGTTTACCCTAATTGCAAATGATAGTAGCGCAAATTGCGGAGCGCTTGCATTCCAGCAGAAGCAATTCAAACCGCAGTGCGTAACGGATCGGCAAGCGGAAATCACCAATTTGCATGTCATTGTTGATACGATTTATTGTACTCAATCTTGCGGCGTTCTAGCAGGGGAAATATCTCGCGCTAAAATACAAAACATCATTATTTCAGGAAATGTTTTCGGTGGATCATTTGTCGGGGGAGTTGCTGGCAAGGCTGGGCCATTTGTGGAGGTAAATCGCATTTTCACAAGTGGAACCATCTCGGGCATTAACTTTATTGGAGGGGTTTTTGGATCATCCTTTTGGAATATCATCAATGCCGCCTATTCGAACATGGATATTTCTGGGCGATTCTCTGTAGGAGGGTGTATTGGAAGATCAAATTCATCTTATTCGCTTCACCTCATTTCAACTGGAAATATCAAAGGGCAGGATACGGTTGGAGGAATATTAGGCGTGTCGGTTGGGACAAATCGTGGGAAATCCGCCATCACCTTAAATGCGGATTATTCGAATATCCCTGGTTCATTTCGGTCCATCGATGATTTGGCAGATTTCTCGTACAAAACAAACCATCCTTGGGAGAGCGGGAATTATTCTGGCTATACTTATGAAGGTGAAAGCGATTGGCCAACGCTTGAAGAAGAATGGAGTGAGCCTAAGCCAAATACCAGATCGGCTTCAAAGCTTTATCCTGATAGCAGTCCTCAATCATTTGATGAGGAATGGGTATCAAAAATCGCGCTCGACAACAGATTGATAGATGCCGTATTTCTCGGAACGGTAAAATGCAGAAATGTTTGCGGAGGTATTCGTGGGGCGGGCGTATCAAAATCACTAGCACTGGCACATGCTCTCAATTCAGGCTACATTCTTGCTAGCGGCAGGAAATCTGGCCAGATATCTGGAACAGCAAGTGACGAAATGCCACAATTTAACATTTTACAATCAGGAAAGCTCTTAGGGACTAGGCCATTTCGAGCCTTTGGAGAAACGGCTATTGGGGTGGCCTGCGGTATTCAATTTCCGCTTTTTCCAAACATAACTCCAAAAACATCCGATATATTCGGAAGTATTGCTTCAGACCAAAGATATTCCGCCAGGGGTATATCTTGGTACCCAGAGGTGTATCCCAAAGGAATATTTATAGCGAAACCAAATAAGACAACATTTTCATTCTCTTCAGCTGGACTTCCTGTTCTTAAAGATTTAGATGCATCAATCCTTGTTTCAAATAGTCGTGGCTTTAATTTTATACAAGATCAAGATTCGACATTCATGAGGCTTCCTATGTACTTGGAATCTAATGACTATTTTTGGCGGCGATACTTGCCCCCAATACCCATCCGAGCTTTCGAAAAATTGGCCCCTGATAAATGCATAAATTTGAATGACTACTTTGATGCAAATCAGGCGATCACATTCAAAATTCTATCCAATCAGGATGGTTTGAAGATGTCGAATTCAATTTTATGCTCAGAACTTCGGGCAACAAAAGGTGAGATCGACATTCAAGCAAAAAAGAAAGATGGCGGTCAACTCATTTTCTCAATAAACACCAAATAAATGCCCTGTCCAGGGGCTGCGGTATTGACTCAATGGCAGTGCTGGTAATTCCACGAATAAATGGCTGAAAATCAATCCATCAGCTCTTTGCGCAACAAAAAATGCCCTATAAAAACCAATTCCATTTGTCATGAATGCCAATAATTCTGAGCTGACACTCACCACCAGAAACAACGGACCTATAAAATGAAAGAGCTATCCCGAATCGCCGCATGTGTTGTGATTTTCGCTAATCTTGTAAATGCAGATGAGCCAAAAATGGTCAAATACGACCGGAGAATTTGGTTGATCAGCAATAATGACGCAAATATCGATGCGCGCTTTATTAACATCAGGTCAATTGATGCAAATTCAATGAATGCAACAATATCAAAAGCGTCTAGATCAGATAGTCTGGTGTTTTCTGGGGTCATTTCTATTCATCTCACAGAATGGAAGGCAGATCACGCCAAAGAAACCTTGAGCCAAATCGCGATATTCGACTCACGTACAGATAGCTTGATCTCAAGTATACAAGATACCGGTTCAGTTTCTGTTTCAGGGAATTTCCTTGACAAGGGCGATTGGGTTGATAAATATTACGGCGCACCAATTCCCCTTCCGTACGATTCTGTAACAATAGTAATTTCGACCCAAACTTCTGGAATGTTTGGGTTCGAAAAAACATTTAAATTCAACACAAAATACAAAGTCTACCCAAAAGAACAGCCGCGCCCATCAGATATGCCAATATATTTACGTTTCATTGATGGTCTTCTAAATTTGATAAGTTGAGGAATGAATTCAAACATCAAACCAAACAATGTGATGGGGGGGGCGTTTAGAGCCAAATGAAAAACGTTACGCTCCGAACAGTGCTAGAAGGCGTGAAACTTTCCCTAACGAACCCGTTCCATATTGATTTTGGCTACGCCAAAACAATATGAACAGGTGCGTTAGGGCGATGCCTTCGGCGAGCAACAAAATATGAGCAACAATATTGAGCAA
>DAOPYN010000092.1:0-10831 GCA_035352895.1 Fibrobacteria bacterium | reverse complement strand
CGGGCCCTGTTCGCGGCACCTGTCGGACCTCCGGCTGCCCATCTTCTCCATCACCAACGTCTGCAACCTGGACTGTCCCATCTGCTTCACCCACAACCGTCCCGACCTAGCCTACCACAAGTCGTTGTCGGACGTGGAGCGGATCGCCGACCACATCCTGGAGCGGAACCCCTCGCAGACGATCGTGGACCTGACCGGGGGCGAGCCCACCCTCCATCCCCAGCTGCCGGAAATCGTCGCCCTCCTGCGCTCCAAGGGATTCTCCCGGGTGATGGTGAACACCAACGGGCTTCGCCTTTCCCGCGACCGCGACCTGGCCCGGGCGTTGGCCGAGCAGAACGCCCACGTGGTGCTGTCGCTGGACACGCTGGATCCCGCCGCGAGCCGCACCATCCACGGCGCCGACATCGTGGAAGCCAAGGAGCGCTGCCTGGAGGTGCTGCAGGAGGCGTCGATCGCCACCACGATCATCTTCGTGGCCATCCGCGGGGTGAACGAACATGAATTGGCGCCGCTCGCCAAGCGCCTGTTGGCGCGCGACCACGTCCTGTCCATCACCGTGCAGAACATGGCCTACACCGGGGCCAACGGCAGCGGATTCGCGCCCGGCGGTCGCATCGCCATGGACGAGGTGGAAACCCTCCTGTGCGGTGTGGAGGGGATCTCGGCGGAGGACTTCCTGACCCCGCAGGGATCGCACCCACTTTGCTACTCCATGGCCTGGTTCGCGCAGGATGCCGGACGGATCCTGTCCCTTGCGCGGATCCTCCCGCGCGAGCGCCTTTCCGGAGCCAGCGCCGGAAGCTACCTCCCGCGCCTGGACGCCTCCCTGGTGGAGGAGTTCCAGACCGGTCTGGCGCGGGCCTGGTCGGAAGGTTGCGATCCGGAAGACCTGAAGGTGCTGCGGAGGATCAGCCTGGTCGCCCAGGATCCGACGTTGTCGGCTTCCCGACGCGAGCGCAAGCTGGAGCGGTCCATCAAGATGGTCTGCGTGCACCCCCACATGGACGGGGCCAATTTCGACCTGGATCGCATCGCCCACTGCGGCGATCTGGTCCCCGACGAATCGGGTTCCATGGTGCCCGCCTGTTCCTACAACCTGCTCTACCGCGAGCGGGACGAACGCTTCTGGAAGCCCTCGCCATGATCGAGTTCGCCCATTCCACCACCCAGTCCACATGCCCCGAATGCCGTCGGAAGGTGCCCGCCCAGGTGGTGGAGCGCGACGGGGCGGTGTACCTGGACAAGTGGTGCCCGGACCACGGGTCGGATTCCGTCCTGGTGTCCTCCGACGCTTCGTGGTTTCGCGAGTCGGTCCACCACGTGAAGCCCCGCCAGGTGCCGTTGGAGCTGCAGGTGGAGGGATTCCGGGGCTGTCCCGAGTCGTGCGGGTTCTGCTCCGAACACCGCCAGCACACCTGCCTTCCCGTGATCGAGATCCTCCGCGACTGCGATCTGCGGTGCCCCGTGTGCCTGAAGGGGGAGGTCTCCGACGACCGCATGGACCTGGCCACCTTCGGGAAGGTCCTGGATACCCTGGTTGCCGCCGAGGGCGCGGTGCCCGTGGTGAACCTGAGCGGCGGAGAGCCCACCCTCCATCCCGACCTCCCCGCCTTCCTGGCGCTGGCGCGGGCCAAGGGCGTGACCCAGACGACGGTGTCCACCAACGGGTTGCGCCTCCTGGCCGATCCCGTCCTGCGCGCGGCCTTCGCCGAACATGGAGCGCTGGTGGCCCTGCAGTTCGATTCGCTGCGGGACGACGACAACCACATCCTGCGCGGTCGGGCCCTGATCCGCGAGCGCATGGAGCTTCTGGAGATCCTGGAAAGGGAGAGCATCCCGTATTCCTTCGTGGCCACCATCGCCCGTGGCGTGAACGAGGACCAGATCCCGCATCTTGCCGATCTCCTCTTTTCCACCAAGGCCTCCACCCTGATGCTGCAGCCGGTGGCCCTGACCGGTAGGGCCACCACCTGGGACGCCTCGCGGCGCCTGACCATCCCCGACGTGGTCGCGGGACTGGCCCTCCATCCGCGCCTGGAGAAATCCGACTTCCATCCGCTTCCCTGTTCGCATCCCTCGTGCTTCGCCATGAGCTACTTCGTGGAGACGGAGGACGGAATCTGGAAGACCCTGGAGACCTTCCTGGGGCGCGAAGGCTTCCTGAACCTGGTGACCAACCGCACCCTTCCCGGACTGGACGCGGAGGGATTCGAGGCCCTGCGGCTGCGCATGTACGAGCTGTGGAGCGCGGCGGATTCGTCCGATCGTTCGGACCGGTTCCTGGCCCGCCTGCGCGACCTCCTGAGGCGCCTGCCGCAGGTGGCCAACGACCCCAGGGCCCTGATGGACCTGGGGCGTTCCAGCATGAAGGCCATCTTCATCCACGACTTCATGGACGTCCACAGCATGGATTTGGCCCGCCTCCAGAAGTGCTGCAATCCCTACGCGCGCGCCGACGGCACCCTGGTGCCGATGTGCGCGCAGAACGTGTTCTTCGGCGGCTGACCACCATTGGGGCCATCGCCGCAACGGGAGACTTCGACATGACCCCACTTTCCCTCTTCGTGCAGATGCTCTTCCTGGCCCTTCCGGACACGGGCTGGACCCTGGTCAAGAAGACCAGCCGCTTCGAAGTCTCCGTCCTCGCCATCCCCGGCAAGGATGTGGAGGCCTTCCGCTCGCGGGGGCAGGATTCGGTACCGCTTCCGGTGGTGGGCGAGACCTTGATCGATCTTCCCGGCATGGTCACCTGGTGTCCGTACCTCGCCGAATCCAGGATCCTCCGGAACCTGGGGCCCGACCATTTCCTGTCGTACCAGCGCTACGATCTGCCGTGGCCCTTCACCGACCGCGACATCGTGGTGGATGTCCGGATCAGTCGCCATCCGGAGCGTGCCACCATGGAGGCGCGGCTAAAGGCCGTCGCGGACAGTTCCCGTCCACCTGTCCCGGGGGTGATCCGCGTGACCGACATGGACGGATCCATTTCCGTGAAGGCGCTGGGCAAGGGCGCGATCCAGGGAACCTACTCCGAACGGGTGGATCTGGGAGGAGGCATTCCCGTGTCGCTCGCCCGGATCTTCAGTCGCGAGATGCCCGCCAAGATCCTGGAGAACCTCCTGGCCGAATGCCGCAAGCCCGCGCGCATCCAGGCGGGCGCCGCCTCGCCTCTGACCGGATGGCTGGATTCGGCGCTGGCAGGGAAGTCTTCGCGATGACCACCCGCACGAGAGTGGCCGCCGAGCGCGCGCGCGTGCGCCAGTTCCTGGCGGGGAAATCCCGCAAGATCGTCATCGACGTCCAAGGACTGTCCCACCACGATGTCTGCTCAATCCTCTACGGCGGTCCGCTGAGCCAGGTGGGCGTGGGGTTTCGGTACATGGTGTCGCTCGCCCTCTACGCGTGTCCGTTTCCGGGCCTGAAGAACGTGGCCTACCGGGCGATGGGCATGAAGGTGGGCAAGGACGCCTACATCGCTCCGGCCTGCTACCTGGACGTGGTCCACCCCTCGCTCCTGACCATCGGGCGCGATGCCGTGCTGGGGATGGGGTCGGCCGTGGCCACCCACGAGCGCCGCCGCGACGTGCTGGTGCTGGGACGGGTGGACATCGGCGACGGTGCCGTGCTCGGCGGCATGAGCGTTCTGCGGGCGGGCACCCGTGTGGGTGCCAGGGCGGAGCTGGACATGATGCTCAACGTGAGCCGCAACGTGGCGCACGGCGAACGCGTCCCGTCCCCCCGCAACGGAAAGCCTCTGCCTCCCCTTACCGAGGACCTCTGAATGTTCCGCTTCCGCCGCGACGTGTACTGGGACAACAACGCCACCACGGCACCCTCCCGGGCGGTGATCCGACGGATGGTTCGCGTGCTGGAATCCGTCCACGGCAATCCCAGCTCCCCGCACCGCGCTTCGCACGACGCCCGCGCCCTGCTGGAGGACTCCCGCGAGGCGGTCGCCCGCGCGATCGGGGCGACGGCCGACAGCGTCCATTTCTGCGGGACGGCGACCGAAGCCACCAACCAGATCCTCCGCTCGGTGGTCCAGGCATTTCCGCAAGGGTGCCGGATCCTGTCCAGTCCGGTGGAACACCACGCGGTGCTGCGCACGCTGGAACACCTGGTCGGTGCCGGGGTGGAAGTGGAACTCCTGCCGGTGGATTCCGACGGCCGGGTGGAGATTTCCGCGCTGGAGAAGGCCCTGGAACGTCCCGCGCAGCTTCTGTGCGTGATGCGGGTGAACAACGAGACCGGAGTCGTCCAGGATGTGCCGACGCTTGCCGCCCTCGCGCGGCGGCGCGGGGCCTTGGTGTTTTCCGATTGCGTCCAGGCGTTGGGCAAGATCCCGGTGGACGTGCGCGCGTTGGGGGCGGACTACGCGGTGGTGGCCGCCCACAAGATCCACGGACCCAAGGGAGTGGGCGCCCTGTGGGCGCGCGAAGGGGCGCCACTGCTCCCCGGCATCCACGGCGGGGCCCAGGAGGGGGGCTTGCGCGCCGGCACCGAGGCCCTCCACGACATCGCGGGATTCGCCGAGGCGTGCCGGAATCTGTGGGATTCGCTGGAAGGGGCGGATCGGGTGTCCAGGGCCATGGAACGCTTCCTGGCCGGAGTGGGCGGGATGTTCCCACAATCCCGGCAGGCGGTTCCTCCGCAGTTGCGCGTGGCCAACACCGCGATGGTCCGCTTTCCCGGCATTCCCAACGGCGTCCTGATGGGGTGGCTCGACCTGCAGGGCATCCGCGTTTCGGCCGGGTCGGCCTGCGCCACCGACGAAGACCTCCCTTCGCACGTGCTTCTGGCCCAAGGGTGGAGCCCCCAGGAGGCCCGCGAGACGCTGCGCTTCAGCCTGGATTCCACGCTTTCGGAGCGCGCCCTGCAGGGTCAGGTGGACAGGGTCCTGGAAGCTTTGGACGATTTCCGTCAAGGAAAGGCGTCGTCGCTGGAGCTGCTGCTCGCCGCGCGATTGCCGCCGCTGTTAGCCGATCCACGCACCCTGGTGGTGGACATGCGAAGCTCCATGGACCGCAGGCTGATCCCGCCACTGCCGGGCGCGCACCTCGCCGGAGCGCATCCATGGGAAGCCTTGCCGGAGCTTCCCCGCGGACGTCGCCTGGTGGTGGTCTGCCAAGCCGGCTTCGAAGCCCCCGTGATGGCCTGGCGCCTGCGCCGCGCGGGCCACGATCCGGTGGGCGTGGTCATTGGGGGCATGGTGGCTTGCCGGGTGGCGGGGGTGGTGTGGTGAAAAATCCTCCTTGGGAACGATGAAGGAGGATTTTTCACTTGCGCTTGGTGGAATCCTCGAAGACCACCCAGCCGATGTCTGGAGAAAGATCGCCCGTGGCGCTGTCCTGGGCGACTCCGACAAAACCTGATACGATGCGGTAGCGATGCTTCGGCTGGGTCGGTTGGGTGCGGTCGACCAAGGTGAAGGGGAAACTGCCCGCGCCCCTGGGCACGAACCGCAGGTCCAGGGTTTCGGAAAGGTTCTTCCGGAAGCGAATTTTGGCATAGTTGCGATCCAGCGGAAAGAAGCGGGTGATCCAGCCATTGGCCTCGTAGACGATGTCACAGCCGCCGGAAGACTCCACACGGAAGAACGATCGCCAGAAGGAAAGTGATGGCGATCCCTGGGAGGTCTTGATGAACTCCGCGAGAATCGGCTCCAGAGCCTCCATCCACTTGGAGAACCCAAGCTTGCCCAGGCGGCGCGCTCGGGTGCGCAGTTGGATCCAGTCGTCGGGAGTGCCTTCCAGGGTGATGCGCGGAATTCCACATTCCACACTGCCCGCGTAGTCGAAGAACGGCTGGACGGATTCCAGGATCTTCATGCGGTAGGCGATCTCCACCGTGGGGGAGGTGGTGGTGTACTTGGCCAGGAAATGTTCTTCGAGGATTTGTTGGGTGGAATCGGGCATGGCGTTCAAAAGTCGCTTGGAAATCCCTTCCCAGAAGGATGCCGAATCTCGAATCGCGTAGTCTTTGGGATCCAGGTGGAGTTTCAGCTCGCGCTTGCCGTCATGGCCGATCTTCAGTCGCTTGCGCCACTTTTCGGGCTCCTTGGCGATGTGCAGCGAAACTCCGTCCAGGATCGCCATCCATACGTGGTCTGGCGAAAAACGGACAGGCAGGTGCCGGTTCCATGCCTGTAGGAAGGTGCCTGCGAAGGGGTTTTCCTCGCGATTCACCAAGGGCCAACTTCCGCGGCGACCGGCCACCGGATGGAGGTCTTCCAGCTCGATGCCCTCGTGTTGCCATTCCTCGCCGGGAAGGGATCGGTTGATTCCTTCCAAGGCGATAGATCTGGCGTTATTGATCCATGTCGAATCGAATCCAGCCCAGACGGGGGGATTCTGGCCCACTTCGTCGACGGAAAAGGAAATCCCGTGATCTCTGGACAGGATATGGCATCGAGAAGATCCCGAGTCCAAGTCAATTCCTGCACTTGTCGCGATGGCCCTGCGGTAGCGTTTGGTGGCGTTGTAGGTCTCCTGGGTGGGATCGCCCTTGCGAAAGGGGCCTTCCAATCGCATCGTCATGGTGTCGCCGGTGCAGGATGGCGTCCAGAACAGGGGTTTGTCATCGGAAGTCAGAAACGAAGAATCCCCCAATTGGAACTTGTCGCGTTCGCTCACACGGATGCGAAAGTCGCAGAGCCGAGGCCGCCAGGTGGAGGTGTCGGACAGAATATGATCAAGTGGACGGTGGAATTTGTTCCATACCAGAAGGGTATCCCGCCCCAAGACGTGACGCCAATCCTCTCTGAGGACGATTTTCGCCAACATCTCCAGTGTGTCCGGGCTGGTCCACCAGAAGTGCGGATCCAATCGGGCTGTTCCCATGCCGGGAACATCCAGAGGGGAGGTCGTGTCCCAGATGGGAGGAGAGGCTCTCCAGGTGAGAAGGCTTCGCGGATGGAGTGGCGGGACCAGGGTGTCGAGCTCCCAATCATATCCTTCCTCGGGAGAATAGGGGATCCACGAAGCGTGGGCAGAGCCGTATTCGTTGAATGATCGGATCCGTGCCTGGGCCCCCTTCGGAGCCAAGGCGCGGAATGCGCGTGGCCCTTTTTTCCAGATCCTCGAGCCCGTTGCCGAATTCATGGTGGTTGATCGGCGATTTGAAAGAGTCCATCCTGCGGTGACGATCGACTCCTCCCATCCATCCGGACGGATGGTGACGATGGGCTTTTCCAGTCGCAGGGTGTCGAACCGCCCACGCATTGCCTGGGATATGGAAGTTCCCGCCGTCAGAAAGGGGTGGCCGGCATAGGGGCGGATGCGGACCTTGCCGCGAATGTCTCCGTAGCTGCTTTGACGGAAATTGTTGGAGTCGGTTTCGATGATCCAATCCAGCGTGCCTTGGCGAGCGTGCAAGACTGGATAGGGGCCCTCGCGACGGAAGACGAATGGTACCGGCTTTGCCAGAGGCTTCCCGGTACTGTCCAGCCAGCGCAGGTCGTTGGCGTTGGCGGATAGCGCGGTCGGAACCAGGAACAAGGTGCACAGCGGGGGGAGATGCAGACTGTCAGATACCAACGAAAGCCCCGGAGGAGCCTTCCAAAGGAACGGCGTCGTTCTGCCGCGGTTATAGGGGCCTTGCAAAAGAGCCGAGTCGCCCAGATACGACGATTCGAGGTTCGTTCCTTCCAGCAGCCTTCCATGTGCATCGAGGATCGCGTTTTTCCAGAGCCCTTTCGTGTGTCCGTACCCCAATTCCCCCGGTTGCGGCCGACTCGCGAAGACTCTTCCGCTTCGCCAGAGGAATTCCGAGGATCGGGTTTCTGCGGGCTTCCATCCGTGGGATGCCGAATCGGGAAAGAATATGGCCGAATCGGCAACCCACAAGGCGCTGTCCTTTCCTGAACCTCGATGGATGTGCGGGGTCAGCAACGAACCATTATCGCCACGCCAGGATCCGAGGTGGATGGTATCCAGGGTTCGCACGGTGTCGGGTCCGATCTTCACGGTGCGCGAGCAGTGGAAATCGATTTTGCCCTCACCCGTGGCCATCTGTCCATTCATCCACGTGGTGTCGCGAGAGGATGATCTTGGGGATGCCTGCGCGATCTGGCAAAGCATCGTGGCGGAGATGGCGCAAGCGAGCGGGAGGCTGCGGGACATGAGGGGAAACATATGATATGGAGTATGTCGGCGCAGGGCGTTTGCTGCTGCGATGTCCTATCGTTCCTCTTCGGTCGTCCGAGCGGAGCCGCGCCAGTCGGGCGTCGTGTCACGCACCTCACTTTCGCTTGGAGGAATCTTCGAAGACCGCCCAGCCGATGTCGGGGGAGAGATCGCCCGTGGAGCTGTCCTGGGCCACTCCGACAAAGCCTGACACAATGAGGTAGCGGTGCTCGGGCTGGGTCGGTTGGGTGCGGTCGACGAGGGAGAAGGGGAAACTGCCCGCACCTCTGGGCACAAATCGCAGATCCAGGCTTTCGGATAAGTTTCTGCGAAATCGGAATTCGTCGTACAGGAAATCGAGAGGAAAGAAGCGGGTGATCCAGCCGTTGGCTTCGTAGACGATGTCACAGCCGCCGGAAGACTCCACACGGAAGAAGGATCGCCAGAACGAAAGCGATGGAGCTCCCTGAGAGGTCTTGATGAATTCTGATAGGACGGGTTCAAGAGCCTTCATCCAATTGGAAAACCCAAGCTTCCCCAATCGGCGTGCGCGGGTGCGTAGCTGAATCCAATCTTCGGGAGTGCCTTCCAGGGTGATTCGCGGGATTCCACATTCCACACTGCCCGCGTAGTCGAAAAAGGGCTGGACGGATTCCAGGATCTTCATGCGGTAGGCAAGATCCACCGTGGGTGTCGTGGTGGAGTAGCTGGCCAGGAAATGCTCTTCCAGGATTTGTTGGGTGGAATCGGGCATGGCTTCCAAAAGTCGCCTCGAAATCCCTTCCCAGAAAGATGCCGAATCCCGAATCGCGTAATCCCTGGGGTCCAGGACGAGTTTCAGCTCACGCTTGCCCTCATGGCCAATTTTCAGGCGTTTGCGCCATTTCTGGGGTTCCTTGGCGATATGCAGTGAAACTCCATCGAGGATGGCCATCCACACATGATCAGGCGAAAGGCGGACCGGCAAGTGGTTGTTCCATGCGTTGAGGAACGTTCCCGCAAAGGGGTTTTCTCCCTGCTCCAGAAGTGGCAGGTTTCCCCGGCGACTAGCCACCGGATGGAGGTCATCGACTCGGATCTCTGGATGGCTGTATGGGTCGGAGAAGGAACGGGCGATACTCTCACGAGCGATCGATCGGGCGTTGCGGATCCAGCCGGAATCCCTTCCGGCGTACATGAGTTTATTCTGTACAACCTCGTCCACCGTGAAGGTGATTCCGTTCTTTCTGGATAGAATGTGGCAATTCGTGGCGCCGGAGTCGAGTACGATCCCCCGAGCGGTAGCGACAGCCCTGCGGTAGCGCTTGTTTGCCTTGTATGTGGCCTGGTCGCGGTTTCCCTTGCGCAAGGGACCTTCCAGGCGCAGGACCATGGAGTCGCCAGCGGCGCACGAGGAGGCCCAGAAAACGGGATTGTCGTCCGCCACCAGAAACGAGGAGTCCGGAAGGCGGAACGCGTCGTACTCGCCGACTCGGATGCGGAAATCGCAGATCCGAGGTCGCCAAGTGGAAGTGTCGGACAGAATCTGGTCGCGAGGGCGATTGAGTTTGTTCCATACCAGAAGGGAGTCCCGGCCCAGGGTGCGACGCCAGTCGGCATTGAGGCTGATTTTCGCCAACATCTCCAGGGTGTCTGTACCAGTCCACCAGAAGATGCGATCCAGTCGCGCTGTTCCCATGCCCGGCACTTCCAGGGGGGATGATGTGTCCCAGACGGGAGGGGTGGCCTTCCAAGGGAGTAGAATGACCGAATCGGAAGGCGGCGCCAGGGTGTCGAGTTGCCAAGTGTCGTCGTAGAAAGGCGATTTGGGGGGGGAGCTTCTGGAGGACGGAAGGTATTCCACCAGCCGATCGATCTGGAATTTGGCTGCCCTGATCGGCAAGGTGCGGAAGCTGCGTGGGCCGTTCTTCCAGATTCTAGAGTCGGCGGTCGGCTTGAGGCTGGAGGATCTGGAATCCGATAGGATCCATCCCGCTGTGACGATCGACTCCTCCCATCCATCTCGATGAACATTGATGATGGGCTTTGCCAGTCGCATCGTGTCGAATCGGGAATGGAGTGCATCGAACAACGAGGATCCCGCAGGGAGGAAGGGTTGGCCTGGATAGGGACGGATGCGGACATTGCCGTGGATGTCGCCGCCTTCTCGTTGACGGAAATTGTTGGAGTCGGTTTCGATGATCCAATCGAGCATGCCCTGCCTGGCCCGGAGGACGGGAAATGGGCCTTGGGGCTGAAAAGCATACGATTCGCGTCTTTCCAGCGGCATTCCTGAGCTGTCGAGCCAACGCCAGGCATTGGCTCCGGAGTCGTGCGAAGACGGGCTCAGAATCAAGGTGCAAAGTGGCGGAAGGTGGAGCGTGTCGGCTGCCAGGGAGAGCCCGGGTGGAGCCTTCCAGACGAAGGGGATCCCTCCATTGCGGTTCGATGGAGAGTCGAGGGAAGTCGTATCGCCCACATAGGAAGTCCGGAGGTTCGTTCCTGCCAACAGCCTTCCGTGGACGTTGATGACGGCTTCCTTCCAGAGGCCCTTGGTGTAGCCGAATGCTCCCGGAACGGGTTGGCTCGCCACGATTCTTCCATCGCGCCAGAGGTATTGGGAAGAATAGACTCCCGGAAACTTCCATTCGTATCGGGTTGTATCTGGGATCACTGTTGTCCAAAACGATTTTTCACCCATGCATGATATGACGGAATCTGTCTAG
>DAOPYN010000091.1:0-10867 GCA_035352895.1 Fibrobacteria bacterium | reverse complement strand
ACGAGGTGGCCGCTTTCAACCGACGCGACCGGCCGCTTTCAGCCGTCTTTTGCATGGAGGAGGATCCCGCGGACGACGCCGCGTTCCTGGGCCTGCTTGGCCACGGTCACCAGCCGTCCGTAGGGATTGCCGTCGTAGTTGGCCGCGAACTGCTGCATCCAGCTGGCCTGGGCGGCGTAGTAGGCCTTGTACTTGTCCAGATCGAAGCCCTCGATCTTGGTGCCCCCCACCGCCACCACCACCAACCCCACCGTGTCGGTGGAAGGCAGGCTGTCGGCCATGGTCCGGCCGAACCAGTCCACCACCGAGATCTTGGTATCGCACCGCACGATGGGCGCGATCGCCGGAGTCCAGGTTCCCTGCTTCAGGGAACGACTCCCGCTGTTGCAGGTCACCGCCGCCAGCTCCAGGAATCGCTGGTTCACGACCTTGTCCTGGGACTCGGGATTGTTGACGGCTCCCTCCATGTTCGACTGCCCGAAGGCCAGGAACACATGGAAGCGGGGGTTGGGCGCGGCGGAGGAGATCGCGGCTCCCAACAGGAGCAGAGGGACGATGCGGCGGATTGCCAAGGCGTTCCCGATCATTTGGGTTCCCGTTTCTTCTGGTCGGACACGTTGCCGACGGATTCTTTTTCATGAATACGTTCGGAAGCCGATCCTCGCCAGGGAATTCGCCTCAAAATGGGGACAGCGTGGCACCATTCCTTGGATGCGAGGCATGTTCGAGCACAGCCCATTGTGGTTTCGACAATACCCCATTGTGCGATTGACGACACCCATTCCCGTCCGATGCCCCCTCCAGGCAGTCCGGGCCCCTACCTTCGCGGCGGAAACAACCTATTCGGCCTTGCCCTTGTTCCGCCCGAAATAGTACCCCACAACGATTCCCACGACTCCGGAGTAGAGGGAGGCGAAGGTCTTGAGATGCTCCGTGTAGGTGTCGGGGGGATATCCCCCCAGGATGGGGACCAAGGCCACGACCGTGGTCACGATCAGGAACGCGGAGACCACCAGGATGCTCAGGATCGCCTGCAATAGGGAGGTCTTCATGGTGCGGTCGCCTTGTCGGAATCCCGCAATCGCGAGATCAGCAGGGGTTTGAAGTGATCGAGTTCGTCATCGAGTTGTTGGATCGTCCCGGGTTTCCACGGGAAGTTCGCATTGGGGCGTTCCTCGTATTGGCCGGTGATCCGGACACCCGAAGCCAGTCGGTCGCCATTGGCCTTGGGTACCAGAGCCACCTGGAAGCAAACCCGAGCCAGCCACTTGCGCTTCCACCACCAGAACCCGGTGGTCTTGCCGGGGATTTCCCTCCAGGTGGTTTCCAGGACGTCTCCATCGTCCCTGGTCACCTGGTAGCCCTCGATCTTCTCCATTTCGTGGAGCACCCTCACGCGCATGGAATCCGGCGCCAGGCTGCTCAGCAAGTCCACTTCGGAGCCGGTCCTCAAGTTCGTTCGACCAGACGTCGCGAAGCAACCGGAGACGACAAGCACGACCATAGCCAGGCCCAGCGTCGCCGCCCACCTCGAGGCACGACGCGACCTTTCGATTCCCGTTCGATGGACCATAGGGCTGGCCTTTCCCCCGCGAGGGACGGAATTGGGTTCGCACCCGAAGCTAGCACCTCCCCCGCCCGTTTGCCAGACCCGCCCCCTCCAACGCCCATCGACAAATTCCGTTTATCGTCGCCGTCCCCGGCCACCCCGAACCGCATTGTCTCATCTGCTGGCCGTGAACCTTCCCGTCCGCAGGTATTCCACCACCTTCTCGATCACCTCCCGATCGCGCATCATGAAAGGATGCGTGGCATGGACCACGAGGTGGTCGCTCATCCAGGGAAGCATCGTGCTTTCCACCGACACCTTCCCGTCGTTGGCCTTGCCGATCATGAGGCTGTTGATCCAATTGATGGACCTGTCTCCCGCGATGACACCCAGGTCAAAGGGGACGTCCCGGATGACGGCAGGTGTGGATCCGGAATCCGTCCCGAGTTCGCCGCCTGCAGGCCCGTTCAACTTCCGGAAGACCCACCAACCGCGCAGATGGTCCACCACTTCGCTTCCGTGGTTGGGGGGCCCCAGCATCACCACTCGACCCAGGTTCGCCACGGCATGCCTGGCCAGGTAGCTGCGCACCAGGATTCCGCCCATGGAATGGGTCACGAAGTGGATCTTGTCATATTCCGTCATCCCGGGAAGTTCGAGGACTCCGCCGATCGCACGGTCGCCCAGCGAATCGATCCGGTGCTCGCGTGAAGGATAATCGAGGTTCCGGACCGCATACCCGCTGTCCTCCAGCACCTTGGCCATCTTCCCCATGGACTTCGAGGTCCGCGCCAGCCCGTGCAGCAGGACCACGCATTCCCTGGGAGCGTCCCGCGCAGACACCTCCGTTGCGGCCGAATCCACCGATGGTCTTCCACATAGAGCTCCGGGGTACTCTTGTGCCGCCTGTGCCGATCCCATGCAAGCCCACAATCCCACGACCCCAGGAATCCGCCAACCACAACCGATCATCGATGTGCCCCCCATCAGCATGCACCCGAAGCCAAGGGGCAAATCCCAAGCCACCATCGAATCCCGCACGCCATCCACCTCCTCCGCCCTCCGGTGCAATCCACCTCCTGCACCCATCACCCGACCAACGAAGCGACATCGGGTTCGGAAGGCAATGGCCATCCGATTCCCTCCTCGCCTCTTGGGATGGACTCGTGCACCCAGCGGACATCGTCCCGCGGGGCCAACGACTCCCCCCTCCCAGCCACAGTCGTCCGGGCTTGCCGCCCCGGCTTGGGCCCACGGCAACTCACCGCTTGTGCCGGACCCTTCCCGTACTTCCGCAGCGACCGCATCCTCCGAACACCGAGCCTGAGGTTCCTGTCTTACCGGTTCCGCCACAGGCAGGGCAGACACCCTCGTAGGAATCGTCGGCCCTGCCTCCTGGATTCCTCGAAGGCGCGCTTGCGCCGCCCATGCTCCCGAAGACCATCAGGGCCAGAAAGCCGCAGAGCAGCAAGATCGCTGGCATGATCGCGGCGATGGTCGTGGCCGTGGTCAGGGCCCCCGCGACCAGGACGCCGATCCCCCGCAGGATTCCCGGCTTGAAACCGTATGCAAGGAAACCTCCGGCGATCTCCAATCCGACCCCGACGACCACGGCCAGGCACATTCCCGAAAGGATGGACGCGGCGGCACCTCGACCGTGCAGGACATAGTCGAACTTGAACTGGAAAAGGGATAGCAGCGCGTCGTTGTCGAACATCGCCACACCGATGCAGCCCGCGGGAGCCAGGATGCACAGGAAATAGAGATGGTCGAAGTTCGGTTGGAGAAGGGAAGACAGGAATCGTCCCACTCGGCTACCGGAACGCCCCGGCGCGCCCCCCGCCCCATTCCGCAGGATCCTCCGTTCGAAATGCCTGAACCCTGGACGAAGCAGGACCAGCAACGCGATCAACGATACGTTCAGCACCCAGAACTGCCATCTGTCGGCCTTGTAGTTGTGCCTCAACCAGATCCGCCAACCCGGACTATCCAGCGGGATGGAGTTCATGCGCGCTTCGTCGCAATCGGCGAAACCGTTGGTGCCTCGGTACCGGATCGCGCACCATTTCCCATCGATGCCGGCGACGAGGAATGTGTCGAGGGCTGGCACCTGAACCATCCGCTGGGGTCCGGCCGCCTTCTTCGGAAAAAGCGTCAGCGGCTCCGGATCGGCGATCCTTGCCGCGCCGGGTCGAAGCAGGTCGGCCGCCGAGCTGGACGAGGGTCTGAACTGCCTCCCTGGAAGGAAATATTGGATCGACGCGAGGAGGATGGCCGTTACTGCCAGAAGCAGGGCAAGTCTTCGATTCATCGACAGGCGACTCCAGGAGTGGTCCCGGTGGTGGTGGAATCCATTCGTCTTCCTGGCGAACGCCTCTTTCGCAAGGTCAACCTGGCGACTGGCGCCCGCGGAAACGTCTGGAGTGGAGACACGATATTACCATCCGCCTCGGCGGCTGCGTCACCACCACGCCACGCGGTGCCCCCTCGAAGCGAACGCCGTGGCCGCCCGGTCAATCCAGCACGCACCGGACGGATTGCTTGGTCAACTTGTTGATGTTATCCAGCATCGTATTGTCGTTGTGGCTGTACATCTCGAAAAATTCGGCGGAAGTCCGGAAATTTTCCGTCCGACTCCACCAGTACCCGAACACTCCCCCGTCCTCGAGGTTGCCGCCGGTGAAACGGCCGCCGGGGAGTGCGCGGAATCCGTACTTGTCTTCGCCATGGCTGGAGCCTTGCCAGAAAAACGGCGATTTGAGCCGATTCCCGTCGTAGCTGTTGTCGGGATCGACGGCCACCTGGAGGTCGGTCCACTCGGACTTGGTCGGAATATGCCATCCGCCGGGACAGATCCCGACGTGCGCGGTGGCAGCACCGTTCCAGAGGGTGGTGTCGTAGGCCAAACCCAGCGACATCATTTCGGTCCATTTGTACAATCGGCCATACCGCTTGCAGGAGTCTTCGCTACCATAGCAGACCCCCAACTCCGGGCTCTTTCCGGCGAAGCCAAGGTTTTCCGCCATCCAAATCTTGCCGCCGATCTTGACCGAGCGGTAAACCTTCAGATCGCGGGTGTCTTCCAACCAGCCGTAGATGATCTTCGCGTTCCAGGTGGTGTCGTAGATCCGGACGATCCCGGTGCGCGGCGAGGTGAGGGTGTCCCGGAGGAAAACCTTGCCATTGTTGGAAAACACCAGGGTGTCCTTGGAAGTATCCGCGAGAGCTTGCCGTAGGGCAACCTGACCAGGGGCAGGAAAAGAGTTCGCAACACCTCGCCCTTGGGGGTCAAAACCTTGGAACCCCACCCGGATTCGCCCTTGCTCCAAACGCAAGTTGCCAAGCGGCAGCGATGCGGCCGAAGCCTTCCGAGGTAGCATGTTCGTCCCGGTTCCCAGGATCCAGTCGCCAGAAGCGTCCGTGGTGGCGACTTCGTCGCTGCCGTAGATTTGCACAACCACCCCGGCCACTGGAGACCCATTGAGATCGAGGACCCTCCCGGATGCTCGTACCTCGGCGGCAAGGAGGTTCGGGGAAGCCAACAGACAAGCGAGCTCAAAGGCGGCAGGGAACCCAAATGCGGAGCAGGATTTCATGGAAGGGGACCTTCTGAATGGAATGGTTCGGGAATCAATTGGAGAGGATCAAGAAGCCATTATAACACATCCCTGTTCGAGCACCATTCCACCGCCGCAAGCGAAAACATCGTCGTTTCATGCGGCGATTCATGAATCACTCCTGGCATCGTTCAACAGGAGACCTTGTCGGCCATTCTCCGGCCGTTCATCCGCATCTGCCCCCACCCGACCAGCGAAGCGATGTCGGGCCACCGGCAATCGAATGCAGCTCCACGGCAAGTGAAGCGATGCCGAAAATTGGCAACCAAACTCCACCCCATGCGAAACCGTACCCTGACCCGCAGATCGTGGATGCAGACGAAGCGAAACGAGTCGTCCCGGTCCCGAAGGCGTACCCATCGACTTCGCTCAGGGCGGCGCGCGTCAGACCATAGGTGCGGATCAGTCCTTGGAGGGAAGGTTGCGCCGCGAGATGCGGGTCAGAATTGGAAGTAAATGAAGGGTTGGATGCCCGCCGTCCGCACCTGCACCACCACCCACGCCCCCGCCGCCAGCAGAAGCGCCCGCCCCACCCAGCCGGCGGCATCGAGCCTGCGCTCCCACCAGCGATCCAACCCGTGGGGGGCCAGATGCAGCGCGTAGCCCGCGGCCATGGCGGCGAACACCGGCGGGAAGGCCGCGACCACCCGTCCCAGCAGGGCGGCGTCCACGCCAGTCAGGATCTGTCCATACAGGTCGAGCGCCAGTTGGAGCGTCCTGGCCCGGAAGGGGACCCACAGGGCCACCACAAGGTGGAAGGTGACCACCCACGAGAAGGCGCTCTTCCAGAAGCCTCCCGCCACCCGCCTGGGGATCCCCAGGAACTTCTCCAGGGCCAGCCACAGGCCGTGCACGCCGCCCCACAGCACGAATTTCCAAGAGGCCCCATGCCAGAGCCCACCCAGGAGCATGGTCAGGGCGAGGTTCGCGTAGGTGCGGAACTTCCCCTTGCGGTTGCCACCCAGGGCGATGTAGAGGTAGTCGCGCAACCAGCTGGACAGGCTGATGTGCCAGCGGCGCCAGAAGTCGGTGAGGGTGGTCGCGGCGTAGGGGCGATCGAAGTTCACCGGAAGCCGGAAGCCCAGCCACAGCGCGATCCCGATGGCCATGTCCGAATATCCGGAGAAGTCGCAGTAGATCTGGATGGCGTACCCGTAGGCGGCAAGGAGGCATTCCGCACCGGTGTGCAGGAGGGGCGCGTCGAAGACGCGATCCACGAAGTTCACCGCGATGTAGTCGGCGACCACGATCTTCTTCAGGAGGCCCGCCACGATCAGTCGCACCGCCATGGCGCGATCGGATCCGGAGGGATGCAGGTCGGCGGCCATCTGCGGGAGGAAGTGC
Organism: Fibrobacteria bacterium; assembly: GCA_035352895.1. GTDB lineage: Bacteria > Fibrobacterota > Fibrobacteria > UBA5070 > UBA5070 > UBA5070. The sequence goes on along the minus strand of DAOPYN010000091.1, from coordinate 4,357 downwards.
TTGGCCCGCACGATCGGTCCGGCCACCAGCTGCGGAAAGAAGCTCGCGAAGAACAGGAAGTCGCGGTAGCGCGTCAAGGCCCGGATCTCGCCGCGGTAGACGTCCATGGTGTAGGAAAGCGACTGGAACGTGTAGAACGAAATTCCCACCGGCAGCACGATGTCCAGCGGCTGGAAGGCGCCTCCCGTGGCCTGGGCCCAGGTGCCCAGGGCGAAGTTCGCGTACTTGAACCAGCCCAGGACGCCCAGGTTGGAACCCAGCGACAAGAACAGGCACAGCCGTTTGATGGCGGTCGACTTGGTGGCGTAGATGGCCCGGGCCAGCCAGTAGTCCACCACCGTGGTGGCCACGAGGAGCCCGACGAACACCCCACTGGAACGCCAGTAGAACCATAGGGAGAATCCGATGAACAACCATTTGCGGACCGTGGGCTGTTCGCGGACCAGGGCATGGAGGAGCGCGAAGGCCGCGAATGCCCAGAGGAAGAGTCCCGAAGGGAAGACCAGCGGCGTACCATCGGGCGAAAGCACCGCCCCCAGCGTGGAAAGGTTCAACGCGGCCTCCGGAAGCGCGGAAAGCGACGGAACCGCTTGGGCTTGCGTGGCGGCTTGGGCTTCTGGATCTTGGGTTCGCTCCAAGTGCGCGTGGAAAGAAGCGAATCCTGTCCACGCAGGAAAGCGTCGCGTACGGCCAACGCCGTGGAGTCCACGGGGGATCCTGCCGCGCGCACCAGGCTGTCGGGGAGGGATTTCAGGGCGTCCATCAGGGCGCCGTGGATCAATCCGGCCTGCTCGCGGTAGCCTGCCGCGGTGTAGTGCACATGGTCCGCATTCAGGAGCCCGCGCGCGAGCCATTCCTTCCAGGCTCCGGCTCCGCCCTGGAGGGACCGCAGCTCCACGCAGGCCACCGAGAGCTCGCCGCACCGCTCGCGCATCACGGACTCCACCGAGAGGATGCGGGGATTGTCGGCGTAGCGTCGACGGCGCACCCGCAGCGCATGGTCGGGCGGCAGGACCAGCACCACCTCGGCGCCGGGTGCGGCACGACGGATGTTGTCCACTCCCGCGGTCACCGCCGCGCGGAACGACTCCGGCGAATACCCCTTGGCGAACGCGTCGTTCGTGCCCAGCGACACGACCACGAGGTCGGGAGCCCAGGCATTCAGTTGTTCCCACATCCGCGACGGACGCGAAAGCTCGTTCCAGGAAAGCCCGTTGACCCCCGCCTCGGCCCACACCAGTCCATCGCGTCCGTTCTCCAGCAGGAGTCCGTCGAACCGCGCGGGGAACGAATCCAGGACCAGGCGGAACGTGTCGCGCTCCGGGAAGGTGCACCGGCGCACGGTGGGAGCTAGCGAGTCGCACGAATCGACCGCCTCCATCCGCACACCCTGGCCCAGCACCCAGGCGGTGCGGGAACGGAACATCCCCTCCGGCGCGCTCGCGCGGGGAGCCAGCTGCAGTCCGCGCGTGGAGTCCAATCCAGCCAGCGACCAACCCGCCATCCCCCAGGGCATGCAATTCTCGCGACGCAGGGCGTTGGATGCCACCCAGGGACCGTCGCCCGTCCAGACCATCTCCCCCGATCCATTGGTCCCGACGCTGCGGTGGGCGAAGGCCAGGCCTCTCCCCGCATCCCCGACCCCGGCCTGGAACAGGCGGCGCAGTTCGCTCGCGAACACGGCGCCCTGCACGTGGGAATCGCCGATGTGGTAGACGCGCACCACCCCGGAAGTGTCGGACAATTTCCGGGCGAACCTGGCCAGGGCCTGGGTTTCCAGCACCGGTGGGGGCTGGTCGGCCCACAGGACTCCAGCGCAGGCGAGGGCAAGGCGAAGGTTCATCTGGGCTCCCGTTGGGACCATGCCGCCAGGATCGACTTGTTCAGGGCCTTGGCCAGGCGACGTCCACCCTGCGGGGAGATGTGCGTGTAGTCGGCGGCGCACAGCCCGGCCGCAGCCCATTTGGCCATGGAATTTTCGCCGCCCATGGCCGATCGCATGTCCCAGAAGGCGCTTTGGGTGCGCTTGGCGGCACCGCGCTGGGCCGCGACGATGGAGACCATGGACGGGTGCGAGACGATGCGGCCGTCCTGGCCGTGCACGCCCCGGTCGCCCACGCCGACGATCAGGACGGCCGCACCGGGAAAGACCTGGTGGACGCGCTCGACCACCTGCACGAGACGGTCGCGGTACCAGCCGTAGCCGGCCATGGTGGTGTCGGCGACGTTGGCGCCGAACTGCAGCACCACCAGCGAATACCCCATCCTCCGGTGCATGTCGGAAAGCTGGCTTTCCGGGATCTGCAGGATCCCCATGCCGGAGTTCCCGCGGATGGAGAGGTTGTCGATCACCACTCCGGTCCGGGAACTCTCCAGTTCCATGGCCGTCACCGATACCGTGTCGCGCACTTCGAAGGAGGCTTTCAGATGGTCGACATCCGGCAGATCCACGGAAATCTCGCGCGGCGCTCCCCGACCCAGCCCCACGGACTTGGATCCGCCATGCCAGGTGGCGCGAAGCGTGTCGGCGCTGTCGGATCCTCCCGTCAGGAACACGCGAAGCCGCTGGAAGGAGCGGGCTCCGCCGCGGTCGGCCGCGGACAGCTCCACCCAGGATGCCTGGACGGAATCCGTCCCGATCTTCGGCATGGAACCGCGTCCGGCGATGCCCACCGGGATCCGGGGACCACCGTGGGCCATGATGTTGCGTTCCTTCCAACTGGACGAGAACGACTGCTTGAGGGTCCCCCTGAACTTGGCCACCGGCGAGGTGGGAGCCACCAGGCCCACCCCGGAACCTCCGAAGCTCTTCTGGAGGAACTCGCGCAGATCGCCGACCAGGATGTCGCCTTCGGTGAAGGAATCACCGAACCACGCCACCCGCGTGCGCCCCTTGGCGGAAAGCGCCCGGAAGAACGGCTCCAGAGCCCGGGACTCCTCGATGGCGACGACACCGGCCGTGTCCAGCGTGGAAGGATCGGGAAGCATGATGACGGAATCCGTCGGTCCCGCGATGGTGGCGGTGTCGGCGGCATCGATGGAATCGGCAAGCGCAGCGACCATCGGGACGGTGTCCGATGGCGCATGTCCGACGCGCAACTGCGACACGATGTCCACCGGACGCGAGCCGGGAAGCGAGACACCGCGCCCGTCCAACCAGGTCAATCCGCCCAGGACGGCGAGCACCGCCGCCGAGGACAGGACCGGCTCCCACGCCGACAGGCGGGAAGTCTTGGAATCGGTGTGGGATCGCTCCATGAACGGGCGGGAAATATAGACCGACCAACCGGCGGGGCCGACGGGAAATCGCCATGCCGCCCGTCGAGGAGACGGGCGGACAGGCTCAGAGTTCGTCGTTGCCCAGTGGGTGGCGCCAACCGCAGGCGGGGCAGCGCACCCAGCGCGGCAGGCGGAGAGCACCCCAAGCACCCAGGAGGGCGAACACAGCGGCGATCAGTGCCTGGACTTCAAGACCCGCCCGGTGGAACAGGAATGCGTTCCAGGCCACCGCCACCAGCACGATCCACAACAGCGGGCCGGCTCCCTTAACGGGAGCCCGCCCCTCGAAACCGCAATTGGGACACGAAAACGGGCGCGAACGCCCGAATCGGATCACCCGTTGCTCTTCTCGAAGTCGCGCATGGCCTCGATCATCGCGTCGATGCCAGCCTCGGGCATGGCGTTGTAGATGGAGGCGCGGAAGCCACCCACGGAGCGATGGCCGGTGAAGTCCACCATCCCGCGCGAGAGGCACAGCTTCTTGAAGGGATCCTCGTGTTCCTTCTTGACCGGCACGAAGCAGACGTTCATGCGGGAACGGTCTTCCACGGCCACGGTGCCCTGGAACAAGGGATTGCGGTCGATCTCGGCGTAGAGCTTGGCGGCCTTGGCGTCGTTGATCTTCTGGATCCCGGGAATGCCGCCGACGCCTTCCAGCCACTCCAGCACCAGGTCCAGCACGAAGATGCCGAACGCGGGCGGGGTGTTGAACATGCTGCCGGCCTCGATGTGGGTGCGGTAGTCCATCATGGTCGGAATCTGTCGATCCACCTTGCCCAGGAGGTCCTTGCGGACGATCACCAGCGTGACGCCCGAGGGGCCCAGGTTCTTCTGGGCGCCGGCGTAGATGACGCCGAACTTGGAGACGTCCACCACGCGCGAGCAGATGTCCGAGCTCATGTCGGACACCAGCGGCACGGGAACGTTCGGGAACTGGTGGAGCTGGGTCCCGAAGATGGTGTTGTTGGAGGTCACGTGCAGGTACTTGGCACCCGGAGTGAGCTTGAGGTCCTTGGGGATGGACTTGTAGGTGCCGTCGGCTTCCTTGGAGCTCGCGATCACGTTCACCTTGCCGAAC
>DAOPYN010000090.1:0-10998 GCA_035352895.1 Fibrobacteria bacterium | reverse complement strand
GTCTGGTCCTGCCCCACCAGCATGGTCTCGGAGGAGCCGAGCAGGAAGGGCACGAACAGGAGGGTGCCGAGGATGAACAGGGTCAGGGCCGCCCAGAGGCGCGGCTTGAGTTGGGAGGAGGCGTTTTCAGGCATGGGGGGAAATGATAGATCCGCATGCGATGGGTCCCCGAGTCCGAACGGTCTACTTTTGCTCCCACATGTCGACGCCCAGCGATCCATCCCAGAAGTACTACTTCCTGGAAACCTACGGGTGCCAGATGAACGAGTACGACAGTTCCCTGGTCTCCGGTCTCCTGGAAGAGCGGGGCTACCGACCCACCCAGGACCCCTCCGTCGCCGACCTCCTCCTGGTCAATACCTGTTCGGTCCGCGAAAAGGCGGAAACCACCGCTCTGGACAAGCTCCGTTCCATCGCCCACCACAAGCGACGACGCCCCGGCGTGCGCTTGGGGGTGCTGGGCTGCATGGCGGAAAACCGGCGCGAGGCCATCCTGGAGCGGATCCCCGAGGTGGATCTGTTGCTGGGGCCCGACCACTACGATCGCCTGGGCGAGGTCCTGGACCGGCCGCGGAACGCATCCACGCCCATCTCCGCCCTGGGGCCCGACCGCAACCAGACCTACGAGGGGCTTTTCCCCGCCGCCGGCGCGAACGTGTCGGCGTTCGTGGCCATCCAGCGCGGCTGCGACCTCAAGTGCGCCTACTGCATCGTTCCCAGCACCCGGGGTCCGGAGCGTTCGCGGCCCTCCGACGACATCCTGCGCGAGGTGCGCCACCTGGTGGCCAAGGGGGTCCGCGAGGTCACGCTCCTGGGGCAGACCGTCAACGCCTGGCGTTCGGACCTTTCCTTCGCCGATCTGCTGCGGCGCCTGGGCGAGGTCGACGGCCTCCGCCGCCTCCGGTTCACCAGCCCCCATCCGCGCTACTTCACGGAATCCGTCTGCCAGGCCATGGCCGAGGTCCCTTCCGTCTGCCCCCACGTGCACATGCCGGTGCAGAGCGGATCCACGGCGGTGCTGCGGGCCATGCGCCGCCAGTACACCCGCGAGCAGTACCTGGGCATCGTGGAGCGCATCCGCCGCCACCTGGGCGGCGCGTCCATCACCACGGACATCATCGCGGGGTTCCCCGGCGAGACGGAATCCGACCACCAGGACACGTTGTCCCTGATGGAGGCGGTGCGCTTCGACGCGGCCTTCATGTTCGCCTACTCCCCCCGTCCGGGCACGCCCGCCGCGGCCCTCCCGGAAGACCTGGACCCCTCGCGCAAGCAGGAACGGCTGCAGGAGATCATCGACCTCCAGATGCGCCACACCTTCCAGCGGCTGGACGAGCAGGTGGGGACGCGCACCGAGATCCTCCTGGAAGGGCCCAACCGCCGCGAGCCCTCGCAGTGGTTCGGGAAGACCCCGGGATTCCACAAGGTGGTGGTGCACCTAGACACGCCCCGCGTGGCGGGGGACATCCTCCCCGTGACCATCGCCGCCCGGCGCGGACAGGTGCTCTGGGGCCAGGCGTGAGGCTCGCCGACCAGACCCTGGTGGTGTCGGTGCTGCACGGGATGGACTGGGAGGCCTCTCCCGCCCGCGCCTCGGTGCAGGCCGCGGGCGATCGCCTCTTCACCTTGGTCTGGTCCAACGGGAAGGCCGCCCTGCCCGAAAAGTCGGCGCTCGTCGATCCCCGCGAGGACGGCCGCAATCCGGGAGTGGGGCCCCGCTACCTGTGGGCCGCCAACCTCGCCGCCGAGCGCGGCGACCGGTTCCTGCTTCTGCTGGACCAGGACTTCCAAGCCCCTTCGGACTGGTGGAGCGCCTACGAACAGGCCGTCGCCGCCGAGCCCCTCCTGGCCTGCTGGGCTCCGGAAATCCGTTCCGAAGGCGTCCGGCTGTCCCCCTTCGCCGTGCGCCGTGGGCGACCGCGCCGCGGCCAGCCGCTTCCCGCCGGGCCCCTGGAAGCCGCCAGCCACGCCGCGATCAACTCCGGGCTCCTGATCCGCGTGGAAGCCCTGCTGAGCGCCTCGCGGGAACTCACCGCCATGCCGCTGGACTTCTCCGACTACGGGCTGTTCCACCGGCTGGGCCGCTCCAACGCCCGCATCGGGCGGGTGGATCTGTCCCTGGAGCACTCCCTGTCCAGCAGGGAGCCCGCCTCCACCGAGCGCCGGCTGGAACGGTTCTCCTGGTTCTGCCGGGGGGCGCGGGCCTGGGCGATGCTGGATCCGTCCCACCGCTGGCCGGTCCGGCGCTGGTCGCTGGGTCGCGCACTGCTCCTTTGCCTGTGTTCGGGACTGGATGTACGGTTCTTGTCCGCTTGGAACGTCCACTTCCGCAAGGAGGAACGGCCGTGATCTCGGTGGCCATGGCCACCTGCCAGGGCGGTGCGCGGGTGGGCCCGCAGCTCGCGTCCATCCTCTCGGAGCTTTCCATGGACGACCAGGTGGTGGTGGCCGACGCCTCCTCCACCGACGACACCCTGGACGTGGTCCGGTCCTTCGCCGATCCCCGCGTGGAGATCGTGCCCGGCCTTCCCCGGGGGCGCATCCCCGACACCTTCGCCGCCGCGCTCCGATCCTGCCGAGGCGACACCATCTTCCTCTCCGACCAGGACGACCTTTGGCTTGCGGGCAAGGTCGACGCCTGCCTGCGGGCGTTGGACGCGTCGGGGGCCCTTCTGGTGGTCCACGACGCCGTGGTGGTGGACGGTCTGGGGAACGTGCTGGCCCCGTCTTTCTCCCGCGCGCGCGGTTTCCGTCCGGGCTTCTGGCGCAACCTGTGGCGTCCCGGCTACCTGGGCTGCGCCACGGCCCTGCGTCGGGAACTCCTCGAGGTCGCCCTGCCCTTTCCTCCCGACCTTCCCATGCACGACTGGTGGCTGGGTCTTCTGGCGGAAAGGACCGGCAAGGTGGCCTACCTGGACCAGCCGTTCCTGCACCACGTCCGCCACGGGGCCAACGCGAACTTCTCCCCGCGATCGAGCCCCTACGGACCGCTGCGAAGACTGGCCTTCCGGTGGACGATCCTCCAGGCCGTGCGGCGTCGGCTGGCCCAGCGGCCGCACGGGAACCTCGCGGGATAGCATCTTTAGTCCCATGGATCCCAGGGTTCGCCTGATCGACCTTCCCATCGTCCACGACCCGCGCGGGAACCTTTCCTTCGTGGAAGCCAACCGGCACGTGCCGTTTCCCATCGAGAGGGTCTACTACCTCTACGACGTTCCCGGCGGCGCCGTGCGCGGCGGCCACGCCCACCGCGAGCTGCACCAGCTGATCATCGCCCTTTCGGGGAGCTTCGACGTGATCCTGGACGACGGACAGGTCCGCGAGAAGTTCTTCCTGAACCGTTCGTGGCACGGCCTGTACGTACCGCCCATGACCTGGCGCGAACTGGAGAACTTCTCCAGCGGCGCGGTCTGCCTGGTCCTGGCCTCCCGGCATTTCGCGGAATCCGACTACATCCGCGAGATCTCGCAGTTCCGTCGCGAACGCGAAGTCTGGAACCACGCCTGATGGAACTGGTCCCCTACGACCCCTCCCTGCGGGAGGGCTGGGATCGCCTGGTGGACACCGCCCGGTTGTCGCACTTCCAGTTCCTGCGCGGCTACATGGACTACCACGCCGACCGCTTTGCGGACGCCTCCTACCTGGTGCGCGCCAAGGGCCGCTGGGTGGCCGCCCTGCCGGGGCACCTGTGGGGATCGGACGGCTGGGCCTCGCACAGGGGCCTGAGCTACGGCGGCCCCATCCTTTCCGCGGAGCTGGGATCGCAGGACGTGTTCCAACTCCTTTCCGCCCTGGACCGCACCCTGCTCCGGAGGGGGATCCGTCGCACGTGGTGGCGTCCCATCCCGTGGATCTACCACCGCGAACCCTCCGAGGAACTCCCCTACTTCCTGTTCCGGCAGGGAGCGGTCCTGAAAAGCAGGAATCTGTCCACCGTGATCGAGGTGGCCGCCACCCGCGACTACCAGCGCCTGCGGCGGCGCAAGGTGGCTTCGGCGGTGGCATCCGGCTTCACCTGCCGCGAAACCGACGATCTCGACGGATTCTGGCCGCTCGTGGAAGGCCGGCTGGGATCCAAGTACCATCTCAAGCCCGTGCACACCCTGGAGGAGGTCCGCCTCCTGCGCGGCCGCCTGCCCGGGAACATCCGCCTGTTCGGAGCGTACTCCGGCCACCACCTGGTGGCCGGCTGCCTGGCCTACCTGGGACACCCCGTGTTCCATCTCCAGTACCTCCATTCCTCGGACGAAGGCCGCAACCTGGGCGCACCGGACCTCCTGGTGGACTGGATGCTGGCCGGTCCGGCCAAGGGTTTCCGCTGGCTGCACTTCGGGCACTCCTGCGAGGACGGCGGCAAGGTCCTGAACGAACCTCTCCTCTTCTTCAAGGAAGGGTTCGGCGGACGCGCGGTGGTTCTGGACGAATGGGAATCCGACACCTCCCAGGATCCGTTCCCCGTCGGCGAAGCCTGATCCATGCTCCGGTTTCGATCGGCGGCGGCGATCCAGATGGCCGGGTCGATGGCCCGCCTGGCCTCCTTGTTCCTGGTGGGTCGCTGGATCGCTGCAACCTTGGGGCCCACGGGCGTGGCCACCATGGGCCAAGTCCAGAACCTGGTGGGGCTGGCTTCCGCGCTGGGCGTCCAGGCTCTCCAGTCCGGATTCCAGCAGGGATCCGCCCGTCGCGCCAGCCACCGCGCGCGTCTGGAATGGAGGTCTTCCGGAATCCTGCTGGGAAGCCTCCTGGTGTTCGTGGGATCGGTGGGGGTTTCGGTTGCCTGGGCGCTGGATCTGGTGGCCCTTCCGTTCCGGGGGCGGTGGTGGATCCCGTTTCTGCCCCTCCTGATCCTGCCCAACGTCTGGATCTCGGCCTGGCAGGGACAAACGCTGGGCCGGAGCCAATGGATGCGCGCATCGCTCTGGAACGCGCTTTCCGGGATCCTGCAGGCCCTGATCTGGGGTGTTGCCGTCGCCCTGTGGGGACTTGCCGGACTGGTGGGCGCCATCCTGGCCCAATCGGCGATCCTGCTGCCCTTCGCGGCCGGCTTCTTCACGGAAACCGGAATCCGTCGTCCGCGCAGGATCACGGCCTGGTGGAAGGCATGGCTGCCGCTCCTGGTGGCGGGCGCGACACCGTCCATCACCGTGCCGCTGTCGGGAATCGTCATCCGCACCCTGCTTCTGCGCGACGGCTGGGAGGGCGCCGGAATCTGGCAGGCCGCCACGCGCATCACCGAACTCCTCTACCCCATTTGGAACGGCGTGGTGGGAGCCTGGGTCTTGTCGCAGGTGGCCGCATCGCGCGGAAACGGGCGGGGGCTGGAAGTTTCCATCCTCCTGAAGGCCCTGGCCGGCACGGCGGCGATCTCCCTGGTCCTGAGCATCGGGGCCTCGCCTCTTCTGCATCTGGCCTGGGGCGAGGGATTCGAGCAGGCCATTCCCATCCTGCGCCTGCAAGCTCTGGCCGAACTCCCCCGCACCCTGGTGTGGATCCTTTCCGCGGCCCTCCTGGGGCGTTCGCGGGCCGGGGCGGTGGTGTTCCTGGAAGTCGTCGGATTCGCCCTGCTCTGCACGGGCACCTATCTTCTCCACGGGCGGTTCGGGCTCGTTTCGCCGGCCCTGGCGAGCCTCCTGGAGAACCTGGCCTGCCTGGTCCTGGCCTCCCTCCTGTGGATACGCGAAAGGAAGCGATCTTGAGCGAGCGAACTCCGTTGGTGACCGTGGCGATCCCCTGCTACCAGCACGCGTCGTATCTGGAGGCGTGCCTGCGCTCGGTGGCCGCCCAGGACCTGGAATCCAAGCAGATCCTCGCCATCGATGACGGCTCCACCGACGGCACCGCCGACATCCTGCAACGGGTGGGGACCGAACTGGGGATCGAGTGGGTACGGGCTCCCCACCGGGGATTGATGCCCACCCTGGAAGACCTGTTGAGCCGGGCCCGGGGCAAGTACTACGTGACGATGGGGTCCGACGACATCCTGCCCCCCGGCCGCCTGAGCCTGCAGAGCGCCTACCTGGAAGCCCACCCGGAGGTGTTCGGCTGTTCCGGGCAGGCCTTGGAACTGCACGACGACGGATCCCTCCGCCCCATGCTCCAGTACCTGCGCGGCATCCCCCAGGTGTCCTTCGAGGACCTGTTTCTGGCCCGCAAGGAAATCCACACCGTGAGCATGATGTGGCGACGCCAATTGTTCCTGGATGCGGGTGGCTACGACATGGACCAATCCGTGGAAGACCTCCCCCTGTGGCTTCGCATGACCCGACGCTACGGTCCCGTCCACGTGCTCCCGGACATCCTGGTCCATTATCGGGTCCACGGAAACAACCTCCACACCAAGACGGATCGGGTGTACTCCGCCTTCGTTTCCGCCCTGGACAAGCATTCCGACCACCCGCTGTATTCCAAGGCCGTGCGCGCCTGGAAGACCAACTGGTTTTCCGCCCTGGCCCAGACCGATCGCCTGGCCGCCTGGAAAGCGCTACCACGGCTGGCCAATCCCAGCTTGCGGTTTTTCGTGCGGTTTCCCAAATTGCTGCTCCCAAAACGAGTCCTGGTTTGGTGGATGACCCGCGGCCGTTGGCATGAGCATGGACCGCAAGGGAACGCAAGGGTTTTCTAACGCCACGTGCGGTCATTTTTGCAAGGGCCCTTTCCCGAAGGGCCATCGGGATCCGCGAGACCGGGTTAGCTTCCATCCAGCTCTTCTCTGGCTTGTCCTTCGATCGTCTTCTCACCCGTTCCAGGAACTCAACGTGATCCTGCTGAACCGCCTCCGGTCATTCCATCTGCTCCATCGCACCATCGAACTGTCCAAGTTCGCCCAGGTGATCTTCTCCAGTCTGGTCCTGCTGGCCGGCTTGTCGGTGATCGGCACCCGACAGACCATCACCAGCCTGGAACTGGGTACCCGTTCCTTCGCGCCCTCGGCGTGGGTCTTCGCCATTGGGATCGTCTCCATCATCGGGCTGGTCTGGATTGGTACACGCTCGGACCTGGCCCAACACCGTCTGCAGGCGGAAAACGCCGCCCTGCGCAAGGAAATCCGCCGGCAACTGAAGGAACTGGAAGACGCGCGCAAGTCCGTCGCCCAGGTCCGCGAGCGGCTGGATCGCGACATCCGCCCCCAGCTGGTACGTCTGGATGGACTGGCATGGGTCCTTTCGGAAGACCATCGCGAAGGCATTTCGCCCGACGGTCGCGTGCTGTTGCACCGCCTGCGCGAACGGACACGGTCCTTGGGAACGGCCATCGACGGCATTTCCAGCCCCAGCCAATCGGCGCGGTCGGCCGCGCCTTCCCGGCGGATGTGACAGAGTCCTGACCAACAGGGGACCGAAACCCGACCGCCCCCCACCCTGGAGCGGTGGTAGCTTCAATCCATGAGCTTCTTCCCTCTGGTCTTGTCTTCGCTGAGCTTGGCCACCCAGCCCCGCATCGAAACCCGCGTGGAACCCCTTCCACCGGAATCCCTCTCCAGAAGCGCCGACCGTCGGTCCGCCACCGACCCCTGGTCCGGCATGCCGCTGAAGGAAACCCGGGTGAAGGCCAAGGTGGAAGGGATGGTGGCGCGGGTGGAGGTCTTCCAGCGCTTCGAGAACCACAACACCAAGGCCATCGAAGCCGTGTACGTGTTTCCCCTCCCTGCCAACGCGGCGGTGGGAGAATACTCCTTCCGCATGGGCTCCCGGGAAGTGCGGGGCGTGGTGAAGACCCGCGAGGAGGCGCGCGCCACCTACGAGAAGGCCCGTGGGGAAGGCAAGACCGCATCGCTCCTGGAACAGGAGCGGCCCAACGTGTTCACACAGACGGTGGCCAACATCCCGGCCGGAGAGACGATCGAGGTCCGGATCCGCTACGACCTGGAGCTTCCCTCCGACAGCGGACGCTACAGCTTCGTGTTCCCCACGGTGGTGGGGCCGCGGTTCTGCCCTCCGGGACAGGTCGCCGACGCATCGGCTCTCAAGGCTCCCGTGCTGGCCCCGGGCGAGCCCAACCCCCACCGCATCCAGCTGGATCTGGTCCTGGAGGCGGGACTTCCGGTGAAAAACCTGAAATCGGTGTTCCACAAGGTGGTCCGTACCGATTCCGGCGCCCTGGTTCGCGTGTCCACCGATCCCGACGACGACGTGCCGAACAAGGATTTCCGCCTGGAATGGACCCTGGGCCAGGACAGACCCGAAGTGGCCCTGTTGGTGGACCGCCAGAAGAAGGGCGGCCACTTCCTCCTGATGGTGGAGCCACCTGCCGTGGTGGATTCCAGCCAGATCGTGCCGCGCGAGGTGGTGCTCCTGCTGGACCAGTCGGGCTCCATGGACGGGCAGCCCCTGGCGGCGGTGCAGCAGGCCGCGCGCAAGCTGGTGGAACGGCTCCGGCCCTCCGACCGGATCCAGATCGTATCCTTCTCCGACGTCCCCCAGTGGTTTTCGGACACCGCCCTTCCCGCGACCAAGGAGACCCGCCGTCGCGCGCTGTCGTGGATCGACGGGCTGCGCGCCGGAGGCGGCACCCAGATGCTGGGAGGCGTCCTGGCCGCCCTGGACGCGCCGGTGCGCGGCGACCTGCAGCGCCTGGTGTGCCTGATGACCGACGGCTACATCGGAAACGAATCCCAGATCCTCCAGGCCATCCGCGAGCGCGCGGGCGACCGGGTGCGGGTCCATGTCCTGGGTGTGGGCTCGTCGGTGAACCAGCACCTGGTGGAGGGCGCGGCGATGGCCGGGCGGGGTGTTTCCTTCGTGGTCCCCATCGGGGTCGACCCCACCGAGATCGTGGACAGGTTCTGGGCCAAGCTCCAGTCTCCCATCCTTGCCGGAATCCGTCTGGATTGGGGCGTTCTCCCGGTGGCGGACATCGAACCCGAGGGGCTGCAGGACCTCTACGCGGGGCATCCCATCCATCTTGCCGGTCGCTTCAAGTCTCCCGCCAAGGGAACCCTGGTGATGACGGGCCGCACCGGAGCGAACAAGGTCACCTACCGCATTCCTGTCGACCTCTCGCGCCCCGACGCCGTCCACCCGTCCGTGGGAGCCCTGTGGGCGCGTTCGCGGATCGACCGTCTCACCCGCCCCTGGGCGGGCGACCACCGGGAGGAGGTCACCGACCTCGCCCTGGAGTACCAGCTTCTGTCGCCCCACACGTCATTCGTGGCCGTGCTGGACAGCATCACGGTGAAGGACGGCAAGGCCGTGCGGGTGGAGGTTCCCCTGGAACTTCCCCAGGGTGTCAACGAAAATGCCGTGGGCGCCACCGTGAAGGCTTCCCGGGCACTGCCCGCGATCCAGCCCTCCCCCATGATGCCAGGCGCGGTGGACATCGGATTGGGCAAGATCGAGGGCTACGTCGACAATCCCCAGGTGGTCTACATGATCGACGACCCTTCGGCGTCGGAACCCCTGATCGAACCGGAACGCGCCGCGCCGGGCATGGTGGAGCAACCCTCCTGCGGAGAGACCTTCCTTCGCCTGGACACCATCGACATCCAGAAGGGCGGCGCCCACCGGGTGGGATCGCTGCGCATGGCCCTGCTCCACCAGGCCAGGAACTTGGAACGCGCGGCGAAGCAGCACGGCTGGCCCACCATGGACCTGGTGCTGGGCATCGACCCCAGCGGGGTGGTGACCCTGGAAAAGGTGGTGTCGGTGGACGGGAAGCTCCTGGTTGGACAGTCCGACCTGGGATTGATCGTTTCCATGCTTCGCCTGGCCAAATCCGACGAAGACCCGGTGGTCCTGAGGGTCCGGTTGGGGTTCGGGATGGTTCCCTGCCGTCCGCTACCCTCGGTGGAGGAGCGCTGATCTCCTCGACTCTCCCTGACCGGTGGTCAACAGAAAATGTTCCGCCAAACGCCAAAGGCGAATTCATTTTCTCCCTTCGGACCCAAAGAGGACCCTACATGGAAGACCCATCCGCGCAAATCCAGGACAACATCTTGGCCATCCAGCCCGACCCCATCACGGGAGTTGTCCTTCTTTCGCGCGACGGCGCCACCGTTCCCCTGGAAGGTGGCCACACCCTCCCCGACACCGTCTTGGCTCTCCTCGTGGACGCTGTCCGCAGCCACCCCAACACCAACTGGGAAACCATCGGCTTCGCGGCCGAACTCTGGGGTGCCGAAGCCCACATCACCCTGACCACCTTCCAAGGCGTTCTCCACTCCCTCTCCTACCTGCGCAGCTGGGGCGACCACGGCCGCCCCACCGAAGCGGAGTGCCGCGAAGAAGCCGAACGCCTCGCCCGGGAAATCGAGCAGCGCCTGGAAACCACCCTGGAACGCGACGAAAAGGGCTGCGCCACCCTAGCCTACCCCTGGGGCTCCGTCTTCGCGGGTTGGGACCCTCGCTCCATGTCCGCTTCTGCCACCTGGACCTGGCGGGGCGAATAAGAGCCCGGTTCACCCCCAAGGCCACCAAGCGCTCCCGCGCCGAGGCGACATCCTTCCCAAATCCAGGGAACCATCAGCCCGCAACGGAAACCGGACCTACCTTCTTGGTAGCATCCATCGCATCTCGCACACCGAGTCCAGGACCTGTCTCCATGTCCCAAATCTGAAGATATGCATCATCCATATCGGGCAACCCCTCGAACCCTCACGCCTCCCAAGCCCACAATGGAGCGTGGTTTCTCGATTCCCCCACGCAAGATTTGGTGGAGTGTAGCCGTACCTAGCCAGAGGGAACTGCCCGTTATGTTCAATTGTAGATATCGGGCAAAGACGTCATCCAGATCTCGTTATCCATATGCCAACCAACTTACAAGCCATCGCGGTAAACCGGGCCATTCCCTCCAACATTTTGTGGTAGGCGCATGAACCCCCACAAGCAAACGCCATTTTTTGACACACCCAAAACCACAATTGAACCTAAGAGACTGTTAGGCCCACGCTCCGCGGGGAATTGGCGTGACCACGATGTTTTTATCAGCAACAAGCAACAGAGTCGGCGTGAACGCGTTGTTTTATCAGCAGCAGATCAGCTGCAGATTAGCAGCTTCCCTGGT
>DAOPYN010000089.1:0-11016 GCA_035352895.1 Fibrobacteria bacterium | reverse complement strand
CCGCTCGGTGACCCGCGCGAAGGATCAGGAAGCGCCCACCGCGACCCGTGGTGAACAGACCAAAGACCGAAGCGTGGTCTTCGACACGACCTCGGTGGAAGTGGCCTGGACGGCCCGCGACAACGACAAGATCGCCCAGGCTTGGATCCAAGACACCTTGGTGGTGTCCGATGCGAGTGGATACCATCGGCGGGTGCCGCTGGTGGTCGGGCGTCAGTGGATCAGGTTCCGCGCCGTGGATCCGGCGGGCAACGAGTTCCGCGACAGCGTGAGCGTCGAGCGGTTGATGGACACGGTGAAGTCGGTGCAGATCTCCGACACCAACGGCAAGCTCCGCTCGGGCAGTTTCTGGGTGAAGCTCTCGTGCGCCACGGCGGGCGCCACCATCCGCTACACCCTGGACGGATCGGAGCCGAAGGCGACGTCGGCGATCTTCGCCGACAGCATCAAGATCGACACCACGATCACCCTGAAGGCCAGAGCGTTCGCGGTGGGACGCGTGGATGGACCTGTGGTGAGCCAGGCATACCAATTGGCGGTGCCGGTGAAAGTGATTGGAGGATTTGCGCATACCTTGGTGATCATGAGTGATTCCACCCTTTGGGGGTTTGGCGAGAGCAATTGTAACGCCCTCGGGTTTGGAAGCGGCTGCCAGATGTCTGATCGGCCTCAGTTGAGTCCAGTGAGAATCGATAGTGGGGTTATTCAAGCAACATCAGGGAATAGCCAAACAATTTGGCTTAAAGCGGATGGAACCATGTGGGCTGTTGGTTGGAACTCTAACGGAAGTCTCGGTGCAGGAGTTGTGGGGACAGTGCTTTCGCCGACCCTAATAGCGAGGGGAGTTGCCAAAATCAGAGGTTATGAAACAGCTAGCGGGCGAAAAAGCACCCTTGTTCTTAAGCTTGATGGTACTCTTTGGGGAGCCGGATCAAATGCTTCAGGTCAGCTCGGTGCTGGAGAACAAAGCTCCACGAGCCAACTTGTGAAAGTGGCGGAAGGAGTGTTGGACATCGGAGGCGGCTGCGATTTCGGCTACTTCCTAAAGAAGGATAACAGTCTTTGGGGGATGGGCGTTTTCGCTCCGCTCGGACTAAATTCAAGTATCCCCGTGAAGGTGATGGACTCTGTGGAGAAGATTCCAGAGCGAGTTGTCAAGAGCTTATTCTTGGTGAAAAAGAGTGGGGTCATTCTGGCTGGTGGTGATAATGAATTTGGACAACTAGGGCTAGGACACCAGAATCCGGTGACCGGCATGGTGGAAGTCTCAGCTTTCAAAGGCATCAGTCTGCGATCAATCCAGCCAGGACAGGAGCACACCATTTTCCATCTTTCCGATGGTTCGGTCCAGGGCTTTGGACACAATCTGTATGGACAAATTGCCGGTGACCAGATCGCATCGGAGTTCATTCTCAATCCGCTTGAGATCTATCGAGACGCAAAGGACGTTAGCGTGGGCTGGTGCACATCCTATGTGATCCTGAAGAATGACGTCCTGGTTGCGTTCGGAGGGAACGACAGAGGACAACTTGGGGGAGGGACGGTTTCTGTGAACCCACAGAAAATCTTTGTGAAGTTCTAGGAGCCTTGAAGAGGAGAGTCCATCCATTGGACTCTCCTCCTTGTAAACTGCTCAGACTCTCCAGGGGTGACCTCAATGTGGGGTTTGTGTATCCGTGGCTCTCCCTTGGATCCTATCCAGAATTTGCAGGTCAATGCGGTCACCCGATCCGGGGAAACGATCCTCGATAGAGGATCTAACCTGCGTCGCTTTCTGGTGGGCATTATTGATGATCAGATAAGCGTAAATGTCCCGGAGGTTATCGATGGTAAGGTCTCCTGGAAGGGTATCCATTGCTCTTCCAAAAAAGCTGGCAGCCGAGTCGTGATGCATGCGGTTGGTATGCCAAGACCAGCGGAACAACGCCGCTTCCGCGGAGGATAGGCCCATCGAGTCGATCCGCCCTTTGAATGCGTCTACCGATTTGGCAACCTTGGGGATCGCCCACGTCCAGGGAGGCACCACCGCTCGGAAATGATGTAAAGCGATCTGGTTTTTTTCTTGTTCCGACAAATCAGGGGCTGAAAGCTGTCCTTGGAATGATTTGAACTTTTCCTCGAGTCGGAAGGACCGGGCAAGGATCGATCGTCGGGCTCTCGAAGTGAATAGGTCCGCAGGAACAGGACGGCGCGCGATGGCATCCAAGGAAATGGAGCCCTGATCTAACTCCGCCAGAAAATTCGACCTTGTGTATAAGAAGAAGGCCTGCTCTGCTTGAACGTCGACAAACGGGTGAAATTCGGAATTGATTGGGGATTCCGAAGCGGCGAGATCAATGGCTTCATTGTGCAGAATCTCAAGGCCTCCCCCTAAATCGCTACGGGCAAGAAAGTTGATTTGGAGGTAGCTTGAATCAATCGTCCCCAATAGCTCTGGTTTCGGATTGAGTGGCGATGGAGATGCTACCACATAGAAATCGTAAGGATTTGGGAGCGAAAGTACTGCGACATGATCAAAATTGTTCCGGATTGTCTTGAGGATGGAAAGGACGATCCGGTCGTTTGTTTCGTAAGTGTGGAACCATTGGACAAGCACGCCGGAATTAGAAAGTCGCCTCCGCATTTCCACGTAAAATTCGTCGGTGAATAGGCTTGCCACCCCACTGACCCAGGGATTGGAAGGCTCTGAAATGATTAGATCATAGGGGTTTTCTTGCCGAGCGAAGAAAATACGGGCATCCTGGAAATGAACCTTGGAACGAGGATCGTCGTAAACGAGTCGATTGGCTGGGTAGAACCATCTGGCCAAATCGAATACGGCGGGTTCGATCTCGATCAGATCGAGCGATACGCATCGGGAGTCTTGCAGGACGGTGTTTGCAGACTGACCGGAGCCCATCCCGATCATCGCTGCACGGAAGCTTCCCGTAACGTAGGATCTTCCGATCCAACCTAGCATGGATTGGGTCATCGCGTCGGTTGGTCCCGGCTTCGGTCCGGTGAGAAACAAGGAAGCATCCGGCTTTCCGTTGGTGCTGATGACAATCTGGTCGTGGTCTCGATTCACATGAATGCTAGCCGTTCTCCCGTGAACAAGGCTGTCGGAGAGGTGTGTCCTGAATTTGGAGTACCCGCGGAAAATGCCTGCAGTGATGATGTTGCTCTTTGGCTTCTGAACAAGGCTCCAGGCAACCAAAATCAGGCATACGGAGGCCAAAGCGACTATGCTGGGGTACCGCTTGGGCAGCAGACGTATCGCGAGGAGAAATGCCAGTCCCAGGTCGATGGCTGCTCCAAGACCCACCAACCGGAAAGGTCCAATGAGTGGGAGAAGAGTCAGACCTGCGATCGCCGCCCCGATGATCGCTCCAAGGGTGTTCCATGCATACACCTTGCCGGTAACCGATTCGTTGTGGCCATTCGACAAAAGGTGTCTGCAGATGACTGGTAAGGTCATTCCAGCAAACCATGAAGCAGGGAGCATTACGATCAGGCAAAACAAATATCGCGCGAAGGTGAAGAAAGGATAGGCCCTCGGAGTCCGCTGGAAGATCTGATTGAGCTCGTTGGCTGCGCGGAAGATGGGCTCGTAGGCGACCACGCCGATCACGGCGGCGCCGGCCATGCAGATCTGCGCCACGATCAGGGTCTTGGTGAGGTCCCAATGAGGGTTCTTGTGGACCGTCCAGGCGCCACCCGCCAGGCCCAGGATGAAGGCGGAAACCATCAGATCAAAGGCATGGGTGGACGATCCCAACAACAGCGCCAGGTAGCGGATCCAACCGATCTCGTAGAAGAAGGAAGACAGTCCTGTCACCAATGCCGAGGCCAGAAGGAGCTTGGGGACGGCATTGGCGGCGGGTGCAGGCGCAGCTGTCGCCGCAGGCGTAGCCGAAGATGCCTTTGCAGGCTTGGCGGCGGGTGCCGGTGCAGGCGTCTCTGGCTTCTGGGAGCGATGGGCCAACCAAGCGAGAGCGGCCACGCCGGTATTCAAGCCTCCCGCGACCATCAGGGCTCCCGCGGTGCCCAGGTGGGGGATCAGGAAGTACGAGTTGAGGATGGCGCCAAAGGCCGCGCCCAGGGAATTGCCGAAGTACAGGCGAGCGACGGAATCCTCCCCCGCATCCTTCTGGGTGCGGATGAAGTAGCTGGTGGCCAGGGGGTAGGTCATGCCAATCAGGAGGGCGAAGGGCAGGGTGAGGATGACTCCCACGCCCACCGAAGCCAGGGTGGCCGAAGTTTCCGATGCCCCCACCAGGATGCCGGAATCCAGAAGCCATCCGCGCAAGGCCAAGAACTCGTGGTGGAACACGAACCCGCCGATGCCAATCCCCAGCTCCACCAGCACGTAGGCCTTGAGGGGATTGGCGAACCGATGGATGAATTTGCCCGCCAGGGCGCTTCCCAGGCCGATCCCGCCCATGTACACCATGAGGGTCAGGATCTGTCCGTAGGCGGAATGTCCCAGGATGATCCCCAAATACCGCGCCCAGACGGTTTCGTGGACCAATCCCGCGATGCCGGACAAGACGAACAGGATCAGAAACTGGGTGGGCAGTCGCTTCAGCGGCATGGTCGGCGGTTCCTGGCTGGTGGGTGGATCTTCGGATCAGACCTTGGTCGCACGTCGGTGACGGCAGGTTGCAAGCGCACGTACAGGGGGCAAAGCGTAGAATTTATGGGCGCCCGGCGTTTTGTACGCCGCGTGGAGAAAGGTCCTCTGCTGAGGTCGCCAGGGGTCGTGTGATCCAGATCACATCCAAAGCGGAGTGTGATCTGGATCACAGATTTTCCGGCGGCGATTGGCGATCTTCTCTTCAGAACAACGCCGGTATGGCCTTTTGCGAGGTCCTCCCGGCGGTCTGGAGAACCCCTTCGCGACCGGCTTCCCGCCGGTTGCCCGGAAAGGCCATGGTCATGCATCCGTCCCATCGGTTCGGCGCCCCGTTTTCGCGCGACCCCCACGAGCCCAGCCTGCTGGACATTTCCACCGCCAAGCCCAATGCCGACCTGGATTGGGAGGCCATCGCCGCCCGCACCCGACGCGGTATGGCCGATCCCAGCAAGAAGGTCTACGACACCTCCACCTACCTGGCCAAGCTCCGCGAGGAAGACCCATGGCCAGAGGAATCCAACGCCACCGAAGCTTCCGTGCGGATCCTGTCGTGCCGTTTGCTGGATGCGGCTCCCATCGACTTATGCAAGCCGGTGCGGGTGGCTTGCGAGGTGGAGCGGACGGGCCCGGTGGAGGCGCCGGGGTCCATCCAGATCGGCTTGGTGACCATCCACCGCGAGAAGGGATGCGATGCGGAAGAGCCCTGCGGAAGTCCTCTGGTGGTGGGCTTGGAGCCGCGTGCGCGGCAGATGGTGGAGGTTGTCTTTCGGCTCTCCAAGAAGGAAGTGATCGGGGGAATGGAACCTGGCGCGCAGATCTACCTCCGCGCCCTGGCCCAGAACCTTGCAGCCAGCCAAAAGGTGCCTTCGCAAGCCTTGCCAGCCCTGGCCGATCCCACCACGGGCTTACGGTGGACCCTCCAGGGATCCCTCTTCGACGAAGGGAAAGCCTTTTTGCTGCCCGCCGCGATCGCCGGTGTGCGCAAGGTGGTGGAGCGCCACGTCGCTTCGCCCCGCGACTTCGTGGTGGTGGTCGCGCCCATCGGGGCAGGGGAGGATTCCTCCTTGGCCTTGCGGAGGGCGAAGGCGCTGTCGGCACTCCTCACCAACAAATGGGAAGAGTGGCTTCCGATGTTTGCGCCCGACACCCCCGCCAAGGAGCGGCTGGGTCTGCGCGAGGCGCAGCTGATCCTTTCGGGGCTCAAGCTTTTCCAAGGGCAATGCAGCGGCCTGATGGACACCGCCACGGAAGCTGCCTTGCGCGCCTTCCAACAGGACCCCTCGGGCAAGGCGTCGCCCATTTCTCCGACAGGAACGCTCGACTCCCCCACCCGCAAGGAATTGCTGCGGGCGTACTTCTCGCAGGAAGGCACCACGGTGGCCAAGGGATGCCAGGTGCGGGCCTTGACGCGCGATCGGACTCCGGAAGAGAAGTCGGAATCTGTCCCTGCGCTTGAGGTCCTGTTCTTCAAGCCCCGCCTGGATCCCGAGCCTGTCGGCGACCGGTTGGAGCCAAAGGCCTGGAAAGCCTGGAAGGAGTGCATCCAAGGTGACGACCTCTTCGAGCTCCACTCCTTGCGGGTGCAGGTGGTCAACGACGCCGACATCGCCGTTCCCAACGCACGCGTGAAATTGTCCGGCCCCGTGGTGGTGGAATCCTTGGCCGACGACCACGGTTGGGTGGTGCTGGAGAACCTTCCGCGCGGCACCTACCGGCTCCATGTCTTCGAAGGAGATTTTCGCGTGAGCGATCCTGTGGTGGAGATCCCCGCCATCACGACAGAACCTGGCGTGGTCCATCGCGCCGCATCCAAGGAGAGCTGAGCCATGGCCTTTGGACTTCCTTCCCACGGTCTTCCTGAAATCCCCAAGGTTCCCGACCCTCCCAAGGCGGAGGTCGTTCCCACCCACGTGGGGCAGGATGTGGGATCGGGTCTTGCCCAGGGCAACGTCGGGATTGGCGCGCCCCAGCATTTTGATCCCAACAATCCCTCGGTGCGGCTGGACGGCACCATCCACAACCCCACCGGCGTGGGCGGCGACCTGCAGGTGTCGCGCGAGGTGTCGGCGAACGACCTGAAGAACATCCCGGCCCCCAACATCCATGCGCCGGACCTGTCGTTGCCGGGCGGTTCGGGTGGCTCGGGTTTTTCGCTGCCTTCCCTTCCCTCGATGCCGAGCCTTCCGTCGGTGGGAATGCCGGATGTCTCCCTGCCCAGCCTCTCCATGCCGGGGCTTCCGGACCTTCCTTCCATGCCAGATATGGGCAACCCATTCTCGGGATTGTCGGCCCCGTCCTTGCCGTCCCTTCCCGATATGCCTGGTCTGCCCGATTTGCCGTCGTTTGGCATGCCATCGCTACCGGGAATGCCGGGATTCCGCTTTCCGGATCTCCCGGATTTCACCTTGCCGGATTTTGACCTGTCCGGCTGGGATCTCACGATGCCCGACCTGGTCCCCGACTGGGATGGGGACTCCGAAGAGGAGCGCGCGACACCCCACAAGCGCGCCAAGCACCAGGACAAGGTGACGGTGGAAATCGTGCTGAAGAACGATCGCGGCGAGCCGATCGAGGAGGAACGTTATCTGCTCCGTGGACAGAACGGCTTTGAGCACAAAGGCGAATTGGACGATGAAGGGAAGGACGAGGTGGAAATCCCTCCAGGCCCTTACTCGGTCACGTACCTCGATCCAGAAAGCATCGAGGGGCAATTGATTGCCCTCGATTTTCGGAAGGCCATCAAGGAAAAGAATGCGGCAATGGTGGTGGGACTTCTCCACGAGCCCTATCCACTGCTTCGCCTGGCCCAGCGACACTACGACAAAAAATGGGGAGGCATTTTCGGGAGCGATCTCAAGGAGGAAGTGGAGGAGTTGGCCAGAAAGCAAGAATGCGTGGAGGAGCTCGACATCCTTTGGGGGTTGGCGGGGTTGGGTATCAGCACGTTCACCCTCGATCCAGAGGGCGAAGAGGAGGGATCTCGATGAGCGGCATGTTGTTTGATCGGGCCACCGATCAGCCCTGGACCACCCTCGAGTCTCCCGCCGACCGGACCAGGACAGTTCAAGGGCAGATGACGGAGGCTGCACGTCAGAAATCCCCAGGAGCAATCGGGATGCCATCTTCGCTGCCATTGGACGTCATGCCCAAGGCGGTATCGTTGCCCCCGCCGTCGCGGCCAAATCGACCCGCAAGGTTCAAGATGGTTTGCTCATTCCAGGATTTCTTCCAGCAGAAAGCATCTAAAAGCAGTTCGGAAGTGGCCTATCTGGTGGGACAGGATCTGGAATTCAAGATCGTCGACACCCAGATGGGCGACGATGCCTTGTTCCCGGAGCCCGGGTGGAAGTGGACGCTCATCAGCGGAGAGGGACATCTTGGAATTGCCGCAGGTTCGACCTGGAAGGTGTTTCGTGGCAATGGCAGCTACCTGAAAACCAACGATTTGTTCCCGGGGAAGTGGACCCTCATCGCCTACAACCGGCTGCGAGGGGAGTCCTGCTCCATGCGCCTGGTGGGTGCGACCATGGAAACATGGAACCTGTTCAAGGATATCCTACCCGATGGCCGCATCGACCCGGATGCCTACCTGAATCGGTTGAATCAGTGCCTGGAAAGCGATGCTTCCGGGGAAAGTTGCGGAGGAGCATCCGAGTCGTCCGGGCCAAGGGAGCTGGCTCGCAAAGGGACGGATGCGGAACTTTTGCGTTCCCGCCTGGAGAAACGGCTCGAGCCGAGCAAGGGCCTCAAGCGAATCCCCGTTCAAGCTCTGTTCACCGATCTGAAGTCCATGCTGAATTTCCGACTGCGCGTCTTCCTGTCCATTGTTGACGGAAAATGGCATCTAACAGATTGGAGTTGCCCGGAAATCGAAGGATTCACCGGGTGGTTCGTTGGCGGATCTGTCGAAGTAGGCCACGGCAACGAGAAGGCGATCCGGAAGGCGTTCAAAGCCTGGGAAGACGGTAACCGCTACCCGCGCGGCTCCGTCCACTGGCGGGTGGTTGTGGAAAACGAGCCCTTCGAGATCCATGGGTCCTTTGGTACCTCTGGCCAGACGGACCTCGATGTGTTCGTCGAAGGCCTCCAGTATGCGGGCACCGGGTTGATGGCTCTTCAATTGGCTCCGCACCCATTGCTCAAAGGCGTGGGAAAGATCGGGTCCAATCTCTGCTTTGCGGCGAGTTCAGGGCTTCGAATCTACCAGCGCTGGAACCAGGGGTACAACACCCTGCACGACTGGCTGATGAACGGAATGGATTTGGCGGTGGTGGCCTTTTCCATTCTGGGGATGCGATCTCCTTCTCCCAAGATTGCCCCTCAGGGCGAAATCGTGAAGGTGATCGGGGTGGGGAAAATGCTGGAAACCGTGATCGCCAACGGCAAGAAGATGTCCATGCTCGGGAGAATCGAGCTCTCGGGTGGATTCCTCATGATCGTTGCTTGCCATGTGCAAGCTGGTGCCGGGATCTTGGCGATCGCCAACCGCAAGGACCTGACCACAGGCGAGAAGGTGGCTGAACTCACCAAGGTTCTGGGGATGCTTCTTGTCCAGGATGCCCTCATGTTCCTGATTATGCGACGGGATCTGTCACAGCAGGTGCACATGGAAGGGGCAGAGCCTCCGGCGGCAACCCCATCACCGAAGCCTCTGGCAGGTCATCCGGAAACATCGGGGAAAACGGACGGAACGAGCGTAGGTGGGCGGGAACTCCCTGTAGGGGAGAAGCCAAATGCCGGTTCAGGAGAGCATCTCGAAACCCCCCATGCGGAGACGGCAACGGAAAACGGAAAGTCTTCCGAATCGAAGTCGGAGTTAAATTTGGACGAGATTCCCGGGGCGGCCGACGGCGAACGGCACGAGACGGTGGTGAGCCGAAAGCGACCAAAAGGAAGCTTGCCGGAAAAGGATGGAGAAATCCCGCCCGAGAAAGAGACGAAAAAATCGGAAACGAGGCCTGAAGAATCCGAAACTCAAGGGAAGCCAGAAAATGAAGCCGTTCCGCCTCAATTTGGGATGGATCAAGAGCTCTTTGAGCGCATTCGGGCGACGCCGCAATATCAGCGTCCTCCGAAATCTGCATACTGGACCGATGCTCAGTTCGCCGCGTGGGAAAAGGTCATGATGAAGGATGGAAAGGTTTCCTATTATATAACAGAGCTAAACTTTCAGAGATTCATCAATGCATATAGATCAATTGGTGCTCCTCCAAACCCACCACACCATGCTCATGGCTCACAGTTTATTGTCACGCGCAGCACAGCATTGAAGGTTTTTGAGGAGTGTGGTTCCGATTTGGCGAAGTACGAAATCGCGCTCGGGATTCCTGAGAATGGATGGCATATTATGAAGGATGGCGAATTGCATCCCCAGGATTTGATTTTGGTTACCCTTGAACTCAAGCCAGAGTTGAATTTAAGGCCATCCAATGGGAACGAAAGTTTTGCAAACAGCGATTGGAGGCCGGATGCACATACTCCAAAAGGGATGACTGAAGGTGTTATCGATCAGACATCCTCCGTAAATGCTACTTTCGAGAGGGTTTCGATTGAGAAAAAGACGCCGAAATCTGAAAGAATTGTTGCTGATACCGTTGCGTTTTTTGCTATGAGAGCGCTAAAGAATAGCTCAGGTCAAGATGCCCCAGGATCCAGAATCAATCCGATGATCGATCAAAAGTGACAACACAGAAAGGTGGAAGTAATGAGTAGAGAAATGAACTTAATCATTGAGAGCATCGGCCACTATTTCCTTTGGGAATCAGAAGGAGAGTATATCTTTGAGACTTTGGTGATGCCTGTTTCTGGGTTTTACTCTTCGGTTGCGATTAGGTTAAATGAAGAGCAAACAAAGCGACTGCTTGAAGATCATCAAAATGCTTTTCTGTTGGCGACAGAAATAAATCACAATATAGCGAAGTATCAGAAAGAGCAAGGTGTTTCCATCGCGGATTACCTCTAAGCTCTTTTTTGATTAAAGTGGCGCCTCAGGTGGTTGTTGTGCAGTCAAAGTAGGTGTGACAATGAATTTGATCTTGGAAGGAGGTGGGATGTTCTATCTTTGGGAATCGAAAGGCGAGTACCTTTTCGAGACCTTGGTAATGCCTGTCTCGGGATGTTATTCTTCGGTGACAATAAAGCTTACCGAAGAACAGAAAACCAAGATTCTGACCGATGAGAAATATGGGATGCAACTTTCTGGTGATATCTGTGGCAATATCGCCAAATATCAAAAAGAACAAGGCGTCTCGATAATGGATTACATCTAGCGATTTCGCGTTGGGTGTGGCTTACAAAAAGGTTGCACCCCTCTTTGAGATCGAAACAAGGCGATTCTTCCAGCAGCTAGCAGGACGCTGAAAAATCCGAATTTCAGCCATTCTGAGCCGGAGATTTCATTT
>DAOPYN010000088.1:0-12133 GCA_035352895.1 Fibrobacteria bacterium | reverse complement strand
GGTCTCCACCCAGCCACAGCTCTCCGGTGGCTCCCGCCTCCAGGATGTTTCCCGTCTCGTCGCGGACTTCGCAGGATTGACCGGGAAACGCGATGCCGATGGGAACGCCACCCTGGTGGCAGCGATCGTCACCAAGATCTTCCGGGATCTCGAAATGGGTGATGGCGATGGTCGCCTCGGTGGGACCGTATAGGTTCGCCTGCCTGCTCCTCGGAGCGATGGTCCGCCACAATTGGGAGGTCTTGAGCGTGAGCTTCTCGCCGCAGAACAGGCTGAGGCGCAGATCCGGCAGCGCGTTGACCTCCACCTGACGGGCCCCTTCCAGGAACGCCGCCAGGGAGGGCACGGAGAACCAAACGGTGACTCCGCGATCCCGCGTCCAGGCAAGGGGGGAGCGCAGGGCTGACTCGGGATACACCACGAGCGTCGCTCCGCTGGCCCAGGTGACGAACTGGTCGTGGACCGAAAGGTCGAACGTCAGATCGAAGGTCTGGGAAATCCTGTCCTGTCCGGAGATGGGGTACAGGGAAAGGAAGCTCCTCACGTAGCTCAGGACGTTCTCCTGCAGGACCCTGACCCCTTTTGGCTCGCCCGTGGAGCCCGAGGTGAACAACACGTAGGCGCTGCCGTCCGAAGGCTTGGAAAGAAGTGGCCAGGGCTCCCCAGGCGCATGGAGGTCTGCCACCACCAGCTTCACGTTCTCCGACCGTGACGCGATCTCGGCGATCCCCGGGCAGTCCCCGCGCACGACGAGGGTCACGGGGTTGGAGAGCTCGGCCAGGATCGACTCCAGCGCGGCGGCGCACTCCTCGCCGACCACGATGGTCGAAAGTTCCGCCTTCCGTGCGATGTAGGCGTTGCGGACCGCTGGAAAACCGGGATTCATGGGAACGTACGAGCGACCCTCGGCGAGCGCGGCCTGGACTCCCGCGTAGGCAACCGTCGATCGGTGCGCCAGGATCCCGATCCGGGACGAGACCAGTGGGCGGATGGCCTTTCTCAGAGCTTCGACGATCGACCGGAGGTCGCCGTAGGAGATTTCGTCCGTTTCGGTGACCAGAGCGACAGAATTCGGTCGATTGCGGGCGGCCTCGTAGAACAAACCCGCCAGATTGTCGTTCGTCTGCATGGATTGGATCCCTCGATGGATGTTCTAGGCTGGGCGCGGAGCGATCCCTTCGCTCCGCGCGGAAAAGAGCGGCCGGTGGGATTCCGATGGGCATCGCGGTGGTCCATCGGACTCCGAGACGATCCCCGATCGCAGTTCCCCCGACGAAGAAAGGCCCGATCAGATGCCTTTGAGTTGGGCGATGATGTCCAGGAGGTCCTGGACCTTCTGGATGCCCTGCAGCCTGGATGCCTCGAACCGAACGCCGAAGACCTTCTCCATCCGCACGATCATGTGGATGTGGTTCAGGGAATCCCATTCCTCGATCTTCTCGAACGGAGTGGATGCGTCGAATTCCAGATCGTCGGTGTCCGTGATGTCACGGGCGATCTCGAGAAGGGTGGGAAGAAGCTCGGAACGAGTCATTTGTACTCCGGTAAAATTGGGTTTCATTGGGATGCGAGGATCGGGTCGCCGAACCGGGATGCGGAAGGATCTCCTCCCGACGATCCGATCGGATCGATTCCCATCGTGCGATTCACGGGAGCCGGGTGTCCGTCATTGGCGATACTCCGGCTCGTCCGCTTGAAGAATAATCCTCCTGGTTCTTCGATCTCCAGACCATCTGTGTTATTTTCAAGTGCGTGATCCTGATTCCGGGTGGGTCTCGATGGCCCTCCATGTTCGGCATTCGATGAACGATTGTCCGCCATTTCCACCGAGGGAGTCCTGAATGTACCATCCCACTGATGGACTGTCCATGTCCGAAACGGGAGTCATGCTCCCGATCCGGCCACTGTCCACGGCCCGAGTGGCTGTCGTGCACGAATGGCTCTACACGTACGCCGGAGCCGAAAAGGTCCTCGAGCAGATCCTGGACCTGTTCCCGAAGGCGGAGATCTTCAGCCTGATCGATTTCCTCCCCGAGCGAGACAGGCACATCCTGGGTGGAAGGAAGGTCCATACGAGCTTTCTCCAGAAGCTTCCGTTCATCCGCAAGAAGCACCAGATGTTCCTGCCCTTGATGCCCGTCGCCATCGAGAAGTTCAACCTTTCCTCGTTCGACATCATCCTCACTTCCAGCTACGCCGTGGCCAAGGGGGTGCTCACGGGTCCCAACCAGCTCCATCTCTGCTATTGCCACAGTCCGGTCCGGTACGCCTGGGACCTCCAGCACCAGTACCTCTACCAGTGGCACATCCATCGCGGGATCACTTCCATCTTCGCCATCTGGATCCTGAACAAGCTCCGGATTTGGGACCACGTGGGATCCAACGGCGTCGACCGGTTCATCTCCAACTCCCGGTTCATCTCCCGTCGCATCTGGAAAACCTACCGCAGGGATTCCAAAGTCATCTACCCTCCGGTGGATACCAGTTTCTTCGTTCCCGGAAGCACGCGGGGCGACGCCTACGTCACGGTTTCCCGTCTGGTTGGATACAAGCGGGTCGACCTTCTGGTGGACGCCTTCGCCCACATGCCCGACCGAAAACTGGTCGTCATCGGGTCCGGCGAGAACCTGGAAGCGCTCCGGAAATCCGCCACCCCGAACGTCACCTTCCTGGGACGGGCGGAGTCGTCCGTGCTGCTGGACACGATGCAGAAAGCGCGCGCCTTCCTTTTCGCCGCCGAGGAGGATTTCGGAATCTCGCCTGTGGAGGCCCAGGCATGCGGCCTGCCTGTGATCGCGTTCGGCCGCGGCGGGGCCTTGGAGACCATCCGAGGCGGCTATCCGAACGGCTTCCTGCCACCTCGACCCACGGGGGTCTTCTTCAAGGACCAGACCGTGGAAAGCCTGATCGACGCGATCCGGTTCTTCGAGCTGAACGAGAAGACCTTTTCCAGCGAGGATTGCGTGGTCAACGCAAGGCGCTTCACTCCGAAGGTTTTCCGGGAGCGCTTCATGGAGGAAGTCTCCCATTGCTGGAACACTTTCCAGCTCCGCGAGGGCTATTCCTTCCCGGACTGGTGACCGGTCGGATTCCCCCGGGCAACCATCGCCTCAGCGTAGACTTCCTCCAACCGCGGCACGACCTTCTCCCAGCTCCACCTGACGGAATGCGACCGGCATTCTTCGGAGGAAGGGACCGCGATGGATCCGTTCAAGGCCCCTCCCAGGACCCTCGCGAGGTCCTCGGGATTTGGTTCGGCGAGGAGTTGTTCCGAAAAGCCCGCCAGAAGCTCCGGCAAAGCGCCGACCCGGGAAGCCACCACGGGAGTTCCCGAGGCCATGGATTCCGCCACGATGAGCCCGAACCCCTCCAATGCCACGGTCGGAACCACGGAGAGATCCGCCGCCGCGTAGAGTGCGGGGAGATCCGGGTCGGGTACGAACCCCAGAAGCCTCACCTTTCCCTGGAGGCCGAGTCGTTCGATGCGCACCTGTAGGGCACCTGTGAGCGGTCCCTTGCCAGCGATCGCCACCACCAGACGCGGATGCTCGGAGGCCAGGGAACCGGCGGCGTCCACGAGATTCTCCAGGCCCATCCTGGACTGCAACCGCCGCACGCAGACGACCAGCTTCGCATCCGAGGCGATCCCGAACCTTTCCCGGGCCGAGACCCTGTCCAAACGGGCGGCGAAGGCGCTCGGGTCGAATCCCCCAGGAACGATCCTGATCTTCGCCGGATCGACTCCGTAATCCTCGCGCAGGATCTTCGCGAATGCCTCAGACAGGGTGACCACCCGATCTGCCGCGCGGTATGTGGGTATTTCGACGAACCTCCGACGGATCCAGTTGACCGCCTTCCCTCCACCGGAGGCCAGGTTCTCCAAGGCCCAAGGCCCGTGGAAATGCATGACCCAGGGCCTTCGCGACAGCTTTCGCAGAACCGGGCGTCCGTAGAGCGCGAAATGGCAGGTGACGAGATCGGGTTGGAGGGAGGCGACCTGCGAGGCGAATCCGCTCCGGAGACCTCGGAAGCGCACGGCGAGGGAGGCAGTCGCGGGAGCGAAGGGGTGGGCGACCCCACCGCTGAGGCGGAGGGTTTCTTGGTCTCCCGTGACCAGCGCTTGGGCATCGTGCCCGGCCTGGCGTTGGGCGAGGACCGCCTGGGTCAGGTAGCGGGTCAATCCGCCGACTTCCTGTCCGAACCAACCCATGCCCAGGTGTAGGATCTTCATCGCCCGGCTTCCTCCTGCAGTATCTTCACGAACCGTTCCGAAAGCCGTGCGGAATCGAACTTCTCGGCTGCCGACCTCGCGGAACGAGCGCCCACGTTCATGGCTCCCTGGGGATCCTGGATCCACCGCGAAAGGACCTCGCCAAGCGCATGGGGATCCGCAGGTGGCACCAGCCAACCCGTGGTTCCCGGATCCACGATTTCCAGAGCTCCACCCGCCGCGGTGGCCACGACGGGCTTGCCGGCCAGCTGGGCTTCGAGGATCACCAATCCGAACGGTTCCGCGATGGTGGAGGCGTGGATCGCCCCGTCGACGGAAGCGAGCAATCGCGGGATGTCCCGACGAAATCCGAGGAAATGCACTCTTTGCTGGAGCCCCAGGGTCCGTACCTGGTCGCGGAGCTTGGCTTCCCATGGTTCCTCGCCGAACAACGGGGCTCCGACCAGGAGAAGATGTCCATGGGCGAGCCGGGAAAGCGCTTCGATGGCGATGTGCTGTCCCTTCCAGGATGCGAGCCTCGAGAACAAGCCCCAGACCGGCTCCCCAGCGGGAATCCCCAGGCCCTCGCGGAGCCCCTCGATCGGCTTCGCCTCCCGGAAAGGCGTGGCGTCGACCGGATTGTAGAGAACCTCGAGGCGACCTTTCCTGCCGCCTTGGGCCACGAACGCCTCCGCGGAAGCGCGCGAGTTGGCCACCACCTTCGCGTCGCGGAATCTGGAAAGCCTCACCCCCAGACGAATCTTGGCGCGGGAGAAATGCTCGAGGGAAAGGATGTCGTGGAGGTGCCAGACAACGGGTTTGCGCGCCAACAGGGAGGCCATCGCGCCGATCACCCATGCCTTCTGGTTGTTGCAGTGGACCACGTCGAATTCGCGAAGCCTGCGGGACAGGGACCAGGCGTGGGAAAGGACTCCCCAAAGGACGCGAGGCCCTTCGAACCCGGCCTCCTTGGTGACCGACCGGACCCTCTCCGACAACGGGAGGATCTCCACATCGAGACCGCTGGATCGCAGAAGCTCGATGGCCGGCCCGCTCTCGAACAGGATCACCTTGGCGTTCGGGACTCCTTTGGCCAGTTGGGCGAGCGCCACCTCCCCGCCACCGGGCTGGCCCGAGGCGTTGAGGAAGGCGATCCTGGGTTGGTTCATTCCCGCCTCTTGCGCAGCAGGAACTCCGTGAAGACGATCAATCCGACGCCCACCAGCAACCCCGCGAACACCGCGAGCATGACTTTCCCCTGGCGATTGGGACCCACGAGGAGGGCGGGTCGGCTGGGCGGATCGAACACCACCGCGGGAGGATACAGCTGGTCGAGTTCCAGTCGCATCTGGTTGGCCCGCTGGCGTGCCGTGTTGTAGTCGTCCTCCCTGACCTTGAGGTCCGATTCCAGCTCGCTGAGACGTGCCTGCAGTCGGCCCGACTCCATTTCGATGTTGGCGTCCTTGAACTTGGCCAATGCGGAGGAGGCGGCGGTATACCTTCGGTGGGCCTCGTCGACCGAGCGCTGGAGCTGTTCGATGATGGTCGTCAGGCGTTCCGATCGGATCCGATTGAGTTGCTTTTGCGTCATGGTCAGGACCATTTCGGTCATCTGGGGCGCAAGCTCCTGGTTGGACGAAGTGTAGGAGACCCGGATGATCCCGTCTCCCTGGTCGTACAGGCTGACCCCGTTGGCCAGATTCTGTGCTGCCAGTTGCATCCCGATGGGATCTGCCGTATCCACGCCCATGATGGTCGCGACAAGCCTGGGAGCCAGATCGCCGGAAGTCTGGATGGGCTGCCAGAGGATTTCCTGCATCACGGTCCGGGAGGTCATCAACGCCTGGTACAGGGCGAGATCCGGAGAACTCGCCGTCGCGCTGCCGACTCCTCCCAGACTCACTCCTCCCCTGCCTCCGGACGTGGTCGCCGCGGGCACCAGGAGCGCCGTGGAGCGGTACTGGTTGGGCATCTTCTGCGCATTCCGATGGCCGAGCCAACCAGCCACCCCGGCGGCGATCACCACGATCCACGAACGCTTCAGGAACAGGATGAAGATATCCCGGAATTCCAACTCGTCGTTGCTCATCGTAGGTGTTCCAGACTGGTTTTCATGAGGCGTGGTCAATTTACCAAGAAATTCCTGTATTATTCAATCATGAGTGAATCTACCATCTCGAAGTACGCCGTATGGTCCCTGACGGCTCTCGCCTTGTTCCTCGGGACCGCGACCGCCCAGCGTCCCGACTCCTCCCGCTTCGCTCCCCTTCCCTACAGACCACTCGTCGCCACCGGCCCCCAGGCGGGTCCCGAAGTCCGCGATTCGGTTTCCAGACTGGTGGAACAGCTCGCCATCCTGCGTCTCAACGACTCCCTCGAAATCGCCAGGAGGAGCCTCCTGCCCGACACGGGGTTGATGCCGCGCCCGGGCCGGGCGATGCTCAGGGTCGCCGACTCATCCCTCTTTTCAAGCCACGCCGGATCGGTCGGGGGAGACTATCCACTGGGCCCCGGCGATGTCCTCGTCTTGTCCATGTGGGGCCAGAAACAAGCCAGGTACGAACTTGAAGTCGACCGCGATGGACAGGCCCAGATCCCTTCCGTCGGCCCCATCTCGCTCAACGGCGTCGATTTCAAGGACGCCAAGAACCTTTTCGCGCAGCGGCTTTCCGCCTCGTACTCGGGGATCAAATCCGGACTCACCCAGATCGACCTCACCTTGGCCAAGCTCAAGCAGGTCCGCATCTACGTCGTGGGCGACGTGAATCGACCCGGAGGATATCTCCTTTCTGGGGCGACGACGAGTCTCCAGGCCATCGCCATCGCCGGAGGCCCAAGGGATCGCGGTTCGGAGCGAATCGTACGCGTCACCCGCGGCGCCGCATCCTTCGATGTGGACCTGTACGAATACCTTTTCCGCGGCAGGCGTCCCAAGAGGGACGTCCTCCAGGACGGCGACATCCTGATGGTTCCTTCCGCTCTCGGGACGGTCCGCGTCGAGGGCGCCATCGCCCGCCCCGGCCACTACGAGGTCCTTCCCTCCGAATCCCTCGCCGATGTCGTGGCGCTCGCGGGCGGTCCCAGCGCCAATTGCGATCTCGACGCGCCCATCCGTTGGGTCCACGAACAATCCACCAACCGGTTCACCTCGCTGGTCGGGTCCGTCCGGCAGCTGGATTCCAAGGGGCGCTCCGTCGTGGTCACCGCGGGCGACGTCGTCACCCTGCCCCACCGAGGGGTTTCCCGCCGGGCTTCTCCCTTCATCTCCGGGAACGTGCGGAATCCGGGCTCCTATCCGTACGAATCGGGACTCACCCTCCGCAAGCTCATCGCGATCGCCGGCGGTCCCACCACGGGAGCTCTCCTCAGGAGGATCGTGGTGATCCGCACCGATTCGCTCGGCACAGGAGTCGTGCTGAACGCCAACGCCGAATCCGGGCCCGATCTGGCCGTTTTTCCCACGGATTCCATCATCGTCGGAAACCGTCTCCAGACCGATTCGATCTCCCAGGTCCAGATATCCGGCTCGGTGCGCAACCCCGGAGTGTACAACTGGTACAAGGGCATCCGCCTGATCGACCTGTTGACCATCGCGGGCGGGGCGCTGCCCTCCTCCGACCTGAAATCGGTGCAGGTCGCCGAGAAATCCGGCAAAGGGGACGAATTCAAGAGCCAGATCCTGTCCGTCGATTCCACCGGTGCAGGCTCTCCCCTGCTCTCGCCCTATTCTCACGTCATCGTACCTTCGGCCACATCCCCGTCCTCCCTCCCCATGGAAGTGAAACTCTCGGGCCAGGTGAGGTCTCCGGGTGTCGTTCCCCTGCTCTACCCGCAGGAAAGGATCTCCTCGGTGCTGAAGCGGACCGGAGGAGTCCTCGCCACGGCGTATCCGGACGGCGCCGTCGTCTGGCGAGGCGCCGAGGGACGGATTCCGGCCAACCTGGCGACGGCGATGGACGATCCAGGTTCCTCCGACGACATCGTGCTGCGTTCCGACGACTCCATCCACGTCCCCGAACGCCCATCGACTGTCCTGGTCGTCGGCATGGTGAACCATCCGACCAAGGTCCTCTGGAGGAAGGGGAAGGACTGGTCGTGGTACGTCCGTTCCGCGGGCGATTTCGCGGACAGCGCCAACAAGGAAGCCGTCTACGTGCAGTACGCCGACGGCTCCATCCAATCCAACTCCCAAGGGCCCGACGATCCGACCCCCGGATCCACCGTCGTGGTGCCGCGCAAGGACCCACCGCGTCCCGTCACCTCCGTGGAGAAGCTCTCCGGCCTCAGTTCCGTGGTCGCGGCGTTCACCGCGCTGGCCACGGTGTACATCCTGTACCTGGCCACCGAGAAATGATCTCGGTCCTCGTTCCCGTCCGCAACGCCGCCCCTTGGATCGAATCGGCACTCCGCAGCGTGGTCGGCCAGACCATGGAGCCCGGCGAGATCCTCGTCGCTGACGACGCGTCTACCGACGGTACGGGCCAACTGGTCGAATCCCTGAATCTGCCCGGAGTGAGGGTCCTGCGCACGGAGACCAACCACGGCATTTCCTGGCAGTTGAACCGGCTCGTCTCCGAAGCGAAGGGCCGCTGGTTGGCAAGGATGGACGGCGACGACATCTCCCTTCCCGATCGATTCGCCCGTCAGATCGATCTCATGGATCGGAAGGGTCTTGCGGTGTGCGGGACCTGGTGCAGGCGTTTCGGCAACGCCGACACCAGCCATCATTTCGCCACCGACGATGCGACCATCAAATCGGGGCTCCTGTTTTCCGTGCCTTTCTGCCATCCCTCGGTCGTCTTCGACAGGGACAAACTGGGCACCAGCCTCCGCTACGATCCCGCTTTCGATGTCGCCGAGGATTACCACCTCTGGACGCGCCTGCGGTTTTCCGGCACCTTCGGCAACGTTCCCATGGAACTCTTCCATTGGAGGCTCCACCCTTCCAACGCCGGATCGGCACCGACCTCGCAGGGGATCCAGAAATCCCGTGCCGGGAAGGTCCGCGACCTGCTGCTTTCCGAATACGGGCTGGAATTCGATCCCGCCACCAGGGATGTGATCGAGAAGAGGTGCCAGAGCGCCACGCTGGACCTCCAGGACAACCGGAGGTTCCTCTCCGTCCTCCTCGATGTGTCCAAGTTGCCGGAATCCGTCATCCAGGCCTCCCCGGCGGAACTGGCGCGGGTGCTTTCCGCCCAGTGGGACCTCTCGTGCCTGTTTTCCGCCTGGAGCCACAAGGGAACCCTCCGGCTGTGGATGGAAGGTCGGAAGGCGCTGGGCACCGACGCGCCCGTGGGTACCGCGTCCAAGATCTTCCTGAAATCCCTGGCTGGCAGGCTGAAGCGCCGTTGAGACAACCAGCCTCGAACGCGGGCCGGCCTCGTTCTTCGAGTCAGGAAGCATCTCCCCTGCGGACGGATGGTCCGGTCGGGCGGGAGTTTCTAATTTTGCTCCGGACCACTTGCGCGGAGGTATTGGAATCGACATTTCAATCGTGACCTGCTCCAGGAACCGGGCGTCCCGACTGGCCGCCTTCATGGAGGCGATGGATTCCGCCGGAATCGATGGAGTCACCAAGGAACTCGTCCTGGTGGACAACGCCTCCACGGACGACACCTTCGAGCGTTTCACCGCCTGGGCGGCCAGGAATCCGGGGATCAAGGTTGTCCAGGAGCCCAAACCCGGTCTGGGGCGCGCGCGGAACACCGGGTGGAAGGCCGCCAGCGGCAAGATCATCGTGATGACCGACGACGACTGCTACGTGCAACCTGGTTTCCTCGACCTGTGGCTGTCCGTGTTCCGTGAGAATCCGGAAATCGGATGGTCCGGTGGAAAGATCCTCCTGCACGACCCGTTGGACGAACCCGTCGGAATCGACGAGTGGCCCGACATCCGTCGCTATCCTTTGGGAACCTATCTGTATTGCGGAGCCATCCAGGGAGCGAACTTCGCCTTCCGCCGGGAAGTGCTCGAAAAGATCGGTGGGTTCGACGAGCGCATGGGCGCGGGAACCCCCTACGCGTGCGAGGACATCGACGCGGTCTCGCGGGCCAGCCATTGCGGCTATCCGGGAATGTACGACCCCCGCCCCACCGTGCGCCACCACCACGGGCGTCGGAACGGAACGGGAACCCAGTACGCCGGGAACATCTACGCTTCGGGCACCGGAGCATACCACGCCAAATGCATCCTCACGCCCGGAATGCGTTGGTTGTACCTCCGCCCCTTCCTTGCGCGCATCAAGCACTACCCGATTTCGCAATCGAAGATGGAAATCGCAGGTGCCTGGTCCTGGTGGCGCCGTGCGCACGGACGCGCGAGCACTTGACCAGGCTTCCGAACGCATCGAGCCTCCCATGAAGATCCTCCACGTCGGGGTCGGGAACCTGGGACCCGGAGGGGTCGCCACCTATGTGGACCTCGTCACCAAGGGCCTGCGCGAGCGAGGCCATGAAGTGGAGCTGGCCGAACTCTGGCCAGCTCCCGACCTTCCCGCCGCCACCACCATGACCTTCGGGGACATCCCCTATCTCCTCGAGTACGCCCGAACCCACCCGACGGACGCCATCCACCTCCATTCCCAGCTTCCCAGCTACGATGGACTGCCCGACAATTGCCTGATCACCGCACATGAGCATTCCGCTCATTGTCCGGGAGGTTCCAGGTACCTGGAGCGTCCTCGGAAGATCTGCAACCGCCCGTTCGGCACCATCGGCTGCACGCTCCATCACTTCCTGGACCGTTGCGGATCCAGGGATCCGCGCAGCATGCGTCGACGATTCGAGGTGACCAGCCGCTCGGAACTGTTCCGCGGAATCTGGATCGCTCCTTCCGAGTACTCCCGCCGCATGCTCGCCCTCCGAGGGATCCCTCCTGCCCGGACCCGG
This sequence comes from Fibrobacteria bacterium, assembly GCA_035352895.1. Lineage (GTDB taxonomy): Bacteria > Fibrobacterota > Fibrobacteria > UBA5070 > UBA5070 > UBA5070. The sequence goes on along the minus strand of DAOPYN010000088.1, from coordinate 1,033 downwards.
TTCGTTCCCAATCCTGGACCGGAACCGAAAACTCCGGCGACCTCGGATCCCTCGGGTCCTTCCAGGAATTCCTTCCTGTTCATCGGTCGATTGGTTCCCAGCAAGGGATGCGATGTGGCGATCCGAGCGACCGCGACCTCCACCGACCTGCGGCTTCGGATCGTCGGCGATGGCCCACAACGGGACGAACTCCAGGCCTTGGCCCGAAAACTGGGTGTCCTCGACCGCGTCAGTTTCCAGGGCTGGCAGCCTCGCCAACAAGTGGAGGCGGAACTTCGTGCCAGCCTTGGCCTCGTCGTTCCTTCCCTCTGGCCGGAACCCTTCGGACTGGTCGCGCTCGAGGCGTTTTCCAACGGGGTTCCCGTCATCGCCTCCCGAGCCGGAGGATTGGTCGACATCGTGGAACCTGGCGTCAACGGGCTCCTCGTGGAGCCGGGTTCGGTGCGCCAACTTGCTCGCGCCATGGGCGATTTCCTGGAGGACCCATCCTTGTCCGACCGGTTGGGCATGGCGGGAAACAGGACTCTCGCCGACCGCTTCGCCCTGGGAACGCATCTCGATCGCCTCGAAGAACTCTATGCCGAGGCGTCCAAGGCCGGTGGCAACCCAGAGGGCAGGACCAAACCATGAGAATCGCCTTCCTCCTTCCGAACTATTCCGGACACGTGGTTGGCTCCCTACTCGTCTACTACAGGTTCGCCAGGCACCTGGCGCGCATCGGCCACCAGGTGGAGCTCATCCATCCCGCGGTCGATTCCGAGGAAACCCGCAGGTCCAAGGTGGCCAGGTCCATCCTTTGGGCGATACGTCAGAATCTTCGGAAGAATCCAGTTCCCTGGCAGGAATTCGGACCCGGGGTGAAGGCATCCTTCATCTCGAAGTACGGGAAATTCCGTCTCACCCACGACATCGTCATCGGATTCAGTTGGCGGGGAATCGAGGCCATGAGGGATCTTCGCTTCCAGGGACGGGGATTCGGCTATGTCGTGGAATACGAAACCTGGGTGGAGGCTTCTCCCCAGCAGAGGGCGAG
>DAOPYN010000087.1:0-12223 GCA_035352895.1 Fibrobacteria bacterium | reverse complement strand
GGGGGGGGGGGGGGGGGTAATGCTCAGATGTGCACTGTCCAAGTAAGATCGTTTCTTTTTTCCGCCAAGGCAAGTCCTTGTCGAGAAACCTGTTGGAACATTTTCCTCCCTGGGTTGTCGATGCGGGAATCCTTTTCTACCATTCCCGAGCCTCAAACGCATCATCAGGAGTCTGTCATGAGCCACATGTGCGAAGTCACCGGCAAGAGCCGTTTGGTCGGGAACATCGTTTCGCACGCCAACAACCACACCAAGATGGTCCAGCGCGCCAATGTGCAGAAGAAGCGGATCTTCGTGCCGGAGCTGGGCAAGTGGGTGGTTGCGCGTGTTTCCGCCAATGGACTGCGGACCATCGCCAAACAGGGCGCCTTCGTCGCTCTGGGTCTGAAGAAGTAAGAGCCGGTTTCGGATTCGGCCCTTCCGGCGGGTGAAATCCCGCCGGAAGGGCTTTTTTGATGTCTGGAGGGCGTGTGATCCACGACGAACTCATGGAGCATCTGAAAGCGGCGGCGCCCCTGGGCTTCGTGGTTGCTGGATGGTTCATCGGGATGCTGCTGGATTCCGTCCTTTCCGCGCGCCTGCGCCGCTGGGCGGCGAAGACCACCTGGCAGGGCGACGACGTCATCATCGATGCCTTGGCGGGGCTCCCCAAGTGGATCTGCGCCATCGTGGGCTTCCACATCGCCCTGTTCGATCTGCCCTTGTCCGGCGGAATCGCCACCTGGGTCCAGAAGGCCACCCTGATGACCGGGGTGATGGTGGCCACCGTGTTCTGCGCGCGGATGGCGGTGGGTTTCGTGGGGGTGTACACCCAGGGCATGGAAGGCGTCGCCCACTCCACCTCCATTTTCCGGTCGCTGGCGAAGGTGCTGGTGTTCGTGATCGGTGGGCTCATCGCCCTGCAGTCGGCGGGGATTTCCATCGCGCCCATCCTCACCGCTTTGGGCGTGGGTGGCTTGGCCACCGCCTTGGCCTTGCAGCCCACCTTGGCCAATCTGTTCTCCGGCATCCAGATCCTGGCCAGCCGGACCATCAACCCCGGCGATTTCGTGCGGCTGGACAGCGGCGAAGAGGGGCACGTGCTGGACATCAACTGGCGCACCACCACCATCAGGAGCGCCACCAGCTCCATGGTGATGATCCCCAACTCCAAGCTCGCCACCGTGGTGGTCACCAACCACCACTACCCAGATCGCGAGATCGGCGTGCCCCTGACGGTCCAGGTGGCCTACGGGTCGGATCTTTCCCGGGTGGAAGTCGCGGTGCGCGAAGTGGGGGTCGAGGTCCAGACCCAGCTTTCCGGGGGAGTGACCACCCACGTCCCGGAGGCCCGGTTCTCGGCCTTCGCCGACAATGGAATCCAGGTCGCCATTGGCCTGCGAGCCACCGACCCCACGGAACAGGGCTTGTTGCGCCACGAGTTCATCAAGCGTCTGGAAGAACGTTTTCGCCGGGAAGGGATCGAGATTCCCTACCCGACGCGCGAGATTCGGCAACGTCCTTGAGGACAGCCCTCTCGCAAGTTGTTGTGAAGTATTACCTTTCCACCCTCTTTTCCGTTTTGAAAGGATCCAACCATGGCCGTACCGAAGCGAAAGCATTCGGCCCAACGTCGCGACAAGCGCCGCACCCACTACACAATCAGCGCCAAGAGCCTGGCCAAGTGCGACCACTGCGGGCAGCCCAAGCAGCCGCACCGCGTCTGCTCCAAGTGCGGCTTCTACGCGGGCCGCGAGATTCACGAGCCCATCGCCGACTGAGTCGAGGCATCCCGTGATCCGCATCGCTCTCGATGCCATGGGTGGGGACCTCGGGCCGCGTGAAGCGGTCCTGGGCGCGATCCAGGCTCTGCAGAAGGCCCCCGGCCCCATGGCCGTGGTCCTGACCGGAGACGAACCCGTCCTGCGCGATCTGATCGCACAGTGCGGTGGCGCTGGCCTTCCCATGGACGTCGTCCATACCACTCAAGTCGTCGAGATGTCCGACACCCCGACGGTGGCCCTCAAGACCAAACCCGACAGCTCCCTCACCGTTTGCGTGGGATTGCAGAAGAAGGGCGTGGTGCAGGCCTCCGTCAGTCCGGGGAACACCGGGGCCATGATGGCGGCAAGCCTCATGATCCTGGGGCGCGCTGGCAAGATCAGCCGTCCCACGGTGGCCACGGTCCTCCCCACCGCCACCAACAAGGTGGTGATGGTGGATTCGGGCGCCAACGTGGACGAGAAGCCCTTCCAGCTCATGCAGTTCGCCGTCTGCGGCGCCATCTACTCCAAGCACGTGCTTGGTGTGGACGCTCCGCGGGTGGGGCTGCTGAACATGGGCGAGGAAGACCACAAGGGCACCGAGGTGGTCGCGGAGACCTACAAGCTCCTGAAGGCGAGCAACCTGAACTTCGTGGGCAACGTGGAAGGTCACGACATCCCCAAGGGTGGCGTCGACGTCCTGGTCACTCCGGGGTTCACGGGCAACGTGGTCCTGAAGCTCTACGAAGGCATGGGCGAATACATGGCCCACACCTTCCGCAAGGTGGCCGTGGGAGCTGCGTTCGATGCCATCTTCGAGACGTGGAACTACGAGAACGAGGCCGGCGGGCTCCTTCTGGGGCTGGACGGGACCTCCGTGATCATGCACGGTCGTTCCACGGCTCGCGCCTACGTGTCCGGACTGCACATCGCCTACCGCATGGCTGCGGCCTCGGTGCATCGAAAGATCGCCGCCGAGATCGAGACCTTGGAGGTCCCGGCGTGAGCATTCTCGCCGGGATCGTGGAGATCGGGCAGGCCCATTTCGGGGAGCACGTCTCCAACGACGCCTTGGCCGCGATGGGTGTGGATACCTCCGACGAGTGGATCCGGTCGCGATCGGGAATCGAGCGTCGGTGGTTCATCGGCAAGGACGACCCTCGCAAGACCTCCGACGTCGGCGCCGAGGCTCTCCAGGACGCGCTTGCGCGCGCGGGGTGGGCGGCCGACACGCTGGACGCCATCGTTTGCGCCACGTCCACGCCGGATTTCGGGTCGTACCCGGCCACCGCGTGCGTGATCCAGGAGAAGGTCAAGGCCAGAAACGCATTCGGAGTGGATGCCACCGCCGCCTGCACGGGCTTCGTGGTGGGGCTGAACATCGCCTCCAACTACATCGTCGCCGGCCAGTGCAAGCGCGTGGCGCTGGTGTGCGCCGAGCTGAACTCCCGCATCCTGAACTTCCAGGATCGCAACACCTGCGTGTTGTTCGGTGACGGAGCCGCAGCGGTGCTGCTGGAGGCACGCGAGGATGGTTCCGGCGTGCTGGGTTCCGACCTGAAGAGCGATGGACGCCTGGTACACATCCTGGACGCTCCTCCCGTGCGCATGGATGGCAAGGCGGTCTACCGCTGCGCGGTCACCGAGATGCCTGCCATTTCCCGGAGGCTCCTGGGAAAGCACGGCTTGGCCGTTGCGGACGTGGACATGCTGATCCCGCACCAGGCGAACATCCGCATCATCGAATCCACTGGACAGAGTCTGGGCATCCCTCCCGAGAAGGTGATGGTCAACGTCCAGGACTACGGCAACACTTCTTCCGCCACGATCCCCATCGCGCTTCGCCAGGCTTTGGACGAAGGCCGCATCCACAAGGGCGACCTGATCCTCTCCGTCGCCGTGGGCGCCGGGATGATCTGGGGCGCCAACCTCATCCGCTGGTAGGATCACCCATCATGAAGACCATTTTCCTCTTTCCGGGGCAGGGCTCCCAATACGTGGGCATGGGCAAGCAGTTGGCCGACTCCCATCAAGGTGCCAAGCGGCTCCTCCAGGAAGCCGACGACATCCTGGGCATCGCGCTTTCCAAGATCCTCTTCGAGGGTCCGGAAGAAGAGCTGAAGGCCACCCAGAACACCCAGCCCGCCCTCTACGTGACCTCGCAGATGGCCGCTCTCGTCCTCAAGGAACAGGGAATCGCCGCCGACTTCGCCGCGGGCCACTCCCTGGGTGAATATTCCGCTTTGGCCGCCATGGGCGCCCTCTCCTTCGCCGACGGTCTGCGTCTGGTGCGCCTGCGTGGAAACCTCATGGCCGAGGCTGGCGTGCGCCGCCCCGGTGCCATGGCCGCCGTTCTGGGCATGGACCCCCAGCCCCTGGAAGAGGCCATCAAGAACGTGCCCGGCTGCGTGGTCCCGGCCAACTTCAACAGCCCCGGCCAGATCGTGATCTCCGGTGAAGTCGCCTCGGTGGAGGCGGCCATGGAGGCCTGCACCGCCGCCGGCGCCAAGAAGGTGGTCCGTCTGCCGGTGTCCGGAGCCTTCCACTCGCCCTTGATGGAATACGCCCTGGAGGGATTGCGCGAAGGTCTGGTCAAGGCCACCTTCCAGAAACCCACCGCCGCCGTGATCGCCAACGTCGACGCCCAGCCGCACGACAAGCCATCCGAATTCGCCTCCCTCCTGGAGCGCCAGCTGGTGAGCCCCGTGCGCTGGATCGACTCCATGAAGAAAGCCATCGAGCTGGGTGCCACCCGCGCGGTGGAAGTGGGTTCCGGCAAGGTGTTGATGGGGCTCATGCGGGGCATCGATCGTTCCATCACAGTGACACCCGTCGAGTCCGTCGAAGCCGCACAGGCCTTGGCCGCATCCTGAGGATCCATCCATGTCCAAGCCTGTCGCCCTGATCACCGGCGCCCACCGCGGCATCGGTGCGGCCATCGCCAAGAAACTCGCGAGCGAAGGATTCGCCCTGGCCCTGGCCGCGCGTTCCTTGGACGCGCTCAACGCCTTCGCCGCCCAACTCGCCGCCCAAGGGGCGGACGTGGCCGTGTTCGGATGCGACGTGTCCGATCCCGCCCAGGTGGATGCTCTGGTCAAGGGGATCCAGGAGAAGTTCGGTCGCTTGGATGCCGTGGTGAACAACGCCGGCATCACCCGCGACGGTCTTCTTCTGCGCATGAAGGAAGAAGACTGGAACGCGGTGTTGGACATCAACCTCAAGTCCGTGTTCCTGGTCTCCAAGGCGGCGCTGCGCCTGCTTCTGAAGTCCAGCCAGGCACGCATCGTGAACGTGTCTTCGGTGGTGGGCGTCACCGGGAATGCCGGCCAGACCAACTACGCCGCATCCAAGGCCGGCATGATCGGCTTCTCCAAGGCCATGGCGCGCGAATACGCCACCAAGGGCCTGTGCGTGAACGTGGTGGCTCCCGGATTCATCGAATCCGACATGACCGGCCACCTCAACGAAGCCCAGACCGCCGCCGCCCTGGGGCAGATCCCCGCCGGGCGCATGGGCACCGGCGACGATGTCGCCGCGGCCGTGTCCTTTCTCGTTTCCGCCTCGTCCGCCTACGTCACCGGCCAAGTGCTGTGTGTCGATGGCGGCATGGCGATGTAAGTTTTCACCCCAACACCAAACCAGGAGTACATCATGGCGACTGAACTCGAAGAAAAGATCACCAAGGTCATTTGCGACAAGCTGAGCGTGACCGCCGACAAGGTGGTTCCGGAAGCCAAGTTCGTGGAAGACCTGGGTGCCGACAGCCTCGACCAGGTTGAGCTGGTCATGGCCCTCGAAGACGAGTTCAATCTCGAGATTCCCGACGAGGACGCCGAGAAGCTCAAGAGCGTCAACGAAGTCCTCAGCTACGTGAAGAGCAAGCAGGCCTGATCGTTGAAGCCGGCGTATCGGCCCGCTCTGGGGGAATCCGGGCGGGCCGTGCTATTTTGACAGCAGAGGTCTAGACAATGTCGCAACGCGTAGTCATCACAGGTATGGGTGTCGTCAGCCCGGTGGGTTCCACGGTGGAAGCCTTTTGGGACTCCTTGATCCACGGACGCTCCGGCGTGGGATTGATCACGCACTTCGACACCAAGGATTTCTTGGTGAAGGTCGGTGGTCAAGTCCAGGGATTCGACGTTTCGAAGGTCGTGGATGCCAAGGAAGCCAAGCGGTTGGATCGTTTCCTCCAGTACGCCATGGGCGCCGCGGTGGAAGCCGTGACCAATTCCGGACTGCACCAGAGCCCAACGGTCGACAAGACCCGGGTGGGCGTGGTGGTGGGGTGCGGCATCGGCGGTCTGGGTACCATCGAAGCCAACCACGGCGTCCTGCAGAGCCGCGGTCCTTCGCGGGTGAGCCCTTTCTTCGTGCCCATGTCCATCATCGACATGGCCTCGGGGATGGTGTCCATCCGCTACGGGTTCATGGGCCCCAACTACGGTGTGGTGTCGGCCTGCTCCTCGGCCGGACACGCGTTCATCGACGCCGTCAACCTCATCCGTCTGGGCAAGGTCGACGCCATGGTCTGTGGCGGCACCGAAAGCTGCCTGACGCCCACCGGCGTGGCGGGATTCACTTCGGCCCAGGCCTTGTCCACCAGCTTCGCCACCGAGCCCCACCGGGCCAGTCGTCCCTTCGACAAGGGCCGTGACGGGTTCGTCATGGGAGAAGGCGCGGGCATGCTGGTGCTGGAAAGCCTGGAGCACGCGAAGAAGCGCGGGGCCGACATCCTCGCCGAGATCTCCGGCTACGGCATGACCGGCGACGCCTACCACATCACCGCTCCGCACCCGGAAGGCACCGGTTCCATCCTCGCCTTCCGCGAGGCGCTTCGCGACGCAGGCATCGCTCCCGGCGAAGTGGACTACATCAACGCCCACGGCACCTCCACTCCGCTCAACGACAAGACGGAAACCAAGGTGTTCAAGGAAGTCATGGGCGAACACGCCTACAAGGTGTCCGTCAGCTCCACCAAGTCGATGACCGGCCACATGATCGGGGCGGCCGCCGCGGTGGAAGCCGTGGCCACCATCATGGCCATCCGCACCGGCATCGTTCCTCCCACCATCAACTTCGAGACTCCGGATCCCGAATGCGACCTGGACATCACGCCCAACGTCGCCAAGGAACGGCCCATCCGCTACGCCCTGAAGAATTCGCTTGGATTCGGTGGGCACAACGCGGCGATCGTCTTCAAGCGCTGGGAGGGATGACCACGGCCGTAGCCTTCCTTCGGCGCCTGATCTCTCCCATCGCGCGGCGGGTGCGTCGCGCGGGTGGAGAGCATCGGCTGGCGACCCTGGAGAAGGCCATCGGCCACGTGTTTTCCGATCCGGGGCTTCTGGAGCGCGCGATGGCCCACCGCTCGTGGATCAACAGCGAAGCCCTGCCCCTGATCGAATCCAACGAGCGCCTGGAATTCCTGGGCGATGCGGTCCTGGACATGGTGGTCACCGACCATCTCTATACCTCCCGCCCCACCGAGGACGAAGGCAAGCTTTCCAAGATCAAGGGCTTGGTGGTGTCGGCCAAGGTCCTGGCCGAAGTGGCACGGGGCATCTCCGTGGGCGACCACTTGAAATTGTCCCGCAGCGAAGAGCGAGGCGGCGGCCGCGACCGCGAAAGCATCCTGGCCGACGCCTTCGAATCCATCATCGGAGCCATCTACCTGGATGCCGGCTACCATCCGGCCCGCACGTTCCTGATGCGGACCCTGGTGTCCAACTTCGACCGATTCCTGGCCGACCAGGAACTGGCCAACTACAAGAGCGCCCTTCTGGAACACAGCCAAGGCAAGGGTTGGGGAGCGCCCCACTACGAAGTGGAACGCACCGAAGGCCCCGAACACGGCAAGCGTTACCACGTCCTGGTGCGTGTGCGAGGCGACATCTGGGGGCGTGGCCATGGCCCCACCAAGAAGGACGCGGAGCAAGCCGCGGCGCGCGAAGCCCTGGAATCCAGGGGCATCCACACCGTCTGAGGTCGCCAGCCTAGCCCCCCCTCCCTCTTCCGGGAGCTGGATTCTGCCTACCTCCCCCCCGGCAAGAATGATCCACCTCCCCCCTTCGCAACCCCTTGTCGGGACTGGAAATGCCCGCCAGCCGCGGGAAAAATCGTTTGGCACGCCTTTGGTTTAGGGATGGATCCGGAAACGGACTTCCAACTCCCAACGCCAAGGAGGCGTCCATGCCACATACGATCGGGATCCTGCGCGCCCTGCTGGCGATGACAGTTTGTGTCTCCGCCGCGGCCCCGCTGCCCAGGGACTTCTCGCTGACCGGCGATCGCAAGAGCCATCGGGTGGACGACGTCATCACGGTGAAGGTGGGCGAGGACAATACCGCCAAGAACACCGCGGGCACCCGAACGCAGAGCAAGAGCGACGCATCCATGAGCGTCGCCGAAGGGACCGGGCTCCTCGGCTTCATCCCCGGGATGGGCGTCAAGAGCGCCCAGGACGCCGACTTCAACGGCCAGGGCAACACGGTGCGCCAGGGCTCCATGCAGGCCGTGGTGAGCGCCCGGGTGGTGGAAGTGCTGCCCAACGGGACCTTGCGCATCGAAGGCACCAAGCAGGTGGTCATCAACGACGAGACGGAGGTCCTATCCGTGGCCGGACTCCTGCGGCCGGAGGACATCGCCTCCGACAATTCGGTCTCGTCGGGACGGCTCGCCGACGCGCGGATCTCCTACAGCGGGCGCGGGACCACCGCCAACGCCCAGGAACAGGGGCCTGTCGCCCGCTTCTTCGACTGGTTGTTCTGACCATGCGACACCTACTGCACATCACGGTCCTGGTCGCCTCGCTGGCCCACGCCCAGATCCGCATCAAGGACCTGGCCGACGTCCAGGGAGTGTCGGTGCAACGTCTGGTCGGTTATGGCCTGGTCGTGGGGCTCAGCGGCTCGGGAGACGGCTCGGGATCGTCGGCCACGGTCCAGAGCACGGCCAACCTCCTGCGCAACATGGGGCTGGAAGTGGATCCCAACCATCTGCGCACCCGCAACGCCGCCGCCGTGGTGGTCACAGCCGATCTTCCCGCCTTCGCCAAGCGCGGGGGACGCCTGGATGTGCGCGTGAGTTCCCTGGGCGACGCCCGGTCGCTGACCGGAGGCGTGCTCCTGATGGCCCCCCTCAAGGGCGCGGACGGGGAGATCTACGCCCTGGCCCAAGGAGCCGTGGGCACGGGTGGGGCGGTGAGCCAAAGCCAGTTCGGAGCCTCGCTCCAGCAAAACCACGGCGCCACCGGGATCATCCCGGCGGGCGGCATCGTGGAACGCGAGAACCTCGCCTCCAAACTCGACGACGGCCCGCTGCGGCTGGCCCTGCGCGAGCCGGACTTCACCAACGCCCAGGCCATGGCCGAGGCCATCTCCAAGGAGATCGGACCCGGCGCCGCGGTGGCCGAGGACGCCGCCACCGTGCGCATCACGGTCAAGGATCCGCCGCAGGGACGCACCGCCCTGGTGGCCCGCCTCGAAGGTGTGCGCATGGCCGTGCAGCGTCCGGCGCGCGTGGTGGTGAACGAACGCACCGGCACCATCGTGGCCGGATCGGACGTACGGATCAGCGAGGTGGCCGTCACCCAAGGCAGCCTCACCATCCGCGTGGATCCCACCTGGAACACCACCCAGCCCAACGCCCTTTCGCAGGGAACCACCCGCACGGTGGCCAATCCCTCCATCCAGACCCAGGAACAGAAGTCCCAGATGCAGGTGTTGTCCGCCAACACCTCCGTGGGCGACCTGGCCCGGACCTTGAATTCCCTCGGGGCCTCGCCGCGCGATCTGGTGGCGATCCTCCAGGCCATCCACAAATCCGGTGCTCTCCAGGCCGAACTGGTCCTGATGTGAGCACGCCCATGAACTTCCGGCAATCCACATTCGAGCAAGCCATAGGGCGGGTCGGGAACGGGGGAAATCCCCGGTCTCGCCGGAGACACGCGCCCGCCCAACGGATCGAGCAGCGGCAGGGAAGCCGTTCCATCCAAACCAGTCCAATCCTGAACAGGGAGGTTTCCCGTGCGCATCTACAATAACGTCAACGCGATCAATACCCAGAACACGCTCCTGATCACCAACCGGGACATGTCCAAATCGCTCGAGAAGCTCTCCACGGGCCTGCGCATCAACCGGGCCTCCGACGACGCGGCCGGCTTGTCCGTGTCGGAAGGCCTGCGCACCCAGATCCGCGGCAGCGACATGGCGCGGCGCAACGCCAACGACGGCCTGGCCATGCTGCAGATCGCGGAAGCGGGCACGCAGCAGATCACCGACAGCCTCCAGCGCATGCGCGAACTGGCCATCCAGTCGGCCAACGGCACCTACGCCAACACCGAGCGAAGCTACATCGACCAGGAATACCAGGCGCTGGCCTCGGAAATCGGGCGCATCGCGCTGGCGGTGACCTACAACGGCATCCCGCTTCTGGCCACCACCAGCTTGTTCAGCTTCCAGATCTCGGCGGCGGCCAGCGGTACCAGCTCCACCATCAGCTTCCAACCCATCGACCTGTCCACGGGACTCTCCTTCGGTGCCGTGAGTCTCCAGACGATCGCCCAGCAATCGATCAGCACCATCGACGCGCTCCTGAACTCGGTGCTCAGCCTGCGCGCCCTGGTGGGTGCCACCATGAACCGCCTGGAAGCCACCGTGACCAACCTGGGGGCCATGATCACCAACTACTCGGATGCCGAAAGCCGGGTGCGCGACACCGACTTCGCCATGGAGACCACCCGGTTCACCCGAAGCCAGATCCTGACCCAATCGGCGAACTCCATGTTGAGCCAGGCCAACCAGCTGCCCAACAACGTGCTTTCGCTGCTCCAGTAAGGGAGCGGCGCTTCCTGGAAAGAGTTCGACCGGGCTCCCTCCACCCTTAGCCGGTCGAGCTTCCCAAGTCCCTCCCCGGGTGTACCCGGGGAGGGACAAACGTTTGCGGCGCGGGGGTGTACCTTTTGGCTTCCGCCCGGATCGGGCAACGACACCTCATGAACGCAAAACGCCACTCCATCTTCCGGTCGCCCCTTGGGTTCCTCTCCGTGTGGGCCTTGGTGTTGGTTGCCGGTTGCGATTGGCGCAGTTCCAATCCGCCCCAGGAAATACCCGGTGGTTGGGATCTCTCGCGCCTGGACCAGGGGCCGGAGGGTTGGTTTCCTCGGCAGGTGGACAAGGGGCGGATCACCCCCCCGGACACCGTCCGTCTGGACGATTCCCTCTGGCTGGAAATCCAAAGCGTGGGCGGCGAGCCCAGCCGGTGGCGCCGCAAGGTGCGCTGGCGGGCCGACGAGTTTCCCAGGCTCACCTGGAAATGGGCTCTCGACCAACGCCCCGACAGCAACGACTACCTGTCCCGATCGCGTCCGGCCTCGGTGATGGCCGTGGATGTCACCCTGGCCTCGGCCTTCGGATTGCACAAGACCATCCGCTATTCGTGGAGCGCCCGTTCCGATCGGGGCGTGGTCCACCTGGGCGATGGCTGGCACCCCAAGGTGGTGGTGCTGCGCGATGCGCGCGATTCCATGGGGCCATACATGGAGTCGGTGAATGTCTGGGACGATTTCGTGCGATTGTGGGGCTTCCACCCCCGCTATCAGGCACTGTCCATCGCATTGGCGGTCAACGAACCCAATCCCAGGAAAACCATGCGGGGGCGTCTGGGCCCCATCTTCGCCCGCTCGGGCAAGGAGCTTGCACCTTGAGCCAATCCTCCTACGACGACCGCCAGGACCACATCCCCACGCTCCCGACCCCGGAGATCGAAACCTTCCGGTTCATGTTCCCGGGCTCGGAAACGGTTCTGGTGGTGGAGACTTCCGAGTTCACCTGCGTATGCCCCAAGACGGGCTTGCCGGACTTCGCGAGCCTGAAAATTCGCTACCGGCCCAAGGAACTTTGCCTGGAACTCAAGAGTTTCAAGGAGTATTTGCTCTCTTTCCGTCAGATCGGGATTTTCCACGAACACGCAGTGAACGTGTTCAAGCGGGATCTCGTGAAGGCATGCCAACCCGAGTGGATGGAGATCACGGGGATCTTCAACGCACGGGGCGGCATCACCACCACAGCCATTGCCACCTACGGAGACGTGCAGCCATGACCACCTGGAACTTCAGCTCGGGCCCCGCCATCCTCCCCAAGCCCGTCATCGAGAAGGCCGCCGCGGCCATCCTGGACTTCAAGGGTTCGGGCATCGGAGTCCTCGAATGCTCCCACCGCTCCAAGCTCTACGAGCCGGTGGTCGCTTCCGCGGAAGCGCGCCTGCGCAAGCTGATGAACATCTCTAGCGACTACGCCGTGCTGTTCCTGCAGGGCGGAGCCAGCCTCCAGTTCGCCCAGGTGCCCCAGAACATCCTGGCTTCCACCGAGACCGCCGACTACACCGACACCGGGACCTGGGCCTCCAAGGCCATCAAGGAAGCCAAGCTGTTCGGCAAGGTGAACGTGATCGCGAGCTCCAAGGAAGCCGACGGCACCTACAAG
>DAOPYN010000086.1:5170-12854 GCA_035352895.1 Fibrobacteria bacterium | reverse complement strand
TTCCAGCGTGACCTGGCTCCCCACCGGGGCCTGGGAACGCACCACCAGGGGGACCTCCCGGACGCGGGAGGCGGCCGCGACGGAGTCCGGCGCCTGGGCGAAAGCACCGGCGACGCACCCGAAAAATGTCGTCAGGAGAAGGAAGGGTCGGTTCATTTCGAGCACCCGGCAGGAAGGATCGGTTTCCATTGCATCCACACGAATAGAAAGGTTGGCCGCACGCGACCCGCGCGGAAAAATGGCAGGCGGCGGAAAAAGTAGGTTGGAGGATACGCCATGGATTCGGAACTGGTTCATTTCCTGCGTGGGGACCCCACGCGCCTGGACGGAAGGTTGGTGGCGATCGCCAAGGTCGCCACTCCCCTTCCCGAAGATCACCCCGGAAGCGGGATGGTGCATCGCGGACTGCTCTCCGTGCAGGGCAACTACCGCGACCAGCACACCATGGCGGAATTCTTCCGGTTGGAATTCGGCCTTTCCATGGAAAGCGGCATCGAGGAGATCATCGAGCAGGCCAGGCAGAACGGCGGCATCGAAGGCGCCCTGGATCCCGAGCAGGTCCGCGAACGGCTGCGCAACATGGGCGATTCCCAATACCTGCCCATCCCCGCGAAGGTGATCCGCGTCTCGTCGCTGGAGGCAGCAACCAAAAAGCACGAAGGAGACGTGGTCTACCTGGGAGAATTCGGCGACTTCCAATACGCCCACATGGCCGTGAATTCCTTCCCCATCCTCTACCAGGCCCGATACCGCGAACAGGAACGCGCCGCCCTGGCCGCCCAGATCGAGAACATGCTGGGTCTGCTGGCGACACCGGAGCCACCGGAAGTGGCCGCCGAACCCAACCTGGAAACCTTCGAGGGGAACATCGAGGAACACCTCCTGCGCACCCTCCTGCCCGCCCTCCTCTACGCCAAGGAAGGTTCGACCGACGCCGACGAGGCGCTGCGACGCTTCCAGGCGTTCATGTCTCCGCACCTCTATCCCGGCGACGTCCAGCGGATCCTGGACCTGGTTCCCCAGGTGCGCCAAGGCGACCACGAGTCCCTGCGGATCCTGGACCTCCTGGTCCGCAAGGTGGCGGCCATCCAGCGCGAGGACTGGAAGACCCTGGAAACCCTGCGGCACGAACTGGGCGAACTCGGAGCTTCCTGAAGGGAGCCGGCCGGAAACGAGCGATCACCCTCCCCCGGTTGTCCGGGGCAGGGCAAGAAACACGAAGGGCCGCTCCGAAAAGCGGCCCTTGTGCATGGATCGGGGTGACACGATTCGAACGTGCGACCTCTACGTCCCGAACGTAGCGCTCTACCAGCTGAGCCACACCCCGGTGCTTGGCTGTTCCCGTTTTGACCAGGAACATCAAGGAGGAGGAAAGATAGCACCTCGCCGTCGTCTGGAAAGGGAGGACCAAACGGTTCCCGTGCTTGCACCTGCCCGGGGGAACGGGGTATAGTGGGCATCCAGAGGAGACCCGAATGGAACAAGGCGCCCCCAGGATCCTTGTGGTCGACGACGAGAACGCGATCTGCCAAGTCATCCAGGACTATTTGTCCTTGAGAAAATTCGAAGTGGCCACGGCCGGCAACTACGACGAGGCCACCTCCCTCCTGGGAACGGAGAGGTTCGACGTGCTGCTCTCCGACATCCGCATGCCCGGAAAAAGCGGCACGGACCTTTTGCGCTTCACGCGCCGCCACTACCCCAACACCGCCACCATCCTGTTCACCGGCTATGCCGACATAGGAATCGCGGTGACCTCCATGCAGGAGGGAGCCTACGACTTCATCCTCAAGCCCATCCATCTGGAGCAGGTCCACATGTCCATCCACAACGCCCTGGAGAAGCGGGCGCTGAAGGAGGAAGTGCGGCGCTACCAGAGAGGTCTGGAAGACCTCGTGGAAAAGCGTACCAAGGAACTGCGCGAAGCCCTGCGTCTGGTGGAGGCGGCCAACCTGGACACGGTGACCCGGCTCTCGCGGGCCGCCGAGATGCGCGACGACGAGACGGGAAACCACGTGCTGCGGATCCGCTCCTACTCGGCGGCGCTGGCCCGCGAACTGGGCATGGCCGGCGACGAGGTGGGCAAGCTCTACGTGGCCAGTTCCATGCACGACGTGGGCAAGATCGGAATCCCCGACCACATCCTGCTCAAACCCGGACGCCTGGACGCCGAGGAGCTGGCGATCATGAAGAACCACGCCGTGATCGGCGCGCGGATCCTGGCCGACGCGGACAGCCCCATGCTCCAGGTGGCCCAGGTGGTGGCCCGCAGCCACCACGAGAAGTGGGACGGATCGGGCTATCCCGACGGCCTGACCGGGGAGGCGATCCCCCTTCCGGGACGGATCGTGGCCCTGGCGGACGTCTGGGACGCCCTCACCACCCGCCGCTGCTACAAGTCGGCCTTCTCCCTGGACTCCTCCCGCGACATCATCCTGAAGTCGTCGGGATCGCATTTCGACCCGGACGTCGTCGCGGCCTTCCGGCGCGTCGAGGACGAATTCCACTCCATCTTCACGCAGTTCCACGACGACGGCTCCACCATCTCGTCGGCCGGCGCGGAATCCTGATCCCTCCGATGGAGCCACGCCCATGAACGATCTCGCCGTCGACGTGCGGACGATTCCCGTCCGGATCTTCGCGAGCCCCGATCAGCCCACCGATCTGGACATCTTCCTGCCCGCCGCCGACCCTCCGGGCGCGCACGGCCTCCTGGGCCGTCTGAACGACGGCGATCGATTCCTGCCCATGCGTGTGGACGGCGAGATCCGCCTGATGGCCAAGACCGCGATCCGCGCCCTGGTGGTGGGGTTCGTGCTTCCCGAGATCCAGGTCCTGGACGACCTGGGAGCCAAGGACGTGCACCTGCGCATCCACCTGCGCGACGGCCGCACCATGGAGGGCTCCGCGGCGATTCTCCTGCCCGAGCTGCGCGGACGCCCCTTGGATTTCCTGAACCTGGAGGAGCGATTCTTCGCCTTGACCTCCCTGGGCGGCACGGTGGTGGTGAACAAGGATTGGGTGGAATTCGTGGAACCCGCGGAGAGCCCCTGAAATGGCCACCCTGGACAGCTACCTGCAAGCCCAGCTTTCCCACAACGCCACCCACTTCGTGCTCCACGCGGGCCACGAGATCGTCTTCGTGATCGAAGGGGTGGAACGCCCCATGACCGCCGAGAAGGTGGATGCCGCCACCGTGGTGGCGCTCCTTTGCGAGATCGCCCCGCCCCAGGCCAAGGAATCCATCCAGGCCAACGGCAGGTTCGAATTCCACTACAGCACCAAGAACAGCCCCTTCCTGTGTACGGGACATCCCACCGCATCGGGTCCGCGCGCAGTGTTCACGATCGGGGAGACCTTCTTCGTGCCGGAAGATCCGGCCTCCATCGTGGATGCCGTCACCGAACCGTCGATCCATCGCCTGTTCCGGTTCATGGTGGAGAAGAAGGCCTCCGACCTCCACCTCTCGGTGGGGGAACCTCCCATGATCCGCGAATCGGGCGACATGATCCGGATCCCGGGCGAACCCACGCTGACCGACGAATCCCTCCGCGACCTGCTCTTCGAGATCGCCCCGTCGAAGAACCGCGAGGAGTTCATGGAGTGCGGCGACACCGACTTCGCCCACGAGATCCCGAACCTCGCGCGCTTCCGCGCCAACTACTTCCGGGACCGCAACGGCGCGGGGGCCGTGTTCCGTCAGATTCCGACAAAGATCCTGACGGTGGAGGACCTTGGGCTTCCCGAGGAAGTCAAGCAGCTGTGCTTCCTGTCCAAGGGTCTGGTGCTGGTCACCGGCCCCACGGGATCCGGGAAGAGCACCACCCTGGCGGCCCTGATCGACCTGGTGAACCGGGCCCGCAAGGACCACATCATCACCATCGAGGACCCCATCGAGTTCGTCCACCAGAACAAGGGGTGCCTGATCAACCAGCGGGAGGTCCGCATCCACACCCGCAGTTTCTCCTCCGCCCTGCGGGCGGCGCTGCGCGAGGATCCGGACATCGTCCTGGTGGGCGAGATGCGCGACCTGGAAACCATCTCCATCGCCATCGAGACCGCCGAGACCGGACACCTCGTCTTCGGCACCCTGCACACCAGCACGGCCCCCTCCACGGTGGACCGGCTGATCGACGTGTTTCCCGCCGACCGCCAGGACCAGATCCGCGTGATGCTGTCGGAATCCCTCAAGGGCGTGATCGCGCAGACCCTCTGCCGCAAGATCGGCGGCGGCCGTTCGGCGGCCTACGAAATCCTCATGGGCGTGCCCGCCGTGTCCGCCCTGATCCGGGAAGGGAAGACCTTCCAGATCCCCAGCGTGATGCAGACCGGGAAGAAGTTCGGGATGTGCACTCTCAACGACAACCTGCTGGACCTGGTCCGCCGCAGGACGGTGGAACCCAAGGAAGCCTACATCAAGGCCGTGGACAAGCAGGGACTCCTGCTGCAGTTCAAGAACCAGGGAGTCGACATGGGCTTCCTTTCGGAGGTCGGCGCGGGATAGAGCACCGACCGGAGGATCCCGCGATGGCCATCGCATCCTGGAGCGAACAGATCGTGACCCGCTTCGAGAACATCGACGCCCAGCACAGGGCCCTGTTCTCCCTCATGGAGGAGATCGAGGCGGAGATGGCCTCCGATCCTTCCAACCGGGGAGTTGGAAACAGATTCCGTCAGCTCCTGGAATTCACCGAACTCCACTTCGCCACCGAGGAGAACCTCATGCGCAAGCTGGATTACCGCGACATGCTCACCCATCTCCAGGCCCATCGGGAACTTCGCGACCGCATCACCGACGCCACCGCCATGCACCTGGACGGAGCCGACCTCCATAGCGAGCTCCTGGCCATCCTCTCGTCGTGGCTCGTCGACCACATCCGGGAACACGACATCCCCATGGCCCGATGGATGCGCGGCCTCGCCCACCACGAGGAACCGCCCTCCACCTTCGCCCCGGGCGATCCGATTTGAGCCCAACCGGGATCCAGTCGCGGCGGATGGATACCCCGACGGGTCCGTTCACACCCATCCCCGCCCAATGCGGGAAACGGAAAACCCCCGCGGTAATCCGCGGGGGCTCCGGTCGCAAGGACGATCACGGAATGTGATCTTCGATCAAGTCTCCTGGGGCTCTCCTCTTGCTGTGGAGCCGCATGCCGTTTCGGCGCCACAGGCGTCGTCGAAGACCTCGGGAAAGCCCGAGCCCGCTTGAATCAAGGCAGGAGGAGGGTTCCGGCAGCAGGGCCCGCGCCACCTCGGATGCTCCAGAGGCAGAGGCCATGAGCCTTCGGAAGGTCCATCGGGAGCATCGAGACGCCTGCCGGGGCTCCGATCTCGCCGAGCGACGATCCATCGAGCCGGACCAGGCGGACGACAACGGGAACACCGCTGGGATTCGACACGTGGAGGATGCCGCGGCGAAGCTGGACGAGCGGACGGATCTCGGCGGAGACCGCCCGAAGGATTCCCGCTTCGGGAACGATCTTGTCGAGGTCCGATCGGTTGTGCGACGCGACGCTCCGCTGGACCACCCTGCCGATCGTATCGTAATCGGTACCGACCATGTACAGGATCCCTTTGGTGTCGTAGACCGCGGTGGTCACGTTGCTCCGGTACCAGCCTCTCTTGCCTTTCACGGAATCCTGGTATCCAACCAGCCGGTGGTTCGCCTCGTCGACCTCGAGCATCCGCTTGGATAGCGTATCTCCGGCACGGCCCAGTTCGATCGCCGAAATCGGCACGCTCCCGTTCCAGAATATCTTGGTGGTGGAATTCGTGCTCCAGACTCCAGCCCTGCTGTACTGGAATACTCCCGTGGCGCAGTGGCCATCCGCGTCCAGGGTCCACACGTTCCGCTTGATGACGGTGTCGTACTCCCCTTCTTCCTTCGGGACATCGTTGATGGTCGTCAACGTGCTGTTGTAGCGGTGTTGCTCCTCATCGGCGCAGGCGTTGCCATGCCAACTGAACACCGTGGTGTCCCAAGTGGAGTCGGTGGCGACGTAGTGGAGAGACTTGGCAGCGTTGACGATGGTCGTATCCCTCATCGTGTGGATGTCCTGGATCAACTTGGAAAACCTGCCCTGCGCGTCGTACGCATACCAGACGGGCATGTAAGCGCCACCATCGGACGATTCGTATTTCCGGTGAACGGCCGTACCGTTGGCAGAATCGAAGAACGCCATCGTGGTCTCCGAACTTTTCACGATGGTCATGGACTGGGGATCGAGGCTGCACCTGGGTGGCGCGCAATCGGCCGCAAATTGCTTGAAAAGAATGGTGTCTCCCGAAAGGAACTGGGTCCTCAGGCTACGCTGGTACACGGAGTCCTTGAAGTTCATGATCGGGCTGGAGAGATACGGGACGGTGGATGTGGGAAACATCACGGACGCATTGGCCATCCCAGCGATGACAGTCGCAAGCCTCAAGCAATTCATCGGATCTGTCCTTTTTGCGAGGTTCTGCTCCGATTGCGCGCATTCTGCGGCAACGGGGATTCATGATCATACCGCTCCGGGAAGGCGTCGCGCAACCCGAGGCCGCGGTGCGGCCGCGGACCGTCTCTTCGTGCGCGGAACACAGCGCTCCGCCTCACGCTTGCGCGCCGTGCCGTCCCGACCGCGTTCCGGTGATCGCAACAGCGCGGGAGCCGTGTTCCGTCATATTCCGCCAGACCATGGAATTCACCGCACTCCACGCATCCCCGCCCAATGCGGGAAACGGAAAACCCCCGCGGATATCCGCGGGGGCTCCGGTCAAGGGATCGATTCCGGGCCTCGCCGACACCGGCGAACTCCCGAAGGCCCGGATCCCTCCTACCTGACCACGATCTTTCCCGGCACCATCGCGGATCCCTGGGAGACCCGCACGAAGTAGCCTCCCCTGGCCAGCGCCGTTTCCAACCGCAGATCCACGCGGTCGCCGCCTCGGAACCCTCGCTCGTACACGAGCTCCCCCCGGGCATCGAACACCTTCGCCACTCCCGGAAGAACCATGCCGGAAAGCACCAGCACGCCCCTGCGATAGGCGATGGCCCGCTCGCCGGATCCATGCAGGGATCCCACCGCGGCGTGGGGCTTCTTCTTCCACACGATGTCCTTGGCGAAGTCCACGCTGTCGAGCGAGATGGTGTCCAACAGCGTATCGGAAGGGGATCGCAGGTCGATCAATCGCAGCACGAACTTCCCGTAGATGCTCGTGGAGGTGAAATCGAACGTTCCGTCCGCTCCGGTGGTGTCGCGCGCGACCGTGGCGCTCCCCGCCCCTGTGGACCGCAGAGCCACATACACGCTGTCCATCTTCTTCCCGGTGGAATCGGAGACGGTTCCGGAAATCCGAATCGTCTTCGCAGGCACCGTGGCGACCAGAGAAACATTCAACTCCTTGGGGTCGGCCTTCACCGTGTCCGTCACGCTCTTGGACGTGTACCCGGTCGCGCTCACGCTCAAGGTGTACGTGCCCGCCGTCACACCCGTGAACGAATACAAACCGTCGTCGCCCGTCGTGTCGCGCAACGTGGCAGCGCCGCCGCCAGTCCCGCGCAGCGTCACCACCGCGCCGGCGATCATCTTCGCGCTGCCCGCCGAATCCACCTTGCCGCCGACGGTGGAGACCACCACCGCAGCAAGCGAAACATTCAACTCCTTGGGGTCGGCCTTCACCGTGTCCGTCACGCTCTTGGACG
>DAOPYN010000086.1:0-5070 GCA_035352895.1 Fibrobacteria bacterium | reverse complement strand
GCGTCACCACCGCGCCGGCGATCATCTTCGCGCTGCCCGCCGAATCCACCTTGCCAGCCACCGACGACTTCACCGGTGCGGGAACGGGAACCATGCGGATCTCGAGGCCGGAGGTATCCTTGCCGGAAAGCACGATGGTATCCGACTTGGTGGTGTAGGCGACCGACCCGAACGAAGTGGCACGCAGCACCAGCTTGCCCTGGGTGGAATCGGAAACGACGAGGAAAGCACCGTCCGGACCGGTGGTGTCCCGGGCGAAGGTGGTCCCGCCAGGGACCTGCAACGACAACCGCACGCTGTCCAACGCCTTTCCAGCCGTGTCCTTCACGGTCCCGGAAAGGGTGATGGCGGCATTCGCTGCGCCCGAACCCAGGGCCACCGCGAGGCCCAAGACCAGGAGTGATCGCTTCATTTCGCACCTACCTTCTCGTTCGTGTGGATCGTGTCGGGAGAACCTCGCCCGACCCTTTGCGCCAGTATCTGTCACGTCCTTCCGGCCGATGGCCAGAGGAGGAGTCGGGACGCCCCGGTACGGGTGGCGTCGACGGATCGACGTGGAGGTCCCTGGAAAATTCGCCGAGCAGGTCTCCTGAACGGCTTCAACGCTCAGGAAATCCACCACGGACTGGTGCCAATGTCTTTTCGGCGGAGTGGACAAGTTCTGCGGATTCCACCTGTTTCGCTCCCGAATCGAGAGCAGAGGCAGGCTCGGGGCGAGCGGACCGTTGCCAAGGATTCCCATGGCCCCTGCACCGACGCACCTTCCCGCACCGACCCGCGCTGGCACGCGACCGGCCAAGATGGCAACGGCTTTTTCGATCGCCACGCCCCCCCGCGGTCCATTTCGGATTCGGGCGGACTCACCGGAACCCCCATCACCCGTCCAAGTCCCGCCCCCCACGCGGATGGTTTTCTTGGGACTTCCGGGTGCGTACCCCTTTCCTGTGGCAAGAGCTTCCCCTTTCCAGACTACCCATCGACATAGCCAGCCACCGCTCGCCTACCTCCAGTTTGCCTGGAGAGCCTTTCGAAAAGGGGTTTCTGGAAGACCCCCCGAAGCTTGCCACCTCGTTCGCCCGTGCAACCTCCCCAGCTGGGCCAACCCGACGTCCCCTTCCTCGCCCGCAAGTCTCCGATCGGGTTTTCCGGTCGCATCGGAATCGGCGAGCGCACCCATTCCCTCCGGATGCACTTTCCTGCCTCGGGTTCCAGCCACACCGTTCCAAGGAGTTGTCCGGCATGAATGCAACCACCCTGCTCGCCAGTCTGGCCCTGGCCACCGCCTCGCAGGCGGCCGTGAGCTACGCGCCGGTCACGCCAGGTGCCACCGGCTCGGCCCAGAAGCTCTACAACTTCCTGGCCACCAACTACGGAGTCCGGACCATTTCCGGCGTGATGACCGGCGACGTGGGATCCGGAACGGACGTCAAAGCGCAGGTGGACGTGGACACCCTGTATCGGAAAAGCGGCAAGTACCCCACCCTGGTCGGGTTCGATTTCCTGTTCGCCACGGGGGTGAAAGCCTCGGATTCCTGGTACAAGTCCTACACCGCCACCACCCTGGCCCAGGCCAAGGATCTCTGGAGCAAGGGGGGCATCCCCGCCTTCACCTGGCATTGGAAGGATCCCAGCGATTCGGTGGACGCCTTCTACACCAAAAGCGGCAACCCCAAGGAGTACACCACCTTCGATTTCACCAAGGGATTCCTTCCCGGCACCAACACCTGGGACACCAACTCCGCCACCTACAAGCAGCTGGTTGCCGACATCGACGAGATCGCCGCCCTGTTCCTGTCGTTGCAGAAGGACAGCGTGGCCGCCGTCTTCCGTCCCCTGCACGAAGCTTCCGGCGGCTGGTTCTGGTGGGGCACCCAGGGAGGCGCCGCCTACCAGGCCCTCTACAACCTGGTCCACGACCGGATGGTGGACGTGGACGGGGTGAAGAACCTGGTGTGGGTCTGGAACCCCAACGCCTCCGGCGACATTTCCTGGAACCCCGGCGCCACCAAGTACGACGTGATCAGTCTCGACATCTACGGCGCCTACGACTACACCAAGAAGTTCGTCGCCGGGTACGGTGAACTTTCCACCAACTTCGCCGCCGCCAACAAGATCTTCGCGGTCTCCGAGAACGGCCCCATCCCCGACGCTTCCACCATGAAGAAGAACGACGCCGTATGGTCGTGGTGGATGCCCTGGTACCAGAGCTGGGGCAGCAAGTTCCTGGACCAGACCGTGGATGCGGTGTGGAAGGCGAACATGGCCGATCCCTGCGTGATCACCCTGGACGAGATGCCCGGTTGGAGCGTCTACGCGCTCTCCCAAACCCCGGTGGCCGCCTGCACCAACGCCTATGCCCTGGGCGATCTCGATTCGACGCGCACGATCGTGGAGGTGGTTCCCGCCGACACCGCCACCAACGGCTGGCTCCAGGTGAAGTTCAGCACCCCCGCCGACGACACGGCCAAGGGGAACATCGTCATCGCCTCGGGCACCATTCCCGACCTTTCCACCACCACCACCCTCACCATGAAGGTGGTCAACGGAAATCCCCAGTCGGGGATCTGGTTCACCGTGGCCTTCCTGGGCAACGCCGCCACCAGCTGGGGCTGGGCGCAACCCGACGGCTGCTGGGTGAACGCGGGCGAATCCACCACCTGCACCTTCGATCTCGCCACCACCACCAAGGACAAGGTCGTCCTGAAGGGCGCCGACTACACCACGTTCATGTCCAACCTCAACAAGGTCTACATCGAGATCTTCGGGGAGGGTTTCTCGGGAAGCATCTTCTACGACGACGTCGTGGCGGGCACCACGGTCATCAACAACTTCGACAAACCCGCCACCATCCTCTCCGAGCAAGCGAAGAACCTGGTGGCCCTCAAGACGATCGGCAAGGGTTCCTCGACGGCGATCCTTCCGGGATCCCGCATCGCATCCCACCGCCTTTCGGTGTCGGGTAACCGTCTGGCGCTGGACCTGGATCGCTCGGGCCCGGTGAGCGTCTCCCTCCTGGACCTCCAAGGACGAATCGTATCCTACCTCCACCAGGGAAACCTCGCGGCGGGAAGGCACGAGCTGGACCTGGGACGCGTGGAATCCGGAGTGCATCTGGTGCGCATCCACGGTGCGGGAATGGATCTGGTGCGTCCGGTGACGATTCCCTGATCCCTGGCATCCGGATGCGGGACACAGGTCCCGGTCCGATTGCCTCGACCGTCCATCCGGACCAACCACTTCGCAGCGACCAGCAAGCGGATCTCCGCGGGGAGAGGGACGCCAGGCCGGCCATCGAGGTCAGCCAGCTCCATTCCCCACTATGGTGCCGTGGTATCGATGGGAGCGGTGTTGTAGTAGGAGTAGCCGAAGATCAATCCCTGGTGGGTTGCCGGAGCCACGAGGAGTTGGGCGCAGCTGAAGTCGCTGCAACCTTTCTGGTAGTACCAACCCGGAACGGAGATCGTGTAGGCGCCTTTGGCCCCCGTCCCCGTGACCGTGCTGGAAACCCGCATGAAGGTGGCTCCCGCCGAACACGGCTGCCCTTCGTCGCACCACAAGGCGCTGCCTGCGTTGGCGACCACCTGACGCATTGCCTCCCCGAAATCGTTGACACCGTTTTCGTTCGCATCCTGGAAGATCATCAGACGGATCGAGGCGGGATTTGCCTCCCCCGTCGCCAGGCGGGGATCGATGTCCAGCCTGAAACTCGCGACAGGTGTGGAACCGGCCGGAACCAGCGACACGGGAAGGCTCGCCATCCGGTTGGCGGAGTGGCTCAAGTAGTCGGTGGTGGCGACGATCTTCAGATGCTTCGCCGTCTCCTTGGAGGGGAATTGGAGGATCCCTTCCAGGCTCCATGTTTCCGCCGCCGTAGCCAGGGGAGTCTTGTCGCCGGGCGCGGCGACGGACGGGGAATCCTCCGAGGATTGGCAGGTCGACAGAGCCAGAAGGGCGGCGATCGCCAACAAGGTCCGACAGGTACGGGTTGCGATGGGCATGGCTCCTCCTTGCACAAGCATGATCCTGGCGGTCCAATGGTAGTTTCGGAGCCGTGTTGGTGTTTTGGTAACTTGCCCCACTCACAATCCCCAACGAGATCCCTGCCAGCGGATAGCTTCGAAGGATCATGAAGACTCCCGATTTGCACGGCGTGGAACCATCCACTCGATCCCACATGAAGGCCCCTTCGGGAATCCTGATGAGGGGCTTCTGCCGCTTGACCCTCCTCCTGGCCGCCGGAGCCGGGGCCGAACCATGGGCCCTCGCCGGAACCGTCCGCGATGCGGAAGACGGAAGCCGAGTGAAGAAAGTGGTCGTGACCCTGGCGCAAGCCCGCCTGATCGACACCACCGACAAGGAAGGTCGGTGGTCGCTGGGAAACCAAGTGGGCGTTCGGTCCAGGATCCGGACTCCCAACGGAATCGATCCGTCCCTGTCCTTCCTGAGCGGGCACCTCCAACTGCGGCTGGACGGCCATGATCTCCAAGGACGCCGCCTTCCCCACCCTGTGGATGCCGCATCGCGCACCATGGCCAGCCGTGCCGCCGCCACGGAAAGCGACACCCTGATCTTCAGCAAGGACGGTTTCACCACCAAGAGGGTGCCCGTCTTCGCCACGACGCAGACCGGAAGAACCGACAGCATCCGCCGCATCCGTTATGCCGGCTGGGTCGATTCCTCCCACGCGAACCTGAAAGCCGACTCCTCGGCTGGATTTTTCCCGGGCGCCCGCACCATGACCATCCGCTGGTCCAAAGCCAGCTGGGACCGCATGATGAAGGTCATGTCCGACTCCTGCGGGGCCTTCGGGACCCGAGGTCAGGGATGGACCACCACCACGAGCAAGGTGTGCAGCGACGGCCAGAACGACTACATCGAAAAGAGCGCCATGGTCTGGGTCCCCGCGGACATCGAGACCGACGGGCAGGTCTGGAAGGACGTCGGGATCCGTCTGAAGGGCAACTGGTCCCTCCAGGAGGCTTGGACCTCCGGAAACTACGCCCTCCCGTTCCGATTCGTATCCCCTCGGTGAACCCCTCTCTGGGAACTTTCCTGCATGAATCAGGCTTC
>DAOPYN010000085.1:0-13263 GCA_035352895.1 Fibrobacteria bacterium | reverse complement strand
AATGAATTCCATCCCCCGCCCCATCCCCAACGGCTTCTTCCAACACGTGCTGAAGACGGGGTTCTGCAGGGCGGACCGGCAGGTCTACGCTTCGAAGAAGGCCGGGGGGCAACGATTCAGCATCGACGAAGAAACGGACTGGCCCGATCCGCGTCTGTCCGCGAACCTTCCCGACGCCGTTTTCCAAACCAGCATCCTGGTCCAGGAGGAACCCTGATGGCGCGTCGATCCAACCAGGCCAACAAGGCCGCTTCCGGAAAGACCATCCTCTGCGTGGACGACCAGCAGGAATTCCTGGATGCCACGCGATTGATCCTGGAACGGGAAGGACATCGCGTCCTGACCTCCACCTCGGGACAGGACGCAGTGGCGATCCTGGAACGGGAAAAGGTGGATCTCCTCCTCCTGGATTACTTCATGCCGGAAATGGGCGCGGAGGAGGTGCTGGTGGAGGTGCGGGATCCCACCCTCCAGGTGGTCCTCCTGACCGGCTACTCCTCCGAGAAACCGCCGCGGGAGATGATGCAGCGTCTGGACATCCAGGGGTACTGCGACAAATCCCGTGGTCCGGACGAACTCCTCGTTTGGGTGGAACTCTCGCTTCGCCATTCCACCGTCCTGCGCCAGCTCGAGGCATCCAGTCGCGGCCTTCGACAGGTCCTGTCCAGCTGTCTGCGACAGGAGGAGCGGCTTTCCTTCCAGTCCGAGATCGATTCCATCCTGGATGAAGCCGCGGAAGTGCTTGGCATCGAACGCGCCATCGTGGCCCTGGCACCCCCGCAATCGGACTACCTCCCCCCATCCCAGCTCGAGGAAAGCTCCTTCGCCGGAGCGGAGCAGGCGCAGGAACTGCGGGTGATCGCAGGGATCGGCCCCTGCCAGGTCGGGGAATCCGTCGAGAGCCAATTGGGACCGGAATTGGCGAAGACCATCCTGGACGCCCCTCGCCTGGAGGGAGACCTCTGTCCGGACGGGTCGGCCGTCATGCCCTTGCGTTCCGATGGACGCTGGCTGGGCGCCTTCTGGGTGGAAAAATCCCCTGCCGTGGAATCTCCCCAGTGGGAGATCCTGAACTTCTTCGCCGCCCAGATCGCCAACCGATGCCTGGTCCGGCAGGGAGCCACCATCGACCCGATCACCGGCCTCCAATCCAAGCGTTTCTGGACGCAGGTGGTCTTGCGGGATCTGCGCCAGGCCTTCCGTTTCGGAGACCCGGCGTGCGTGGTGGTGGCCAGGCTGGAAGGTCTGGACCGGGTCAGGATGCTCCGGCCACGCCAGGCGGACGCGATCCTGGAGTCCATGGGCAGGCTGATCCGCAACTCCGTGCGCGGGACCGACCTGTGCGGACGTGGCGACCAGGACGAGATCGTGATCTTCCTGTCCCGCACCGATCCCGAGGGAGCGGCGCGCTTCGCCGAATTGATGGCCCAGCGGCTGGAGGAAATCCTCCTGCCGTTCCCCGACGGCCCACGGACGGGAAAAGGCAACATCGGGATCGGCTGCCTATTGCCCCATTCCTTCGACCTGACACGGCTGCCCCGCCCCATGCCCGCCGAGTATTTCCCCACCGTGGAACGGCTGGTGCGCGGCAGGGCCGCGGCCGCCGCGATGGAGATGCCCAGCGAAGAACAGCCCTTTCCTGTCTCCGTCCATGCGGACACATTCTGGCCGGATCCGCACGAAGTGGCCCATTCCCTCTCCCGCAAGCCCCAAGCCTAACGAATTCCGTCAGACTCGGTTGGCGATCCCGAAGGGAACGTGGACCGAAGGCAGAAGCTGCGACGTCGGCTGGGCGTGGGCGAGCTGGTCGTCGAAGAACAGGTGGGGGCGGAATGTTCCCAGCACGCGGCCCTTGTCCACGCCTCCCATGAAGAACGCCTCGTCGACGCCCAGACCCCAGGAACGCAGCGACTCCACCACCCGTTGGTGGGCCGGAGCGCCCCGTGCGGTGGCGATGGCGATGCGAAGAAGGGGCTCGTAGGAAGGGTCGATCTGGCGTCGCGCGGTTTCGATGGCCTGGATGCGGCCCAATTCGCGGAACAAGCGCAACAGCGGCCCCGGATTCAATGGAGTCCCTTCCATGGCCCGTTCCGACCGGCGGAAGGCATCCAATCCGCCCTCCTTGTAGACCTTTTCCGCGGAATCGTCCGCCAGGACGCCATCGAAGTCGAAGGCCACCCGCAATCCCCGGTCGTCCGGGTCGTCGGGATATCCGCCCCCGGCCAGGACCTGTCCGGCGGGCACACCCAGATCCACCGCCTCGCGCACGTCCTTCGGATGCGCGGAAAGGAACAAGCTGGCACCGAAGGACTCCACGTAGCGCCACGGCGGGCGCCCCTTGGTGAACACGGCGCGTTCGATCCCCAGCCCCCGGGCGGCGATGGACCGGAAGACCCGGGCACCGGTGTCGGGGTCGTTCCTGGACAGGAGCACGACCTCCACCGGATGGTCGGATTCCGACACGTTCAAGGAGAGCAGCCTTCTGATGAAGCCGAAGGCGACCCCCTCGGGCAGCTGGACATCCTCGCGTTCCCGCTGGTGTGCGCGGTAGGCTTCCTCGCCCTGCTCCCGGAAGACCTTGTCGGATTCCGTCAGATCGAACAGGGCCGACGAGGCCACGGCCACCACGAGTTTTCCCTCGAGGTCGTACATTCCCTCACCCTTCCCCGGAGCGGATGGAACGAGGGACGATCAGACGTAATCCTGGTATTCTGGGTTGTACCGGCAGGAATCCACCAGCGCATGGAGGTCGGAGGGTTCGGCCATGTCGGTCAACTCGGCGCGGAACACCTCGCGGGCCACTTCCACGGCGATGGCTCCGCTGACTTCGCGGATCCGGGTCAGGGATGGGTACAGATTGCCGGTGGCGAGCTCCTCGGGACGCACCAGCGAGGCCAGGGTCCTGGCGGCGATCAGGAACATGCGATCGGTCACCTCGCGGGAACGCGTCGCGATGGCACCCAGGCCGACTCCCGGGAAGATGTAGACGTTGTTGCCCTGGCCCGGCACGTGGGTGACGCCCTTGTGGTGCACGCTGGGGAAAGGACTGCCGGATGCGAACAGGGCCCGTCCGTCCGTGTGGACGTAGGCCGCCTCCGCGGTGCATTCGGCCTTGGAGGTGGGGTTGGACAAGGCGAACACCACGGGGCGTTCGTTGTGGCGTGCCATGGCCTGCAGGATTCCCGGCGTGAAGGCTCCGGTCATCCCGGAAGCCCCGATCAGGATGGTGGGACGGATCCTGTCGATGGCCTCGGCGAGGGTGGGCAGGAATTCCGCCTGGTGTGCCCAAGGCTGCTTGTGGTGGGTCAGATCCTTGCGGGAAGCGACCACCAGGCCCTTGGAGTCCACGAACCAGCAACGCGAGCGGGCTTCCGCCTCGGAGAGCCCTTCGTCCATCATGGTCGCGGCGATCATTTCGCCGATGCCGGTGGCGGCTTCGCCCGCTCCCAGGAACAGGACGCGTTCCTCGGTGATCTTGCGACCCGTCACCCGCAGCGAACTGAGCACTCCCGCCAGGGCGACGGATCCCGTCCCCTGGATGTCGTCGTTGAAGGTGCAGTGGCTGTGGCGGTACTTCTCCAGCAGACGGAACGCGTTGTGGTTGGCGAAATCCTCGAACTGCACCAGGGCGTGGGGATGCAGTTCCTTGCACGCCTGCATGAACTCCTCCAGCAGGTCGTCGTATTCCTTCCCCTTCACGCGGTGGCGCTTCAGTCCCAGGTACAGAGGATCGTTCAAGAAATCCTCGTTCTCGGTTCCCACGTCGATCATCACCGGCATGCAGGCGGCCGGATCGATGCCGGCGCAGGCCGTGTACAACGACAGCTTCCCGATGGGGATTCCCATCCCGCTGGCCCCCAGATCACCCAATCCCAGGATGCGCTCGCCATCGGTGGGCAGGATCACCTGGACGTCCTTCTGGTGCCAATTGAGCATCACGTCGCGAACCCGCCCGCGATCGTCGGCCGAGATGTACAGGCCTCGAGGACGGCGGAACACCCGTCCGAAGACCTGGCATCCGCGTCCCACCGTGGGAGTGTACACGAAGGGCATCAGCTCTTCCAGGTTGTCCACCAGGACCCGGTAGAAGAGGGTTTCGTTGCGATCCTGCAATCCGATCAGGTACAGGTAGCGCTCCAGGTCGTCGGACTTGCTGCGCAGGTTGGACAGAACCCGCAATGCCTGCTGTTCCATGGTGCGCACGGGGGCGGGGAGCAACCCGCGAAGGCCAAGCTGGTCTCTCTCCCGTTCGGTGAAGGCGGTGCCCTTGTTCCAAAGGGGATTGCGCAGAAGTTCCACGCCACGCAGATCAGCAGGAATGCGACGACTCATCTTGAAGGGCTCCTCCACGGTACCGACCACATCGACCGGGAGAGCCAATGTAGAAACCGGAAACAAAAAACCCGCCGGTGGAGACACCGTCGGGTCGAGGGATGGATTGCCTGGCGCCCCAACAAGGAAGCGCTTCAGCCTGTTTTCAAATCAGCGCAGAGCGACCGTGATCGCGAAGGCGGCCATCAACGGGCTCGTCTGCTCGCCCGAAACGAAGTAGGGGCCGTAGCTCAGGAACGCGTTGTTCACGAGAGCTTCGGCAGCCCAACGACCGTTGCGAGCGTAACGCACACCCAGGCTGCCGGTGGGAGCGGTGGTGGTCAGACGCCCCTCGGAATAGGCCTTCTCGCCGGTGACCGCGTCCCAGGAGGTGTACACCAGACCAGTGCGCGCACCTCCCTTGAGAGTCCAGTTCTCGAAGATCGGGATGATGACCGCGAGAGTGGGTTCGATGGTCACCCAGTAGCGCCAGTCCGGTGCCACATAGGCGCCGTTGTACACGATGTAGGAAGTGTCGGCGGCTCCCCCGCGGCCGTTGGCCACGATGAACCGCTGGTCGACGCCCATGGCCAGGATGTTGCCGTCGGCCTCGACGGTCTTGCCCAACTGACCCAACTCGTGGAAGGTATGAATGGCATGGGTGGAATCGGAGGACTGACCGGAATTGCGGGAGCTCACGTTCGCGTAATCCAGGGCGACGTTCCAGGAGTAGCCGCGAGGACCCTTGGCTTCCGTGCGCACGCCGGCACCCAGGTGGATGCCATCGGCACGGCTGGAATTCTCGGTGGTCACCTTGCCCAGGGGAGTGTAGGTATCCAACTTCAGCGAGCTGTAGTTGGAGGGAGTGAACCAGTCCAGGCGAGCATAGGCTTCCTTCTTGCCCGCCAAAGCCATGGAGCCGAAGATTCCGAAGCCAGTCGGAGCGAGGCTGGAGTCCACTTCCACTGGCGTGATCTGCGCAAGGGAATCGGACGTGCTCGCACCATAGCGATTGAGGGCCACTCGGGCACCCGCGCCCCAGACCGGAGTCATGTAACCGCCGGTGAGGTTTCCGGAGCCTTGCGTGACATCGAACGCGGCGAACACCTTGTCGCACACGGCGATGGCGTTGCCCTGGAAGTCGGGGGTGCCGCCATTCCACTGGAAGGTGGCGGCGCGCTTTCCGAAGTAGTCGTGGGGCGTCACCACCACGCTGGCGAACGATCCTCCCACTGCGGGGTTCCCCTGGATCAGGATGTCGTGGATGGGGGCGAGCGGTGCGACATTGACGACCGGCGCTTCGGTGGGAACCGGAGCGGGAACTGGAGCAGCGACGGGGGCAGGAACCTGCGCGATGGCGGATCCTGCGAGTGCCAGAAGAGCGATGCGCTTCACGGGATGATTCTCCTTGAAACTCCGCCGCCGACGACCGGAGACGGGAACGGACAGGGATCTAGAATCCGTCCAAAGCTTCGACAACCCCTCCGACACCTATCTCCCAAACGATCGAACGCTTTCGGAGATCAATCCGGCGGCGAAATCGTTCTTCTCTGTGTAGGCTTCCTCGATGCCCTTCCGGACAACCCTTGCCATCCTGTTCCTGGCCTCAGGCATCTGGGCCAAGTCGGCATCCAGGCCGCCATTCCCCGTCCAGTGCCTGAATGCAGGATGCCCGGAAGGCGTCGGGCTCTGGGTAACCCGGGAGCCCAAGGGCGTTCCCTCGCAATGCACGGCCTTTCTGATCTCGCCCGACCGGGTCGTGACCAACCATCACTGCCTGCCTCCATCGGCGAAGTCCGCGAAAGCTGGCTGCCGCGACAAGGTCCGCCTGTATTTTCCGCCCCTTCCCGGGAAAGACGCGGATTCCGTCGATTGCCAAACGATCGAAGCCCTGTCTCCATTCGAGGACCGCATCGACGAACCGGACTGGGCCCTGGTCCGGCTGGCACGTCCGGTGCAACGGCGTCCGTTGCCCCTTTCCTACGACGGTTTTCTCGACCTCGATACGGTCAGGATCTGGGTCGCGGCTCCCGATTGGGGTTCGGTGCTGGTCCACAAGAACGCATCCGCCCAGATCCGCTTGCAGGAATGCCTGGTCAGCAGGCGCACTTCGGTGTTCCACGACAAGGAATCCAAGGCGAGTTTCCTGGATCCCCGGTCTCGACGCGTCCCGCTGGTGGAGTGCCCCGCCTGGAAAGGCAATTCGGGAGCCCCCGTGCTCCGTTGGTGCTCGGAGGATTCCACGTGGAAGGTGGCAGGCATCCTGGATCGATCCGCTCCCACCGGTTCCATCCAGGAATGGATCAAATCCCAGGAGCTACCGCTTCTGGATTCCGGACTGGGAGATTTCGCCTACGCGTCCAATCTGGGATGCCTTCCCTTGAATCCTCGCCCGCTCGCTTCCTCCTGCCGTCAGGACTCCAGCCAATTGGCCAGGGAGTCCGATCGGAAACGCTGGAAGGAACAGGTCGACGGCGCCATCCGGGATTCCATCCGGTCGCACCTGCCAAATGGCACGTGGTCCGCCAAAATCCTGCGGCAGGGGCTTTGGACGCCGTTCTCCAAGGCCTTCCGTTCCCTGAAGGAGCGTCCGGATGCGGTGGTGCTCCCCCTGCCCCGCTGCCTGGAAGGCGTGGACTCCACCTGGATCCCTCCGGCATGGACGGTACGGTTCGGGTTCGATCGGAACATGCGTTGGGACATGAGGATGTCGCATCTTCCCGGTCTTCCCGTGCACGCGAAATGCAAGTCGGGCCCAGGGAAGACCAAAATCTGTCGATTCGAGGGAACTTTCGAGTCCGGTAGACACCTGGTTTCCATCGATACCCTCCCGTCCTGCCAGGAGGTCGTCGCGGACGGGAGGTGATTCTCCTCCCCTCGCCAGCCGGAGTTCCTAGGCGTCGACCGTCGCCGAAATGCCTCCGGTGAGGCTGGAAAGATCGACGGTGTAGCGGCCACGCCCCATCCCCTTCAGAGACAGGACGCGGGTCTGGTAGGGCGAGACCCCGAACTTCGCGAGGACCTTCCCGGAACCGTCGCGCAGGTGCACCTGACCACCAGGGATGGAGAAGACTTCCACGCAGGAATCCTTGACGCGGATTCGCCCCCCGAACTGGTTGTCTTCGACCACCTGATGTTGCGGATTCACCTTCGCCTCCCATGCACCAAGGATGTGTCTGGACAATACTCCGCAAACATCCTCCAGACAAGCGGTTTCCACCGCCAACAGTCGCTGCCGGCGATTTGCGTTCCGCCTCCCACGGGAGTCACTTTCCGGCAAGCCTACCGCGTGGGCCTGGCCCAGGCGTATTTCCACAGAAGATTGTGGAATTCCTTGCGACCGGACTTGTCCTGGAACTTCACGAAGGTCCGCAACAGGTAGATCCCTCCAGCTGCGAACTTTCCCGTGGGCCCGGTTCCGTTCCAGGTGAGTTTGATTTCCTGCTGGAGGTCGTCGCCGTTTTCCGGCCAAAGCTCGCGCAGCTTGGAAAGGTCTTCCTGGAGCACCGCGGTCCCGATGTTGTCGTAGACGAACAGCGTGCCCTCCAGAGGGCGGTTGAGCTTGATGTAGACGCCCATGGTGCGGGCTGGATCGTTCTTCGGAGGATTGCCGCCCATCACCATGCCCGTGGCCGGATCCCGGACCAGATCCTGGTCCACCCGCACCCATCCCTTGTCCGACCGCACCAGGATTTCCAGACCGGGAACCCCGGGAGGCGGTTCGGTCCATGCCGGAGCGCCATTCATACCGTTGGCGAGGATCTGGTTTTCCTGTCGGATGATCAGCTCCAAAGGCCTCTGGCCGAACTCGATGGGTACCCAGCGCGAGAGGAATCCCACCCGGTTTCCCGGAATATCCGCGGCCAAGGGGATTCCTCCGTTCCAGGAGAAACGCGCGGAATCGCCACGATGCAATGCCTCTTCCCACGAGGTGTCGACCACCAGGGCGAAACCGCCGTCGGGGGTTGCGAACCAGTTCAGGACGCTGTCCACTTCCAGGGGTGCGGTCGAGCGTCCCGCCGTCACGAGAGGCAGAAGGGTGTTCGCCGGAAGGAGATGGGTCCATGGCTCGGAGACCTGGAAGAACAGGGTGTCGCGAGCCACATCCCTCTTGCTGTACCTGAAGGAAGCCGCCACCAGGCTTGGGGGAACGCTGTCCACCAGGATCGCCGGGGCGCTTGTTCCCAGCGCCGAAACCGACGAAGCTCCGCAATCCTCGCCACAATGGGTGGATCCCAGGGCAAGCGGCGAGGCAAGAGGCCCGAGCCAACCTCCCGAGGCGGCAGGAAGGAGATCCGCCATGGGCACATCCCTCCCCTCACCGTTCCAGCGGATGGATACTTTCCAGACACCCGCGATGGCTCCACGAGGAACATCGCGAAGGGCCCGGACGGACACGGTCGTTCCGCGTCCCAGCCCCTGGGGATCGGAAACGGCAACCGAAAGCGGAGGCAATCCCCACTCCAGTGGAGCCATGGGGCTTCTTGCCCCCGCGAAAACACCGGCCTGATCCGCAAGGTTCCCGGCGAAGGATCCGGATGCGATCCGGACGGAATCCGTCAAATCCGTGGCCTGCGAGCCGGAGCGGAGGACCAGCATGGCCGTCGTCCCGTCACCACCCAGCATCGATGCCGGATCGTGCATCACGGGAGTCGGTTCGCTCCCCTTCCACTCGACCCACGGAGGCGTGGCGTGCGAGACGCCCACTGGCTCGCTGAAGCGGACAACGAGGGTGTCGGCCGGATCCCCGAAGGCGTAGCGTGCCTGGACCACCATCGGAGCCACCCCGTCCAGCAACGGCCAGCGGGCGAGCACCGCTCCGGTTCCCGGATCGAGGAACGTCACGGATGGATCCTGTAGGCAACTGGTGGCACCCTTGGCGAACCAGGCCGTGGGGTCGCTCGGTCGGATCCCCGAAGCCCCCGCATGTGCAGCGACGGGCCATTTGCGCACGTCCGGTTCCCCCGTCGTACCACACCACGATACCGACATCCAGGCAAGCGGCATGCTCCCTCGCATCGCCAGGTGGATGGAGTCCGCCCGCCCGTCTCCGTCGGAATCGAACAGGGTGGCACGCCCGGAGGGAACCACCACCAAGGGAACCCAGCGCGAAACGGCTCCGACCGAGGCGTGTCCGTCCGAAACCCCGGTCCCCAACCGCGCCCAGAGGACATCGTCGGGGATGCTTCCCGCGGGAACAGCGATCCGGAGCACATTGCCCCCCACCACGGAGGCCTTGGCCGACGAAACGATCCTCGAGACCCCGGCGGGATCGGAGGCGACCATCGCCTGGGACGATGCCTGGATGGCCAGCGGTTCGGATCCGGTGATCTCCAGCGTGTCCCAGGATCCCGCATCGAAGCCGTAGATCAGCCGCGCGGAAAGCGCCACCGGAGCGACCGAATCCTCCACGGCGGATCGGAAGGTGCTGGCGTCGGCTCCCATGGCGAGCCATCCGGCATCCCCGGGAAGCGGTGCCGTCGAAAGCGCGTAGGGACCGATGCTCCCCCGCCAGGAAAGCAGATCCTGGCTGCGGGTCAAAGCGGCGATGGTCTTGGGCGTTCCGTTCCAGATCATGCCGAATCCCGTGGGTGTCGGGACTCCGGCGCTGGACTTGGTGAGCCGGATCTCGATGTCGTCCACCTGCCCGTCGCCGTCCTGGTCGCGCGCGATCACGCGCACGGGTTGGGCTCCGAACCGGATGGGCACCCAGACGCTGGAGCCCACCGAGGAATTGCCGAGGGAATCGGCGAACCGGCCCGCAAGGCGCACGGAGTCCCCTCCGCCGATCCCGTGCCCCACCGGGAGCACCAGGACCAGCAGCCTGCCTTGTCCCTGGATCGGAGCCGGGTTGGCCGCGTCCGGGACCATCAGGTTCCGCGGTGTCCTCCTGTCGCCCACCACCACCCATGGCGATGTCGGGCGTGCCGGATCCTGGATGCCTCCCTCGCCGGTCCACACCTTGAGGGTGTCCGGAGCGCTGCCGGCGCCGAAGGAGAGGAACGCCGAATCCGCGAAGGGGGCGACGTGCTCGCGGAACACCTTGACGGGATTGCGGACGGAATCTGGCAGATAGGGAAGCGTGGTGGCCATCCCCATCGAGACGCATCCGCCCAGAGGGCAGCCGGAACGCTTCTGGAACGGCGTGGAGGCACCCCAACCGACCACCGCCACGGTGTCTCCGGGAAGCAGGCGGATCGCCCCTGGACCGACCACGATGGAATCGCGGGCGCCGCTTGCCTTGGCCCAAACCGCACGGATGTTCTTCAGGTCCGAGGACTTGAAGACCGTGTCCACGGCATGGACGACCAGGGAATCCGCCTTCCCGTCTCCATCGATGTCGAAGAGGTCGGCGGAGAGATCCACGGGGCCGCGATCGACCAGGAAAGGGATCTCCTTGACGTTGGCCTGGGATGGATCGTTCTGGAAGCGGATCACGATCTTGTACCAGCCCCGCTGGGTGAGATTGGGATCCTTCTTGATGGCGGCCAGATCCACCTGGATGCTGCTGAGATCCGTCGAGATGGCCACACCGGCCAACCCCGATGGCGAGGGGGGCTCGGGGATGGGAACGGATCGGCCGTCCGGATACTGCAGGAAGAACAGACCCTTGCCCTGGATGGGAGTCTGCTTGGTGTCGTCCTGGCACTTCGATCCGTCGATTTCCGTCTTGATGTAGCTGAGGTCGATCTTCAGGACGTTGGTCCCCGAGACCACGGTGGAATCGAAACGGAAATCGTAGCTGGGCACCAGGTTCATCGTGGTCTGGACCAGGATGTTCGAGCCCGGGGTGTGGCGCTCGCAGTAGAACATGTCGAACTGGTAGGCCCGACCTTCCAGCAGTCCCAGCTTGTCGAGGTTGATGTTGCCGGCGATGGGTCCGTGCTGCCCACCCAGGTCCAAGGCGAGCTTCTTGTCGATGTACACCCACACGTCGTCGTCGCCGCGGAAGGAGAAGCTCAGTCCCGGAACGTATTCGAAAGTGGACTTCGCGTGCATGCAGAAGCCGAAATCGTGCGACTGGGTCTGGGAGGGAGGCAGCATCTCGTTGAACGCCGCGTCCTTGATGAGCGTATCCAACGGGAAGTAGTCGCTGCTGGAATACTCGTACTTGCCGGTGGTGGCGTTGAGCTTCAGCGGTTGGAGCAGGCA
This sequence comes from Fibrobacteria bacterium, assembly GCA_035352895.1. GTDB lineage: Bacteria > Fibrobacterota > Fibrobacteria > UBA5070 > UBA5070 > UBA5070. The sequence continues at coordinate 1,800 of DAOPYN010000085.1, read as the reverse complement.
TCCGGTGGTGTTGTACTGGTTCTTCTTGAACCAGTTGTCGGGACCGTTCGCGACGCTCGTGCATTCGGTGGATCTGGGGTCGCCGTTCCCGCACATGGATTTGCCCGTGTAGGTGGGAAGACCATCCGCACCCAGCACGGGTCCCACCAACCCTTTGATCATGTCGGAATTGGTACGCTCGGAGAAGGGGAAATAGGTGCCCGGAAGCTTGTAATCGTAGACCTGGAAGGCAAGGATCTTGTCTCCACAGACGGTGATTTCGCTCCCGGCGGGACGTGTGGTGGTCGGCGATTTCTGGGTGCCCAGGGTGTTCAGCCACAAGGTGTCGGCCGTGGTGGTCGCCGGAACGGAAATCCACCCGGAGTAGCTTGAATAATCCAGGGGCGCGGGTTCAAGCCCGTTGGCACCGAAGACCGTGTCCTGGAAGGGATGGCTCAGCACGATGTTGGAGGGCATCAGTCCCGCGTAGAACGTGATGGAAAACCATTCGCAAAACGAGGTCGATTGGGCGATGAACCGACCTGGTACTCCTTTCCATGTGACCCTCAGGGCACTGGCGCTCCAGGTGGGCCGCCGGATCATCAGGGTGGTGGCCAAGGCGGGCTTGGAGGTCAGGAGTTTGGGAATGTTGGTTCCATCCACCGGAGGGGCGATCCACCTCTCCCAGGGGGAGGCCAGAGCGGAGAAGTCCCATGGGGCGAGGGAGTTGCCCGCACCGATCCCCGTCATGTCCATGTATTGGATCCCGGCCGCGCCGGAGGTCGGATCGGAGCTCGCGAACAGGAGACTCTGCACGGGATTCAGGGAGGGCAGACCGTAGAAGCTGGTGGAAACCCATCCCGGGCGACCGGATTCGGCGTAGAGGGGCTGCCATTTCCCGTTCCAGGTGACGTATGCCATCCGTCCAGGCCAGGGATTGAGCAAGTGGACGGTCCCGAAGAGTTTCAGGTAGGGATTGTGGTCGCTGCAACGTGGACGCGATTGGGAATTCCCCCACTGCCCCAGGTCGAAATACATCCAGACGGTGTCTCCGGGAAAGGCGCTGGTGCAACTGTCCACGAGGTCGGGCATGGCGGAATAGCGTCCGTTCATTTCCTGGGTCTCGTTGCGGACCACCTGCGGCGCCCCGCCTCCGTAGACCATCTTGTAGGAAAGCGTCAAGCGGATGGTTCCGTTGCGGAACTGGTTGGGACTCCAGGTGGGAATGGACCACCAGGAAATCAAGGGCGACAGCGAAACGGCCTGGTCCACGTAGGCGGTGGTCTTGGTCAGCTGGAAATTGCGGGCGGAGTAGGCGTACCCCTGGTTCCCGGAGCTGTCCGTCCGCTGCACCCAGACGGAATCGACGGAACTGGGGCTGGCGTTGTTCCCGAAGGCTCCCTGCTGGAAGAAATTCCCCAACCACATGATGGTCTTCGCCGAGACGCACCCCGTGGACAGCAGGATGATCAACAGCGCGGACCGCAGTCGGGATCTCTCGATGTGAATGGACATGTGACCGGTCCTCCTCGAGATACGAATATGGCTTGTTTTCTGTCTCCCGAGATCGAATCTCGTTTCAATTGCTGGAACTCTTGGGGGGATTTCCTTCCCGGGTGCCACAAAAAAGAAAGGCGAGCCGTTCGCAAGGCCTGCCTTCCCATCCTAGGCAACGCTTTTTGTCGCCCGCCCTACTTCGCGGCGTCCTCGCGGACCCAACCGTACTTCCACAGGAGGTTGTGAACGTTCTGCTTTCCGTCCCGGTTGCGGTACTTCACCACCGCGCGCAGCAAATACACGCCACTGACCACGAACTTGTTG
>DAOPYN010000084.1:0-13376 GCA_035352895.1 Fibrobacteria bacterium | reverse complement strand
GCTCGGAATGACCTCTGGCATCCCGATCCCCTCTTTCATCCCCCGTACAAACCATTTTCCGGCAACCCAGGACCTGCAGGAAACCCGTGGGTTCGATGAGGGGATCGATGTCCGCCGGAGCGATGCTTTTCCAGCCCATCTCGATGTGCGCCAGCACAGCGCCCCACAGACCTGGAAATGCCCCGTCGGGATCGGAAAACACCACCAGGTAGCGATCCTCCGCGGAACATCAGCCAATTTTCGCCATCCAATGGACCTGGGCGGTCACACCACCGCCGTCCACGACCTCAGTTCGAAGCGCCGATCCGGATCGAGGGTTCGATCCCCCGGAAGGCGGCCGCGGCGAGGGAATCGTCCTGAAGCCGCGTCAGGATGATCTGGATGTCCTTGCCTCCGGCGACCACCATGTATTCCCGTTGGAGCGCGTTGTAGGTGGTGCCGTTCAGAACCATGCTGTACCGGAACTGCCCCCGATATCCAGAAGCCCCTCCCACCTGGACGGCGGAGTTCGAATCGACCTGCAAACCGGAAATGCCCGGAGTCGCCCGCGTATTGGCGATTTCCATCTGCATCGCCTCGGCCGAGGAGATTCCGCTGGCAGGGGTGGTGACCACCAACACGTTGGCCGAAAAGCCGTTGACCGGTGGCGCGAAGTCCGCGTAATCGGCCTGCACACCCTCTGCGACAGGATAGTTCAGCCGACGAGCCCATCCCTCTGGAAGACTGGAGCTGACCATCGACGGAGACGAAGGAGTCGAGGTCGGCGAATCGTCGCCTCCACAACCGGCGAGGAAAGTGGTCGCCAACACTGCGGCGCAGACAAGGCTTCGGGCCTCACTCCCACCACCACTCCCAGCCGCAAAAACGCAAGGATCAGTGGATCTGTCGTTCCTTTGAAGTCGTTGATTTCGAAGGCTCTAGACCAGTCGCCCCCTCCTTTGGCAACACTTCTCGGGGAATGCACCGTTTCGCGGAGCGAAAACCAAAACTTTGGACACCCAGGAAAACGAATTTCCATAGATTGACACGTGCCTCCGGACGTGTCCGGTGGAACACTTGTGCACCACCCATTCCCGGCAATGGGCTGAAAATTTCGTTTTTCCGATTCTGTCGCGAGCTGACCGCCGCTCCTGCAAAGGACTCACCTGTGCTTTCCAAATCCTCCGGGCTCCTCCGATCGCTGTTTTCTCTCCTTCTGGTGGGGGGAGTCGTCCATGCCGCCAAGACCGTGATCGTCCTCAACCCATGGGCCAGCGATGCCACCCTGTCCAGTGGCATCCCCCAAATCTTCGGGAACCCCAACAACTGGAACGGCGACGAGGTGGCGGCAAACCAGTTCCAGCGCGTGACCGGCAACTGGTGGTCGTACACATTCACCAGCAACACCCCCGGCGACTTCCGCTTGCTCAATCGCGCGACCAGCAGCACCGGCAACAACTGGAACGAGTACGGACTCGGGGGTCTCGGCAACGGCACCTCGTTGAACCTCAACACGCAATTCGCCACGCAGGACACGGTCTGGATCGTTCCCGACACCACGGTGGCCGCGCGCACGCCCACCATCAAGCTCACCAATCCCATCGTTGTGGCCCCACCCGCCAAACGCGGCACCTTGATGCTTTTGAGCCCCTGGACCCAGACCGATTCCGGTCGCGCCCCATCGCTGCAGGTGGCAGGCCAGCCCTGGACACCCATGACCGCGGTGGCCGGAAACGGCGGCTGGTACTCCGGGTCGCTCGGATTTTCCGGCTCCCTGGTCGTGGGTCTGCGCAACGCGACGGGAACCTCCTACCTCGCATCCACGGGTCTTTCCACCACGTCCTCCACCCTGGTCCTGGACACCGCCTTCGCCAGGAACGACACGATCTGGGTGGTGCCCACCGGCACCGTTCCCCGCGTCCTTTCGGTCGCACCTGTGCCCACCAGAACGGTGATCATGTTCCTCAACCCTTGGGAAGCCCTCCTTCCCCTGCGCGCACCCTCCATCCAGGTGGAAGCGCAAGCCTGGAAGGCCTTCGCCGCCGTCGCCGACAACCCGGGGTGGTATTCCACGACGACCTCCCACATCTCGCGGCTCCAGGTGTCCGTCCGCAGCGCCGACACCTCCGCGTGGCTGGGTGCGTCCGGCTCCGTCGCCACCCCGACCACGTTGACTCTGGACAGCGCCCGGGCGAAGAACGACACCATCTGGCTGGTTGGCTTCGGAAGCACCACCCGAGCCCTGTCCCAGGCTCCCCGGATCGTCCGGCTCATGGTGTTCAATCCCTGGGACGGGGTGTTCCCCCTGCAGCGTCCCGTGGCCTATTTCGACGGATCCGCGGTCGGCAATCCCATGGTCCCCTCCCGGGCCCAATGCGGTTGGTTCGAGTTGGCGCTGCCGATCCTTCCCGCCAATGTCCTGTTTCGGTCCTCCGGCACGGGAACCACCTTCGGAGTGGGGGGATCTGCCAAGACCACGCCCTTCACCCTGACCGGCATCACCTCCGACTCCATCTGGATCGCTCCGGCCCCCGCTCCCGCAGGCTCGTCGCTGGGCACCGCGCACCGGTCCGATTCCGGCACCTGCAACGTGGCCATCCTGGCCACCACCGTCCACGACTTCGGGGTCCACCCCAACTTCTCGCAGGCCATCTCCGGCGTGGTGACGGGAATGATCCAGGATACGTTGGATTCCTTCCGCAAACCCGTCCTGAAAGCCAACCTCGCCAACAACAACCTGATCCGCAGCTGGTTCCGCGATTCCGCCGGGGCCAACGCCGCCACCTGCCGGGACATCCTCCTGACCATGGACACCACCTCGGGAACCTACCGGGTGGATCAACCGGAATTCTTCCCGGTGGACGACTTCCTGACCTTACCCGACGGCACTCCCAATCCCTTCAATTCGCTGAACGTGGCGGGAAACACCTACGCCCACAACTACGCATTCTGCATGGAAAGCCATGGCGAGTTCGAATACAAGCCAGGGCAGGTCCTGGATTTCCGCGGCGACGACGACCTGTTCTACTTCATCGACGGCAAGCTCAGGATGGACCTGGGAGGCATCCACGGACCGGCCTCCAGCGTCCTTTCCCTGGACACCATGGGACTGGTCGCGGGCCAGACCTACCCTTGGGACTTCTTCTTCTGCGAACGTCGTCCCACCGGATCCAGCTTCCGCATCACCACATCCATGAACCTGCGCACCGATCTGGCCTTGCGTTTCCAGGATTCGCTGGCCGGAAGGAATTTCGTGGTGCAGATCTGGTCGGCGCAAACCATCGGGCGCGGATGCCAGGCGCAGAAGATCGAATCCCCGGCCCCCGGCCAGGTGTTCCTGATCGGAACCAACGGGACCACCTGGACCCGGCTTCCCGTGGGCGTGAGCTTCGGAGGCATCCGCGTTTCCGACAGCGGCTGGCAGACGGTCCTGGACACCTCGGCCATCACCGGCCTTCCCTACGGCCACTACGTGGTGCGGGTGCGCAGCGCACGCGACACCGCCAAGTTCCGCGACCTTCCCTTCAGCCTGCTGGCGCCCGAACCTCCCAAGCACAAGCTGGACCCGGGTGCGCGTTGCGATCTGATGTCCGGAAACCTCCCCGACGGCGAAGGATGCCTGAACGTGGGCTCCCTGGACGGCCAGACCCTCCGCACGCCGCTGGCCACCACGCGGATCTCGTCGGACGGACTGATCCTCTGCGGCACAGGAAAGGTCGAGGTTCCGGGAACCGACATCGTGTACATCGTCGACCAGTCCTCCAGCATGGACGGCAACGTGATCCTGGCCGACGGGACGGACTCCCTGCACTTCTCCAACTGCCAGAACTGGACCGTCAACCGCACCACCTATCCGGCCGCCGCGCCCTCGGTGAACATCGGCGGCACCGCCTTCCGGGTGATTCCCGCAAGCATGCGCGACTCCGCCCTGGCCCGATGCACGCCCTCCGGCGATCCGTACACCGTGCGCGTGAAGACCCTCAGATCCGCCATGCTCCAGCACGCCCAGGCCAGCCCCATTTCCCAGGCGGCGTGGATCTCCTTCGGCGGCAGCTACCACGCCTCGGATCTCGCCAACCTGGGCGACCTGTTCCAGCGCGACTCCCTGGTCAACAGCATCCAACTGGAAAGGATCAACGGCACCAACTACGCCAACCCCCTGGGCTGGGCGCGGACGCTGCTGCAGGGCGCCACCGGCCCCGGAGGCACCCGGACAGCTTCCGTCAACCAGCGCAAGGCGATCATCATGGTCTCCGACGGCGCCCCGCAGGACAACCTCGCGGGAATCGTCGCCGCCCTGGGCAGCCATCCCACCATCCAGGATCCCACCGGAGGATCGTGGACCGTGGCCGCCGACAGCGCGCCTCCCGTCTTCGGGATCATGCTTTCCAGCACAGCCCAGGCGGGAAACGTGCTGGACTCGCTGGCCCGCCTCACCGGCGGCCGCTATTTCCTGATCCCGCCCCTGGACCGTGACAGCCTCGCGCGCGCCATGGAATACATCCTGGGATCGGTGGTCTCCCGCGGCACCCCGGATTCGCTGCGCGTGACCAACCGGACCAACGGACAGATTTCGGTGGGCGTGGCCAGCACCCGCGAAGGCAACGGCTGGCGGTTCAACCTGGATTCCCTGGTGGGTCTGGAGCCCGGCGCCAACGCGATCGAACTGCGCAACGTGATCCATCTGCAGGGAAGGGACTCGGTGGTCTCCGCCAACTGGACGGTGGTGGTCAGCGATTCGGCCCCGCAGGTGGTGCCCAACGGACCGGACTCCGTGGTGATGGCCAGGTGCTTCGAGCCCACGCGCCTGCGCATCCGACCCGCCCGCGACACTGCGCGCCTCTTCGCGGACGTCGGCGACACCGAGTTGAAATTCCTGGTGGACTTCCGCTACGACCGCCAGATGATCGCCCCCATCTGGTGGGCCACCGATCTCTCCAAGGACGCGGGATTCCTCGCGCCGACGCTTGGCGCCGCGCCCGCTTCCGCGCGCGCCCAATTGGCGGACATCCGCACCTGGAGCGGAGCCAAGGTGGATCCCGCCGACGCCATCGTGCAGACCGGCACGGGTTGGGACACCGTCCGCGCCATGTACATCACACCCCGCGACAAGCGGGACGTGGCCAGCGCCATCCTCCCGGTGCGGCGCCCCTCCCTGGCTGGGATCTTCCTCTCGCCGGACACCTCCGAAGGACGGACAGGGTGGATCCAGGCCACGGTGATCGATTCCAACGTCCTGGCCGACACCGTCGTGGCCACGATCTTCCACGGGCGCGGCGACTCCGTGGTGGTGGCGCTCCCCCGCGACGCATCCGGCAGCTTCACCGCCCACGTTCCCTTCCAGCAGGGCACCACGATCGTGCCCTGGGACGCCATCCTGCAGATGGGCCCGCAACGACAGGAGCCCATCGACACGGTGTTCGGAGCATACCTCAAGGCCCGCGACACCGCCTACCTGCGCCGCCCGCCCCCACGCCTTCGATTCATCGACGCCGCGGGCATGCCTTTCGACACCCTTCCCTTCCGGACCATCGACCTGGGCACCTCCGACACCCTCCGGGTGGGCCTGTTCGTGGGCGACTCGCTCCTGCGCCAGGACAATCCCCTCCTGATCTCCTTCCCACCCAACCTGGCCGTCCAGACCCTTCCTCCTTCCGGCCCCTCGGACCTGGTGTCCGGATCGGCGCTCGTGCAGACCACGGGAATCGGGCTCTCCGCCCAGGGGCGCGTCGTGCTGCGGGCGTTGGGCCTGTCCGACTCGCTTTCCTTCCTGGTGGGCGTGGTGGGCTACCACCTGCGGTACCTGGATCCGTCCGGCAACCTGGTCGACAGCGCCTCGATCGACCGCGACGTCCTCACCGACACGCTCCTCCGGGTGGAGGTCTGGAACAAGAACGGCCTTTGCGCCACCTGCTACGGTTCGATGTCTCCCGACCAACTGCCGCCCCAGATCCGGATTCTGTCCGACGCGGGAGTTCCGCTGGACTCCATCCAGATCGCGGCCGGTCGCGCCTCCTTCCGGGTGTACGGCGCCGCTCCCATCCAGGGCCACGCGCTGCGGCTGTGGTCGGAAGGCCTGGCGGCCGGCGGCACCATCGCGCCCGTCTCCTTCCGCCCGTACCGTCTGCGTTTCGTGGATGCCACGGGCATGCCCACCGATGCCTTCGCCGCCGACACCATCCTGCGCGGAACCGTTCCCATGGATGTCGAGCTCTGGGGGATGCGCGGCCCGGCATCGTTCTCGGCGAGCCTGACCGCCACGCCGCTGGATCCCGCCGTGACGGTCTTCGACACCACGGGAACCGCGGGATCGGTCTTTCTGCTGACCAACGGACGCGCACGCCTCTGGCTTCGCGCCGACATCCCGGTGGACGCATCCCTGCTCCATCTTTCGGTCGACTCCCTGTGGGCCTCGGTGGATGCCACGCCTCTCACCTGGCGTTCGCCGGCTCCGGATTCCGCCGTCTACCTGGACACCGACGGCGACGGCGGCCTCGACCGCGCCACCGTCCATCTGCCGCTGCCCTGGTCGCCGACCAACATCTTCGCCCTGCCTTGGCCCAACGGCTCGACGCTCCTGGACCTGTCGATCGCGAACCTCACCGTGTCGGCCGATTCGCTCTCCCTCCAGTGGGATTTCGCCACCGCGCAGAACCCCCGCACCACCGGGTGGAACGGATCCGTCCCCCAAGGCGGCTTCGTCTGGTCCGCCGGACGCCCCAACCAGACCTTCCCCATCCGGGAACGCATCGCGCCCATCGCGCTGCGCGCCCAGTTGCGGCGGGGCCCTGGCCTGGACACCCTGGTGGTGACGGTTTCCGAGCCGCTCGACGCGACGCTCCTGGGTCCCGATGTGGACCTGGTGCAGCGGACCTTCCCGCTGGCCAGCATGGTGCGGGCACCCTCCGCGCAATGGGATCCGGTCCGCAACCAGCTGAGGATGGCGATCGGACGCGACAGCGTGGACCGGATCGTGCGTCCCGGCGACAGCGTGCGACTGGCGGCATCCGGCCAGGCCCGCGACGCCAACGGCTCCATGGTGGGCGGTGTTTCCCCCACGGTGGTGGTGGAGGGGCTGGACCAGCTGCCGACCTTGGCGGTGGTCACCGACGACGACGCCGATGGTCGCGCCGACCACGCCACCTTGCACTTCTCCATCGCGCCGCGGGTGGTGGACGCCTACACCTTCCGCTGGCCGGATCGCGACGGCAATCTCCAGGTCCGCACCGTGGGCCCCGTCCCCGCAAGCTCCGATTCGGACGGGCGGGTGCAGGTGTTCTCCATCGAGCCTTGGGCCTTCGGAGCCACCTCCTGCGCCAATCCCGGCTGCCAAGGCCTGGGTACCATGTGGACCACCCGCTGGGCCGACACCCTGACGGGCGCCTTCGACGAGCTGGACCGTGTGGTGCCCGTGATCCTGAAGGCGCAACTGCGCTTTTCGCGGACCGACGTCACCCTGGACACCGTGCGCGCCTTCCTGTCCGAACCGATCACGGCCGCCGACGCGGGGGCCTGGCTGCGATGGGGCCAACCCTCCAAGGGCCAGTCCGGCGATTCCCTGCCGCGCAGGTCGCAGTTGTTCATCAACGACACCGTGGTGGAACTCTACGTGGACTCCACGTTCCCCGCCACCGCCAAGGATTCGCTGCGCATCGCCCGCGGCGGCGGCATCGCCGACGGGTTGGGCAACGCTCCGGGAGAGAAGGCTTTGTGGAGTCCCCTGGAGATCGGGCCTACCCGCCTGAAGCTCCAGGTGCAGCCCTGGCCCGCCATCGCCAACTACTCCGGCTGGCAGCTCCCCCCCAACGAGCCCCCTCTTTCGGTGTTCGTGCGGGCCACCTCCTCGGACTCCTGGCGGTCCCCGGATGGCTCCGCGCCGCTGCAGGACGCCAGCCACTATGCCGGACTGCTCCTGAAGACCAACAAGGATCTGGACGACGCGGTGGTCTACGTGTACGACAACTCCGGGGTGGCCGTGACCAAGATCGATCTTACCCCGGTCCAGGAGATGGTCCGCAAGGGCCTGCTCCCCACCACCATCCGCGGAGACATCCAGGTGTGGGTCGCCTGGAACGGCAAGGGAAGCAACGGAGCGATGGTCTCGTCCGGAGTCTACCTGTTCCGGGTGATCGCTTGGAAGATGTTCGAAGGCCGTCGCCAGATGGTCCACCAAGTATACACGCTGGGGTGGCGCAATCCCTTCACACCGATTCCGCCACCGGATCTGAAATTCCTGCCCCAGTACGACTGGTGACGCCCGCCCCCCGTCCGTCGGGACGGGGGATGGACCTCGTAGTGGTGATTTCCAGTCACCACCATTTTGCCGACTGGCTTTCCTGTGCGACGCCCCAGGGGTTACCTTGGGGCGTTGTCGTTTCAACAAAGACCGGAGATCCACGGATGCAGATTCGTACCACATTCCTGACCGCGGCGGCGAGCCTTCTGGCCGTTTCCGCCAATGCCCAGAACCTACTCCCCAACGGGGATTTCGAGACCGACACCACGGGTTGGGCGCTCTCGATCAACAGCGCTGACGCCGATGGCGCGGCCACCGCCTCCTTCCATTCCGCCCAAGCGGCCCACTCGGGTTCCTACGGCGCCCGGGTGGTGGTCGCCACCGCCCAAGGATCCTCCAACAACTGGTACATCCAGCTGAAGGTCCCCTCCGACAACGTGGTCCTCCAGCCCAACCGCTCCTACAAGCTCACCTACTGGGTGAAGTCCAGCCTGGCCAGCACCTACTACGGCGCCTTCCAGGTGAAGATGGCATCCACCGACTACCAGAATCTGACCGTGGCCAAGACCTGGACCCAAGGCCAGGCGCAGGCCTCCACCGGCGACGTCGTGTCCAATTCCCTGGTGATGCTGGTGTCGCTGGGCACCGACGCCGGCACCTACGACTTCGACGATTTCGTGCTGGAGGACATCGGTCCCTCCAAGGGGCCCGCCTCCATCGCCTTCGCCGCCAAACCCGCCTGGGAGACCGGCGTCTACCGCAACCTGTTCACCGAGTACGGCTACTCGCAGGCCAAATCCGACGAGAAGGTGGCCGGCACCTTCAACCAGCTGTTCTTCGGCGACAGCGCCACGCAGCGGCTGTACCGGATCGTGCCCGGCGACACCACCAAGGCGTTCATCGACGCCACCGACTACGTGCTCACCGAAGGCCAGAGCTACGGCATGACCATCGCGGTGCAGATGAACCGCAAGGACGTGTTCGACAAGCTGTGGAAGTTCGCCAAGCTCCACATGCAGCAGAAGTCCGGCGACAACAAGGGCTACTTCGCCTGGAAGGTGAGCTCCAAGTCGCCCTTCACCCCCTCCGACGTGAACCCGGCTCCCGATGGCGAGGAGTACTTCGCGACGGCCCTGTTCCTGGCCGACAAGCGCTGGGGCAGCTCGGCCACCGACGGCGACATGCTCAACTACAAGCAGCAGGCCGACAGCATCCTCACCTACATGGTGACCTCGCGCTCGTCGCTGGGGCCCCTCGTGGATCCGACCTCCAAGCAGGTCGTGTTCTCGCCGGCCGGCAACAATCCCTTCACCGATCCGTCCTACCACCTGCCGGCCTTCTACAAGCTCTGGGGCGCCTTCGCCAGCCACGACAACGCGCTGTGGAACGCCATGGCGGACACGTCGGCGGCCTTCTTCCTGCGCGCCTCCAAGAACTCCCCGTACGGCATCATGCCCAACTACTCCACCTTCGCCGGCACCCTGGTGAACTACCCCAGCGCCCAGGTGACGGATTCCGGCTCCAACGCCCAGCGCGCCTTCCGCTACGACACCACCTACGGCGCCGACGCCCACCGCACCCCCATGAACATCGGCGTGTGGTGGAACTGGTTCCACTCCGACACCAACACCTGGACGGAAACCGACAAGTTCCTCGCCTTCCTGCGGAGCAAGGGCGGCGCCACCCTCAAGTACAACCAGGTCTATTCCATCACCGGTCTGGCCTGCGCTCCCGACGGTTGGAGCCCCGGCGAAAGCCAGGTGGGATCGAACGCCGCGGCCGTGCTCGCTTCCCGCGACACCGCCAACTGGGCCTTCGTGCGCGCGGCCTTCGATCAGCCCACGCCCGCCGGCCAGTACCGCTACTACAACGGCATGGTGTACATGCTGGCCCTGCTGCACATGTCCGGCAACTTCAAGGCCTGGGGATCCCCCGGCATGATCCTCCAAGCCGGCGTGGGCGCCAAGCCCGCGACGACCGCGCCACGCGCCCTGCTTTCCGGACGTTCCCTGTCCCTTTCCGGGCTTTCCGGCAGCACCGTCCGCCTCCTGGATGCGCAGGGTCGCCTGTCGCGCACGGCCCCCGTGGTGGCGGGTACCGCCTCCTTCACCCTGCCCGCCCGCGGTCTGTGGATCGTGGAATCGGGCCGCTCCCGCAGGATCGTCACCGCTCCCTGATATCGCCGTCCCGAAGGACCGCGATCCGAGGCCGCCTCTTCACCCGGGAGGCGGCCTTTTTCGTGGCTGGATCCATCAGGGGCGCAGGACTTACCTGGGATCGGGGCACACGTGGGGTACCAGACGGGGCGGAGGTCCCATCCGGGAAGCCAGCTCGGGGTAGGCTTCCACCACCTCCGCCTGGAGTCTCGCGAATTGGCTGGCAAGATGGGCGCTATCCTGGAGGCTGTAGCCGGGATTGCGCAAGATGGACATCATGACCACCGCTTCTGAAACGCTCAACGAATCCGCAGGACGTCCCAGATAGGTCCGGCTCGCCGTGTCCAGATCGTGGATGCCGCACCCGTACCAACCCTTCCCCACGGTAGCCATCAAGGCTTGGTCGACGGTCCAGTGGCGGGTGATCCAAATGGTAGCCAGGAGCCATTCTTCCTGGTAGTGGAGAGTCCTTCGGAGGGAAAGGCTGTCCGGCTGGAGGGAATTCCTTGCCGCAACGCTTGCGATCGAGGATCCCGCGACCTGCCACTTGCGGGAACCCCGCGTTCCAGACCACATCGGTCCGACAATTTGCAGGGGAAACCACCCCAGCGATAATCGCCGCATCCGGATGTCGCCGGTTTCCCGCATGGCCGTCCAGGCGATCTTCCGAACCACCCCAGGCAGCGTCCCCGCAGGCGGTGGAGTGATCCGCGGTGCGATGTCGCTGACCTTCGCCTGGTAGACGATTTCCGTCATCGCGAACCACATGGCGACCAGGCCAAGAAGAAAGACCAGGATGACGCGCGAGGCCAGCCATGGACTGTGGCGGAGGGAAGCGATGCGGCTCATCACGGATCGGCCAATTCACGTACTTCCATGCTCGTGTTTTCTCCGGCGAGGATCGGACATTTGGAAGCCAAGCGGACCGCGTCGCGCTGGTCCTTGGCGGAAAAGGAACGGTCAGAAAATAGCTCCCCGGGCTCCGCCGCTTCCATCGCCTGTGCCGAAAGTTTCCAGAGGGATCAAGCAGACAAACTGGCTCCAATTCAATTGTCGCGACAGTGTCGCGACAATCTGACCATCAGGGAAGGCCTCGCTGAACTGGATCATTCGGCGGAGATTCTTTGTCTCGAACCCCCACCCCGAACTCCGCGGAGAGCCTTTCTCCTTGCCTTTCCACGATCTTCGCCCCGTACACGGCCCGTGCATCCTTCAACACTTCCCGCCGCAAGCGCTCTCCCACCGACCAGTGCAGTCGCGTCAGCTCGCTGTTGACCATCGATGCCAATTGGCTGCGACTGGTTGCGATCATGCCCCGCAATTCGGCAGGAAGGACATCCTCGTGCGATTCGACTCTTTTCATGTTCGTGCTCCCCGGAGATTCATGTGGTGTGCATGGTCTCTCCGGGGTGGAACGGAGGAATGAAACTCGGGCGCGGCCCGGCGTTCTCACCCAGTGATCTGAAAATGGATCGTGTTGGGCATCTGGGCGCCATCCGGATGTGGATTGGGGGAAGGGCGGGAATCCACCCCTTCCTAGGCGGGGAGGGTCAGGACCCTGGCGCCGCCGGAGGTCACGGCCACGGTGTGCTCGAACTGGGCGGACAATTTCCCGTCGCGCGTGCGGATGGTCCAGCCATCCGGATCCCGGCGGATCTCGCGGCCACCCTGGTTGATCATGGGTTCGATCGTGAAGACCATCCCCTCCTCCAGAACCAGGCCGGTCCCCGGTCGGCCCCAGTGCAGCACCTGGGGTGGCTCGTGCATCGACCGTCCGATCCCGTGCCCGCAGTATTCGCGGACCACGGAACATCCGTGACGCCGGGCGTGGCTTTCCACGGCATGCCCCACGTCGCCCAGCCGGGCGCCGGGACGCACGGCGCCGATCCCCTTCCAGAGCGACTCTTGACAGATATTGACTAGACGCACGGCCTCCGGCCGGACCGCGCCAACCAGGTAGGTCCGACTGGCATCGGCGATCCAGCCGTCCTTCTCCAGGGTGATGTCGAAATTGACGATGTCGCCGGAATCCAACCTCTGGAGGAGCGACGGAACCCCGTGGCAGACCACGTCGTTGATCGACGCGTTCAGACAGAATCCGTACCCATACTGGCCCTTGCTGGCGGGACGGGCTCCCAGCTCCCGGACGATGAACCGTTCCACGATCCCGTCGACTTCCAGCGTGGTCATGCCCTGGAGCTCGAGTCCGTCCAGGAGCGTGAACACCCGGGCCAGGAGGCTCCCCGAACGAGCCATCGCCTCGATCTCCTCCGGCGACTTGATCAAGCCGCCGCCACCTTCACCGCCCGCGGCTCCACCCCCGCCAGGCGCATCTCCCGCGAGACGATCTCGTTGAAGTTCGCCGTGGGATCCATCTCGCAGAGCATCCCGATCTTGATCCAGAAGGCCGCCTGCGCGTTGATGGACCGGCACGAGACCGTGCTCGCCTTGCGGATCTGGTCGTGCAGCTCGTCGTCGATGTTCACGATGCCCATGAAATGCTCCGTATACGTTTCATATACGATATATACATCCGCTCCCCAGGGAATGCCAAGTCGGCCACCCCTTATATTGGGCAGCAAGGAGACTCGCCGTGTCCAAAGCCGACCACTTGCCGGAGATCCTGCCTCGCCGTCGCGGGATCGTGACCGCCTCCGAACCTGCCTCCGCCACGCACATGGAACGGCTCATGGCTCTGGTCATGACGCTCCTGTACCGGCGCAGCGCCACCGTGCCCGCGCTGGCCGGGCGCTTTTGCGTGAGCGAACGCACCATCTACCGCGATCTGGCCCTGCTGGACGCCGCGGGCTTTCCCGTGGTTTCCAGCCCCGGGCGCGGCGGAGGCGTGGGGCTCGCCAAGGGCTTTCGCCTGGAGCGCCAGTTGTTTTCCGGCCCGGCCCTGGGCGTGTGGTCGCAATCGCTGCGGGCGCTGGCCGACCTCTCCGACGACTCCACCCTGGACCAGGCGGCCGACTTGGCCGATGGCCTGGTTCCTCCCGAAGACT
>DAOPYN010000083.1:0-13942 GCA_035352895.1 Fibrobacteria bacterium | reverse complement strand
GGAAAAACGCCGAGGCGAATCGACAGACCACCCCAGCAAAACCTGCGGCTCTTGGGTTCCGCACTGGGTTTATTTTCCCCGAGACAACCATCACTCTAGCCCAGCTCACGGAAGAATCTCGTTCCCCCGATTTCGTGAAGCGCTATCTGGGCAAACACATCACCATCACCAGATTAGTCCCTACTGGCGGTGGAGAATTTCTTGGTTGTGGTCCAGCGTATTCGATTGACGACAACAACAGTTTGGATGTCATCATTTGGTATGACGGGAAGCCAAAATACGACAAAGCCGCTGCACATTATTTGCTGTATGCTCACGAAGACTCCATCAAGAAAATTCAACCATTGCAACTCCCGTTTGATGCCTGCTCTCGCTCCGTCATTGGAGTTTGCGGATATCCAGGTTTAAAAACCGAGGAGCCTGCCACGTGTCCTTTCGATTTCGAAAAGTTAACTGTTTCTGGGGTCGTTTCAGCGATCACTTCCTATTCACAATCTGGCGAGATACATTTGATTCCGCATGGATTGTCAGATTGAAGTTTTCCTATCTATTTTTGGCAGGCTCACCACCCTAATTCTACTCCTTTCTGAATACTTTACAATTTACCAAATAGTGATAGCTTGATTCACAAACCCAAGCAAGCTTTACAATCAGGAGAATCCAGTGCCCCCTCTTGCAGCTCGACTCCCACTTCACAAGAAATCGCTCCGCTCCTCACTGTTCTTTCTCACTGTGTTCACGCTATCAACCCCACTTGTCTCGTGCGGGGATGGCCCTAAAGCCAAAGGCAAAACGTTTGGACACGTCAACAAGAAGGAAGCGATTCCGTTGAGTGTCATTGCCTCCGAAACCGACATCGACAGCGCGGAAAAGAAATACCTTGGAAAAGAGTTCACGTTCAAGGATTTGCTGCCAGTCGTGCCCGTTTCAATCAACGATGAATATAGCTCCAGAAATAAATGCGGATTTAGCTTTAAGACTTTCGACCAAAAGGTCATTTTAACCACCTGGATCAATATGCCCCCAAGATGGGACCGTGGAAACCGCCAGTGGGTTCGATACCTTCCTCATGAAGAAGTTTATAACACCGATCCTCTGGAAGTGGATTTTGATGCGTGTTCCAAGCAACAGCACTTGGCGTGTTCGAATCAGACTGACAAACTTGCCGGAAGGGATATTCTAGTGCCGACAAAAACTATATGCAATTTTGCCCCAGAAAACGTTTTTATTTCTGGAAAGATCGCTGAAATTTGGAAGATCCAAACAGAAGATGGATTCCGCTGGAAAATAAGCGTCGTTACCAGGGGAATTTCCAACTGAATGAAATACAAAGATTAAATGGAGCAGCTCGCCCTTCATCTTGCCTCCTAGCCCGGTTCCAATTGTGATTGAAAAACAGCCCACAAGTAGGCCCTAAAGGAGCCATGTTCCTCGCCAAAAACTCCCCTTCACAGCCTGATTGACTAATTTTCCATCACAACCCAAACAATCAGGAGAATCCAGTGCTCCCTCTTGCTGCTCGACTCCCACTTCACAGGAAATCGCTCCGCACCTCACTGTTTTTTCTCGTGGCCTTTACACTTTCGACCCCACTGGTCTCGTGCGGGGATGGCCCTAAAGCCAAAGGCAAGACGTTTGGACACGTCAACAAGAAGGAAGCGATTTCGCTGGCAGTCATTGCCACCGAGACCAACATTGACAGCGCGGAAAAGAAATACCTCGGGAAGGAATACACTTTCAAGGATTTGCGTCCCGGCAGACCCCGTCCCATCAACGATGACTATAGCTCCAGAAATAAGTGCGGATTTAGCTTTAGAGGCTTGAATCAAAGGATTTCCCTGATCACCTGGATCAATATGCCGCCAAAATGGGAAGGTGGAAACCGTGGATGGAATCGATACCTTCCGTGGGGAGAGGTTTATAATACAGAGCCTCTTGAGGTTAGTGTTGATGTTTGCTCCTATCTACAGGAGGCAGCATGCTCTAACCAGGCAAAGAAACTTGCCGGAGGGGAAAATTTAGTGCCGACAAAAGGCATATGCAATTTTGCCCCAGAAGACGTCTTTGTTTCTGGAAAAATCGCTGAAATTCGGAGAATTGAATCGGACAGCGGATTCCGATGGGAAGTGAGCGTCATTACCACAGGGATTTCAAACTGACTGGAACTCATTGGTTAAATGGCGCAGATCAACCAATCCCCCTTCCGTCTTGCCTCCTGGGTTAGCTCCAATAGTGGTTGGAAAACAGCCCACAAGTAGGCCCCAAAGGAACCATGTCCCTCGCCAATAACTCCCCTTCACTGCTTGTTTGGCTAAATTTCCGTCACAACCCAAACAACTAGGAGACCCAAGTGCTCAATCCTGCAGCTCGACTCCCACCTCACAGGAAATCCCTCCACACGCTTTTGTTATTTCTCGCAGCCTTCACGCTATCAACCCCACTTGTCTCGTGCGGGGATGGCCCAAAAGCCAAAGGCAAGACGTTTGGACACGTCAACAAGAAGGAAGCGATTCCGCTGAGTGTCATCGCCTCCGAAACCGACATCGACAGCGCCGAAAAAAAATACCTTGGAAAAGAATACACTTTCAAAGATTTGGTACCAGGTGTGCCCGTTCCAATCAACGATGATTACAGCTCCAGGAATAAATGTGGATTTGGTTTTAAGACTTTAGACCAGAAGGTCATTTTAACCACTTGGATCAATATGCCGCCAAGATGGGACCGCGGAAACCGCCAGTGGGTTCGATACCTTCCTCATGAAGAGGTGTACAACACCGATCCTCTTGAGGTTAATTTTGATGTTTGCTCAAATTTACAGGACCAAGCATGTTCAAATCAATCCAAGAAACTTGCTGGCTGGGAAGTTGACTTTCCGACAAAGACAATTTGTAATTTCGCACCTGAAAATGTCTTTGTTTCTGGAAAAATCGCCGAAATTTGGAAGATCAAAACAGAAGATGGATTCCGTTGGGAAGTAAGCGTCATTACAACGGGAATATCAAATTAGATGGAAGAAAAGGTTTTTATAACTACTCCATCAATAGCTTTGAAAATTTCGCAAAATAGGCCTCTGCTACCTCTTGGATAATGGAGATCGTTTTCGGCTTTACAAATGAAAATTCATTCTGATACTAACCAAGGAAGCAAAAAAGGATGAACCAAAGCCTTTGGTTTTGGCAGAATCTCCCAGCTGACAAATGCTAGCTTATGCTGTGAAAATTGGCCTTTCGAAATCCGCCTTTTTTAAAATGCAGCCATCATCAGGAAAAAAGGCAAGATCAAAAGAAAATTGATCACCCACCCGAATTGGGTAATCTGCCATTTTTATCCTGAGCTCACCGCCTGAGACATGATCGATCAACGTGGGCTCGTAAAATTTGAGAAAGCTCCAAAATTGCGTCCCTGTCTTGACAAATGGGCCATTGAAACCCCTTGGTCGCAGTTGCAACCTAACCCAAATCCCGGCCTCATCGAAATTCTGAATTTTCACTTTCGCGCTCAACGCACGTCCGAAACCTTCAATATACCCAAAACCAGCCTCAACCTCGAGCAATCGAGGGCGGCGGAACAACAGCAAATCTTTCTTCAGCTGCCTCGCTTTGGATAGAAGGAATGCCTCGGGCATCACAGGAACATACTCGTTTGATGCTACACTATGTGCAAAGCATCGTGACTGGAAACTCGATTCTTTAGGAGTTTGCTGCAATTCAAAACTAGCGGCTAAATAATCGGTCCCCAGCTTCTCGGAAGAAATTTTGAAGGTGTACTCCAATGTTTTGGAAGGCTTTCCGTCGGCTTTTGTTCCAAAAACGAATTCCGCCTTAGCTTCGCTTACAAACGGATCTGGGTTAAAATTGGGAAGACTGCTTGGTGGTTCCGCCAACCCATCCGAATGCTTTAGATTGAAACCGATTTTGGGCATCTCTTTGCTGCCAAACTGCAAATAGATTTTCTTGCTTTCACCAAAGCATAAATTTTGATGATTGAGCCTAGGCTTCAAAGCAGCAGAGGCAACCCGTCCAAAAATGCCTTCTGGGCCCGCTGGGCCAGCAACTCTATAAAAGTCATTGTCCTCCGTGCCTCCAGCTAGATAGATGATATTCCCTACATTTTCGACCAGTTTGTAGGTGTATGCAGGCCCAAAATCAACCTCTTTGTTAACCAATCTTGCTTTCAATGGAACCGTAAATTCCTCGGGCGTCAATCGTGCTAACTCAATGGAGGCGATTTTCCAACTCCAAGTTAAAAATCCAAGTTTGATTTCAATCGTAACTCCTGCATCCAGTGTCAGCTTCAGATCCCTTGTTTCGGTCGGATCTTTGGACTCCAAGGCTTCCAACTTGAACGAGGTTTCGTGTTTTACCCGATCGTATTGAAATCTCCATCCAATATGGCCAGCTGCCGAAAGTCCAAGGTCTACAGAAACACTCGCATTCATCGCCCCTTGAAGATTCTGGATGAGTTTAAGCAGCAGCGTTTCCTGGACCTCTTGAGAGGATGCGGTCTGACCGCTCTGACTCCTGTTTTCAATCCGGTTGACTTCCTGGGCTGCCGTTGCGCGGTTGTGTCCAGGGCGAATTCTCTGGCCGGTATTCCCTGGGGCCGGTGGGATGTAGTCTGGACGAGCGAGAATTGCCCAAAGCGCACAGAGCTCCACTCCTACTTTCAATCCGGAGTTATCTGCAAGTGTTAGTCCAAACCCCATTCCAAAAGACGTATCACCCCACAAGACTTGGAAGTTAAAATCCAACCCTGCAGACCTGGAAACCTTGAGCGAAAGGAATCCAACAGGCACACCAAAAGGCGCAAGAAGGAGGCCAAATGGCTTTGGAAAATACTCCGTTTTCGAATAGCCAACCAAATTCAGATCAATATCAATTTGCCCCCATTTGAAATCGCTCTTGAGCTGAAGTTCCTTCAAATTCTTTGCAAGCGCATCAATTGGCCCCAATCGAGTCGCCGCAGTTTGCGAAGCCCCTTGGTTTCCCAAGAAACTGGTTAGCGCTTCACTTCTCGCTTGAAGGCTATCATTTACTAGATCATTCAGCAATTCCGGATGCAAACAAAGCGCCATATCCAATTGCGTACCAAAAACAGTTGAATACAGATTAAACAATCCTGGCCGATTTTTAGCTTCAGCTTTCAAGCCATCCATCGTTGTCGCGCGAAAACCAGAAACCCCAAATGCCGCCAATTTATTCGGGGCATCGAAGAATCGCAATAGCGCTTGGATAAATTTTATTCTTGCCTTTATCTTCTCTTTTTTCTCCTCCTCAAATATCGCCTGAGTGGTGGTGCTATCAGGCACCTCCAAATTCATTTTTTTCAAGTAATCTTTGACTGAATAAAAGACAATTAAGGCAATCAGGGAGTTCCCAAGAAAACCAACCGCACCCGATGCAAGCATTTTTAGGGCGGCTTTGTCCGGCTCTTTGGGCGCCTTGAAATATTCACATAGGTCATTCAGGTGTTTACTCCCTTCTGGAGTAACCAAGGCGGCATACAGAGGAACCAGCTCAGAAGGTTTTGGGATTTTTTTGGCTTTGACATTCCTTCCATCAACAATTCGGCCACGGAGAAATCCGTGATTTCTCCACGGAAATGGAGACTTAACGTCTAGGTTTCCGTTTTGTGTGACTTCAATCCCAACTCCCACGTCGACACTATCCATGGATTGCACAATCCAATCGGTTCGATCATCTTTCGGCTCACCATCCCATTCTATCCTCGCATTTCGAGCCCACACTTTTAACCAGCATCCTACCTCAACCACATTTTCCGGGCTCTGGGGTACATCCTCCTCCCTGAACTCCGCATTCGGATTGGCTTCTTTGAACGCCTTTACTCTCTGCGCTTTCTGTTCCTTGATTGCTTTCCTATCACCTGCGGTTAGCTCGTTACGAATAGCAATTTTTATTTTAACTACATCCCCCAAAAATTCATCTTTTACTCTTTCCTTCTTTCCATTGATTTCCATTTCATCAAATCGCCATCGGTGATAGAATACCACATCTCCTGGGGGAACTTCTTCGACTTTCTGGCTCCCATCTGGCAGGTAGCTCCATCGCTTGGCTGTTCTCTTTTCACAATCAATTTCATATTCTCCCCAGCCAGATCTTTGCCTATCTGAGATGGATGTGCTCAAATGATCTTCTTCATCGCTTTGAACAGCAGAGCCGGAAAAAGGGTTGTATGCGGAAAGGCTCATAGGAGTCTCTCCATTAAACCCTCTTGGCTGCAAGAACCCCCATAGTTGGATTTTCGCTGGCAGATCAGATGCTTCTCTGTCGACTCGGATGCACACCCACTGTGAAATCTCCGAAACAACAATTCCTACAGGATCTTTATGGGATTCGCTAATTTCTTCTGAAGCTTGGTCATTTGCAATTGCCAGCTGTACGAGCCTCTCTTTTTCCAGCTTGGCGAAATTCTTTTCCTTCAACACCCTTTCAAACCAGCTTCTCTCGTATTCGACATTCAGCTTTCTTTTTTCTGGCTTTTCTGTTTTTTCAACATTATAATCCGTCAGCGCATGACTTGCCGTGAATTCATTTTCGGTCGAGAAATTAATAAATGGCAATGGCAGCACCAGAGGGGCACCATTTTCATATGCGTCTGGATCTGCGCAACCCCACCCGATATACATCGATTTCCAGCTGCCTTTAATTGGCTTGAGAGCTTTAGATTGCCCCTCAACACTTTTCTTACGGGTTCGGGAAACCATTTCTAACTCCTGCTTCTCTTAAAACAATTTTTTGGGGACTTTGGGTCCCTCAGGAAGTTTTGGCACGCTGGGTGCGCTTGGAATGGAAGGCACATCCGGAATTTTGGGAATATCCGGGCGCTGGAAATTGGGCAAATCAATCGAGGCAAGCTTTGGAAGATCAAAGCTCGGAAGCTTGAAATCCGGAAGATGGAACCAATCGTCATCATCTTCGCTTGGTGGTCCATATAGATCATCCACCACAACTTCCGGATCTTTAGGCTTCATGGCTTGTTGCTGCTCCAGCCTGGGATCGAATTGCGCGACATAATCTTCGAAACGGCAATCCACTTCCTCGGAAAACATGAGATTCTCGCCTTCCAGCCACACCCCTAGGTCCGGAGTATCCGGAATCAAGAAGTCGATTTCATCTCCGGTCTTGACCTGAGCCTCGACCAGCAATTCCATCCGTGGATGTTTCAGGTAGATCTGGAACACCCTGGACCCTTCGAACTTCAGCACCTCTCCTTCGATGTCCATCAAGGTGTAGCTCAGGACTTTCGCGGGATACTGGTAGCCCTTGTCCGCCAAATACTGGTCATCCCATTTGTTCTTGGTCATCCAGTCCCGGATGGAAATCTTCGTGGAGTCCGGAAGCTTGAGCTCCGCCCCTTCCTTGATCACATCGCAGGTGACACCTGTGGCTCCCTTGTTCATCTCCCAAAGGATCCGCCAATTCCGGATTCCGTAACGTCCAGCCAGTTCGGAGAAGGATTCATCCACCCCAGCCGTGTACGTCCCGCCCGGCACTTCCTTCAAGAACGGCTCCTGCGCCTCCTGGATGTAGTTGCACAGCGCCCCGAACAAATCTCCCTGCAGGGTCGCGGAGATGTCGTGTTCGTCGGTGTCGGGGTCGTCGTCCTCGTCCTGGTCTTCTTCCAGGTGGCGCCAGGGGCCCTGGTAGTAGCCCATCAGGCCCAGGTAGTAGCGCAGGCGCTCCACGGACATGTCCTCGTCGATGTCGTCGTGGAGTTCGTGCGGGAATTTGTCGAGGTTCTTTTTCTTCTTCAGGCCTTCGTCCGTGGCGCCATACAGGATCATGAACCGGCTGGGCATCAGGTGGGGATCGTTGTCCTTGCCTTTTTCGCAGGCCAGCTTGCAGACCTCCTGGTAGTTCAGGCATTCCACCGCCACCAGGGCCATCTGGTAGCCTTCCTTCTTCTCGATCTCCACGAGCTTGTCGGCCAGCTTCTTGATGGTCAGGGGCGGGACGTGCGTGACCTTTTCCGGAACTCCGGAGATCACCTTGGGCTTCTTCTGGGTGGTGGACTTCTTGCTCATTCGAAACTCCCCGGACGCACCAAAAGCGTCGCCATGGGTGTGCCGTCCAGATCGACCAGGTTCTGCACGAAATACCGGTCGTCCAACGCGTCGCGGTTCCAGGTGCGCACGTCCATGTGCACCCAGGTGGGGGCGTGGCCCGCGCCCTTGCCACCGGGCTCGAGCGCGAATTTGTCGGTGGAGTTCCAGCTCACCTGGGCGCCCAGCTTGTCTTGCGCGATCTGGCGCATGGCGTCGGCATCGGTGGCGGTCTGGGACTTGGCGGGGTCGCGCACCCATTTGTCGCCGACCTTGCTCTCGAAATTGAGGTCCACAGCCTTGCCCATGTGGTTGGTGGACGATCTCGGCTTCTTGGTCTTGGGGTCCACGTGCAACTTGTTGTCGTCGTGGCAGCGGTATCCGCTGGAAAAGGCCATGAACCGGATCTTGTCCTTGTGGATCACCGATCCGTAGTGGATCAGGCTGCGGCAAGCCCACAAGAGCGAACGGTGGATGCCGGGGTATTCGTACTTGTGCCCGGCCTCGTTCTTGGAAGCCGCGTACTTGGAGGTGTATTCGTCCTTGTGGCGCCCCTTCCCGAAACCGCCGCAGGTTCCGCAGGGGCACTTGAGCTTCTTGGTGAACGAAATGGGATGGGTGGCGGCGAAGGCGTCCAGCGCCTTGGCGAAGTCCATGTCCACCTGCCCGATCGGCCCCCGGCCCATCACGTCCTTCTCGAACCGCTTGACCGCGCCCAGCAACGCGTCGTCGAATTCCGTCCCCGGCAGGATCCCTCCGAAACCCGCCAGGCGGATGCGGAGCTCCTCCACGGCCAGGCCGGAATTCCCCTTCTTGATCTTCTTGAAGCCGGAGAACAAGCCGGGCTCGGGTTCGACCGGCTTGGCCACCGCCGGAGCGATCCGGAAAGGATTGAGGGGCTCCACGATCCGCACCCACGACGCGAAATAGCTCTCCAGCTCCGCCTCCAGCTTCTCCAGCTTGGTGGGGGCCTTCTTGCCCTTGGTTCCCGCGTCCTTCTTTTCGCCGCTCATGCCTCATCCTCCTCGGGAGGATGGCTTCCGAACTTGGCCGCCCCGCCCGCGCCGGCCTTGAGCTTGATCTTGCCGGAGGAATCGGTCTTCACCTTGTGGACCTGGCCGTTGGGCTGCTTGACCTCGATGGTGTGGTTGGGCATGGCCTTGCCTTCGTGGTCGGTCATCTCGATCTTGAAGGCCGTGTCCAGGGGGATCTGGGGGGAGATCCCCAGCGCGCCATCGATCTGCGCCACCACTTCCACCGCGTGGAAGGAAAGGCTCTGTTCCTCGAAGAGCTTCTTCCAACGCTCTTCCTCCAGGGTCCACTTGCCCTCCACCTTGCCGCCCGAAACTTTGACAGGAATCGTCCCCATGAAATACCGGGAATGGTCCTCGGCCACCAGGCTCACGTACAGCTCGCCGGCGGTGCCGTCTTCGGCGTCGGTCTTGCAGCTGAAGGTGGTCTCGGTGCCGATCTCGATGGGCTTGGCGGAGCTCTTCACCTCGCCGGTGGCCAGGAGGGTGAGCTTGAACGATCCCTTCTTGGAAAAGCCTCCGTGGACGATCTTCCCATCCTGGGGAGTGGATCCTCGAATGATGTTGCCGTCGGGATCCTCGATCTTGTAGGGCACGCCCATGATGGGCCGCCCCCCCTTGTCCTTCACCGTGGCCTGGATCTGGTAGGCTTCTGTGGGCGACTTGGATTCGCTTTTGATCTTCACCGGCTCGATGGCCTTGGGGCCCTTGGGCGCGTTGGTGGAGGCGGCCGCGGCGGCACCGGCGCTGCCGGCCTGCGAACCGCTGCCGACTTCGCCGATCATCACCGTGAAGCACCCCAGCACGATCTGGGAAGGGGGCCCCACGCAGATGGCCATGTCGCCCAATCGCGCGGCGGGCTTCTTGCCCACCAGCACCCCTGTGCTCCCCAAAACGATGGGGCCTCCCACGTGGGGAATGGGCGGCACACCGGGAGTGACCATGGGGCAGATGTGCTGGTCGCCCATGGTGGCGGCGGGCATCTTCCCGATCAACACCGTGGGCACTCCAGGGCCCATCACGGTGCCTCCATGGGCAGTCATGTCGGTGAGTCTGGCGGCGGGTTTTCCCATCACTTCACCTCGGATTCGAGTGCGGCCAGGCTGAGCTTGGCCTCGGGGTAGCGGCGGTTGATGTCGGAGAGGATGTCTTCCAGGCGGGCCATCTCCAGGCTCCACCCCGCATCGGATCGCGAGGCCAGCGCCAGGATCGATCCGTCGCGCGAGATCGCCAGATTCCGGGTCTTCTCGAAGGAGCGGACCCTGTAGGTGGCGGGAACGTAACGGTCCTTTTCCTTCCGGACCACTCCCATCCAGAGAAGCAGGGATTCTTCCCCTTCCCTGACGGTGGCGAAGAACAGGTCGTGGGTGGGCGACACCACGAGTTCCTCGATGCGCTCGGGAAGGGGTGTCTTGGCTTGGAAGAAGATTCCCGCCGCCTGGGGTGGATCGGAGAGGGTCAGGATGGATGTCTTCGCTGGCGGACCGTTGGGATAGTCGGGATGGGAGAAGATTCCCCAACGTGCATCCAGTCTACGGACCCACAGTCCATCCGGGCGCCAGTCGCTTCCCTGAGGGCCCTCCAGCTTGGCACCACGCTGCCAGATGGAATCCAACAACCGCGGAAGGACACCGGTCACCGCCGAGCCATCGGCTCGGAAGACCTGGTATCCTGGAAGGTCCGCTTGGAAGGGGCCATCGGGCACCACGGCAAAGCCATCTCCCAACGGCAGCAATTCCTTGTGGATGGGGAAACTGGAAACCACCTTCGCCCGCAGGTCGGGCGTGTAGCGGCGGATCTCCAGGGCATTCTGCGCCTGGTCGACCGAAGGCGTGCGCGCCATCGAGGCCAACAGCGATCCATCGGCGGGATCGATCCACAAGAGACCCGGCGTACGCAAGGTGACCACCTCTTCCCCGAGCAGGAGGTCCTTGGCGACCTTGGGGCCGGAGGGATCGATGCGGGCCATCCCCATCAGTTCGAAGAGATACGCCGCGCCCGGGGCCGCCACCAGGTCGTAGTCGGAATCGAGTCGCCACCCTTCCAGGGGCACGAAATCCTCCACCGGACCCGATTCCCCCAGACGCAGACGCTGGAAGGATTGCTTCGCCGAGGGAACCGCGTGGAAATCGTCCAAGGCGAGCCCGGGCCGGATGGATTGCAGCTCCGGTTGGAACTCGGATGGCGAAGCGGAATGGAAAACTGGGTCAGTCATGTTGATGTCTCGCATGCATCCGGTTTGAAGCGTTACGGCGGCGAAGGTCGCCGCCAACGCGACCGCCCTACGGAAGGGCATGGGCCAGGGACTTCTCGTGCTTGTAGAGGAGCCGCAGCTTATCGGCGGTGAAATCGGTGAAGATCGACTCGGGCAGATCCGAAAGCCACGGCCAGGGGTTGGCGACACCCGCCTGCCCCACCTTGGCCGGAAGCGAATGGAGACCCAGGTACTGGATGGGGTTCAGGAAGCAGACCCGCAGGAAGAAGTCGCCGGGCATCGACGAAACCTGGTCGCGGAAGGCCCGCGCGTAGCGGTGGAGGATGTTTTCCTTGGTCCACTTGTAGTCCTTGACCATCGATTCGTTGCCCAGGAGAGGCCAGTCCGTTCCCCAGAGCACGCGCTCCAGGAGGATCGGCTTGTGGATCCGCGCCCAATCGAACAGTTCCTGGAACTTCACGGAGTTCCGTTTGTTGAGCATGACGTAGCTCAGGTCGATGAATGCCCGGTTGGTCGGTTGGACCAGGTCGATCAGATCGGCCAGGAACCAGTGGCTGTTCGCTCGGTCGATCTGGGCTCCGGAGAAGGCGATGGTCAGTTTCTTGCGGGTTCCTTTCGGCTCGCGGACCTTCCGTTCCCCCCATCCGTCCTCGTCCAGATGAGCCGAGTCCCCGAAATGGGCCAGGCAGAACTTGAGCTTCGGGTAGGCTTTCGCGACCGCCTTCCACGCGTCGGGAGACACGTAGTTCTGCGTGAACCACCAGATCTTGTCTTCGGTCGTCGAGGGGGCGACGATCTTCCCGTCCGGACCTGGAACGGTGGACGGAAACTGTTTTGGCCAACCGTCCCCATGGCGTGCCGGCGTCGCCGAGACCATCCCCTGCTCCTTGAGCAGATCGAAGTAGAACCTGCGGTCGTGCGAATAGAAGCCCACCGGCGTGCAGTGGTTCAGGATGGGGATCTGGTCCGCTTCGCACTGCTTGTAGAACGGCTGGAGGACGTCCTTGAGGTAGGGATCCATGGGCGCCCATCCCATGGCGGTGTAGAGCTTGTACCCGAACAAAAGGGAGGCACGGCTCCAGACGGACGACTGCACCGCCTTGGTCATGGAAAGGGCCAGCAGGGTCTTTTCGGCCGGATACTGCGCGAGGTTGGCGTGACGGCGCGGTTCGAAGTGGTAGAACGGCAGGCTCGAGACCCGTGGCACCGAAAGGCTGGCTTTCGTGACGCGTTCGTGGTCGGCCAGTTGCGCTGCCCAGGGCACGTACGCCTTCGCGTCGTCCTTGGAAAGGAAACTCCAGGTCTCTCCGTGGGTGGAGGCGGGGGTTTCGGTTTCGGGAGGGATGATGGTGGGCGGGACGTATCCGTACATCGAGGGACTTGCGATGACGGTGGGGGTGTTGTTGGTGCGCTTCTCCCACTTCTTGTTCCAGCAGTACCACTTCTTGCCGTAGGCCCATCGAGTGATCGGGATCCCGAAATAGCCCAAGAAGTGCATGTATTCCATGTCCATGGGCATGAGCGTACCGGAGGCTGTGTGCGCCTCCTTCAGATAGGGAAACACCTTCTGGAAATTGGCCGCGCCCATCTGCTTGGCGAATTCGGCCGCGATGGCCGTGGTGGAACGCTTGCCGATGTCACCCGCCTCCCCCATCACAAACCAGAAATCGGCCATGTAGTCCTGGGTCCCGTAGCTGGGCTCCAGGAACAGGGTGGCTCCGCTCTTTTCCCAGATCCCGACCACGGGAGCGCAGTGGTTGCTCATCACGTGGCTGTGCATCTCGAAATGGCCGGGGATCTCCTTCCGCCACAGACACACCGCCGGCAGATTCGATTTGGAGAGGAAATTGTGGGAGACCGCCCATTTTCCCGGCCCGGAATGGAAGTGCGGAAAGATCACCTGCCCCTTGGGCGGCTTGGCCGCCTCCTGCACGGTGGAGGCGAACACCCGCTCGAACTCGGAGGTGATCCTTCCCGTGATCGTGACGAATCCCTCTGCTTTGCCTTTGGGTCGATATCCGATCTCCAGGGCGGTGTATTTCGATTTCCAGGTGCCCTTGCACAAGAGGTACGGCACACCTCCCGAATCCTTGACCTTGTCCAGACCGACCACCACCACATCGTCGGTATTGGGATAGGTCACCACGGTTCCCCATCCCATGGTCGCCACCGCCTGGTAGTCCGTGAAATGACCACGCACGACCAACTCCTCGCCAAAGGCCTTCACATCGCCGATCTTGTGGTTGAAGACCACGATGAACTCGAGGATCTCGTGTTTTTCGCCATGCACTGCGTAGACGGGAGTCGGCATTTCAGGCTCCTACCGGATCGATCGGGTCTTCCACGACGGATTTTCCCACGGGAAGATCGGGCGGCACCGGCGCCACGCCATCCTCTCCCAGCTGCATCTCCTTCTTCGAGCCGTCGGGCAGGACGATGCTTCGCTTGCCTTTGGCTTTCCGGAACTTCAACTCCATCGAGGTCTTCGCCAGGAGCTCCGCGCTCTTGGAAGTCGATCCCAGGCAGCTGAAGGTGGCTTGGAAAAAAGCGTCCTTGTACGTCTCGGAGGTCACCTTCAGTTCCTCGCTCGACTTCTTGTAATGCTGCTTGAAGGGGTAATGGCTTTCCCAGACC
>DAOPYN010000082.1:0-14330 GCA_035352895.1 Fibrobacteria bacterium | reverse complement strand
TTCCTTTAGAAAGCCCTCCGTCCAACGACGGAGGGCTTTCTGCGTTCCAGGGAAATACGAATTCACAGTCAAGGAAGACCGCTGGAGTCCGAATCATGGTCTTGCCCTGACACCGTGCCTCAGGATCTGGTCGCAGGTCGGGGGGCTTGCGGCCCCTGGACACTCTTGCATACGGCTCCGCGTTGCATCGATGTGCACCCTGGGAGTGGATCGAGTGCCCCCATAAGCTCGATCAGGACACGATGAGAACCGGCACTGCTTCGGCATCCAAGCCGGACTCCCAGCGGCTGCAACGAGCGCACCGAAGACGCCAGGTGAAGCACCGAATGGCGGCCGATGGGTGGCGTCTCAGGCGCTGCCCTGCTCGGGCCTTGTAGGCACCTCGCAAGAGGAACCTACTGCAGCTCCTGCCGGAGGACGCCGTGGAGGCGGATGTCGTCGATCCAGAATTCCGAACCACCATCCATCAGGAAAACCAGATAGTTGATGGAATCCCGGACCGCGTCCCAGCCGACGTTCCCTCGATTGCCGTCGGGGGCGAGGAAGTCGGAGGGACGCACGACCACGCGCTGCCAGGTGGAACTCAGTTGACGTGGAGCCCAGCAGCGCATGGGTTGGATGCTGTCGATCTGACCGCGCGACATCCGTCCCATCTGGACGCTGTCCAGGGATTCGAAGGTGACCCAGAGATTGCCCGAACCGCGCGCCCACAGTTCCACCGAATCCAGACCCCGCAGGGAGCGCCGCGTGGCAGCCAGCATGGTGGCGGTGAAGATGCTGCGGCCGGTGTCGCATTGACCCGTCAGACAAGCCAGATGGAGGGAACTTCCCTTGCCGTCGCTTCCTGGGCTGACCAGTCCCGAGGGGAGGAACTTGGGACCGAAGTACCAGAACGAAGAGTCTGGTAGACGATTGTGGAGGGTGGATCCCGTTTCGAAGTCGTCGACCAGAACGGAATTCCAGGCGAGTCTCCGGTTGTCCGGAATCCCCGACCAGAGCTGCTCGGTCGATTGGCGTTCCGCCGGAGGAAGCCCCCAGCGCAACCAGAAGTGGGAGCCGTGCATGCGCATCATGGGTTCCAATCGCACCTGCACGCGTCCCCGGGAATGCTCGCGGTCCCAGAAATTCACTTCGAAGGGGATGGCCTGGCCATCCATCCGCACGACTTCCAGGTCCTTGGCGTCGGGCCGGGTCCGCGAGAAGTCCACAACGGTGGAATCCAGTTGCAGCGTAGCCACCACGGTTTCGCCGGGGAAGGCCTCGGACGGCGGGAAGATGGAATCTCCCCGGATCAGACGGGCACTGATTGCGTTTTCGGTTTCCGTGGAGGTGCCTGCGGAGCGCTCTTCGAAGCATCCGTACAGGGCCAGCAAGGCGGCCAGCGCGAACGGGGCGGTCCGGGGCGTCATGGGGTGCTCCCGGCGACGCGTGCCGCGGGGAAGAAGGCCATGGCCAGGTGCATGACGCGATCCGATTCCTTGGATTCCTCCACGCGCTTCTGGATCTGGCGCCGGCACTCGCGCACCAGCTCCCGGATCTCGCGGAAGGCGCGCTCGTCCATGGACAGGGTGAGGGTGGACATGTCGCGCTGGTCGGGGGGGATCTGTTCCAGGGCCGATGAAGCCAGAGACAGGATCTGTCTTTGGAATCCGCGAACGGCCTGGGACTTGGCTTCTCCACCTGCGGTCAGATGGGCTTCGGCGGGAAGGAGCCGGCCGGAGCTCGCGCGCTTGACCAGGCCCAGCTCCAGAAGCAGGGCCAGCGAGGCCTGGACCTCGGATTCCTTGACCGGGGGGATCAGCGACTTGGCCAGTTCCGAGGGAACCGCGCGTCCACCGGTGGTCTCCAGGAGGGAACGGACCACCGCGGTCCACCAATGGGAGAAGTACTCCAGTTCCTTGGACTCCAGCGTCCTGCGCGCAACGTCGCGCAAGGTCATCGCCTTTTCCAGGATGAGCGTGCGTTCCTTGACGGAACGTTCCCGTGCGTAGGCCATCAAGAGCAGATAATACTCTGCCGCTCGTCCGGAGAGGCCCAGGAATTCGAGGGCGCGGCTGTGGCAACGCGCCGGGAGGTGGGCTTCGCCGTGGAGGATGCGGAACACGTTGCTGGGGAACAGCCCGAAGGACTCCGCCATCATGCGGTAGGAGTAGAACGGCGACTCGGCCTTGCGCTCCTCGTAGGCGTCCTTGAGGTAGGCACGGTAGTCCAGGTATTCGAAGACGGGCTTCATCCCGGAATCCTCCGGGAGCTTCGTCCTCGGCCCTCTGGAGGCGTCCGTCGAAGATGTTGGGAACGCTGTTGCATCTTCATTCCGTCATGGTATCCCGAATGTAGCCTGGCTCGCCGCTGCACATGGGGTCGGGGCACCCGAATCCAGGTGTCCCACCCACCAGGGAAAGATCCATTCTCGCACCGGCGGGCACGGAGGGGATCGCCCGCATTTCCGTTGGCGAATCGGTAACGATCCCGAGCGTCGGCTCAGCGCAGGTCGTCGAGGACGATGCCGTGGAGCCGCACGTCGTCGATCCAAAGCTCCTTGCCACCCTCCATCAGGAACGTGAGGTGTGTGATGGAATCGCGCATGCGCGTCCAACCGATGTTTCCGCCCACGCCATCGGCGGGGTCGAAATCCTGGGGACGCACCCGGATGCGTTTCCAGGTGGTGTCGATGTTCATGCGCGCCCAGGTCTTGGGGGCGGTGTTGCCTTCCGGCCGATCCAGCGTCACCGACAGCCGACCGGTGCCCCGTACCATGAGTTCGATGGAATCCAAGGCGCGGAGACTGATGGGACGAGGGCTGAGCTTCACGTTGATGCCCGCGTACTTGCCGGAGACCGCCTCGGCCGTGTAGGTGAGCATCAAGGCGATGCCATCGCGTCCGCGACCGGCGTCGGCGAGCTTCAGAGGCGAGGCGGTGGCCCCGGCACCCGCGACCGCCTTCCATGTGGCGGTGTCGGGAAGGAGGCTCTTCAGGGAGCCGTGCTCGAAATCGTCCACCAGCACCGAGGTCATGAGCATGCGTTGGAAGCTGGAGATGGAATCCCAGACGGAGGCGGAATCGGGAACGCCCCGCACCGTTGAGCCCCAACGCAACCGGAACCGGGCTCCATGCTGGAGCAGAGATCCTTGCAGGCGCACGCGCAGGCGCCCACGGGAAGCGGCGCGATCCCAGAAGATCCGTTCGAAGGGCAATTGCCGCCCCTCCAGCGACTCCACCGTGAGTTCGCTGCCCGCGGAGTCGACCTTGGAGAAGTCCAGGGTGCTGCTGTCCAGACGGAGGGTGGCGACCGTGGCGTGGAACGGATAGGGGAGCCATCCGTAGTAGAGCGAGTCGACCGAAATTTCGCGCGCGGAGGCGGTATTTTCCGTTTCCGAGGAATTGCCCGCCACGGGCTGTTCGGAACAGGCCAACACCAGGCACGACGCCCCGCAAGCCACAAGCGATGCCCGAAGCCGGTTCATGCCGAGGTTCCTGTGGATGGAGCCAGGGGAAACAACGCCATGGCCA
Organism: Fibrobacteria bacterium; assembly: GCA_035352895.1. Classification (GTDB taxonomy): domain Bacteria; phylum Fibrobacterota; class Fibrobacteria; order UBA5070; family UBA5070; genus UBA5070. The sequence continues at coordinate 10,819 of DAOPYN010000082.1, read as the reverse complement.
ATTGCATGACCCGGTCGGGCTTCCTGGAGTCCTCGATGCGTTTTTGGATCTGTCGACGGCATTCCCGCAGCATTTCCCTGATTTCCACGAAGGCGTCGTGGTCGACGGCGAAGGTGATGGTGGAGATGTCCCGCGTCTCCCGTGGGAAGCGTTCGAGCGCTTCCGAGGCCAGGGAGAGAATTTGACGCTGGAATTGCCGCACGGCTTCTGTTTTTTCCTCGCCGCCCGCGGTCAAGTGGGCGTCGGACAGGACCAGCCGTTCCGAGGATGCCTTCTTCACCAGCCCCAGTTCCAGGAGCAGATCCAGGGCCTGCCCCGCTTGGGCCTCGGTCACGGCGGGGGATAGACGCGTCGCGAGCTCGGCGGGACGTGCCTTGCCGTCCATCACCTCCAGGAGGGACCTGACCGCCACCACGTACCAGTCCCGGTAGTAGGCGAGCTCCTGTTCGGTGAGCTTGCGGCGTTCGACATCGCGAAGGTCCATGGCCTTCTCGAGGATCTCCGCGCGAGCCTTGGGGTTGCGCTCGCGGGCGTAGGCGATCAACAGGAGGAAGTATTCGGCCCCACGGCCGGTCAATCCGATGAATTCGACGGCCCGGGATTGGCACCTGGCCGGCAGATGCGAATCCTTCTGAAGGATGCGGAACATGTTGCTGGTGTCCAGCCCGAAGTTCTCGGCCAGCATCCGGTAGGAGAACAAGGGCGTGGCCTGCTTGCGTTCCTCGAAGGCCTCCTTGAGGATGTCGCGATAATCAAGGTATTCGAAGACCGGTCGCATGGTTTCCATTTTCCCACTGCCGGTCCGGGCCTCGTGAGAGGTGCCCGATCCCGGTGGATCGTGGTGGGTTCGAAAGGTGGATGGCTCTCCGGAAAATGGACTCGAAGTCCTTCCGGAATCGAGGGGAAACTCCATTCGTGCATTGTTGAATCACCAACGAAGGAGCGATCCGGTCCCGATCCCGGATTCGTCGGAATCGGGGGCGAGGTCGTTCACTCGGGCTGGCCTCCCGGGTGTCCATCCCCCGGACGGCTCGTGGAGGGGGCCAGGGGGAAGAAGGCGATGGCCAGTTGGAGCACGCGATCCGGCTGGCGGGACTGCTCGATGCGCAGCTGGATCAATCGGCGGGTTTCGCGGAGCATCCCGCCGACCTCCCGGAAGCAGTCCTCGTCCATCGCGAAGGTCGGGGTGGAGACGTCCCGTTGGAATTCGGGAAACCTCTCCAGGGATTCCGAAGCCAACGACAGAACTTGTCTTTGGAAGCTGCGGACGGCCGCGGTCCGGTGGGGGCCGCCGGCGCTGAGGTGGGGCTCGGACAGCGCGAAACGGTCCGGGGCCGTCCTGCGGACCAGGCCCAGCTCCAGGAGCAGGTCCAGTGCCTTCGAGACGTCCTCGCTGGACACGGGAGGCGACAGGCGGCTGGCGATCTCGACGGGATCCATCCGGCCATCCATGACTTCCACGAGCGAACGCACGGCCACCACGTACCAGTGTCGGTAGTAGTCGAGCTCGTGGTCGACCAGTTTGCGCTGCGCCACCTCGCGCAGGGCGATGGCCTCCTCGAGGTGGCGACCGCGTTCCTTGCCGTTTGTGGAACGGGCGTAGGCCGAAAGCGCGATGAAGTACTCGGCCGCGCGGTCGGTCAGTCCCAGGAAGGAGATGGCCTCGGGGAGCGATTGCACCGGAAGCTGGGCGTGCCCATGCAGGATCCGCAGGGTCAGGGCGGGCTCCACGCCGAGTCGCTGGGCGAGCATCCGCAGGGAAAACAGGGGGTGTTCGCGCTTGCGCTCCTCGAAGGCGTCCCTCAGGATCTCCCGATAGTCCAGGTAGTCGAAGACAGAGCGCATCGATTCGTTCCCGCCGCCGTGGACTCCCCACCACCGGGGAGCATCTGGGGAAAATGGCAAGGGGACCCAGGGGAGGGAGTGCCGCCGCGAGAAGGATCCATTGGTGGATTGGCAACGGACCGCAGGGGGATCGCCCTTTGGGAACGCGAGTTCGTCCCCGCGGAAAGCTCCGGCAACGCGGGTGGTTTGGATCCGCGAATCGCCGGGAAGTGGCTTCCCAAGCGGTGTTCGAGGCGATCATGGGGCCTTTTCAGGTGTTGTGAACTGTACAATGATGTTTCTCGCCACCCGCCCTTGCGGGACGTTGGCGCACCCTAAGTTCCCCAACAGGAGTCGCCGAAGCGAGGTCGTCGGACGCCAACCCATGGGCGTGGTCGTTCCTTGCGCACGGTCGCCAGCAGTCATCCGTTCCATCCTCAGTGGAGATCCTCCATGAAACGTGAAATCCTCAGAGCCACTTTCGCCGGCAAGGCGCTGGTGCTGGCGGGCCTGATGGCCGTCGTCACCCACGCCGGGCAGGCATCCGGCACCGTGAAGGACGACAAGGGCGTGGCGCTGGCGGGCGTGACGGTGTCCGTCCAGGGTGCCACACCAGCCATCCAGACCACCACCGCCGCCGACGGGTCGTTTTCCCTTGCGACCAGTGGATTGCAGTGGAAATCCTCCGCCAAGCCCGCCTTCACGGTCAAGCATGTGGATGGTGCGCTCCAGGTGCAATGTCCCGGCGAAGGCGCCGTCGCGCTGGATCTGGTGGACGTGAACGGGCGCAATCTCTGGAGCGCCACCACCATCCTGGCCCAGGGGATGGCACGCGTGGAGATCCCTTCGTCGATCCGCTTCGACGCGGCCTTCCTCCGCGCCCGCCACGGGGCGGATTTCGTGTACATGCCCGTCCTGGACGGCGGAGCTTCCGGCTGGAAGATCGCCTCCCACCTGGTGAGCGCGCGCGAATTGGCCACGCTTCCCACGCTGGCCTTTTCCAAGACCGGCTACACCAGCACCACCTACGCCATGAAGTCGGAGACCGAAGCCGGAATCGCGGTGACCATGGCGACCGCAGGCGGGGGCGATGACTTCAAGGAAGACCACCGCAGCGAGTGCACCATCCCGGCGCTTCCGGCGGTGTCCTCGCTCACCAACATCTCCAATCTCCCCGATCCGTTCACCATGCTGGACGGCACCAAGGTGACCACCAAGGAACAGTGGAAGTGCCGTCGCGAAGAAATCGCGGCCATGCTCGAGAAGTACGTGCACGGCGAGAAGCCCCGCAACCCGGAAAAGGTGGAAGGATCGTTCTCGGGCGGGAAGCTCACCGTGAAGGTCACCGACAAGGGCAAGTCCATCTCCTTCAGCGTCAGCATCACCAAGCCGTCGGGTGCGGGTCCGTTCCCGGCCATCATCGGCTGGGACGGCGGAAGCATCGGCGGCTATTCGGGTCTTGCCGTGGCCAAGATCAGCTACGGGATCACCACCATCGCCGCCGAAGGATCCGGACGCGGTGCGGGCCTCTTCTACGATCTCTACGGCAAGAGTGCCACAGCCTCCGAGCTGATGGCCCACGCATGGGGCCTCTCCCGCATCATCGACGCCTTGGAGAAGACTCCGGAGGCGGGGATCGATCCCAAGCACCTGGCCGTGACGGGTTGCTCCCGTTGGGGCAAGTCGTCGGCGATCTCCGGCTCATTCGATCAGCGCGTGCAGCTGGTGATCCCGCAGGAATCGGGGTCGGGCGGCGTGTCAGCCTGGCGCATGCTCAACGTGTTCACCGACGCGCAGCCCATCAAGAGCACCTACGACGAGCAGTTCTGGACCCGCCAGGACTTCTACTCGAACTTCGGTTCTTCCATCAACAAGCTGCCCGTGGACCACCACGAGATGATCGGCATGATCGCGCCGCGCGGCTTGCTGATCCTGGACAACTCCATCGCCTGGCTGGGCCCGCAGGCGGGTTGGGGAACGGCCAATGTCGCCAAGGAGATCTTCACCGCCCTCGGTGCCTCGGAGTCCATCACCTACAGCTCGGTGGGTGGACACACCCACTGCACCCAGCCCTCCACGCAGGACCACTGGGTGAAGAGCTATGTCCAGAAATTCCTCCTGGGCGGCACGGGCGAGTCGGCCAAGATGGAAGCGCCGTCCGACTACAAGTACGACAAGGCCAAGTGGATCACCTGGACCACGCCGACCCTGAAGTGATCGGGTGAAATAGCCAGGACAAAGGACGGGCGCCGGTCTCACCCCCGGCGTCCGTTCGTCGTTTTGGCGGTGGAGCCGGCATCGCCCTTCCTTTCGCGTTGTGGGAACGACAACACCGGCCCCTTGGAGCCGGATCCAGGAATCCACTCGGATCCCTAGCTTTGCTCCGATCCTTCATCTACGGGAGAGTCATCAGTGCACGGAACGATCTTGAACAGCCTCCTCGGTCGGGTGCTGGGGGTGGTCGCCCTCGCGGGCGCCGTCTTCGCCCAGACCGACAACCACTGGGTGGGCACCTGGAGCGCCGCCCCCTACCTGGTGGAATCGGCGAACATGCCGCCCTCGCCGGGGCTGACCAACAACACCCTGCGCCAGGTGGTGCGGGTGTCCATCGGCGGGGACACCTTGCGACTGAAATTGTCCAACGTGAACAACTCCCAGGCCACCGAGCTGAAGGCCGTGAACATCGCGGTGTCCAGCGGCGGAAGCAAGATCGACGCATCCACCCTCAAGGCGCTCACCTTCGGAGGCAAGGCTTCGGCGAGCCTGGCGGCGGGAGCCTCGGTGACCTCCGACCCCATCGCGTTCGCTCTGACCCCCAGCATGCGCGTGGCCATCACCATCCTCTACGGGGCCACCTCGTCCAACATGACCGGCCACGTGGGATCGCGGACGAACTCCTACATCGTGTCCGGCGACAAGGTCACCGCCGCGGAACTGACCGGATCGGTGTCCACGCCCCACTGGTACTCCATCAACACCATCGACGTGCGCGCGCCCCAGGCCGCCCAGGCGGTGGCCGTGATCGGGAATTCCATCACAGACGGCTACGGCCTGACCCCGGACCTGCAGAACCGCTGGACCGACATCTTCTCCCAGCGCCTCCTGGCCAACGAGAAGACCAGGAACGTGGCCGTGCTGAACATGGGGATCGGGGCGACCACCGTGCTGGGCACCGCCAAGACGGCCGGCGTGGTGCGGTTCCAGCGCGACGTGCTGGAGCAGGAAGGACTGGGCTGGGTGATCATCTTCCACGGCGTCAACGACATCGGAAGCTCCAACGCGAGCGCCGCGAACCTGATCGCGGGACTCAAGCAGATGGCCCAGGCGGCGAAGGCCAAGGGGGTGAAGGTGTACGGAGGCACCATCCTGCCCTTCAACGGCAACAGCTACTACTCCACCGCCCACGAGGCGGTGCGCCGCGAGGTCAACTATTTCATCCGCCACGACCCGGTCTACGATGCGGTGATCGACTTCGAGAAGACCATGCGCGACCCTGCCGACACCACCAAGATGAAGGAAGCCCTGAAGAACGACTGGCTCCACCCCAACACCGAAGGCTACAAGGTGATGGGCGAGTCCATCGACCTGAAGATGTTCGAGAACGGAATCAGCGCCACGGGACCCCGCGTGGTGGCTGCACCCTCCGCCTCCCATCTGGCGTGGACACGTTCCGCCACAGGAACCCCGGCCATCCGCTTTTCGATTCCCGAACAGTCCTGGGTGTCGCTGAAGGTCCGATCAATCGATGGCCGCATGGCCACCGAGATCGCCGGTCGCACGTTCGCCGCCGGCGAACACACGGTGGAGCTGGCGGGACGCGACCTGCCTGGGGGCGTGTATCTATGCTCCATGCAGGCTCATGGGGTCGCCGAAACGCGCACGGGTTACGTGGCGGGTCGCTGACGGGGATCCGGACATTGTGAGGATCGGGCATGCCCGATCCCTACGTACAATCCGTACGTAGGGATCGCACGCCACGATCACCGCAGAAAAATCACTCCATCCGCTGGAACAGGCCCGCGGCCAGGATGCCGTGGGCCACGGCCACGTTCAGCGATTCGACGCCGCCGGCCATCGGGATGCGCACCTTGGCGTCGCAGAGGTCCAGCAGGTTCGCCGACGATCCCTTGCCTTCGTTGCCCACCAGGATGGCCACCTTCTTCTTCAGCGCGACGTTCTCGATGGAATCCTTCCCGTGCGGGCTGGTGCCCACGATGGTGAATCCCTTGTTGCGCAAAAAGTCGATGGTCTGTTCCAGGCGCACGTTGTTCTCGAAGGGGATGGAGGCCACCAGGCCCGACGATCCACGCGCCGCGCGGGGATTGAACGGATCCACCGATCCCTTGCCCAGCACGATGGCGTCGAACCCGAAGGCCGCCGAGGTGCGAAACAGCGCTCCCAGGTTGCCCGGATCCTGCACGGCGTCCACCAGCGTGACGCGGCGGGCCGATTCCCAGTTGATGCGCAGCGCGCGGGCCATGGCCACGGCCACCAGCCCCTGCTGGGTCTTGGTGCCGGAGATCTGCTCCATCTCGCGGCTGGACACCACGCGCACGGGGACCTTGCCCGGCGACTTGGTCAGGAGCGCCTTGTTCCACTCCAGGCCTTCGGTCTGGTAGACGGCCACGACGTTCTCGCGGGCGTGGTCGATCAACGTCTCCACGGCCTTCACGCCTTCCACCAGATATTGTCCGGTGCGTTCGCGGGCCTTCTCCTGCTTGAGGTCGGCCACCGCGCGCAGCTCCTGGTCCATCAAAAGCAGTCCCTGCTCGTCCTTGGCCACGCGGGGGGCCGCGGAACGGGGCCTGCGCTTCCACGAGGGGATCTCGGGCTTTCCGCCGCGTCCTGGCCCGCTGGGGCCCTCCCCTGAAAATCCTCGGTCCCTGTTCATGGCGTCTCCAGTGCGTTGCGGATGCGTGCGGCGATCGAGTCGGCGTCCAGGCCCATGTCCCGGAGCAGGCGTTCGGTGTCGCCGTGGTCGATGAATCGGTCTCCTGGATGGCCCAGGAGCAGGTGGCGGCGCGGCAGGCCGAGATCGGCCATCGTCTCGGCCACCGCCGAGCCGTAGCCTCCCGTGCGTACGCCGTCTTCCACGGTGACGATCAGGTCGTGGGCTTCCAGCAGGTTCCGGTAGTGGTGGTGCGAGAGGGGCTTGGCGAAGCGGGCGTTCACCACGGTGGCCTGGATGCCGGAAGCGGCCAGGAGGTCGGCGACCTTCTCGCAGGTCTCCACCATGTTCCCGATGCCCAGGAGCGCCACCTGCGAACCCTGCCGGAGAGTCTCCGGTACGCCGATCTCCAGGATGCGGGGTTCGCGCATCGGGACGCCGCGGCCCGATCCGCGCGGATAGCGGATGGACGAAGGACCTTCGGTGTGGGCGTAGGCGGTGTGGAGCATGTCCACCATTTCCATCTCGTCCTTGGGGGCCATCACCACCATGGTCTGGACGGTGCGCATGTACGCGATGTCCAGCGCGCCGTGGTGGGTGGGGCCGTCGGCGCCCACCAGGCCGGCGCGATCCAGACAGAAAATGACCGGCAGGTGCTGGATGGCCACGTCGTGGACCACCTGGTCGTAGGCGCGCTGCAGGAAGGTGGAGTAGATGGCCACCACCGGACGCACGCCCTCGCAGACCAGGCCCGCCGCGAAGGTCACCGCGTGCTGCTCGGCGATGCCGACGTCGAACACGCGATCCGGGAAGGACTTGGCCATGGTGCTCAGGCCGGTGCCCGAGGGCATGGCGCCCGTGATGGACACCACCTCGGGGTGGGCCTTGGCCAGTTCCGTCAGGGCTTCGCCGAACACCTGCGTGTAGCTGGGGCGCGGGTCCGAGGAGGGGGCCACCTTGCCGGTCTCCGGATCGAAGGCGCCCAGGCCGTGCCACTTGCCGGCGGTGTCGTTCTCGGCGGGTTCGTAGCCCTTGCCCTTGCGGGTGATCACGTGCACCAGCTTGGGGCCCGGGATATCCTTGAGCTTCTCGAAGAAATCCACCAGCGCGGGCAGGTCGTGGCCGTCCAGGGGGCCGTAGTAGCGGAAGCCCAGATCCTCGAAGAACGATCCGGGCAGCACCATGCCCTTCACCGCCTCCTCCACCTTGCGGGCGGCCTCTCGGGCCTGGTCGGCCCAGCCCTTGCCCACCTTGTCCAGGTGGCCCAGCGCTCCCCACACGTCCTTGCGCAGCTTGTTCCAGCGGGGATCGGAGATCACGCGGTTGAGGTGCTTGGCGATCCCGCCCACGTTCTGGGCGATCGACATCTTGTTGTCGTTGAGGATCACCGTCAGGTCTTCCTGGCGGACTCCCCCGTTGTTCAAGGCTTCCAGCGCCATGCCGCCGGTGAGGCTGCCGTCGCCGATGATCGCGAAGACGCGGTTCTTGCGCTTCTGCAGGTCGCGGCCCACGGACATTCCCAGGGCGGCGGAGATGGAGGTGCTGGCGTGGCCGGCCCCGAAGTCGTCGTACTTGCTTTCCGTGCGCTTGAGGAACCCGGAGAGCCCGCCGTGCTGGCGGATCGTGTGGAAGGTCTCTTGGCGGCCGGACAGGAGCTTGTGGGGGTAGGCCTGGTGGCCCACGTCCCACACGAAGCGGTCGGTTCCGGGGCAGTAGACCTTGAAGAGGGCGAGTGTCAGTTCCACGGTTCCGAGATTGGGGCTCAGGTGGCCGCCATGGCGACTGATGGTGGCCACGATGAATTCGCGGATCTCCGTTCCCAGCTCGGCCAGCTCGGGAAGGGTCAATTTCTTCACGTCGTCCGGAGTCCGGATGACCGATAGGAGCGGACCTGCCTTGGGCGGTCCGGAGATCTCTGCCATTTCAGTTCCCTCGTTCGACGATGAATCGCGCCAGATCGGCCAGGACCGGTCCGCGGGGACCCATCTGGGTCGTCAGTTGCAACGCGTGGTCCACCAGTTGTCGTGCGCGTTTCTTGCTTTCTTCCAGACCGACCACGGCAGGGTAGGTGGCCTTCTGGTTCTCCACGTCCGATCCCACGTCCTTGCCCAGTTCCTCGGTGGAGGACTCGATGTCCAGGATGTCGTCGACGATCTGGAAGGCCAATCCGATGGCCCGTCCGTAGTCGCGGTAGAGCTTGCGGCGGGATTCGTCGGCGCCGGCCAGGACCGCGCCCAGCTCCAGGGACGCCTCGATCAGCGCGGAGGTCTTGTGGACGTGGATGTAGTCGACCGTCTCCAGCGTGCAGGGCTTGCCTTCGCTCAGGATGTCCACCACCTGCCCGCCCAGCATGCCGTCGGAGCCGAGGGCGTCGGCCAGCACGGAGATCGCCTGGGCGTTGCCCGCGCGGGCCAGCACCTGGAAGGCGAGGATGGACAGCGCGTCGCCGGCCAGCACCGCCATGGCCTCGCCGAACTTCTTGTGGCAGGTGGGCATGCCGCGACGGAAATCGTCATCGTCCATGCAGGGGAGGTCGTCGTGGATCAGCGAGAAGGTGTGCACCATCTCCAGCGCCGCCGCGCCCCAGTCGGCGGCTTCGCCCCGGCCTCCGCAATCCTCGAAGGCCGCGTAGCAGAGCCCCGGACGCAGACGCTTGCCGCCGGCCATCAGGCTGTAGCGCATGGCCTCGTGGAGGGTGCCGGGGATGTGGGTGGTGGACGGCACCACGCGATCCAGCACGGTTTCCACGCGGGTTTTGGCCTGGGCCAGGAATTCGTTGATGTGGGCGCTCATCCTTCGGTACCTCCGAACAGCTCGGCGGGTTCCGAGCCTGCGACTTGGGGGACGCCACCGCGGTCCACCAGCTTCTGGATCTTGAGTTCGGCGCGATCCAACAGGCTTCGGCAGGAACGGACCAGCCCGATGCCTTCTTCGTATTCGCTGAGCGCCTGGTCCAGGGGGAGGTCGCCGGATTCCAATCGGGCCACCAGGCTTTCCAGGCGGGCCAAGGACTGCTCGAAGGACATGGATTGTGTCATCGGATGGACGGCGGCTCCCAAAAGGTCAAACTTCGGCCAGGATCGACCGAACCCCAGAATATAGAACCCTCCGTGCAGGGGAAAGTCCCGAAGGACGGATCGGGGAAAAACGCCCCGGCCTTCACTCCACCCGGGCCAGGCGCTCGGCGTCGGCGAAGGCGATGCGGATGCGGTCGCCGGTCCGGAGGTCGGTGGACTTCATGACCACCTTGCCGGATTCCGTGCTGATGGCGGCGAACCCCCGCGAAAGCACGCGAAGGGGGCTCAACGCCTCGAGCTTGCCCGCCAGGAGAGCCAGATCGCTCGCCTTGGAACGCGAGACCTGGCGCAGGGACCGCTCCAGGCGGTCGTGCAGAAGGTCCAACGTCTGGCCGGCACGGCGCAGCGGCTCGTCCGGGCGCATCAGGCAGGGGCGCTTGGACAGGAGATCCAGGCGTTGTCGGCGGATGGCCACCAGCCGCAGAAGACCCGCCCGCGAGCGTTCCTCGATCTCGGAGAGCTGGGCCAGCAGGGTCAGGCGTTCCTCGCTGACCAGTTCGGCCGCGGCCGATGGCGTGGGTGCCCGCAGGTCGGCGGCGAAGTCGCAGAGGGTGGTGTCGGTCTCGTGACCCACGGCGGAGATGGTGGGGAAGGGCGAGGCGGCCACGGCGCGCACCACGGCTTCCTCGTTGAAGGCCCAGAGGTCTTCCAGGGAGCCGCCTCCGCGCGCCAGGATCACCACGTCGGGGGCGTCGGGAGTGCCTTCCAGGGTGGCCAGCTGTTCCAGGGCCCGCACGATCCCCGGTACGGCTTCGGCGCCCTGCACGGGCGAGGGCACCACCAGGAGTTCCAGGTGCGGCGCGCGTCGCGACAGCACGTGCCAGACGTCGTGGAGCACCGCCCCGGTGCGCGAGGTGATCAGCGCCACCCGGATGGGGTAGGGCGGGATCTCCTTCTTGCGATCGGCGTCGAACAGGCCTTCCTGGGAAAGCTTGCGCTTGAGCTCCTCCAGCCGCGCGTTGAGGTCGCCCAGCCCGGCGGGCTTCAGGAGGTTGGCGATCAGCTGGTAGGCGCCGCGCGGCTCGTACAC
>DAOPYN010000081.1:0-14750 GCA_035352895.1 Fibrobacteria bacterium | reverse complement strand
CCCTGATCGAAACGAAAACTCGCGGCAGATCTATCTGCCGCGCAGACTCCTAGCCTCCGCCTTCCTCCTGGGCGAGCCAATGCTGGAGGGCGGCGGCGTGGTTGGTGGGACCAAGGCGTGCGGCCAGGTCGGGGTGGCGCTTCAGATGGTGCGCCGCGCAAAAGCGCGGATGGGAGGCCAAGCCCGCAGGGAGCCCGTGGTCCAGGAAGTGGGAGAGGGCCTGGAAATCCCAGTGCGGATGGGACGTGTCGAGGTGCGGCAGATGCTGCTCCACATAGAAGCGGGGATCGAAGGCGCGTCCACGGAAGCGGTCCACGTAGCCGTAGGCCTCGGCTTCCAGAGGCATACCCGAACCGTATCCGCCTGCGTGCAGGAACTGTTTTCCGTATTCCCCGGCAAACCGGAACTCCCCTAGACGCTGGAACTGGTGGATATGGACCAGCTCGTGGATCAGGAGGAGGAAGTCCTCGTAGGTCTCCAGCGAGCCTCTGGCAGCGACGTAGACCCGATCCTTGTAGGCCATGCCGACGATGGAACGGTGGAAGATCCAAGCGGGCAGCCAAGCGCCCGTCACGATCCGCACCTTGGAAAGGTCCACTCCCGCAATCAGGAGCTGGATGCGCCGAAGGGTTCGAGCGTCCAGAGTCAAGGGCTTTCGGTGGAGGTTCGCGAGCTCCGCGGTCCATTTGCTCAGCCAGTAGGTGACCACGCCGATGACGAAGGCGAACGGATCCAGGAGTCGTGAAGGGCTCCTGCGGGCATCGCCTTTGGGATTCAGGGGGACGGCTCGCCTCTGTAGAAGCGACACGGGCTGAATGGGAGCTTCCAGGGAACCTCCAAATGGGCGACGGAATCGCGCCATCCGAAGGCAAGGTTCAGGAGGATCCGGTTGGAATCCATGGACACGAGGGTGGGGACGGGGTCGAGGTAGCTTTCGAAAACCGTGCGGCGGCGGCGGAACAGTCCGGAACCATCGGTCAGGAAGATCCGGTAGGCGTCGCCAGTGGTGGCACCGCAATCGCCACGGGTGTGGACCAGTTGCGCATCGCCCCAGGAAAGGGTGGCGATGGTTTCCTCCCCGCAGGCAGAGCTCCTGAGGCCAGGCAGACCCCATTGCGTCGCGACCACCAACGTCAGGATCAGGACCAGCGAAAAGCGCAACAGGATCGAGCGAGTCATCCTGTATACCCAGGCCGCGAGCGCCAGCAGCGCGATGGCCAAGGCGGTTTTGATGGGGCTCCAGAGGAGGTAGCCACCAGGTTCCAAAAAGGCCACCAGATAGGCGCCCAACAGCGCGGCCAGGGCGAGGAGCTTCATGGCGATTCTTCGGAGAGCGCGAGCTGTGGTGGATTCTCTCGGGAGTGGTACATGGGAACTCGTGCTTTCTTGGCTCACTTGATCTTTTGGATCCGGATTTCGTTGCGATTCCCAAGCTGGAAATGGATCTCGTAGCGCTTGGGATTGGGGTATTCCTCCACCTGTGCGTGGAGGACGTTGGCGTGCAACTGGATGGATTCGAAGGGACCTGAGGTGTCGAAATGGAGAAGGATCTCCGTGCTTTCGCTGGCCAGGCGAAGGCATCCTTCGCCCTCCCAATCCCCCAGGAGGATCTGCGCCTGGAGGGTTTCGGATCGAACGGTCGTGCCCACTTCGCATTCGACCCAGGTGGGGTGCTCCACCTTGGTGGAGATCGTGTAGCCGTCTTCGTGGTCGGCCAGTGCGAACACTTCGCCATCGATGGAAACGACGTCTCCGAGGGGAATGCGGATGGAGGATTGGAGGGGGATGCCAGTCATGGTGTACGGAGTCCGGATGGGAGGGAAGAAGACGAATCTAGTGAACTTCTCCACAAGGCGCAGGAACCCCGCGGCTTGGCTTGAAGGGGCCTCGCGCAGGCTTTGGGCGAAATGGCAAAAGCGAGCTGCGGAAATTTCCGGGGAAAGCCGTGGCCGACTCCGATTTTTCAGGGGAACCAATGAATCGAATCGCTTGGCGGGTGGGACGCGGATGCGTCTTGCCGTCGGGCGTATCTGGCCGCCTCGGCGCGGTGAAAGGATCCACCATGTCCAGTTCCTCGTCGTGCTTGATACCTCTTCGTGTGCTGGGGGGTGTGGTCGCTCTTTCCATGACCATGGCCGGTGCCACCGATTTCCATGTGTCGCCCGCCGGGGACGATGCCAATCCCGGTACGCTCGCAGCACCGTTCAAGACGCTGGCCAAGGCCCAGCTGGCCGTGCGTGGGGTGAACGCGAACATGTCCGAGGACATCCACGTGATCCTGCGCGGCGGCAACTACCCGATCGCCGCGGCCTTGGAGTTCACTCCCGCCGACGGCGGCACGGGAGGGCATCGCGTCTTCTGGGAGGCCTACGGAAAGGAGGTTCCCGTCCTCAACGGCGGGGCCCCGGTGACGGGATGGACTTCGGTGGACGGAAACGTCTACAAGGCCGCCTTGGACCGTTCGACCAAGCTGCGCAGCCTGATCGTGAACAACAAGCGCGCCTACATGACCAAGAAGACCGTGAGTTCGAAAGGCGGGTGGGGAACCTACACCGTGACCGCAGGTCAGGCGGCGTGGGCCTGGAAGAGCGGATCGCAGTTCGACGGCATCCAGTACGCCGCCTCGGACGTTCCCCAGTTGACAAATCCCGACGATGTCGAACTGGTAAACGGAACGACCTGGAACGTGAACATCGTCTGCGTCCGCGACCAGGCCGTCAGCGGCTCCGACCGCATATTGAAGCTCCAGCAGCCGTTCGGGGTGATCTCCCTCAACCAGGGATGGAATTCGGGTTTTTCGGCGACCGGCTCGCATACCATCCAGAACGCCTTCGAGTTCCTGGCGAGCCCCGGCACCTTCTACTTCAACAAGGCGACCAAGACCCTCTACTACTACAAGCGAAGCGGCGAGGACATGACCACCGCCCAGGTCTTCGCCCCGTCCACGGAAACCCTCCTGGACATCCAGGGAACCTCGAAGTCCAGCCGGGTCGCGAACCTGACCTTCAAGGGGCTCACCTTCGCGAACACCGAATCCGTCCTGCCCAGGATCGGCAGTTCCTCGGGCAAGACCACCGTCCAGGGATCGAACTGGTGCATCGCCTACGCGAACTCCGATTGGCATGCGGAGGAGTACCGCGCCTACGACGTCATGTCCAATGCCATCCACGTCTCCAACGCGACTTCCATCGCCTTCGAGGACAATGTCCTCTCGCACATCGGCAACGAAGGCATCGGGTTCATCAATGACGTGACCAATTCCCGGATCGAGGGGAACGTGATCTACGACGTGGGCGGATCGGCGATCCAGGTGGGCCACCCGCAGCACATCTACGAATCGAGCTCGAACGCACGCGAGAAGTACACGACATCCACCAAGGGGATCTGCCGCAACACCCTGGTCAAGAACAACCTCCTCTACGACATGACCACCATGTACACCGGGCACACCGCGATCCAGGCTTACTTCGTGGACAGCCTGGCGGTGGTCCACAACCACATCGAGAAGCTCAACTACGTGGGAGTGAGCATCGGATGGGGTTGGTGCAACTTCGACTCCATCGCCAAGCCGGGCAATCCCACGCGCACCAGCAAGCGCAACAGCTTCGACAACAACCGCGTCTTCGACTGCATGAAGACCCTCAACGACGGCGGGGCGCTCTACACCCTGGGAAGCCAACCGGGATCCACCACCTGGGGCAACTACGTCAAGGCCTCCACCACGCACTTCCAAGGGGTGATCCACCCCGACGAAGGGACTGCCTGGTACACCGGCGGCAACATGGTCTTCGAGATCACCCCCGGACAGGACAACGCCGAGATCAACGACTGGGGTCGCAAGCACGACAACCACTACGACAACATCTACACCACCTCGTCGGCGATCACCAAGGGCGGGCCCCGCTGCACGATGACGAACATCAAAGTCTTCCCTGCAGCCAACTGGCCCTCCGAAGCCCAGGACATCATCAGGAAGTCCGGACTGGAGAGCACCTACCAGGGGCTATGGGAGAAGATGTCGGCAGGGGTGTCGTCGGTGGGCGAGCGGCCCGGGAATGGAGCGGCCGGATCGAGCCATCGCCTCGGGGTCGTGCGCAACCCCGGCGGGATCACCCTCCTGAATCCGGATCGGCGTCTGGTTTCCCCATCCCTGTACGCCACCGACGGCCGGCGGATCCAGGTCGGTACGCCATCCGACGCCGAACGGATCGAGATTTCCCTGCCGGCCGCTCATGCGGTCCAGGTGCTCCGGGTGGATGGCGAGACGGGGGTGGTCGTGCCGGGAATCTGAGGGGCCTGTTCGCGACCTGCGATGGAACGGGAGGGTGCATGGCCTCCGTTGGGTGGGGGGGGTACACGGAACCCAGGAAAGAATCTTCTTTTGCCGTCCGCAAATTCTCGCGCCACTCACCCAGGGAGCACCAGCGATGCACATGAACGGTCCACGGACCTGCCAATGGAGCAGGACCCAGTCTTGGATTGCCTCCTTCCTGTTCACTGCCGCGATCGCCTTGGCCGCGCCCAAGACCGTGAACAACGACCGCTTCTGGATGGATACCTCGGGGAAACCCATCTATTCGCAGGGCGGGGGAGTGTACAAGTTCGGGGACACCTGGTACTGGTACGGCGTCCACTACGCTGGCGCCGAGACCTACGCGGCCAGTCCCGGCAAGCCGAACTCCGACACGCGGTTCGTGTCCGTGACCTGCTACTCCTCAAAGGATCTGGTGGACTGGAAGTTCGAAGGCGACGTGTTGGACTCGAACGCCACCGGGATGTCGGGGACCATCTGGTTCGGGCGAATGGGCGTGGCCTACAACAAGAACACAGGCAAGTACGTGATGCTCGGCCAGGATTCCGGGGCTGCCGCGGGATCCGGGGAACTGTTCGCCACCTCCAGCTCGCCCACCGGCAAGTTCGTGGTGGACCACGTCCAGGCCACCCTTCCCAACGTGGTCAACAACACCAGCGGCGACCAGACGGTGTTCCTGGACGACGACGGCAAGGCCTACCTGATCTGCTCCTCCTCGCGGGGACGCGCCTACATCTATGTCGCACCGCTGCGCGAGGCGGACTACCTGGCGGTGGAACCGGCCGTCCAGATCGCCAAGACCCCGGGCCGCGAAGGCAACTGCATGTTCAAGCATCGCGGACGCTACTACGTGGCATCCTCGGACCTGCATGGATGGAACGCATCGCACACCTACCTGCAGTCGGCCACGGACATCCTGGGGCCCTATGGGACGGAATTCGTCATGGGGAACACCGACATGGACTTCAGCCACGTGAGCCAGACCGGCTTCTTCTTCCGCGTGGACGGGTCGGAGGACACCACCGTGGTGTACGCCGGCGACCGTTGGTCGGACTTCGCGGGCAACGGCCTGGGATACAGCCAGTGGATGCCCCTGTCGTTTTCCGGCGATGTCCCTTCCATGAACTCGCTCTCCGAATGGACACTGGACGCCGTCACCGGGAGATGGGCGGTGGGCGAAGGCAACAACTGGGTGCTCAATCCGAGCTTCGAGGCCGACCGCGTGAGCCAGACCACCCTCGCCGGATGGACCGATTCCACGGATCGGCCCGTGTTCCCGGGCGGGAACATCCTGGGTGGACACACCGGGCGCTGGGCGCTCAACCTCTACGACTCGGTGGACTACGTGGCCAGGAAGTCGCAGGCGATCACCAACATCCCCAACGGCACCTACACCCTGTCGGCGTGGTTCCGCTCCAGCGGCAAGCAGAAATCCCTGGCCGTCTACGCGCGCACTCCCGACGGCACGGAATACCCCCTGAACGCATCCGGAACGATCTCCGACTGGAAGCAGCTTTCGCTCTCCGGAATCGCCATCGCCGACGGCAAGGTCGAGGTAGGCGTGCGCACCGTGTCCAACGCCCGCAACTGGGCGCGCATCGACGACCTCGTGCTGGTGAAGCAGGGGGTCGACCAGACGGGCTCGCGGCCTGCGCATGCCTCGGTACGGGAGGGGCGGATCCGGTTTGCCGGCGAGTCGTTCGTGGTGGAGAAGGGGGAAGCGGTCGAGATCTTCGAGCTTTCCGGACGGAGCGCGGGGCGCATGGATGGAGACGGAATCCGTCGGACGCTGCGTCAGGCGGGGTTTGGGGGAAGTGTTTACTTCGTTCGTCCTTGACCTCCTTTTCGCAGGACTGGCGTCCTGCACCCTTTCTGCAGGACTTTCGTCCTGCTGCCAGTTTACAGAAGGGCGCTTCCCGCCCCTTCTGTACATCCCCGGGGCAAAGGACCGTACTGCCACGGCCCTTTGCAATCCCGGGCACCAGGGGGCTCGGACTCTCCGGCCGTGGGACTTAGCGCAGCTTCGCTGCGATGCGGGTGTTCACCCCCTCCGGCTCATTGCCGGAGGGGCTTGGCCCACGGCCTGCGATGAGCCTCGTCCCCTGGACCCCATCGCCCTCCAGCGGCATCTGATTGCCAGTTCCCCGACGCCGCTTCGCTGGTCGGGTGATTGGGCGAAGGTGCGATGTCGGTCCCTGAATGCTCCTCGAATCGAAGCGGAGCGAAGTGAATCGACAACTGCGGTAATTAGGGCTTCGGTTGGGCGCCTCGTGTGCCAAGGGCGGCATCGCTGCGCTCGCCGAGCGAGCTGCAATTGATGGCCGTGGGTGGTGCCCACTTCGATGACGATGGGGAATGGATCGGTTGAGCGGGGGAGGAAGCGCCGCCCAACCGATCCGGTCTTTCAGTCGGTGGCGGTTTCCATCGTGGTGTCGGGGGGTGCCAGGGTGTCTGCTGCCGGTGCTGGCAGTCCTGGGGATGGATTCCATGCGAGGGAAGACAGCGGCAGGGACGAATACCAGATCAAGACGGTGTCGGAGGCGGTGTTCGGGCGGTCGAGGAGCTTGGCGCGCGGTCCCAGGTTGTGCTTGGCGTGGTAGGGCTCGGGGAATTCCGCGCGCTCTCCGAAGAGATGGTTCGCGGTGGACCGGTAGAGCCACTGCGTGCCTTCGGAGTCGGTGGCCAGGGCCGCGAGGATCGCCCCCTCGCCGGAATCCGGGGCGGCCAGTTCCACCACCGCGTCGAGGTGCCCCACGAGGCCGGTGGTGTCCAGGTTGTATTCGACATCGAGGCGGGGTTTCTCGAGGTCCAGTCGCTGGAGGCGGCGATCGCGATCGCGCATTTGCCAGACATGGTCGGGTTCGTCGGAGCTCCCGCATCTGGAGCCGACGGTTCGCCAGGTCCGGGAGGAGGTATCGGGTCCGAAGTGGATTCTTTGGTGGGTCTTCTTGTCGAACAAGGTGTGCTCGTCGATGAAGTCGTATTCGCGGCCCGTGCGCGCGTCGATCCAACGCTCGTCGAGCGGATGCGGACCGGCCATGGAGCCGTAGTCGACGAACCCTCTGATCACATAGAACAGGGAGCCATTGATGCCCAATATCCTGGAGCAGGAGATGGAGACGGTCTCATCCTTGCTCTCGCGATACGACTCGTAGGATCCGGGTCGCTTCACGGCACGTTCCGATCCTTTGACAAAATCTGGTGGGGTCGGCAGAGGCAGGTATCCGGTGGAGTCCGTGTAGAGAAGCGCGACCGGAGACTCCCCCGCGAAGCGCACCTTCAGTCGGACCCGTCGGGCGGTGTCGATGAGGAACAGGTCCAGTTGCGGATCCTGGCGGAGGGCGGCCAGGGCTTCTCCGAGGGAATCGAGTCCTTGGTAGGTCGAAAGTCCGGGCGACTCCGCCAGATCCACCAGGAATTCGGGGATGCTGCCGCCACCCGTTTGCCCCACCCAACTGGTCCAACGACGGCCAAGCACCTTCACGTGGCGTGCCTGCAACGCGGCGTCCACATCCGAGAAACGTGAGCGGATGGCCGAATCCACAGGGTCGGTCGCAACGGTGGTGGGCGCTGTCTCCGGCGCCTTCCGGCAGGAGAAAACCAGGATCCAACCAGAAAGGAAAAGGAATCGACGAGCGAGGGCGGGAAGGTGCATGGGCGACAATGTAGCGCCGATCCGGCCCGCTCGAAGGAATGGCCCTTCACGGTCTATTTCGTTTTCACATTCTTCGCGTCCTCGATGCGCCGGAGGATGGTGATGATGGTGTCCATTTTGGCTGGTGTGGAAAGAATGTCGGTCAGGATGGGTGTGGTCGCTTTTCTGAGTGGTTCCATCTCGATGGTGTGGCCTTTCGAGTAGAACCCACCAGGATCGCCGCTGGCATCGATCTGTAGGCTGCTTTCCCCGAGCAAGCCTTCCTTGGCTTCGTGGATGCGGGAATTCTTGGGGATGTCGATGTCCATCTCTAATCGTGCGGTCAGCGTCAGTCCGTTCCGGGAAATGGCTGTATTTTCGATGGTTCCAATCTTGACCCCGTTGAATCGGACCAAGGATCCCTGGCCAAGCATGGTTGTCGAGTCCGTGTGGAAGCTCACCCGGGGGGCATCGTCCCGGCGCAAAGACCTCGCCATCAAGAACACGACAACCAGGAGGGCAGTCAACACAAAGGCTCCAGCGATTTTCTTCCTCAAACGCACCCACCTTCCAGGAATGGTTCGGCACCTAACGCGGATCGCCAGAAACTAGAACAGACCACTCCTCCCCTGGAGCGGGTCAACCTGTAGAAGCCAGAGCCGCAAGCCCATCCCCAAAGCCCCATCATTAGGTCTCGGCCCCATCACCACGGACCTTCGCCGCAGACCTTTCTGCGCCTAACCCATCACCACGGACCTCCGCCACAGACGTTTCTGCCCGACGTTTCCGCCCAATCAACGGCGAGCGAAGCGATGCCGTGAACGGGCAATCAAATGCAGTTGGCCGAATTGTGGGGGCTCCGGGGGGCACGGCTACTGGAACGGCCAGTGCCCATGAAGATGTCGATCGCGCCCCTGATGGTCCCGCCATTGTAGGGACGCAAGATTTTGCGTCCGTACGGTGGCGGGGCGAGCATGGCCGTTCCAGTCAAAGCCCCCCGGTGGAAATTTCCGTGGCCGTAGGGACGCAAAATCTTGCGTCCCCTACGGCCGCGGGACACGGGGCGCGGCCGCCCCGTGCAAAGCCGGACCCGCAGGGTCAACGCCCCGCGCAGCGGAGGAAGCCCGACCCGCCAGGGTCAAAAGCTCCGGTGTGGCGGAGTAGACGACCCGAATCCCCACGATGCCAACCCCACGGAACCACCGCCCCCCTTTGTACTTTGCCTGCCACCATGCCCACCATCGAACAGATTCTCGAAAGCCTCCGGTCCGTCCAGGATCCCGACCTCCACAAGGACATCGTGACCCTCGGGTTCGTGCAGAACCTGGAGATCGATTGCGGGGGAGGGGTCTCCTTCGATCTGGTGCTGACCACCCCCGCCTGCCCCATCAAGGACCAGCTCAAGGCCCAGGCCGAGGACGCGGTGAAGGCATTGGGATTCGAGAAGGTGGAGGTGCGCCTGTCCGCCCAGACCACCTCGCGGGCGGGAATGGACAAGGCGCAACTCCTGCCGGGCGTGAAGAACGTCCTGGCCGTGGCCTCCGGGAAGGGCGGGGTGGGCAAGTCCACCGTCACCGCCAACCTCGCCGTGGCGCTGGCCTTGCGCGGTGCGAAGGTGGGCATCCTGGACGCCGACATCTACGGGCCCTCCCAGGGCATGATGCTGGGCGTGAAGGACGATCCGGAGATGGACGAGGATCGTCGGGTGTACCCGCCCTCGGCGCAGGGGGTGAAGGTCATCTCCATGTCCATGTTCAACGAGGACGAGACTCCCGTGGTCTGGCGCGGACCCATGGTCAGCCAGATGGTCCAGAACTTCGTGCGCCAAGTCCAGTGGGACGAGCTCGACTACCTGCTGATCGACATGCCTCCGGGAACCGGTGACATCCAGCTCACGCTCACCCAGCAGGCGCCCATCACGGGTGCGGTGATCGTGAGCACGCCGCAGGACGTGGCTCTGTTGGACGCCAAGAAGGGCCTCAAGATGTTCGAGAAGGTCTCGGTGCCGGTGCTGGGGATCATCGAGAACATGAGCGGATTCGTGTGCGACGGCTGCGGCAAGGTCCATGACATCTTCCGCCGCGACGGAGCGCGCAAGGTGGCGGTGGGCTACGGTCTGCCCTTCCTGGGGGCCGTGCCCCTGGAGCCCGGAGTGGCGCTTTCCGGCGACGGCGGCGCGCCCGTGGTGGCCAGCTCCCCGGAGAGCCTTTCGGCCAAGGCGTTCCTGGAGATCGCCGGCAAGGTGGCCTCCGAGCTTTCCGTCCTGCACGCCCAGGCGGGCAAGGTGATGACGGAATTCGACCTCGAATGGGGCGGCCAAGCGGAAGAATCCCTGGAGGTCTCCAAGTGAGCCATTCCCCGGTGCGGATCCACCGCTACAAGGAAGGACTCTTCGGGGTCGACTGGGACGACGGCAACCGCTCGGCGCTTCCCTACCGGTGGCTGCGCGGGCACTGTCCCTGCGCGCATTGCTTGGACGAATGGACGGGCGTGCGCAAGGTGGGCGAGGCCGAGGTCCCCTTCAACGTGGAGCCGGTACGGGTGGAGTCGGTAGGACGCTATGCCCTGCGCATCCACTGGAACGACCGCCACGACGCGGGGCTGTACACCTACGAATACCTGCGCGAACTCACCGCCCTGTGGGCCCAGGGCCCCCATGTGGAACCCGGTGCGGCTCCCGCCTGCGGCTCCAAAGGTGGTTGCGTCTGAACTCTCCACGTCCCTTGTTCTCCCGGTCGGTGGCCTGGGTGGTGGCGGTGTGGCTGGTCCACGCGCTCTTGCGACTGGCCGTGCTCGCCCGTCCCGACGCCTTCGGGCATGACTTCGTGGGCAAGTTGCATTGGTACCTGTTCCACGCATGGTGCTTCGATGCTCTGTCTTTGGTGCTGGGGTCGCTGCCGTTCGTGGCGCATGTCTGGTACTGGGAGCACCGCTCGCCCCGCTGGGCGCGCGTGGGGCTGATGGCGTTGGCCGTGGTGCAGTCGGCCATGCTCCCGCTGGCGGTGGCCGACCACGAATTGCAGCGGTTCATGGGTTCGCGTCTCACCTTTTCGCTTCTGGCAACCTACGGGAATCCCGCCTCCGTTCCGGAAGTGCTCCGCGGCATCATGGACGACCGCGGTGGACCGGGGCTTCCGCTGGTGCTCTTGCTCGGCTGCATCCCCCTGGCGGTGTTCCTTGCCCGGCGCCTCTCGCGTCTTCCGTCGATGGGGGTGCGTCCTTGGCGGTGGGTGGCCGGCTGCGTGGTGGTGGCTCTGTGCGGGTGGGTGTACACCAGCATCCTCTGGGGAGGCTTCAACCGCGCCCAGAAGCTCCGTCCGGTGATCCGGGTGTGGATCGACGAAATCACCGAGACCGTCCGTCCGGGCATGACACCGTCGCAATGGAACGGTTCGGTGCGTCGTTGGCGCGAGGATTGGACGGCACAGGCGGGAGCCGACACCGGCTGGATCTTCCCGGATTCCACCCGGCCGTTCTGGCGGACGCCGCGGACGGAATCCGTCGCGCCTGCCGGCGAGCGCCGCAACGTGGTGCTGATCCTGATGGAATCGGGCCGTGCGCTCAACTGTGGCTTCCTGAAGCCCCATGGTGCCCTGCGCGATGCCACGCCGTTCCTGGATTCGGTGGCCGCCACCGGCAGGGTCTGGGCGCGCCATCTGTGCCCGTCCATGCCCACCGTGCGGGCTCTGATGTCCCTGCACCTGGGTGTTCCGGACCATCCCGACAAGAACATCGCCACCTCCTTTCCTGCGTTGCACCACAAGGCCTTTCCGCAGATCCTGCGCGAGGCGGGCTGGCAGGCCAGATTCTTTTCCGGCGCCGATCCGGCCTGGGACAACGAGACCCCATGGCTGGGCCGCTGGTACGACGCCTTCGACTACAGTTCCTCCCGCGAACGCGACGAGGACCTGTTCGCGCACGCCGGCGACTGGCTTCGCCAAAACGCATCGGTGGACAAACCCTTCCTGGTCACGATCATGACCAAGTCCAACCACTATCCGTTCGACCAGATCGCCACTTGGCGGTCCGAGCCCGACCTGCAGAAGCGCCACGAGCTGTCCATGCGCTACATGGATTCGTGCATGGGGGCCTTCGTGCGAGGGCTTTCCCGCGAGCCTTGGTTTTCCAATACGGTGTTCGTGGTCACCGGCGACCACGGATTTCCCTTGGGCGAGCACGGCCCCGGGAACATGGGCTACGGGCTCTACACGGAAACCGTCTGGGTGCCGCTGGTGGCCTGGGGGGATTCGGTCCGCCTGGCGCCTTCGGTGGAGCTGGGACCCACCACGCATCTGGACATCCCGCCCACCATCCTCGCGCTGGCCGGGGTGCGCAAGCCCAACCACTTCGCGGGCCACGATCTGCTGGGCGGTGTTCCCGCCACGCGCGTGACGTGGGCCACGCACTACGACGAACTGTCCGTGCAGACGGATACCTGGCGTGCGCACGCGACCGTTTCCGGGCAGCCCCGCGAGCGGGGACCGCAATTGTTCAGAAACGACCTGGACCCCAGGGAGATTTCCGATTCCGCGGCCGGGTTACAAGCTCTGCACGATTCGCTGGTGGAACGGGGACGATGGCGCGCGGGTCTTTCGATGGAAGCCTTGCGCCGCGACGTGCTGTTGCCCGTCAGTCCACGTTGAACGATCCGCCGGAGTAGCTCGCGTGGATGTTGGCGCCGCCGGAAACGGGCACCAGCGTCACCGTGTTTCCCTCGATGGCCATGTTGCCGTACCCGTCGCCGCTGGGGAGCTCGACGGTGTGGTTGTTGAACAGAGTGCCGTTCTGGTTGCGCAGCAGGGAGAGCTTCCAGGCAGGTGGGGTGTTGGCTCGGTCTTCGCGCCAGAGCACCACCACGTCGTCGGCGCCGTCCATGTCCAAATCGCCTTGGGCGATGCCCCAAGGGACCCTCTTGGAGTCCACCAGGCTTGCGATCGCCGACCCGCGACGGGCGACCCCCTTGGCGAATTCGAACGATCCTCCTTGGTCCTGGTAGCGGACCGATTGGGCGGCTGTCCAGGCCTGGGCGGGGGTCAGGTCGTTGCGGTGCGCCGCTGGCTGGGCGATGGTCTCGCGGGAGCCAGTGGGGGTGTTCCGTGCAGGTGTGGGAGCCGGTGGCGCGGGATTGTTTTTCTTTGCCTCGGTGGTGGCTCTTTCCTCGGCTTCCTTCTTCCCCTTGGCGGAGGTGTCCGGAGGCGTGTTGTAGGCTCTGCCGGTGGGGTCGATCATCTTCTTGGCATCGTCGCACGAGACCAGGGCGAGCGCCGTGACGCCCAGGAGGAGTTGTTTGACCATACGCCATACGATACTTCCGCGATCGGGAAGTCGGAATGGGGGGAGAGGGAGAAATCACTGGAAAATGGTATCCTGGCAACGTCCGCAACCCTTCTGGAGCCATGAAGAGACCCATGGAACAGACTAGCCTCCCTTCCATCCTGCTGGTCCATTCCCCCCTTCTGGGGGTGGATCTGGAGGCGGCCTTCCTGGAGGTGGCGCGTGTGCGGGTGGTTTCGCCCCAGGAGCTTTCCGTGGAGGAACTGTCCCGGGCCCGGCGGATGGGTGTGCGTGGAGTGGTGGGCGTGAACCACGCTCCGGCGCTGGCTCTCCTTTGCCGGGAGGCGGGGATGCGGTACGTGTCCTGGACGGTGGACCCGTTGCCGGTTTCGCGTTGGGAACGGGTTCCGGGGGCGGATACGGTGATGTTCGTGCACCGCAAGGCGCTGGTGGCCCCTCTGTTGGCGATGGGACACCCTCGGGTGGAGTGGATGCCGCTGGCCGCTCCGGAGCGACGCTGGGAAGAAGAGGCGGTTTCGTCGACGCGCGTGGCTCCCACCTTCGTGGGAAGCTCGCTGGAGGACGAGCGGAACCTGTTTCTGGGACGGCTCGCCGCCTGGGGCGTTTCCGAAGCGGCTGGGGCTCTGGATGGCCTGTTCCAGGAGCTATGCCAGGTGGCACGGGCGGATGCCTCCTTCCACGGGTTCTTCCGCGATCCCTCCCTGGTACCCCGGTCGTTGGCCGCGCACCTCCTGCCTGCGGTGTCGATCGCCGAGCTCGCGGAGTGTCTGGACGCGGGGCTCGCCTGGGCCTACCGGCGCTCGGAAGTGCGTGGATGGGTGGAGTTGGGCGTGCAGGTGCATGGCGATGCCGGCTGGCGGGATCTGGGTGGATCCTTCCGGGGACCTCTGCGCAATGGACAGGAAATGACGCAACTGTACCGCGACACCGTCCTGAACGTGGACGTGCCGCGGCTGCACCAGCGCGAGATCCTGACCCTCCGGGCCATCGACGCCATGGCCTCGGGGGGAGTGGTGGCGGTGGAAGCGGGCACCGAGCTGGAGGAATTGTTCAAGCCGGGGGAGGAGTTCGTGGTGGTGCGTACGCCCCAGGAACGGAGCGACATCCTGGAACGTTCGCTCCGCGATGCCGCTTGGGCGCGGCGGGTGGGGCTCTCCGCGCGGGAGGCGGCCCGTTCCCACCGGCTTGGCTTGCGCGTGGAACGGATCCTGGCCGCGCTGGAGTAGGATCGGGTCGGACGGGAACGTAGACATGCATCTTGATGCCGCTCGGGTTGTTCCCGAAGTCGGAAACCAGCTTCGGCGATGCACACCAGGAACTGGGTGCGGCGAGCAGGAGGCCGAGTCCGGCGCACAGGGAGGCGAACGAGGACGAGCTGGTCATCCCCATGCATCGGAAGATCCCGCGATTCATCGGACCAGCAGGATCGGGAGGGTGGTGTTGGCGATCTGCAACCATTGCATTCCCGTCAAGCCCCACGCGTTCGGAACGAAACCATTCCCGTCGAGG
>DAOPYN010000080.1:0-15023 GCA_035352895.1 Fibrobacteria bacterium | reverse complement strand
CTGAAAGCTGCCCGTCTAAAGACGGGGGTTTCAACCTAGGACAGGAACAATGAATAGTTCTGCGGTTCTTGGTTCCGTAGCTGCTCTCCTAGTGATGTCTTGCGGTGATAGCCGTCAAGCAGGTGGTATGGGTGCTGGAAACCCCGAGCCCATCAAGATAGGGGTAGTGTTGTCAGCGACCCCCAAACAAGGTCATATGCCGTCGCCTTCTGCTGCGCGAATTCATTCGGGTGTAGTCGATACGCTACTTTTGATGCGCGATTCTAGCGGTATTGAATTTCAGATTCATCGGATGTATGCATCAATCGATCATATCGAAATTGATATTCCTACAGACCGAATGTGCCCTGAGAATGCCGAAGGAGATCGCGATTGTCAGAATGGGATAATGGCTCTAGATACCGCTGTAGCCTTTGATTTACTTTCATACCCACCAAGTCAGGGCATTTGGTTCATTTTGCCACAAGGAAAATATAGCGAAGTCAAAATTCGACTGTCTCCTTGGCTTCAAGGCAAAGTGGGAACGGAGCCAGATGCGCTTACGGGGAATTCTGTTCTTGTCGAAGGCATCATGTCACGACTCGGCGTAAATAGGCCGTTTCGATTAGCCCTTCGCTCTTCTCATACCCTAGAATTCAAAGATACCGTGGGTCTTGATATTGGCGCCATGAAATTGCTAAAAGCTAGGGTCAATCCACATAGCTGGATGGACGGAGTTAACGTAGGTCGATGTTTGGATGCTGGTCTGATTCCTTCCGGCACTGACACGTTGTTGCTCGATTCTAGTTATCCATGCGGGAATATCGATACCCCTTGGCTGGAAGATTTGACCGAATCGACTTCGCTTGAAGAGGAAAATTGAGCCCAGCAGTTATCCATAACTGGATAGTGCGGAGTTTCGAAGCGTCGGCGGCGTCACTGCGGCAGGTGCTAGAGTCTAGGCTAATTCGGTCCTAATTGTTCGTCTGTATGTTCTGGAGCAGGCGGATGTTCGCCACACGATCAAGGAAAACCGCATGCTTTCGAGTCGCCGAAATTCTCTTTTGTTTGCTGCGCTTGTTTCAACGCTGTCGCTGCCAGCAGGCGCGATGGCGCAGGCACTTGAAACCGAAGAGTCTGCACCGCTCCATCAAGGACAAATCGAGATCGGAGCCGGACTGGAACACCAGGTTTCGTCGGAAGGAACGGAAACGGCGCTCCCTATGGCCTTCGAAGTCGGACTCACCGAGAAGCTCACGCTTCTCGTCGAGCCAGTTGCTTTTACCTGGATTCGACCGGATGTCGGCCGCCACGCGTTCGGGATTGGCGACCTTGAGGCGTCCCTATTTTACCAGGTCCTGTCGGAGCAGGGAGTCTTGCCAGCCGTCTCGATTGCCGGAGAGGTGAAGTTCCCCACGGCGACCAACACTTTGATCGGATCGGGCAAGTTCGACTACACCCCTTTCCTAGTAGTCAGCAAGACAACGGGAAACTTCTTCACCTCGATCAACTTGGGGTACACGTTCATTGGGAAGCCTCGGGGTGTGGTGGCGAACGATCTTGTCAATTTCGCGATTGGAACAATTTTCCAAGCCAGCGAACGTAATCGTCTATATGCGGAGGTTTATGGCAATACCGCTGCTACCAGTCCCCAGAGGGAGCATCGACAGGTACAACAGAACTTTCAGGAGGAGAAACTGTCGGTGCAATCGCTTATGGTTTCGAGCTTGCAAAGGGGCTAGAGATCTCGATTGGTGCAAGCTACGACAACAATCAAGCAATTGTGCTTCGTCCAGGGTTTAGTTGGAAGTTTGGTGGCATATAAGGGTTTTCAACGGAGCTGTCCAAAGTGCGAATTCTTCTGATTGAAGATGATCTCATGATCGGAGCGGCACTTCAGGTGGCATTAAAAGATGCCGCCTATTCAATCGACTGGTTCCGAGATGGGAGAGAACTTTCCCGTATTGATTTATCCGATTATCTGGCCATACTCCTCGATCTGGGTCTTCCCCACATCGACGGTATCGAGATCTTGCGCCAAATCCGAAATTCGGGTTCGAAAATCCCAATCCTGATCTTGACGGCGAGAGGATCAGTGGATGACCGTATTTTCGGGCTGGATGCGGGGGCGAATGACTACCTGCCCAAGCCCTTCGACGTCAATGAATTGTTGGCGCGACTACGTGTGCTCCTACGTCATCCGGATTTCCCTGTTAGCAATGATTTGAGCCACGGAAATATTGTCTTGTCTCCGTCCACCTTGGGAGTGCGAATTGGCAAGCAATCTTGGCAGCTTTCCGGTCGCGAGTTT
The DNA here is from genome assembly GCA_035352895.1 of Fibrobacteria bacterium. GTDB lineage: Bacteria > Fibrobacterota > Fibrobacteria > UBA5070 > UBA5070 > UBA5070. The sequence continues at coordinate 12,733 of DAOPYN010000080.1, read as the reverse complement.
TCCCTTTTGTTCGCCCTTATGGGACGTCCGGGAGCGATTCTTTCCCGTACTCAACTCCAGAATAGGATCTATTCCGAGAACGAAGAGATTGAAAGCAATGCAATCGATTTTCTCATCCATGGCATTCGTAAGAAGCTTGGCTCTACGGTCATCCGCAACATTCGTGGAGTCGGATGGTGTTTGAATACAAAGCCGATTCATGAGGATGATAAATGAATCTCGTCCGTTTGCGATGGTTTTACGCCTTGACCTCTACTTCCAACGGATCCCTCCGCCTGAGCATTTCAAGAGCATTTGCCACCACAATCGCAATCGCTCTGGCTATTGCCGGTTCGGCATCCTTTCTTATCGCGTTTGTCGAAGCACGAGAGGTCCAGGATGATTCACTCTCTCTGATCGCATCGATCGCTGCCATGGGGCACGAGCAATTGGACTTGCATGGGGACCCTAGCTTGGGTGACGAAGCTTCGCAGGTCATTGTCCGTCACCTCGGCCCCGGGCCGCATCCCTCTTGGGTACCATCTGATCTAGTCCACGGATTTCAAACCAGGGAGATCGGCGAAAGTGAGTGGCGCATTCTTGTCGGGTCCGACCGCTCAGGGCAGGCGTTTATGGTTGCGCAGTCGACCGGAGAGCGATGGGATCTCGCATGGGATAGCGCTTGGCGAACAATCATGCCTTTGGGCTTGCTGCTCCCGTTGCTGTTGTGGCTCACCCATCGAATCGTGGTGCGGAAAACAACTCCAATCCGACAGCTGGCCGAGTATTTGGATGCCTACGGCCAAGCGCCGCCATCGCGGCTTTCTACTTCTGGAATTCCAAGCGAAATCCTTCCTTTCGTGGAGGCGATCAATTCCCAAATCGAGAGGATCAACAGGCTGCTCGATGATCAGCGTCGGTTCATCGCGATAGCCGCACACGAATTGCGAAGCCCTTTGACTGCGCTTTCCCTGCAAGCGCAAAATGTGAAAGGTGCTCCCACTCCCGAAGCGATGCGTGAGCGCGTCGAACCGCTGATGGAAGGAATCGAACGGTCCCGCCATCTACTTGAACAGCTTATGTCTCATGCTCAGGCCCAATCCGCCTTGATGAAAATGGTCGAAGCGGACGTTGTCGATGTGCTTAGGATGGTCGTCAACGGGCGCATCGAAATCGCGAACTCCCGTGGAATCGTGATCGACTTCATGTGGGGCGACATAAATTGTCACACAAGGAATCGGGCGGGATTTCGATTGATCGTCGAGAATGCATTGGACAATGCCCTTCGCTATGCTCCGACAGGAGGAACGATCACCATTCGGGGTGGGCCATGTCACGGAGGGTTCTGTCTCGAGGTAGTTGATGAGGGTCCGGGAATTCCTGAAGCAGAGCATTCAAAAGTGTTCCAACCCTTCTACCGGATCATCGATCGAAACGATGGTGGTTCGGGGCTTGGTCTTGCCATCGCAAAAGAAGCCGCCAATCAAAGTGGTGGGCGGATCATCTTGTCGCAGGCGACAGATTCTGGCGGATTGATATTCAGGTACGAGGAAGATCCAACGGTGTCTGTTTAGGACAAATTCTTGCAGTGTCAGCTATGGCCCTCTCAGAAAACTGCGGAGGCTGCAGCTCGGGATCGTGAATCAAATACGAAAGGAGATCGAGGATGAACGAGCAAACGAAAATGGTTTTAGCGAAAGTCCCTGCGGCGACGCTAGTGTTCTGGATTGTGAAGATCGCGGCGACCACCCTTGGGGAAACCGGCGGCGATGCGGTATCGATGTCTATGAACCTTGGCTATCTGGTGGGTACGGCGATCTTCGCCGTGATATTTTTCGCCTTCGTCTCCTTCCAGGTTTCTGCCAAGCGGTTCCATCCCGTACTGTACTGGTTGACCATCATCGCGACCACGACGGTTGGCACCACGCTGGCTGACTTTGCTGATCGCTCCTTGGGAATCGGATATGCCGGAGGCTCTTCCATCTTGGCCTTGCTTCTGGTCTTGTCCTTGGCAGTCTGGTACAAGTCGCTTGGCTCGATTTCCATTGAAACGATCCACACGCCCAAGGCCGAAATCTTCTATTGGGTGACCATCATGTTCTCCCAGACGCTGGGCACAGCATTGGGCGATTGGACCGCCGACACCCAAGGTTTTGGTTATGTCGGGGGTGCAATCTTGTTCGGTACGTTGCTAACCGGCTTGGCAGTCTTGTATTTCACCAAGAATGTCCAACCCGCTCTCCTGTTCTGGGCGGCCTTTATCTTGACCAGGCCTCTAGGGGCTGTTGTGGGCGACTTCCTCGACAAGCCTGCCGACGCGGGTGGACTTGCGCTCAGCCGATACACCGCATCCGCATCGTTGATGGCGTTCATCGCGTTGTGCATGTGGATCTTCCCCCAAAAGGCAGCTGTTGAGCGTCAGCAAGTCAGAAATCCCGGTGAGTCGCTATGATCAGGGAGTTGGAGTCACGAAACGATCAAGTCCGGTGGGCACCGACACGACTTCGCTTGTGACGAAAAACTGAATCAAAATATCGAGAGTATGATTCAGTAGAGCTAGTGATAAGCCTGATATAACCTTGCATATCTGGCCTCATTTGAATCATATGCACTTCTGATTCAAATATTTCGACAGCAAGCAAGGAAGTATGTAGTGATCTTCAGTGTCACAAGCGCCGCAAGTCGCGGCGGGATACACGAGGGCACCATGCGTACACGTCCATCAACGATTTTTCCAGTGATGCTGGCTATCGCTGGAAGAATTTCGGCTTCACTCCACGGTCAAATTTTGGATGCGAGGTCGAGGGTGCCTCTTGATTCTGTCAAGGTGACCATCGCCTCGAGTGGGGCCGTGGTTTGGTCGGACGCGCAAGGAATGTTCGACCTCGGAACCACCGGTGTTTCTAGGCGGTCAGTACTGCCGAGCCAGATCTCCATCCGTAGGAACATCCTGATGATCCCATCAGGCATCACCGCGCAGATTTTCGATTTGCGTGGTCGAATGATTCTTCAGGGTCGTGAAGGATTAGACTTGACGCGCCTCGCAACCGGAATCTATCGAGGAAAAGCCGGACTTGAATCCTTCAAGTTGATTCAGTCGGGGCGTAGCCTATCGATCCTTTCATCGCAACTCATGACAGATAATGTCATGAGTTCTGCTGGCCGCTCCATGGCTGTCGTAGACACGCTCCGATTCAAGCATCGGGGATACCCAACGTTAGTGGTCGTAACCGCGGCCACGGATACGGCGATGGCGATCAAACTGACTTGGTCGGCCGAGCAGGAATTCTTTGACTCAGCTACGACGGTCTTGGAGAGAGGACTGCTTCCCGTCATCCACGACACCCTTGCAATGGACACGGCTTCAGCCCTATTCAAGGCCTACCTTGCCAAATGGCCTCATGGCTTGGAGCCCGACAATGCGCGACGCCAGATCGGATACATCGATTTTTTGCAAGGCCGGTTCGCCAGTGGTGCAGTCTGGTTTTCGTCCGTGTTGGATTCGTTTCCCAACAGCGTCTACCGCACCGATGCCACGTACTACCTGGGCCGATGCAAATACGATCTGGGGCTTGCCGACGCCACGCAATATCCACTCGCACGGGCCTTGTTCGAAACAGTTGTTTCGATGTGGCCTGCATCCGTGCATGCCGACAACGCCAGCTACTACATCGGGCGTTGCTGGCACCAAGTAAAGAGCTACGATTCCGCCATCGCCGCCTACCGCAAGTCGGAGAAGCTGTATCCCACGGGGGATTTGGTCGATGCGGGCCTGTACTACACAGGCGTCGCTTTCTATGACCTGAAGCGCTACGACACCACACTTGCCGTAGAGGCATCTTTGCCAATACGCTTCCCTGCCTCGCTGTACCGCGACAATGCGCTGTACGTACATGCCAAAGCTCTGTATCGCAAACCAAATCTGGTGGCTGCCGCGCCAGAATTTGACGCAGTAATCGCCTGGTCTCCTACAAGCAATGTTCTTGATTATGCGCTGTACTACCGATCTCGAATTTGGCTCGATCAAGGCAATTGCGCCAGTGCGAAGCCTCTGATTCAGCGCCTCCGCACCGAGTTCCCGACAGCATCGGCCAGGACCTTGGCTGACAGCTACGCCACCAAACTCAGTTGCATCGTTCCCTGATCTGGCCATGTTACCCAATATTCCGCGATTCATCGCTCCGATCTTTCTGGCGATCGGGCTAGTTGGTTGTGACACGGGCGTTTCCTCACTGCCAGCGCCGCCTGCCATCCCGCCCGCACAAGCTTGGAACGATCTTTGGGCAACGTACGAACGGACGGCGCACGACAGTATCTCTCTGGATGGGATGGCATCGCGATTCTTGGGGTTCGAATCCATGTACCCCACGAATCCCCGAGCAGCCGAGGCTGCGTGGTGGGCAGGCTATGTGACCTATCTGCAAAGGCGTTGGCCCGATGCCGCAACAAATTTCCGGGGGATGGTGCAGCGGCACCCCACAAGCGTATACGTAGACAACTCGCTTCACTATCTCGCAAGGTGCCTGGTCGAACAAGGGATCGGTGATCAAGCCCGAGATTCGATTCGACATTTTCTGGCAAACCCGAAGTATTCGACGAGTCTGTACCGTGCGGCTTCCTGGTACTACTTGGGGCGTGCGTACATGGTGATGGGAAAGAATGATTCGGCGAGACGGATCTTTGCATTGGTTCGGGATAGTTTCCCCTTAGATACGGTACGCATAGCCGATGCCACCTACGAAACCGGCAAAGCCTGGTATTCCGATTCGATCTGGACCACGGCCCAGGATTGGTTCGGGAAAGTCATCGACTCCTTCCCCACGGTGGAGTTTCGCCAAGACAATGCCATGTACTGGTACGCGCGTTGCCAGCATCGGCGCAACCACGAGGATTCGGCGATTCCAGGTTACAGAAACCTGATTGCTCGATACCCGACCAGTAGCTACGCCGACCAAGCTGCCTACCACATCGGGGTCGCGTTCTACGATCTGGCCTTTCGAGTCGGGCCTGCTGAATTCTACGACTCGGCGATCATCTCGGAAGCGAATTTTCTGGGTGCCTACCCCTCAAGCAGCTATCGCGACGATGGCATCTACGAACAAGGAAAAAGTCACTACCGATTGGGACAACCCAATTTGGCCGAGCCGTTGATGGATTCTGTCATCGCTTGGAATCCGGCAAGCAACGTGCAGGACTACGCACTGTATTACAAATCGAGAATCCTTGGGGATGCGGGGAATTGCTCAGGGGCATCCAATGTGGTCTCCCGCCTGCTCGCGGCTTATCCTCAAAGTGCGGCATTGGTGCTGGCTCGGACATACGCCAATTTGAACGGATGCGTGGTCCCATGAAACCGTGGAAAATCGTTTTGTGTGCGATCCTTTTTGGGTTGCTCCCAACTTCAATTTTGGCCTATCGAATTCTTGGTCAAGGAACAAGACTCTCGTCGCTAGTGCCTTGGCGGGGATGGGACGTCCAGTTGGCCATGCAGTACGATGGTCACGGCGATTCGGTGGGGGTTCACACATTCTTGCCACTCGTCGAATCTCGACAGCACACCTGGGCCGAAAGCTACGGTGGATCAGGTGGAAGCATTCATCCTGACTCCCTGGGGAATCGCGAATTTGTGGTCTCTCAGGCGAATGTAACCGGGCATCATCAGATCCTGATCCAGTTCCAGACGCTTCCCGAACGCGTCGTGTACAAACTGGACACCGGCTTGGTTATCGACACAGCCATTCCGGCTGACATTCGTCTCTATCTCGATTCCACCGATGCGATCCAAACCGGTAGCGACGAAATTCGTGAACTTCTGACCCGGATCACACGCGGGTCCAAGGATGAGGCGAAGGTTCTACGGGCGGTTTTTGACTTCACGGTCGACAGCATTCGCTACGCCAACTATTCGGGGTCGACGGATGCGCTAACATCGCTTCGCTTGGGCGAAGCCAGTTGCAATGGAAAATCTCGGTTGCTGGTTGCTTTGTTGCGGACGGCCAAAATCCCATCCCGTCTTGTGGGAGGGCTGATCTTGAATGCCGGCACAAAAAAAACGACGCACCAATGGACGGAAGCATGGGTATGCGGACACTGGATCCCGATGTGTCCCACCAATCGATATTTTGCCGAAATTCCTGAAAATTACTTGGCGCTGTATCGAGGCGATATGGTTTTGTTCCGGCACAGCCCCAATATCAATTTCAATTTCGATTGGACGCTCAAAGCGACCCAGGTAAGCAAGGACGAAATTGGGTTGGCGGAAGAACAGTTGGGTTCGATCTGGAGCCTGTGGAAGGTTTTCGGGAAAGCTGGGATATCCATGGCGTTGCTGAAGACGCTTTTGCTTGTGCCGGTCGGCGGACTGATCACCGTGATCTTTCGGAATCTACTGGGGTTCGAGCCATTCGGAACTTTCCTTCCCGCCCTGATCGCCACAGCTTCGGGAGCAGCTGGACTGGGTTGGGGGCTCTCGGCGTTTTTTGGCGTGATCGCTCTTGGAGCCGTGGTTCGCTGGGCCGTGGAAGGACTCAAGCTCACGCGCACGCCCAAGCTTGCCGTCATCATGGTTTCGGTGGTTTCATCGTTGATCGGGTTGACTTGGCTTGGTCTGTACTGGAATGTTCCGCGTTTGGCCCATGTGTCGGTCTTCCCGTTGGTGGTCCTGACCATGACCATCGAGCGTTTTTCCAGAGCGGTCGTGGAAGACGGTTTGGCTTCCGGGTTGCGGCGATCCGTGGTCACCGCGCTGGCCATTTCTGCCTGCTATGCGGTGGTCACCTTGAAGTCCGTGCAGTTGGTCTTCGTGGCCTTCCCTGAAAGCTTGTTGTATGTGGTGGGATTGAACATCTGGATTGGTCGATGGGCGGGAATCCGTGTCTGGGAGTACTGGCGCTTTCGGCGAATTTTGTTTGTCCGATCCAGGAGTGTCGTATGATGTCCATGAATGTTTCCGCGATGCTGAAGGAGTGGAAAGAATTCAAAGTCCGGTGTTCTGATCTAATGCCGATGAACGCACGGAATCTGGATGTCATATTTCGAGAAAATCCGCGTGCATCGCATGGTTTGGTCAACGACAAGGTTGTGGCCAAAGGAATCATGGAAACTGGCGGTGTGAGTGTTCCCAAAACCATCGCTGTGATCGAAAATTTCTTCGATCTCCAGCTATTAGATGGTGTCATCGATTCAAATTCAGAATTTGTCATCAAGCCAGCGAACGGATCAGGGGGCAGCGGTGTGTTCCTGGCCGCTTCTCCAGCACCTGGAGGAGTGATCACTGCTTCGGGGCGATTTGCATCCCGAGCGGAGATCCAAAGACACGTCACGGAAATCCTGTACGGGAACTTTTCCGGAAACGTATCCGACAAGGCGCTCATCGAAGAAAGGCTTCATCCCCATCCACTGTTCACGGCAATTTGGCCGGTCGGACTTGCCGACATCCGGTTGATCGTGTACCACAAAAAGCCCGTGCTTTCCATGGTGCGCATCCCCACAAAAGCATCTGGAGGAACGGCCAACCTACATCAAGGCGGTGTGGGGGTCGGGTTGGATGTCGCCACCGGGCGCACACTTCGAGCGGTTTGCAAAGGGCGCGAAATCAGGCTCCATCCGGATTCCAAATTCTGTCTGCCCGATATCGAGATTCCGAATTGGCAGGAGGTGTTGTCGACCGGAGTCAAGGCTGCAGAGCTGTTCCCGCTGGGGTATGTGGGAGTGGATCTGATATTGGACAAATCCGGAGCGGTCAAGGTCTTGGAGCTCAACGCTCGACCGGGCCTTCAAATCCAAATCGCTACAGGCATTGGTCTAAGGAGTGCGCTTCGATGAATACCGCTCGGAATTCACTTCTGCCGTTTGTATTGGTGTTCGTTCTTCTTGGCATATTTTTTGTGATGATGGAAAGGCGGATTGGCAACCAATCTCGCAATGCGCATATCATCAAGGTTGGGAATTTCGGATTTGACATCGAGTCCAGTTCTCCCGCGCCAAAATCTGACTCGGTGATGTCGATCGCCAACGAATTGCTTTTACGAGGGAAAGATTCTGCTGCCATCGATCTTTTGTCCGGGTTTGTCGCGCAAGCCCCCGACTCGCTGCGCCCGTCTTTGTGGGTTCAGGCAGGGAAAATTCTGCTCCAATCCGACAAGGATTCCTTGGCGCTCATTGCCTTCAAAAATGCTGTCGCAGGGAAGAATCCGCCTCGGGAAGCAAACCTGTGGCTTGCCATTGCACAAAATGGCAATGGAACGTCAGGAATTGACCGACTTTCGCGAATGCTGGTGTTGGCTCCCGACAACGCTGCTGGGTGGTTTCGGCTGGGCGTACTCCAACGACGCGGGGGTGACCTGGAATCGGCTGCGAAATCATGGCGCAAGGCGTTGGATATCTTCCCTGGATTCAAGGATGCGCAATTCAATCTTGCCATCATGGAAATGGGGAAGAAAAATTGGAAGGAAGCTCAACAAGGTTTTTCTGATTTGGTGAGGGCCTACCCCTGGAAGCCAGAGTATCATCTGAACTTGGCGCAATGCCTTTCGGAAACCGGAAAACGAAAGGAGGCATTGGCGGAGTACCATCGTGCCATCGCGCGTCGTGGTGGGAACTACCCCGAAGCTTGGAGCGGAATGGCTGTGGTGTTTCGCGGTTTGAAATTGGATGATAGCGCACGATACGCCTTGCATCGCGCCTTGGACTTGCGACCGGAATCACCCGAAGCCCGATACAATTTGGGGATCCAGTACTTGGGTTCCGATCAACTTGATTCTGCGGCGCAAGAATTTTCCGCAGCGGCCACGTCCAATCCGGGCTACAAAGAGGCCTGGTACAATCTGGGGGTGGTGATGGCCAGATCTCATCGGCCCGACAGCGCGGTTTCCGCTTATCGCCGGGCGCTGGCTCTGGACCAGAGCTATACCAAGGCTCGAGTGGGTTTGGCGATTCGCTTGGAAGACTTGGAGCGACATACCGAGGCACTTTCGGTTTACCGTGCCGGAATTCGACTGGATACGGCGAATGCTGAATTCTGGTTCGGTGCGGGTTTGATTTTACGGCGGATGGATTCACTTCCTCAATCCATCCTAGCGTATCGCAAATGCCTGGTTCTTGCACCGGACAACGACAAGGCCATCAATAATCTCGGTATGGCTCTGGCGTTGTCCGGAAAACGACAAGACGCAGCGATCCTTTTGCGGGATGGCATGTCGAGGTTCCCGGACAACGTGAGCATTCGCTACAACTTGGCGATTCAAGAAAGCAAGTTGGGCCATGCCTCCCAGGCCTTGGCGCTCCTTGAATCGGTAAGACGCCTGCAACCTCGCCATGCGGGAGCGCTTCGGTTGTTCGGCGAGATTTTGGCAAGCCAAGGGAAAGCCAAGGAGGCCCGCGAGATGTACGCCAAATCATTAGTGATTGAGCCTGGAAATACCGAAGCTGAATCTGCCCTTGCACAATTGAGGAATCAATGAGCGGATTACTGATTGCTTCGTTGGTGGTACTTTCCAGCGGGCCTAACGATCTGACAAATTCTGGTCAATTTGAAGTAGGTACTGGTTGGAATTCGAACCCACTCTACTTATCAGATTCTTCTGTCCGGAAGTCAGGGTCGGAGTTGTTCCGATTGCGAGTCCAGAACGATACCAAATGGAAAAGCGGACCTTTGCTTGTCCGACTATTGGGCATCGGTGATGCCCAGACCTATCCGTTCAAACGCCAAGCCAGCGATGACGAAATTCGTCTGGAACCAACCGCACGCTTGTCCGGTTCCCACGACCTGCGCCCGTGGATCGAAATCGGCTGGCTTTCGCTGTTGAGCGACAATTCCCTTTTGGTTGGTTCCGAACGATTTGACGCCCAAGGCGTACGTCAGGGCGAAAACCGGCAAAGGGCCATGCTGGAATTCGGTGTGCGGCCCAAAGGACTTGGGAAAGCCAATATGAATTTGGCGTGGCAGCGGCGCGACTTCGAAGAAGTCCCCAATGCGACATCGCTGGATCGCGACCAGTGGGAAGCTGGAATTGCGTGGGATGGTCCGTCTTGGGGGGCGGCTACGCTTTCCGTGGGCGTGGATTACGAGGATCGCCGGTACCGCACCTGGCCTGCGAGGTACATTTGGGGCGATGTAGCTCCAGGTGTAAGTAAGCACATGCGGTCCTGGGGTGGTGACGTTGGGATTGCATGGGAGCCTGTGCAGCAATGGAAGTTGGTTTTGAAACCAAGATTGCTGGTGCGACAAGATTTGGCATGGGGGTATTTCGACGAGATCAATCCATCGGGATCGATCTCCGTTCGCTGGCGGCCCGATTCCTCGTGGTCGTTCCACGTACGGATCCAGGAAGGCTGGGAGTATTTCTCCCACTATCGTGACAGCTACAATCCTCAGAGAGGAATCAAGAGAATTCGATCGGATAACGCCAAATTCGAAATCGCCCGGAGTCTCGGCTCGCGGGAAATCGTTGCAGCTGTCACAGTTTCTGGTGAAGACAACTCGAATCTTCGTTACACTTGGTCTGCGGCATGCGCTTGGCTAGGCATCCGTCAAAATTATTGAATTCCGGCTAACAGTAGGCTAATTCTCCCCGCGTAGGTTGTTGCTCAAGGTGGACGCCGACGCGCGTTCCCGATGTCAGTCACCTCGAGAGGAGCATCATCATGATCGCATTGAAGAATCGCGCAATGGCCTTGATGGCCGTGGTCTTGACCGTGGCAGCGGCGAACGTTTCCGCCTACACCGGACAGGAATTGGCCAAAGAAGCGAAATTCAGCATGAAGCAGGCGAGGCAGATCGCTCTCAATGCGCATCCCGGAAGAATCACGGATGAAGAACTGGAACGGGAGAAAGGTGGAACCGGCCTGCGCTACTCCTTCGACATCCTCCAGGACAAAGTCACGCAGGAAGTGGGTATTGACGCGAAAACTGGCAGCGTTTTGGAAAATGCGCCGGAAGGACCAAATCCTGAGTAGAAGGCCGCTAAGGTCAGAGCTGCTGCTGCGCAAAAAACAATCGTATCGGTATTCACTGGAGGAGATCCCGGAACTTTGTCGAAAGCCTGAATGCTAGGATTCGGGCTTTTTATCGCCTTCCTAGGGAATTATGGATTAGCAGGATGCTGAAAAACTCTCATTTCAGCAAAATTGGCCTTAAAATTTGAGCTGTTTTGCATCGGGAAGTACCAGAAATTGTTAAACGCACCATGTTTTCGGCCAAACACTGAGAAAATCAGCATCCTGTTAAGGGAAATGTGCATTTCAATGATCACACCACTATGACCCTCAAGTTAAGGCTGGCGACAGAATCTGACGATCCTGGATCTCCGAAGAGCCATTGAAATGGCCATCAATGCCATTCGGATTTACATCAAAGGAGGTTTGCGATGAATTTGGAACCACGTACTACAGTCTCGACGATCCTTCAAAAAGTTCCAGAAGCCACATTGGTGTTTTGGATCATCAAAATATTTGGCACGACAGTTGGAGAAACCGCTGCCGATTTTCTCAGCTTTGATCTGTCTTTTGGCTTGGTCAATACGTTAATCGGAATGAGCTTGATTCTTGTGATGGCCTTGGCCTTCCAATTTCGCTCCAATCGTTACGAGCCCTGGAAATATTGGTTAAGCGTGGTATTGATCAGTGTTGTTGGTACGCTTGCTACAGATGCATTAGTTGACATTCTGGGGGTTTCTCTAGTTGCAACAACTGTGTTCTTTTCAGGTGCCTTGATCGCCACATTCGTCACGTGGTATGCAATTGAAAGAACATTGTCGATTCATTCCATTGTTACAAAAAGGCGAGAAATATTCTACTGGGCGGCGATCTTGTTTACATTCGCATTGGGAACGGCCTCAGGAGATCTGGTTTCCGAAGAGTTGCACCTGGGATATGTTATCTCGACGCTAGTCTTTGCCGGAGGGATTGCCATGATTGCCGGTGCCTACTATGTGCTTCATCAAAATCCAGTGACCTGCTTTTGGACGGCCTATATCATGACCCGCCCCTTGGGTGCATCGGTAGGTGATTGGCTCACTCAAGCGCCAAGCGATGGTGGATTAGGAGTTCCTGCATTGGGTGCTACCAGTATAGATCTTCTGATCATATTGGTCTTAGTTGCAGTTTTGAGTTTTCGCCAACGGCGAGATCGCTTGACATAAGTCAACCATCTTGTATATATAAGCATAATGGAAACTCGAATCATGACAAGATATGCCAGTTACACCTCCTCCTCTACGCTTAATTCACTATTCCTACACAATGGGTTGTCAGTACGGAAATGGAAAACTGAACAATAAAATATTTCACATAAATCGTGATCGTGAAAATGCGTTTATTACCATAAGCACAGGGTCATTAGTCGCAGTTTTGGGAATACAAATCATTCAACTATTGCCGAAATTATTCGAGAGGTAGTCGGAAAATTTCCAAATATTTATCATACCTTTTCGTAGGTGTTTGGTTGATTCTCTATAATGGCAACCAAAGCGAGCATTCATTCTGGAAGCTAGCCAGCATGAATGCAAGTTCCGGCTGGTGAAAGAAATCATTTTGGATAACAGATAACTTGTACAAACCAACAATGCCCCCCCCCTAAGCAATGAATTGACGGCAGGAAACTACAGAACAACGCCCCAGCAATGCAGTAGAGTCTATAGTGCCTAACAGTATAATTGTACCCGTATTGGTGTCCAAACGGGTAAATATAGAATAGAAAATGCGGCAAAATCTCAAATAGAAAAACAGCAAATCAAGCATCTAGCAACCATCGTGC
>DAOPYN010000079.1:0-15147 GCA_035352895.1 Fibrobacteria bacterium | reverse complement strand
AACAATTGCAGATCCAGCAGATGCAGGTGGTGCAAAGCTCCCTGATGTCCGGCGAGGACCCTGACCGACGCGTGTTCACCAATACGGTGGCCATTTCCGAACAGGGCGCCCAGCTGGTGCTGGAGCGGGTGGAGAGCTTCCGCCGCGCCCTCCGAGCCATTGTCCAGCAGGACCAGTCGCCCCAATCCCGGGTGCTCCAAATTTCCCTTTCCCTGATCCCCCTCCTGAAGAAGGCGTCCCGATGAATCCCTCCAAGCACAAGAAAACGCGAACACTGGCCCACGCAGTCGCGCTCGTTTCCCTCCTTGCCACCTTCATGGGCTGCCAATCGCGGGTGCTCGAGGGCGATGGGGAAGCGATGGAAGGCGGCTCCATGGACGAGACCTCCACCCTGGCCTTCCACCGCCGCGACGGTTCGCCCGCGGTGGGCGCCCGGGTGCAACTGTTCGGATCCGCCGACACCGGCGTGGAGCCCCGTGTGCAGGTGATCACCAACACCCAGGGCGGGGTGGATCTGCCTGCGCCGGAAAAGGGCTTCTACAACCTGGTGGTGCGCGGGCGCGACGGCGATGCCCTGTTCCAGGATTCCCTCTACTCCAACGGGTCCATCCTGTCGGTTGCTCCAGACACCCTGCGCCATACGGGCACTTTGACCGGGCGGATCCGCGTGCAGCCGCAGCATTCGCCGCGGATCGCCTGGATCCACGTGCTGGGCGCGGGGATCTGGTCGAATGTGGACGACTCCGGCAGGTTTGTACTGGAAGGCGTTCCCGCGGGCAAGTACACGGTGGCGGCCTACACCTTGGTGGACGGCTACACGCCCACCTTCGCCAAGGTGCAGACGATTTCCGACAGCACGGTGGACGCAGGCGACATTCAGTTGGTGTTCACCGGATTGCCTGTGGTGCGGAACCTGGAGGCGAGGTTCGATACCCTGGCCGGTCTGGTGCATTTGCGCTGGGATTCCATCCCCTTGCGCGAGAGCTGGCGCTACAACGTGTACCGCAACGACACCCTGATTGGGGAGACCACCGGATCGCTCTGGGCGGACGACATTTCCAGGCAATACGCGGCCAGCATTCCCGCCGAAGGTCGCCACACGTATCGGGTTGTGGTGGCCAATGCGGATACGCTGGGGCCCAAGTGGGAATCCATCGCCATGCGGGTGGTGAGTGCCTACTTGTACCAGGAGATCAAGATCGATTGGGAGCGGATGGGAGATCTTCCCTGGACTCCGGGACTGTTCAAGGTCGATTCCGTGGGCGGGGATCTGGTGGTGTGGAGGTCGGCGGAATTCGGCGAAATCCGCAAGGAATGGGATGTCCGCAACGTGCACCCGGGATGGATCGAGATGTGGATTTCCCGGGACGGTGGAACGTCCTGGGCCAAACAGGCGGATTCCTTGCCCTTGGGCGCGCTGCCCGAGCGCCATGACGGAAAGTGGTGGAGCATCCGCAGGGCGACGGGGCCGTTGATTCTGGACGAACGGACCATTTGGACGCGCAACGTCGGCTTGAAGTACGACACAGTCCAAGTGGTGAGTTCGGAGGATGGACTCCGCTGGCACGAGGTGGAAAAGCTTGCCGTACCCAAGGAAATGGTGTTCGGGACCTTCAGGTTCCAGGTCTGGCAGAACGATCTCTATCTGATCGGGAGTGGCCCCTTCGTGGGAATGACAACGGATTCCCAGTGGTGGGTGAGCGAGTATTTCACTGACCTTTCGCGATGGCGGTTCCGGAAGGATGCGACCTTCGAAGCCCAGGAGCTCACGCTTACCAACGGGAGTGGGTACCATCTGAGCCCGGCCTGGATCAAATGGAGCGCCAGCGCCGAATTGAAGGAGGTTTGTAGCGGAGGAAGATCGCTAACCATCTTCTACAACCCTGCCCTCTTCGGTTATGAATTCAGGACAGGAGCCTTCGCGAGTCCAAGGACGAAGGATTACGCGGCCGAATTGAAGAGGGATCAGGATGGATGGACGCTCCAGTCTGACCTCAAAGCATTGTCCATCGACGGGAGAGGATGGGTGGTGTTCGGGAGGAGGAATTCAATCAGTCTGGACACCACCTTAAGCATCCTCCACACGGTCTCGTGGCCTGGCGCATATGACGGAGCCTGGTCAGAGACTCGTCCCTACGGGATGCACGAGGAAATCCTATTCCGGGGAAGGATCCTGTCGTGGACCGAGGCGGGGATCTTCCGCGGAACCATCCGTCCACCCGTGGAGGATGGGGCGCGCGGTTCCTGGGTCAAGAAGACGGAAATTCCCGTCAAATTCTGAGCACAACCAGCCATCCAACGAACGGGGAGCCGGACCGGCTCCCCGTTTCGTGTTTTGGATCAGATCCCCGCGCCGGGCTCCTGGACTTCCACGAAGATGCCCCGGGTTTCCAGCAACGCCACCACGCGATCCACGGATTGGGCCACGGAAAGCTCGTGGGCGGGCAGTTCCAGGGTGGGCGCGGCGGAAGGTTCCCACGGTGCGCTCACCCCGGTGAACTCGGCGATCTTGCCGGAGCGGGCCCGCTCGTAGAGCCCCTTGGGGTCGCGCGCCTCGCAGGCTGCCAACGGCGTGGACACGAACACCTCGGCGAAGTCCCGATCGCCCACGATGGAGCGCACCAGGTCGCGGTCGGCCTGGGTAGGGGAGATGAACGTGGCCAGCACCAGGAAGCCGGTGTCGGCCAGGAGCTTGGCCGTCTCCGCCGCGCGGCGCAGGTTTTCCGAACGGGCTTGGGGCGAGAATCCCAGGTCGCGGTTCAGGCCGTGACGCAAATTGTCGCCGTCCAGCAGGAACACCTGTCGGTGGTCGTGGAAGAGGCGCTTTTCCAGGGCCTTGGCGATGGTGCTCTTGCCGCTTCCGGAAAGCCCCGTGAACCAGACCACGCCGCCGCGATGACCGTTGCGGATCTCGCGCGCCAGGCGTGTCACGTCGGATTCCGACCAGACCACGTCGGAGCTGGAATCCGGCTGGTCGGAAGCCACCATGCCCGCGGCCACGGTGGCGTTGGTTTCCGGGTCGATCAGGATGAACGCGCCGGTGCGGCGGAACTCCAGGTAGGGGTCCAGCAGGATGGGCTGGGCGGCGGAGATCCGCACGCGGCCGATGTCGTTGAGCCCCAGGTTGGCGGCGGGGATCTCGGAAAGCGTCCTGATGTCGGTGCGGTGCAGCACCCGCGTGATGCGGGCCCGCACGGTGCGCGAGCCCTGCTTCAAGAAGTACGGGCGGGTGAGGGCCAAGGGGCGCTCGTCCATCCACACCACCTGGGCATCCAGGTCGCGGCGCGTCTTGGGACCGGCACCGGCCTTCACCAGCACATCGCCGCGCGAAACGTCCACCTCGCGGTCCAGTGTGATGGTGAGGGACTTGGGGAAGGTGGCCTCGGGGAGGTCGCGGTCGTAGAAGTGCAGCGTCTTCACCACGGCCTTCTTGCCGGAGGGGACGATCTCGATCTCGTCGCCCACCTTCACGGATCCCGAGGCGATCTGGCCCGCGAACCCGCGGAAGGTGAGGTCCGGCCGGATCACGTACTGCACCGGGAACCGGAACGTCTCCGCCTGGATGTCGCTGGGGATGTCCACCGTCTCCAGGTGTTCGATCAGGGTGGGGCCCTGGTACCAGGGGGTGTTTTCCGATCGGGTCACCACGTTGTCGCCCAGAAGGGCGGAAAGCGGGATGAACAGGGGGGCCTGGATTCCCAGCTTGGCGGAAAGCTCCAGGTAATCGTGACGGATCTTGTCGAACACTTCGCGCGACCAGTCCACCAGGTCCATCTTGTTGACGGCCACCACGAAGCGCGGGATCCCCAGCATCGCCGAGATGGCGCTGTGGCGGCGGCTCTGCTCGAGAACCCCTTTTCGGGCGTCGATGAGGATGATCGCCAGATCCGCCGTGCTCGCGCCGGTGGCCATGTTGCGCGTGTACTGCTCGTGGCCGGGAGTGTCGGCGATGATGAACTTGCGCCGCGGCGTGGCGAAGTAGCGGTAGGCCACGTCGATGGTGATGCCCTGTTCGCGTTCGGCCCGCAGGCCGTCGGTGAGCAGGCTGAGGTCGATCCCGGTGGCCAGGCGCTGCTTGGAAGCGCTGGTGACGGCTTCCAGCTGGTCTTCGAAGATTCCCTTCGAATCGTAGAGCAGCCGGCCGATCAGGGTCGATTTCCCGTCGTCGACGGATCCCGCGGTGGAAAAGCGGAGCAGGTCCATCAGAAATATCCTTCCTTCTTGCGGTCTTCCATGGCCGCTTCCGAAGCCTTGTCGTCCACGCGCGAGCCGCGTTCCGTGACGCGGCTGGCCGCCGTTTCTGCCACGATGTCCCACGCGTCGGCGCAGGGGCTTTCCACGCAGCCGGTGCAGGTCATGTCGCCCACGGTGCGAAACCGCACCACGCGCCGTTCCACGGTTTCGCCGGGGCGGGCGTGGAGGAGTCCGGAGATGGGGATCCACTGCCCGCGCCACACCACCTCGCGTTCGTGCGCGTAGTAGATGCCGGGAATCTCCAGGTTTTCCTTGGCGATGTACATCCAGATGTCCAGCTCCGTCCAGTTGGAGATGGGAAACGCCCGGATGTGTTCGCCCAGGTGAACGCGGGCGTTGTAGAGGTTCCACAGCTCGGGACGCTGGTTCTTGGGGTCCCACTGGCCGTGCGTGTCGCGAAACGACAGGATCCGTTCCTTGGCGCGGGCCTTCTCCTCGTCGCGCCGCGCCCCTCCGAAGAGGGCGTCGAACTTGAACTCCTCGATGGCGCCCAGGAGCACCGGGATCTGCATGCGGTTTCGGGAGTCGTTCTCGCCGGCTTTCTCGGCGATCCGTCCGTCGTCGATCCAGTCCTGCACGCGGCGCACGATCAGCTTCTCGCCCAGTTCGGCGGCGCGGCGGTCGCGGAATTCGATCACCTCCGGGAAGTTGTGGCCGGTGTCCACATGGACCAGCGGGAACGGGAAGCGTCCCGGACGGAAGGCCTTCTCGGCCAGGCGCAGCATCACGATGCTGTCCTTGCCCCCGGAGAAGAGGAACGCGGGGCGCTCGAATTCGCCGGCGACCTCGCGGAAGATGTGGATGCTCTCCGCTTCCAGGGCCTCGAGGTGCCCGAGGTGGTCGTCGAGCGACTCGATGACGTGTCTGGTGCTCATGGGTGATCCTTCCCTTGCTTGACGGAAATCGTCCAAGTTGGCGTGGTGGTGTCGGAATGTCCGCGCCGATCCCTACATGTTCGTGTGGATCCCGCATTCGGTCTTGCCGCGGCCCTTCCACCGGCCCGATCGCTCGCCTTCGCCGACGTCGGCCTTCTCGGTGAGAGGGCGGTCCCCGATGCTGGGAAACCCCTGGTCGTGGAGGGGATTGTAGGGAATCCCCTTCGACAGCAGATAACCCCAGACCTCCTTGCGGGTCCAGGCGGCCAGTGGATTCACCTTGATCCGTCCACCGGCCAATTCCAGGATGGGCAGATCCTTGCGGTCGCCTCCCTGGTCGCGGCGACGGCCGGAGATCCAAGCCTTCGCGCCGGTCTCGCGCATCGCCCTGCGCAGGGGTTCCACCTTGGTCAGTTCCTGGTAGAGGTCCAGATCCCGGTCCCAGAGCGCCTCGCCGTGGGCGGCGGTGAATGCGGCTTCGGAGTCCAGTCCGGCGGGCCTGTACACCCGGAGGTCCAGGTCGTAGCGATCCGCAAGGACTCGGGCCAGGTTCAGGGTTTCCTGGAAATGGAACAGCGTGTCCACGAACAGGACTGGAGGGTGTCGTCCGATCTCGTGGAGAAGATCCAGGATCACCAGGCCGCTGGGCTGCCAGGCTGTGGTCAAGACCACGTCGGACAGGTTCTGGAAGGTCCACTCGAGGATGTCCCGGGGGTGCTTTCCCTCCAGGGAAACGGAA
This sequence comes from Fibrobacteria bacterium, assembly GCA_035352895.1. Classification (GTDB taxonomy): domain Bacteria; phylum Fibrobacterota; class Fibrobacteria; order UBA5070; family UBA5070; genus UBA5070. The sequence continues at coordinate 9,279 of DAOPYN010000079.1, read as the reverse complement.
GCTGCGACGATGTCCATGGAAGGGGTTCCCGAAGGTTCAGATCTGGTATTCCAGGGCGTCCGGACGTCGACGCACCGCGTCGGCGTGGAGGTCGGCCAGGGTGGTTTGGCTGAGGATCTGCTCGACCGCCTGACTACATCGATCCAGCAGGGAGTGGATGGCTTCTTCGTCGGGGGTGCCCTTGGCGGCGCGCTTGGGGGTGTCGCCCTCCAGTTGGCGGATGAGTTCGGAAAGCTGGATCTGGCGGGCTGGAACGGCCAGGATGTAGCCACCTTCCTTGCCGCGCTGACCGTGGATCCACCCCGAACCCTTCAAGACGATCGCGATCTGTTCCAGGAACTTGAACGGAAGGTTGTAGGTTTCGGCAATCTCCCGCAGTTGGATGGGGGATCGGGACGACTGGGCTCGTTCGGCCAGTGCCAGCAGGATCTGCATGGCGTACATGGTTTTGGTGGTGACCTTCATATGTGGATCAATATAAACCTACACTTCATACAGGGTCAATAGGAATTGTTAGTCCGTTTTTTCCTGGTGGCTGTTCAGCTCCTGTCCGGCCAAGCGGCATCGGAGGATCCTTGCGGAGACCTTCCGGTGCATTCGGTTCCCAGGATCATCCGTGCGGTGCGTCTGGAGGGGCTGAAGGTGACCAGGGAGTCGGTGGTCCGCGCGGAGATCCGGTCCAGGCCCTGCGCGGAGTTTCCCTCAGTCGAGCAGGATGTCCAGCGATTGAAGTCCCTGGGGATCTTCGCCTCGGTGGAGACCCGGTGGGACTCGGATACGCTGGTGTTCCAATTCCGCGAGCTTCCCTTGTTCCTGCCCGTGCCCAACGGACGCTCCAGCGACGAGGAAGGACTTTCGCTGGGGGCTGGAGTCAAGAGTCCCAATCTGATGGGAAGAGCGATCGCCGGCGAGGTCCTGTTCTTGGCGGGAAGTTCCCTGGAATACCAGGCGAGCTTCACCTCCTCCCGGCTGGGACAGGTCCCCCTGGGCTGGGAGTTGATGGCCGGGCGCACCGAACGCTGGGACGATGGTCGGGGATACAGGGAGTTGTCCCATTCCGGATTCGTGCGGCTGTGGGGCCCCACCGATCGCGCCTTGCGTGCGCTCGGAGAGGCGAAGATGGTGGATGTCCGGGCGGATCGCGATGGAGTCTGCCTTTCCGGTCGCGTCGAACGGATCCCCTCCTTGCGTGCCGGCATCATGGTGGATCTGCGCGACGACCCCGCCGACACCCGCGTGGGCCTGTACCAGGAACTGACCCTGGAGAAGACCGGATCGCCGTTGGGTGGGCCGGTGGATGCATGGCAGATTCTGTCAGATTCGCGCGCGTGGATCCCGCTTGGAACCCGATGGACGCTGCACCTGGCCAATCTCTACGAGGATCGCCGGGGAAAGACGGATCGGTGGCTGTCCTACGTGGTGGGAGGCGCCAACACCGCGCGCGGGCTTCCTGGAGCCTGGGCGGTGGCCCCTTCGGAGGATCTGGCCACCATCGAGGCCCGATGGCTCCTTCTTCCGGTCCGTCCGGTGACGGTCTGGGGGCAGAATCTGTATGGAGGGATCCAGGTCGTCGCCGGATCGGATGTGGCCACCGCCTGGGGGGAGGATCCGCGGGCCTCGGAAGCGGGTGTGTTCGCGGGAGTGGACGGAATCGTGCCCTTCGTGGAGCGGATCCGGTTGAACCTGGCCTGGAGCCCCGCCCAAGGCGGAGGCTTCGGATTCGTCTTCGGTTTGTTCGAGAAAACCCAAGCCCAGCGGTTTCGAATCCGCTGATGGAGATGCCTGCATGCGATTGGTGAAACCGTTCCTCCTGGCCGGTCTGGCGGCCCTGGCGATGTCCGGGTGCAAGCCCGATCGGCCCGATTGCCCGCCCCGCCCCTTGGTGGATTCCACGGGAGAAGCAGACCAGAGGGACCGTCTGGAGATCCAATGGTTGCGCATCCGGGGCGGATTGGATTCCGCCCAGCGCGATCCCGCGGTGCGCCTGCGTCTGGAGCGATCCGTCCACAGCCTGGATTCCTCTGCCCTTCGATACCGCGACTCCCTGGGCACGGTGCCCCGAGGGATCGGGTCGGTCTCCGGGTGCGTCGACTGGAACGCCACCCTGCGGGGAGACCGGGTGGATCGCCAGGGGCTCCTGACCGCCTGGACTCGATCGCTGGTGGATCCACGTGCGGTGGCCTTGGAATGGACGATTTTCGACACGACGGCGGATTCGTCGAGGGTCGCCGTGCTCTACCAGATTCCCGGCGACAACGGGGGAGTATTGGACTCGTTGCGCTTGCGTATCGGGGTGCGCGAGATCGTCCGCGAACGTTGATGGAGTCCCCGCTCCGATGGAAGAGGGGAGCTCAGCCGTCCAGGAACGGCGAGAACTCGCCTTTTCCCACCCGGCAGTCCGGGCATCTCCAGGAATCCGGATAGTCTTCCAGGGGAGTGTGCGGGGAAATGCCCTGCGTCGGGTCTCCCAAAGCCTCGTCGAGGATCCATCCGCAGACCATGCAGATCCATTTGCGGTGGCCGGGGGCGCCTGGGTGCGGACCGGGTTGGTTGGAGGAGTGGAACACGTGGAGAAGTTACCTTAGCAGATCCTTCAGGAAAGGTCGCGTCTGTGCTGAACGAACAGCAGAATCGAGAGAAGTCCGTAGCCGCGGCGATTTCGGTGGGATCCAACACCCTGCTGGTGGTGGGCAAGCTGGTGGCAGGGATCGCGATCGGTTCCGTGTCGGTGATCTCGGAGGCCATCCACAGCGCGGTGGACCTGCTGGCCGCCGTCATCGCATGGTTCGCCGTGCGCGCTTCCGGCCAGCCTGCGGACAAGGAACACCCCTACGGACACGGGAAATACGAGAACCTTTCCGGAGCCGTCGAGGGGGCCCTGATCTTCGTGGCCGCCATCTGGATCGTGTACGAGGCCATCCACAAGCTCCGCGTGGGAGGAGGGGTGGAAGAGCCCGGGTGGGGCATGCTCATCATGGGCATTTCCGCCACGGCCAACCTCGCCGTTTCCGCCAACCTGATGCGCGTGGGCAAGAAGACCGATTCCCTGGCCCTGATCGCCGACGCCATGCACCTGCGCACCGACGTATGGACTTCCGTGGGCGTGCTCGCCGGACTGGTGGTCATCTGGGGTGGCAAGTACATGTTCCCCGGCGTGAATCTCGCGTGGGTGGACCCCGTCTGCGCCATCGCCGTGGCGCTTCTGATCATCCATGCCGCCTACGAGCTCACCACCCAGGCCACGCGGGGGCTCCTGGATGAGGCCCTGCCGGAGGACGAGATCGATTTCATCCGCAAGACGGCCTTGGAACGGGGTGACATCCGCAGCCTGCACGACCTGAAGACCCGCAAGGCGGGTCCGGAGCGGATCATCGATGCGCACGTCGCGGTGGATTGGAACCTCACCGTCCTGGATGGACACAACCGCGGCAAGGCGTTCAAGCGGACCCTGCTGGACCACTGGGAACACTGCAACGTCAACATCCACGTCGATGCCTGCGACGGCGCGTGCGGTGCGCCATGCAAGTCCGGATGCCTTCTGAGCGAATCCGAACGGGAAGCCCGCCACGGCGCCTGGAAGGGCAAGCACCCGGAAGGCTGAGGGAATCCGGGGTCAGGATCCCGCCAGCAATCCTTCCAGCTCCGCTTCGTCGATCACCCTGACGCCCAGGGATTTCGCCTTCTCCAGCTTGGAGCCGGCTTCGGCACCGGCCAGGAGCAGACTGGTCTTCTTGCTGACGGAATCCGTCACCTTGGCCCCGGCCGCCTCCAGTCGCGACTTGATCTCGTCGCGGGGTCGGCTGAGGGTGCCTGTGATGACCACCACCCAACCGGTCAAGGGGCCCGTGGTGGTTTGTCGGATTTCGCTTGCGGGAGCGATCCCGAGCCGTTCCAATTCCGACATCAGGTTCCGGCCCCTCGTGGACCGGAAGAATTCCAGCACGCTGCGGGCGGCCGATGGGCCGATCTCGGAAGGCACATGGGCCAGGATGGCGTCCAGGGCGCCAATACGCTCCTTGAGCTGGGATTGTTCGGCCTTGGCGGCGGTCTTCGCTGCATCGTCGCGCAGACGATTTTCTTCCGTGCGTGCCCCCAAGGACTTGCGGCGGGTTTCCAGATCGGCGCGTTCCACGATCTGGGCGAGGAGCGGTGATTCCGACAGGCTCGACAGGTTCGTGTGGCAGGCCGCCAGCGCCTTGGACACGGATTCTCCCACCTCCTGGATGCCCAGCGAGTAGATCCAGCGGGCCAGCGGCGCGGTACGGGCCTTGCGCGCGGCATCCAGCAGCTTGGCGGCATTCTTCTCCCCGAACATCCTGGGTTCCGATTCCGTGCCCAGGTTCAACTGGCCCAAGGTGGAGGCTTCCAGCGAAAACACGTCCGTCACTTCGCGGACCAGACCACGACCGACCAGGGCGGAAGCGACGATGGCTCCCATCTCCTCGATGTCCAGCGCCTTGCGGCTCCCGAAGTGTTCCAATCGTCCCTCCACCTGCGGAGGGCAGGAGTCCGCGTTGGTGCAGGCCCACAGCTCGATCTCGCGGCCGTGTCCGTCCAGCCCCGTGCCCCGGTTCTCGATGGCCCCCTCGCATTCCGGACAGCGGTCCGGAAAGGCGAAGGGCGAGGAATCCCCTGGGCGACGGGAAATGTCGACTCCCACGACCTGGGGGATGATCTCGCCGGCCTTCTGCACCAGCACGGTGTCGCCGATGCGCGCGCCCAGCCGTTCCAGGTGCGAGCGGTTGTGGAGGCTCGCGCGGCTCACGGTGGTGCCGGCCAGTTGGACGGGAGCCAGCTCCGCCACCGGAGTGAGCGCGCCGGTGCGGCCCACCTGGATGGAGATCCCCAGCAGCTTGGTGGGCTTGCGTTCGGGAGGGAACTTGTAGGCGATGCCCCAGCGCGGGTGGTGCTCGGTGGATCCCAGTTCGGCGTGCAGCGAGGTGTCGTCGAGCTTCACCACCATGCCGTCGATCTCGTGGTCGAGTGTTTCGCGGCGGTCGAGGAAGCCGCGGCAGAGATCGTAGGCCTGTGCGATCCCGCGGACGCTTCGGATGTGCGGATGGACCTGGAACCCCATCGAACGCAGCCAAGCGAGGCGATCCGTCTGCGATGCGCCCAAGGCCATGGCGTGCTGGCCGGACGGCACGAAGTAGAGGAACGACCGGATCCCGGTTCCCGCCAACGTCGCGGGGTCCTTGCGCTTCATGAGACCCGCGCAGGCGTTGCGTGGATTGGCCAGGAGCTTTTCGCCGGATTCCGCCAGGTTGCGGTTGAGCGTCTCGAAGGCCGCGCGCGGCAGGTACAGCTCGCCGCGCACTTCGAATCGCGAACGCTCGGAGACGGTTTCCGGCGCCGCTCCCGAGGCCAGCACCTGCGCGGTCACCACGTCGCCGCGCACGCCGTCGCCGCGGGTGACGGCGCGGACCAGGCGGCCGTTCTCGTAGACCAGCGAAACCGACATTCCGTCGATCTTGGGTTCCACCACCAGCTCCAGCGAGTCGATGGACGTGCCCACGGCTTCGGCGGTCCGTTCGGCCCACGCTCGGAGCCGTCCCCACGCGGAGCCGTTCTCCCATCCGGTCTGCGATTGGACAGATTCCACGGCCTCGTCCAATCCTGTCTCGGGCAGGAATTCCGGGCGCGTCGCCGCCTTCTCCAGGGACAGCATGGGCTGGGCGTGGACCACCGTCTCGAATCCCGCGACGTGGTCGTCGCCCACCGAGCGGGTGTACCTGGCCGATTCCGGGATTCCTTCCCTGTCGCACAAGCGGTCGTATTCGGCACGGGCGAGGTCGTATTCGGCGTCGGCGACCTGGGGGATGGCGTCGCGGTAGTAGGCGAGGTCCCAGGCTTCCAGCTTCTGGGCCAGCGCTTCCAGCGGGGTCGGGGACGATGCGGTGGAAAACAGGTCGTTCATGGCCTGCAAAATAACCCACGGGAAGTGGATTCCTCCGCAGAGGGACTCACGTGGGCTAGTAGCTGGAAACGGTCTGCTGCGGGGTCGGAGCCTGATCGGCGGGCAACCATCGACGGAGGATCCGGCCCAGCTCCTGGGGATCGATGGGCTTGGGGAGAAGATCCATCATTCCCGCCTCAAGGCAGTTGCGAAGATGGTCTTCCTCGCCTTGCCGGGACAAGGCGATCACGCAGGCGGTGCGGTTGGGCCCCGGAGTCTCGCGCAACTTCCGCACCACGGCCAGGCCATCCAGCGCGGGCATCCTCGTGTCGAGGAGAACCAGATCGTAGGGATTCGTCAGCAAGGTCTCCAGGGCGTGGTTGCCATCATGGACGACGTCCGGGATGATGGAGAATTTACGGAGGATTCCCTCGGCGACCATCCGGTTGACCGCATTGTCCTCGGCCAGAAGCAGCTTCGCGTTGGGGAAATGCCAGTGGGCGGGGTGATGGTCCCGCGGCGCATCCGTGCTCGAAGCCGTCTGGAAGGGAATGTGGACCAGGAACTCGGAGCCCACCCCTTCGGCGCTCAGGACTTCGATGGATCCGCCCATCAAGGTCGCCAGTTGCTTGCTGATGGCCAATCCCAGGCCGGTTCCACCGAATCGGCGCGTGATGGAGGTGTCCAACTGGCAGAAATTCTGGAACAGGAAAGGGATCTTGTCGGCGGGGATGCCGATGCCCGTGTCCCGTACGCTGAATTCGATCGTCGCAGGGCCCTTCTCCTGCCGGTTCAGGTGGACTCCCAGCCTGGCACCTCCCGTCGAGGTGAACTTCAGCGCGTTCCCCACCAGGTTGGTCAGGATTTGACGCAACCGTCCCGGGTCGGCGTGGATCCTGTCCGGGAGGTCCGGATCCACATCCACCTGGAAGGTGAGGGACTTGGCGCGGGCCCGCAGTCCAAAATCCCTGGACAGTGGCTCCAGGAGTCCGCGCAGGCTGAAATCGACCGGGTCCAGGGAGAACTTTCCGGACTCGATCTTGGAAATGTCCAGTATGTCGTTGACGATCCCCAGAAGGGAATCCGCGCTCTGCCGCACCAGGGATGCGTATTCCCGCTGGGATGGGGACAGCGGTGTTCCCAGGAGGAGATCGATCATGCCGATGACTCCGTTCATGGGGGTGCGGATCTCGTGGCTCATGTTGGCCAGGAATTCGCTTTTGGCCTGGTTTGCGTTCTCGGCGATCCTGGCGAGTTCCTCGGAGCGTTCCCGGGCACGCTCCAGTTCCAGCATGTTCCGCTGGAAGGATTCCTGGATCCGCTTGCGTCTGGTGATGTCGGAGCAGGTCCCGATCACCAGCAACGGGCGTCCCTCCTCCGTCCACGAGACGAGTTTCCCTCGCAGGTGCACCCAGATCCAAGGCCCCTGCTTGTGGCGTATGCGGATCTCCGATTCGTAGAAGGAAACCTCTCCGGCAAGGTGCTGCTTCAGGGTGTCGTGCACGAAGCGTTGGTCCTGGGGATGGATCGAAGCATTCAGGTCCTCGAAGGTGAATCCCTGGAGCTCATCGATCGACCAGCCGAGGATTTCCGCCCAGCGCAGGTCGCACTCCACTCGGCCGCTGGGCACATTCCACTCCCAGGTGCCCGCCTGGGATGCATCCAGGATGGCTGCCAGACGCTCGCGCCTCTGGTCGATCTCCTGGCTTTCCTCGCGAAGCTTGGTGATGTCCGTGAAGGTGGTGGCCACGCCCAACGGCACCGTGCCCGCGTCGAGGAGGATCGGCTGGGAATCGATGGAAATCCAGGTCCGTCGGCCGCTGCCGGGGATGTCCACTCCCATGATCACCCCTTGGAGGGATTCCCCCGTGGCCAAGGTCCGCCTGGCCGGCATCCGGGAATGGGGAAAGATGGACCCGTCGGCCTGGACGGCCGACCAGCTCGAATCCTCCAAGGTCCGTCCCATCATTTCTTCCCGATCCAACCCCAAGATCCGTTCGGCGGCCGGGTTGCACGAAACGATCGTACCGGTTCCATCCATGACCACCAAGCCGACGGACATCGACTGCAGGATCGACAGGGCGAACTCCGGGTCGTTCCGGAGAGGAGCCGAAGTGGAAGAGGGTGGATTCCAGGGGGCCATGGAAAGGGATCGTACCATTCCATCGGAGGCGATCGCCTGGCGGGGATCTGGATATTTCATGGCACCCCGTCTTCCGTGGATTGGCTAAATTGGCAAGCCTTATGACCATGGACAGCAAGTACTCGCCGATCGACGTCGAAAAGAAATGGGAAGCCCTCCACCGCGGGAACGGTTCCTTCCGGCCCAAGGGGGATGGAAAGCCCTTCACGGTGGTGATTCCGCCACCCAACGTCACCGGCGCCCTGCACATGGGACACGCCTTGAACCAGACCATCCAGGACGTCCTTTGCCGCTTCGAGCGCCTGCGCGGCCGCCGCGTCCTGTGGCAGCCCGGCACCGACCACGCCGGCATCGCCACCCAGAACGTGGTGGAGCGCGCCCTGGCCAAGGAAGGCAAGAAGCGCCGTGAAATGGGGCGCGAAGCCTTCCTGGAGCAGGTATGGGCATGGAAGAACCAGTACGAGGCGCGTATCGTGAGCCAGGTCCAGCGCATGGGCAACTCCTGCGACTGGGACCGCTTGCGCTTCACCATGGACGAGGGATTGTCGCGTTCCGTGCGCGCCGCCTTCGTGCATCTGTACGAGAAGGGCCTGATCTACCGCGGCAAGTACATCGTCAACTGGTGTCCCAAGGACCGCACGGCCCTGTCCGACGACGAAGTCGAGACCAAGGACGGTGGTGAACCGGGACACCTGTGGCACCTGCGCTATCCGCTGGCCGACGGCACGTTCCTCACGGTGGCCACCACGCGCCCCGAGACCATGCTCGGCGACACGGCCGTGGCCGTGAATCCCAAGGACGAGCGCTACACCCACCTGGTGGGCAAGAAGATCAAGCTCCCGCTCACCGATCGCGAGATTCCCGTCATCGCCGACGACTTCGTCGAGATGGACTTCGGTACCGGTTGCGTGAAGGTCACTCCCGCCCACGACCTCACCGACTTCGGCGTGTACCAGCGCCACCCCGAGATCGGCTGCATCGACATCATGAACGAGGATGCCAGCCTCAACGACCAGGTTCCGGAACGGTTCCGGGGTCTGGACCGCTTCGAGGCGCGCAAGCGCGTCGTGGCCGAGTTCGAGGAACTGGGGCTGTTGGAAAAAATCGAAGACCGCATGACCCCGATCGGTCGCTCCTACCGTTCGGGCGAGCCCATCGAGTACCGTCTCTCCGACCAATGGTTCGTCGACCTCAAGCCCCTGGCCGAGAAGGCCTTGGCCAGCAACCGCGAAGGCCGCGT
>DAOPYN010000078.1:0-15580 GCA_035352895.1 Fibrobacteria bacterium | reverse complement strand
ATCCAGTGGACAGGCGCCGGGGCCGTCCCAGGGATTGAAAGGCGCGTAGCATCCTGTCGGTATTGGGCAAGCGGACCTACGCGTTCGAACCCGGCGGGCGAGCCCGCCCCGACCTCGAAAACCCGATTCCCTTTTTCGATGCCGACCAGTTCCACGGCAAAGGCAATCCCCAGACCGACGCTCCCAAGCAGGAGATGGAGTTGGTGGATTGGAAACCGCTGGTGGACGTGGTGGTGCACGGCCTGGCCCATGCGCCCACGGGAAGGCTGGGGCAGCATTTCGATGCGATCGTGGAACTCGCTGGAATCCGTGGGGCCGTGCGGGTGTTCGGGAACCGCAAAGTGGATTTCTCGCGGGGATCGGTGCGCTTCACGGATCCCGAACCATTCCCGTCCATGCCCCTGCACTGGGGTCTGGCCTACGGCGGCGTGGACAAGTGGACCCACCCGGAAGTGCCCCTGGTGTTCCCGCCCAATCCCGTGGGCAAGGGGTTCGCCGTGGATCCGCCCCCCCATGCCCTGCACGGGCTGGAACTTCCCAACCTGGAGAACGTCCAGAAGCTCCTGACCCCTGAGACATTTCTTGTCAAAAGGTTCGACCGGTGGAGTTCCGCGCCGGCTCCTGCCGCGTTCGGGTGGACGCCGCGCGGCGGATTTCCCCGCATCGCGATGGCCACCAGCCCGCCCCTGAAGAGCACCGAGGCGCACAAGGCGCGGCAGAGGATTTCCCAGAACATGCCGCTGGCCCTCCTGGGGGTGCCCGCCCCGGCGCCCACCCACCCCCGCAACCACCTGCAGAACAACGGCGCGCCGCCCTTTTTGCGCTTGCGCGGTTTGCAGGGAAACGAGCCGGTGGTGCTGGGATACCTGGATCCCCAGCATCCGCGCTTCGAGTTCACCCTGCCCGACGACCCCCCCCGGGGATTCCTGGACCTGGGCGAAGGCATGGTGGAGCTTCCCATGAGCCTGGCCACGGTGGAGATCTACAAGCCCACCAACCAGGTGACCTTGCTTTGGCGCGGCAGCGCCCGCTATCCGGGATCCGAGTGGCTCGCCCAGAATCCCCAGTTGACGTTTTCCGTCGAATCCGACTGAACGAGGAGACCTCCCCATGCCTGGCAAACCCGCCGCCCGTCTGACCGACCCCACCGCCCATGGCGGCATGATCTCCGGACCCGGGGTGCCCACGGTGCTGATCGGCAAGATGCCCGCGGCCACCCTGGGCGACATGCACATGTGCCCCATGATGACCCCCGGAACGCCTCCCATCCCGCACGTGGGCGGGCCCATCACGCTGGGGAGCACGGGCGTGCTGGTGGGCAAGAAGCCCGCGGCGCGCATGGGCGACATGGCCGTGTGCGTGGGGCCTCCGTCCAGCGTGATCATGGGGTGCCCCACCGTGATGATCGGCGAGGTGGGCAGCGGCTCCCAGGCGGGCAGCGCGGGAGCGGCCGCGGCGGCCGCGGCGGCTTCCGTCAAGGGCCCCAAGGCGGTGAACACCGTGGCTCCGCCCAAGCACGAGGCCAAGACTTCCGAAAGCCACGAGATCAAGGTCGCCTTCCAGGACGCGTCGGGCAGGCCGCTGGCCGGGGTCTGGTTTTCGCTCAAGGACCCCGACGGACAGAAATCGATGTGCTGTTCCACCATGGAGGGCACCTTCCAGCGAGGAGGCTATTCCAAGAAGGGATCCTTCGAGGTGGAGATCTGCTCCCTGGAAGAACCCAAGTTCTCCAAGGCCTCCATCAAGCCCGGCGAGAAGGTGAAGATGCAGGTGAAGGCCAAGGGCCTGGAGGACGGCACGCGGGTGGACTTCCGCGTGGAGGCGGTGGGCCTGGACGAGAAGGAATACACCCACGGCGTGTACGTGGCGAGCCTCAAGGGAGGATCGGCCGAGGTCGATTGGACCTACCGCGACGCGGAGCTTTCCACCTGCGGCGAGGACGGCGCCGAAGGGATCGCGGGCTTCCGCTTCGTGGTCGCGGCAGGATTTGTCGTGGCGGTGTCGCCGGTGGCCAAGCGGGAGCCGGTGGAGGACAAGCCGATCAATACGCGCGCGCCGTTGGTGTCGATGTGAGCGTCTGCAAATCTTTCCAGACGAGTATGCAACGCTCCATGATCTTCGGATTGCTGGCATGTGCGTGCTCCCAAGCCGCGGATCCCGAGCTCTTGTCCCCTTTGGCGCCTGTGGTGGACCTCGGCACCGATCTGGGCCAACGAACACTCCTGGTGTGCGCCGAGGCTGGACAGAAATCGGATTTGAAGGAGAAGCCGTTGGCGTATGCGTATGACAATCCTTCGGCGCCCAACGAGCAGTACATCAATCCGTCAGGGATCACCAACGAACTGAAATATCGCCAACCCGGTTTCGGGGTGGAGGGGCTCAAGAGCGAGCGCTGGTACGGGGTGTCCGCCCTGTACAACCATCCCAGCAACAAGGACCCCGACAACCTGAAGCGACTGAAGCGCGCGGCGAAGACCTTGGGCTGCGTCCTGAAGACCACGGGTGCCAAGGTGGCCAGCGGCGACCTGGTGCGCTACCGGCGATTGATCGATTCGGCCAGCCGGATTGGACTGTACAACCTGCTGGATGGTCCGGACCGTTACTGGCCTGGACTGTACGCCGAATCCAATGGCGACGGGTACTTCCGGGCGCGCCTTCGGGTGTTCGACACTCTGGAGAAGCGTTGGAGCGCCCCGGAAACCTTGGGCACGGAGCTGGAGCCCTTGGACGATTTCTCCTTCTACCCGATCGGCCGGGGCTTGCAGTTGCTGTACATGATCCGGATCGAAATGGTCCGCAAGCCCGGCACCAAGCCGGTGCGCCGCCACATTTCGCATGTGCGCACGTTCCGCCCCGCCACGGGGGAATTCCGCACGGCCCTGGCCACGCAGTGGACCCTGGGGATGCACCTGTTCGATCTGAACGGCGACGGGTTCTACGACTACGGTGCGGTATCGAGCACGGATCGTATCCGGAAAGGATTCCAGCCTGATTATTTCGGTCTGGTTTGGCGAGATTCCTTGCAGGGGTACTTTGATATCCAGCCAAAGCCTCGTGGCAAAGTGGAGTGAACATGTTCGGATCCGTATCATTGCAGGCCACTCGAACGGGGCCAAGGTTCGCGGCATGGGGCGTCCTGGTGCTGGTTTCGCTGGGCGGGTCCCAAGCCGCGGATCCGGAGCTCTTGTCCCCCTTGGCGGCCGTGGTGGACCTCGGCACCGATCTGGGCCAACGAACGCTTCTGGTGTGCGCGGAGGGTGGACAGAAATCGGAGCTGGTGGAAAAGCCCTTGGCGTATGCGTACGACAACCCGTCGGCGCCCAACGAGCAGTACATCAATCCGTCGGGAATCACCAACGAACTGAAATATCGCCAACCGGGATTGGGGGTGGATGGCCTGAAGGGCGACCGCTGGTACGGGGTCTCGGCTTTGTACAACTATCCCTCCAACCAGGATCCGGACAATCTGAAGCGCCTGAAGCGGGCCGCCAAAACCTTGGGCTGCGTCGTGAAGACCACGGGTGCCAAGGTGGCCAGCGGCGACCTGGTGCGCTACCGACGCCTGATCGATTCGGCCAATCGGATTGGGTTGTACAACCTGCTGGACGGCCCGGACCGCTATTGGCCGGGACTGTACGCGGAAACCACAGGCGAAGGGTACTACCGAGCGCGCCTTAAGGTGTTCGACACCCTGGAGAAACGCTGGAGCGCGCCGGAAACCCTGGGCACCGAGGTGGAGCCCTTGGACGACTACGCGTTCTACCCGATCGGTCGGGGCCTGCAGTTGCTGTACATGATCCGGATCGAAATCGTCCGCAAGCCCGGCTACAAACCGGTGCGTCGCCATATCTCGCACGTGCGCACCTTCCGTCCCGCCACGGGGGAATTCCGCACCGCCCTGGCCACCCAATGGACCTTGGGGATGCACCTGTTCGATCTGAACGGGGATGGGTTCTACGAATACTGCTCAACAGATGGCGACGAACTCAGTAAGAAGTTTGTTCCTCGCCATTTCGGTTTGGTCTGGCGCGATTCCTTGCAAGGGTATGTCAACATCAAGCCGAAACCTCCGGTGGAGGACGAATGAATCTGTTCGGAGAGAGCCATCCAAACGCGCGATCGGAAGTTCAGGAAACGGAGTGAACCATGGCTGATGCATCCACAGGTCTGATCCCTGGACCCGGAATCCGGCGCTACGCTTCGGCCAAGGAGGTCGAGGCCGTTTACAAAAAGACCTACTTCCGCCAGCTCAAGGTGCCGGAAAAGACCGCGACCTTCACGGATCCCTCCCAGAAAAATTTCGAGGCCGAATACATCCGCAAGGCGTATCTGGTGGGTTGCGGCGAAAGGCGCGACAGCACCTTCGAATTGGAGCTCCACCGGGGAGTCGTGCCCATCATGGAGCAGATCTTCCGGGAGATCCTGGCGGCGGGTTTGGACTACCGCATCACCGCGTTGCATGGATATTCGTTCCGTTACGTGAAAGATTCCGTCACAGGTGCCTGGCTGAACCACCCGGACTACGCGGGGCTTTCCCCCACCAAGGATCCACACATCACCTACGCCCGGCGCGACCGCGAGATGGGTCGCCTGCACGTGAAGATCGACGGAACGGAAAAGGATCGATTCGATCGCCTCTCCAACCACGCCTATGGATCGGCGATCGACATCAACGGTCGCAACAACGAATACGACAACAACGGCAAGTGCGACATCCATCCCGAGATCGTGAAGATCTTCCAGAACCACAAGTTCTTCTGGGGCGGCTTCTACGGAGGCCGTCGCGACTACATGCACTTCGAGTACTCCGATACGGTGCTGGACGCCCCCGACGAGATCCGCAAGACCTTCTTCTTTCCGATCCAATTGGGAGACGGCAAGAATCCGGCTCTCTACTACGACAACAACGAATCCACCACCCATCTGGAAATCCACACCGAAGAAGATGCCGCGGCCACCAAGGAGGCCAACAAGAAGGAAGAGGACGCCCACAAGAAGGATCCGGAAAACGCGAAGAAGACCAAGGTCTTCCATGAGGTGCGGAGCACGGAATCGCAGAGCACCGAAGGGGGATTCTTTCCGTTGGCCCTGCCGTCGGGGGGGAAGTCGTCCCTGCATGGAGGGATCCACTTGGCGTCCCAACGCCACGGCGACCCCGTGGTGGCCATGGCTCCGGGTTACATCGTGGCCGCGCGCATGGCCGAAATGGAGAACAATTCCACCAACGAAACCGTGCACCAGCAACTGCGCAACTGGAACAACTTCGTGCTGGTGCGCCACGACGTGTCGCCTGATGGGGAAAAGGAATACTACCCGCTCTATTCCCTGTACATGCACCTGGCCGCCTTCCAGTCGCCGGCCTTGGGAAACGCCCCCCTTCCCCAGAAGATCCAAGGCGACCTGGCCGAGATTCCCTGGCTTCGCTCCCTGTTTTTGGGGCGCTTTGGCGTGCTGATCCGGGTTTCGGATGTGGGAGCTCCACCGGAGGACTCCTTTCCGTTGGGCACCTGCCTGTGGCCGGCCGAACCCCTGACCGACGCGGCGGGAAAGGACAAGCTGCAGGTGAAGGCCCTGACCCTGGATGGCTCCCAATTGGTGACGGTTTCCGTCAAATCGGAAACGGATGCCGAGGGCAGGGCCATGCGCTGGTGGGAATGGAAGGCCCCGGAACGCCACTTGGCCGATCTTTGGTCGCGGTTGCGCGAAGGGAACATGGTCAGTTTCGATCGGCCCTTCGTTGCCGTCAAGGCCGGAGACGTGATCGGCCGGACGGACAACTTCCCCACCAAGCCCTTTCCTCCCCTCAAAGGGAAAGATGGGACCGCATACAAGATCATCAACCGCCTGATCCACTGGGAGGTGTTCTCCACACAGGAAAGTGGCGTCCTTTCGCTTCTAGTTGAAAGATTGGAGAAAGCCTCGAAGCGTTCAATCGAAAGCAATTCTTTCCCGACTCTAGAATTCACCGACCCTGCCATTCTCTTCGATGGCGATCAGATCCGCAAGGAGTTCCGGGATGCGCAGGTTCCGAACCTGAAGACGTCCGCCCCCCAGGGGTTGGACCAGGTTCCGAAGGACTTCGATCCCGGCGATCTCCTGGTGTTGTACAACGAGGGCACCAAGCAGGGGGCGGCCGTCCAGGTGCGCTTCGAGCTTCGGCATCTGGTGGAGCCGTCCAAATGCGATCCCAAGCTGGACGAACACCGACTGCGCCTGAGATGGACAAAAAAAGTCAACAACAAGTCCCAGCAGGTGGGGCCTGTCTATCTGCTGCACCTCACCGACACCAAGGCGTCGATCACCCACGAGGGTGGGGATGCCGTCAAGAAACTGCCGCCGGACGTGGCGCTCACGAGCGAACACTGGGACCGCAACTTCCCGACCGCCGCGCACATCCCCAAGACGGTGGAATTCTTCCTGGAGGGCCCGCTCAACGCCGAGCAGTTGCAGATCGAACGGGTGACGGCCGGGACGCAGATCGGGACCCGCGAAAGCCCCGCCCTGACGGCGGATTTCGCCCGCTTCAAGGAGCTCACCTCCAAGCAGTGGCGGAACCTGATCCTGAACAAGGCGAGCGACTGGGTTCCCGCCGCCAACAAGGAAGCCTTGGGAGATGGCGTGAAGGAAGCCGTTCCGGATGGTTCGCTGGCCTGGTGGAGCGGCAAGGCGGAATCTCCCGTCATGGGCTCGACCAAGCATCTGATCGGAGGGGACCTCCCGGAAAATGGCATGGTCCAGAACATGCACCCGGTCACTTTGAAGTGGATCCTGGAGCTGTTGCACATCGATCGCCTCCAGCGGATCTCCGACCAGATCGCCGCCAAGCTCAAGGAACAGGCGGAAGCCAAGAAAGCCGCGGAGGCCGCCAAAAAACTGACCGGAAAGGGCAAAGCCGATCCTGAGGTGCAGGAACCCCCGAAGATCGACCCCTCCGAAAAGATCTGGCCCCTGTTCCGGGATCCACTCGAGCGCAAGGCCCAGAAGGACAATTCTCCCAGTTCCGTTCTCAATCCTGTCGGTGTGGGTTTCCTGGTGCGGGATTCCAAGGTGATGCTCGGGGATTCCTTCCTGGTGGTGTTGTCCGACGACCTCTACCGGATCATGGAGCCTGGCCAAACCGCTCCGGTGGGAAGTGTGCGACTGGAAAAACAGGCAGACAATCCCGTGTACGCGCCCGTCGGGCAGACCCCGGCACCGGCGCCTTCCCTCGCGGCCAGTGCCTTGAGCCGCGCGCCGTCCGATTTTTCGCTCGATTCCCTGAAAAGCTAGGCCAAGGACGAGGCGATGTCCTTCGGCATGTCCACCGCCAGGGATGCTCTGGGTGCCGTGAAGAGCAGCGTGTCCGACGCGTTGACCTCCAGCGACCTAGCCGACGATCCCGAGATCCGCACGGTCTTCATCCCCAAGGTGCTGCGGTTTTTCGTGGAGATCGGCGGGACGGGGATCGGTGCGACGGAAATCGGCGCCGACTTCTGGGGTGTCTGGAAGGTGATCCCCGACCACGACGACGACCTGGACGACACCAAGGTCTGGGGCAAGGAAGCCATCCAGATTCCCACGCCTTCCTTCGGGGAAATCAAGTCGGGAATCGATGTGATCGAGGAGGTTTCCGAAACCCCTGGATTGTACTCCTGGGCGATCCCTTGGGGCCTGCCTCCCTTGCGCAGCGGATTCCGCACCCTGGTGGAGCTGGTGCGCGTGAAGGATGGCGCGCGGACGCCGTCCGGCCTGTGCGTTCCGGCGTACTCCTTGCCGGGGCTGGATCCGCAATCACAGCTTCTGGACAAGGATCTGCTGGACATGGATCCCTTGTACATCAAGGGCCTGTCGAAGGCCGGCAAGGACAAGCTGGCCTCCCTGAAGCCACCCGCACCGAAGGATCCGAAGAAAAAGCAGAAGACACCTCCGCCTCTGATGATCACCAGCGAGTACAGCTGGAACGATCTGTCCAGATGGCTTCCCAAGAACCGACGCATCCACGAAAGATTGCTGCGCGCCTTGAACGATCTGGCCCTGCTCGCCAAGGCCCAATTCAAGGTGGAGTCCATCGATGCGGACGGCAACGGATGCGTGATCTCCACATCCAACGATCTGGCCGGTGCCGTCTACAAGATCAACGCCTTCCGCAAGTTCGTTCCGGTCAAGGGGACGGAATCGGCCAAGACCAAGAAATACCACCTGACCATCCCCCCCTTCGCGGGATCCAAGATCGAGTTCACCTTCTCTCCCAAACCATTGTTGAAGAAGGTCTTCGAGGAGGTCCATCCGGATTGGGTGGGAAGCGACTACAGCTTCGACATGCATTTCGTGCGCGGATTCGGGCGCAATTTCGGGCACATCAACGAGGAGTTGATGCGCTTGCCCGCGGAAATCCCGGAGGGATCCGTGGTCAGCCATTCCTTGCCGGACGCCCTGGGGACCTTCAGCCGTGCGTTCGGAAAGGCATTCGCAACGCCCAATTGGGTGAAGGTGGCGGCCAGGAAGAATGCCCCACAGGAATTGACCTGGGAGGTGGAGGTGGAGCTTTTGGGCGATCTGTCGCTGTGGCAGTCGGGTCAAATCAAGATGCGGTTGTGCCAGAAGGCGAATCTGGATTCCGGACTCGCCGCCGAGGACACTCTTTGGCAAACGGCCAATCAGCTGGGCGGACGGGCTCGAGCGGTCTTTTCCAAAGGAAAATCCAAGAACCCGAAATTCCTGGAAACGGGAAAGTTCGGTTTGGAGCTCATGTTCGTTCCCAAGTCCACCAAGGCTTCGAAAGGCGCGGTCCCCAAATCCACCTCGGGATTGCTCGATGGCCTCAAGTCGTCCGCATCCAGCATGCTGTCGGAATCCGAGGCGGAAGCCAAGCGCGACCTGGACCTGACTCCAGGTCTGGGACAGGTTTCCGTGTCCTACAACGGCGCCTTGGCCTGCATCTCCCTTCCCACCCGAGGCTTGTTCACCGCCGCCTCGGGGTTCGACCCCAACTCTCCCCCGGCCGAAGAGGTCGCCGGGGTTTGTCGTTTGGAAATCAAAGGGCCGAGCGGATCCTTGATCCAGGTGCCCGGTGCTCCGGAAGGGAATCGAAGGCTTTCCGATCCCGATCATGTCCTCCGGTGGGATCTGCAATTGGCTCCGGGAGCCTATGACTGCAAAATCTGTCCGCCACCGATCGTGCGGGGGACTTCCTTGAATCCGGTCTCCGTCACCGTGACCATTCCCGCGGAGGAGAAGCCATGAGCAAAAAACAGACTCCACCCGTCCAAAGCGAGCCGGAACCAGTGGTGGATCCTCTGGTTTGCCGTGACTTTCCCTTGGGAGCGGACGAGATCGTGACGTTGTCCTTGTGGTCGGAAGCGGGCCTTTCCCGCTGGCCCGGACAGGACAAGCAAACCATGGTCCAGAAGGACTACGCTTCAGCGACGGAAATCACCGTGCAATTGTTCGCCAAGAACCTGGCAGGCCCCATGCCGGCTACGTTCTCGGTGACCTTCCAGGGGATCAACAAGACTTGGGAAGGTTTTTTGGTGAAAACCGGGCTCAAAAGCCTGAGTGGATTGGGCGAGGTGGCGAAGTTCGTGGTCGACGAGAAAAAGGCCAATCCTTCGATCAACCTGTGCCAGGAAAAGTTCTTCGGAAAAGGGGTGGTGGAAACCAGTCTCACCACCATCCACGGGATCCCCACCCAGCTCGATCTGGGAACGGATTGGCTGTCCATCGACAATCCTTTGGAATTCCACGTGGAGTACGGCGGGAGCAAAGCCGAGGTCTCCGGGGCCAAGGCGCTCAGCCAGGGAGGGCTGGTGCCGGATCCACTCCTGGTGGGCACACCATTGCAAATCACGGTCTTGAAATTGCCCCAATTCCTCAAGACCGCGAAGATCCAGTGGTCGCTGGCCTCGGAGAAAGCCGAAGGCCAGAAGCTTCTTCATTGGAAGGATCTTGCGGAAGGAGATTCCCTCTGCTACGAGGGCTACAAGTTGGGATTGACCCTGACGGGTGATCTGAACACCGCGTTGGCGACCAAATTCAACAATTTCGATGTCCGCGTGGCCTTCCAGGTACCCGATCCCAAGAACGCCGCGAAATTCGTCACCTTGGCGGAGATTCCGGTGGCCACCTCCATTCCCAAGCCTTTCGTGCGGGAATTTTCCTGGCAAGATGCGGAAGCCGAAGCGCATCGGATCCAGATGCGCCATTACCGATACCCCAGGGAATCCTGGGGAGAGTTCGAGAATTCCTCCTGGGTTTCGCCTTCCGTCTGGTCCATGTCGGCGGGGCAGCAGGAGAGGTTCCTGGAGGTGAAGCAGCGAACGGCGAACGGAGTCAAGAATGCGGACCTCATCTTCCATCTGGAGAGAGTCCATCCTGGATCGAAGATCGGGTTCACCGCCTATGTGGGCTATACCCAGGTCGCGGCAGAGGGCGACAAGGACACGCATTGGTTGGGTTTGCTGAGGGGAGGTGCGATCGTGCCCTCCAGGGACGATCCGAAGGCGATCCGCATCATCGGATCGGAGGAGCTGACCCGGTTTTCCGTCGATCTTTCGGGCCTTGCCCCCATCGCCCCCGAAGGGATCGCGTATCTGGGGCCCATCAAGAACATCTTCATGGTTCTCGCCTTCCCGCGTCCCGACGGGAAAGGGCTCCTGCGGGAGATCCCCTTCCGCCACATGCTGGATCTTCTTCCGTCCTTGCAGCAGGGGGTGGTGAAGATTTCCGACGACCGAACGAGGGTGGCGGACAGCGAGATCCCCTTGGCTCTGGGCTCCGCTGCCCTGACGGGAGATGGAAGCCTGGAGAAGGTGTTCACCTCCGAAAAGGTGAAATACGATGACGTATTCCGTCCGAAGCCTCTGAAGATCTCCAAGGCTGGTGAGAACGAAATCGTCGACATGAAGGAATTCACCATCGAGAAGTACGCCGAAATCATGCTGAAGTCGTCGCAGACCGAAGCGGATGTGAAGAAAGGGGAAAAAGCGACAGACGGAATCTGGAGGGAATCGACCTTGGCCGAGGTGATCGCCGCGGTGGATCCCCACGAAGGCATGGATCCGAAGGGGCCCATTCCCCACGAGCTTCAATTCGCGAAACTGAAAGCGAAGTACAAGATCGATGCGGCCGAACTCGAATCCTTCTACAGAGGGTACGGAGCCAGGAGATCGAACAGCGATGATCCGAAAATCAAGAAGATAGGGGAGGCGTTCCTGCGTCTCATTCCGGGCATGTCTTCGTTGATCGTGGACGTCGCCTACGAGAACGCGATCTGTCCGGTCTACGTCGCAAGCCATATCTGCACGGAATTCTCCGCTCCATCGATGGGTGTTGTGGAAGGGGACAAGACCTATTACAACTTCTTTGGGGTGAGCGTGACTACGGCTGGTGCCAAGGGCGTACAGGATGGGAAGAACTACGCCAAGACACACGGTTGGGATTCGAAGGAAAAGGCGATGCGAGGAGGAATCGAGTTCCTGGCAGGTTGGATCTACGATGAAACGACAGGCAGGGAAACCCTCTACGACATGCGCTGGGACCTCAAAGGCCACTCCAGGGTCTATGGGACCGGAGTGAAGTGGGCGATCACGGCTTCGGAGTTCATGAAGAACATCTGCAGCGCGCTGACCGTGCAGCCGAAATTTCAGTTGCAGATCCCGGAGTTCAAGAAGAAATGACCCCCCACCTCATCCCAGGCCACATGGCCGACGGCACGCCCATCCTTTCGGTGCTGGGCAAGGAGACCTTCGACCTCGTCCCCGGCGAGGTGCTGACCTACGCCGACGAGGAAATCCCCTTCCGTGAGTCCGACGACGCCCTGGAAAGCGACCTTGTGGCCTTCAAGCCGCTCACGGACGTTATCTTGACAGGATCCGTCTTCGCGCCGCGCGGCAAGCAGGCCCTGCACATGAACGTGGGGGTCACCGTGAACGGCGCCTCCTTCGGGGTGCGGGTGTTCGGCGACCGCAAGGCCCTGGTGCAGGGGAGCTCGGTGCGCTTTTCCGATCCCGTTCCTTTCGAGTCGGTGCCCATCGAACTTTCGCGTTGCTACGGAGGGATGGATTCCACCACCCGGCCGCAGGAACCCATGGTCTTCCAGCCCAACCCCCAGGGAACGGGATTCCTGGTGAGTGGGACGGATTCCGTCATGGAGGTGCGCCTGCCCAACTTCGAAGATCCCGCGCGCGTCCTGACTCCCGACACCTTCCTGGTCAAATCCTTCGAGAGGTGGCGCGAGGCACCCATGCCCGCCTCCCTGGGGCCCCTTCCGCGGACCACTTGGCCCCGCTGCAGCCTGGCGGGGATGTCGCCCGACCAGGCGGTCGACCAGGAGATCGAGCGCCGCAAGCGGATCCAGAGCATGCCGGAGGTGGGCGCGGGACCGGGCACCTTCCCGCCTTCCGCACCGCCCATCCTCAACCCCGAATACCACCAGTGCGCGCCGCGGGGATTGCAGTTTCCGCTTCTGAACGGGAGCGAATCCATCACGCTCCATTACTTCCATCCCGACCATCCCAGCTGGCAGTTCCAGCTTCCGGGCGGTCCGCCCACCGCCTGGCTGGACACCGGACGCGGCGCCGATTCCATGCGGATGGTGCTTCAGACGGTCGAGATCCGGCCCGATCTGGGAAAGATCGCCCTGACCTGGCGGGGGAGCGTCTACTACGGCGGCCCCGAGGCCATGCGGAACTTCACGCGCCTGGAGTACGGCATCGACGAGTGAAGCGTATTCGGGTCGCATTCCCCGAATGCCTGTCCTGAGCTTGACGAAGGGCTTGCTTCGGGGTGGTTTGTTTCCCGCCACGGCATCCATGGGCGATTGGGCTTGCGTGACAATATCTGACTACGCCCGAGGAGCTACTCGGCCTCCTCCTCCAGCTTGGGATGCTCGATCTCGTAGGGTCCGGGCTTGGTTTCGCCCACCTTCACCACGCCGTCGGAGGGGATGGTGAATTCCTTCTTCTCGCCGTCGGGGGCGGTCACGGAAACCTTCTTGCCCTCGAAGGGGCCGGCGATCCCTTCTCCCGACTGGTACATGAGGACCATTTCCTGGCTTACGGGGATCTTGGGGCCCAGTGCCATCACGCCGTCGCAAACCACCTTCAGGTGGACGGTGGGTTCCTTGTACGCCTCGGCGTGGCGGTCGCGCTCGGGCTTTGGCGGCACGGAGCGGGATCTGTCGCCATACATCCATTTGAGCTTCAAGGCCAGGGACTTGTCCTTGATCTTCAGGCGGGATTTCTGGATGACGGATTCCGACCCGTCGGTTTCCGTCAACACCACGGAGACCTGGCATTCGGTGCCATCGGGCCGGCCCTGGATCTTGGCCGTGGCCTGGGCGGGCTTTCCGTCGGGGAGCGCCTTCAGCTCCTTGCCGTCGGGATCCATCCATTTGGTGTCGGTGATGGAAAGACCCGGGATCACCACCAGGCGGTTGGAGACCTTGTCGACCTTGTGCTCGGGGAGCTTCGCCTGGTAGACGAGGTCTTCCTGGGTGTCCGAGGGCACCTGGATCCGGCGCTTGTGGATGTCGGCGTAGACCTTGCCGTCGGTGGTGGAGACGGTCTTCCCGCCCACGGTCTTGATCTCGATCTTGATGGGGGAGCCGTCGGCCACCAGGTGGGTCTGCACTTCCAGGACCACCTCGCCGCCCGCGGCCACCTTCCCCTCTCCCCAGGTGGCCGAAAGGATCTGCGAGGGGACCTTGATCTGGAGCAGCTCGCCGGTTTTTCCAGAGGATTTCATGGTTGGGGCTCCATTGGGGGGCTTGGAAAGCCCAAAGGTAGCACGCGGGGACGGCTGGGTTCTTTCGACTATATTCCTGATCAACAGGCCTTGAAATCCCTTTTGGTCCCCCCCCCCTTTGGAGGTCAGCTTTGCGTCGACCCCGCATGTGGCGATGGTTCGTCAGAACCCCAGGAACACTCCGATGAAATGGCTCACCCGCATGATTCCCGGCCACATGCCGGATGGATCGCCCATCGTCTCGGTGCTGGCCAAGGCCACGTGGTCGCTGGTTCCCGACGACCTTCCGCTGCAGGATGATCCCGTGGACTGGGTGGAAGCGGACGTCCATTGGGACACCAACAACCCCGCCACCGAGCCTACCCAGTTCGAGAACGAACTGGTGCCCTGGAAGCCCTGCACCGACGTGATCGTGATCGGAAACGCCTGGGCGCCGCGGGGCAAGCAGGGCAAGTACTTCGATGCGGGCATCCAGATCGGCGCGTTCCGCAAGGTGGTGCGGGTGTTCGGGAACCGGAAGATCGTGCCCAAGACCTTCGGTTTCGAGTTCTCGGAGCCGGAACTCTTCGAGACCATGCCCATGCATTTCGGAAAGGCCTATGGGGGACGATTCCTGTCTTCCAAGACCCAGGCCGAGCTGGTCTATCCGCGCAATCCCGTGGGCACCGGTTTTTTGGTGGATCCCACCCTGGAGGAGATCTTCAATGCCCGGCTTCCCAACCTGGAGAACCCCGCGCATGTGCTCACTCCGGACAACCTGGTGCTGAAGTCCCTGGACCAGTGGCCCCAGATGCCCCAGCCTTGGGCGCTTGGATACACCAGCCGCAACTTCCACCCGCGGGTGACCTACGCGGGTCTTCCTCCGGACATCGCGCCGGGAGCCGAAATCGCCCGCCTGCAGACCCGGGCCGAATCCAACGGTCTTTCCGGCAACACGCCCACGCCAGTGGTGAACCCGGAATTCCATTGCGGAGCGCCGGACGGGCTCAAGCTCCCCCACCTGAAAGGCGACGAAGACGTGGCCTTGGGTTATCTGGATCCCGACCACCCCATCTTCAAGTTTCCGCTTCCGGGCAAGCGCCCCATGGTGTGGATGGACGTGGGCATGGGGAGGGAATGGATGGAAACGGTTCTCCAGAGCGTGATCATCACCAAGGGGAACAACCAGCTGTCCATGGTGTGGCGCGGATCGTGCCGCTACGACGGCCCGGATTCCATGACCGAATGGACCAAGCTCGCCATCGGGGCGGAGGACTGACATGCCCAAGCTCAACGGCCAACTGGGAACTCCGCTCGACGCCACCATGCCCTCCCTCCTGCTTTCCTGCCGCTGGAGTCTTTCCGAGGCCATGGCGGGCGGCGAGGCGACCATGACCGTTCTGACAGGATATGTCGGAGAGGGCTGCCCGTTCACCTTCAAGATCCACGCCGAAGACGGCTCGGTGGTGGCCACCGTCCAGGGGAAGGCGGGAGCCAACTGCTGCTCCGCCTCGTGGAAGATCCCCGCCAAGGCCAAGGGCAAACACTTCTTCTTGGCCGAGGCGAGTTCGGTGGGGATCAGCGCCCGCTCGGACACCCTCCTGGTGCGCGACCAGGTGGCCATGGGGCCTGTGGAGATCGTGGATTCCAAGGGCAAGGCGATGCAGAAGGTGCCTCTGGGCCAGGAAACCCATTGGAAGGCGAAGATGCCGGGCATCCCCGATGGCACGCCGTTTTCCTGGACCATCCTCTGCCACCAGGACGCCGCCCATCGCGTGGTGGTGGCCCGCGGAAAGGGAGAGGTCCAGCAGGGCGCCGGCGAGGTGGTCTGGGAAAGCCATTACCCCTTCAAGCAGCATTACAAGAAGTCGAGCGAGGA
>DAOPYN010000077.1:0-15623 GCA_035352895.1 Fibrobacteria bacterium | reverse complement strand
CGCCAGGCCATTTCCGCCATGGGGCGGATGC
The DNA here is from genome assembly GCA_035352895.1 of Fibrobacteria bacterium. Taxonomy (GTDB): domain Bacteria; phylum Fibrobacterota; class Fibrobacteria; order UBA5070; family UBA5070; genus UBA5070. The sequence goes on along the minus strand of DAOPYN010000077.1, from coordinate 15,592 downwards.
GGATCTGCTCGGGGATCTGGTCCACCGCCTGTCGGATGGCCGATTGGATCTGGGTGCGCACCAGCGGGAGATCCAGGATGTCCTCCAGCCGCACCTTGAAGGCCGTGAGGTTGCACGGGCGGATCCACTTCACGTCCAGCGGCGACGGGGCGAACAGGATCTTGGCGTCGTTGCCCCAGGCGAAGCGTCCCTTCACGGTCACTTCCAGGGTAGGCGGTGGCTCGCCGATCTTCTCCCCGCAAGACCCCACTCCCACGTCCAGATGGGTGGCCACCACGGAGCCTCCCACCGCGAAGTTGATCCGGGTGGTGGCCTGGAACTGGCTTCCGTCCATGCGCAGTTCAATGCTCTCCACCTCCGCCCGGTGGCGGAATTCCACCCCCAGTTCCGGGGAGAAGGGAAGGCTTCCCACCTGTACCTTCTTCTGCACCACCTTCTGGGAAAGCGGCTTGGGAAGGGTCTTCATGATGCGATCGCGCACGAAGTCCAAGTCCACCTCCACGGGAATGCGCAGAGTGGATGTGGGCGGTTCCCCGATGGGAGCGATCAAGGGGACCGGCGGTGGAGGGGGAGGCCCATCCTGGGCGGACTTGGATCCGGCGCACCCCAGGAGGTTCCACGAAAAGACGATGGCAATGAGCGCAGGCGCCTTGCAGGATGCGACAAGGTTTTGGATCGTTGGCAAACGGGTATTCATGGCGGGACAAAGCTAACCACCCGGGAAGGGATCCATGCGGCTGGGAAAGATCCTGTTCATCGGGGCGGTCGTGGTTGCCTGCGCATTCGTGGTCCGATCGGCCTGGAAGCATCCGGAGATCAAGAATTTCTTCGATCCCCAACTGGTGCTGGATCCGTTGGACCTTCCCGCCAATCCCACGGCGGGTCCCGAGTGGGATTCGGCGGTCGCGCCTGCCCAAGCTGGCAACCCGGGCCTGTCCATCCGAAGACTGGCCCAGGGGGCCCAGGACCACCCCATGGATGCCGCCTGGCCCCAGGCGCAGGCGGTCTGCTGGGCGCGTCTGGGACGCTACGACAGCGCCTTGGCCGCATTGGAACGTTGCCTGGCCATCGCTCCCCTGTCCCCGCAGGCAGCCACCCTGCGTCGCAACTGTCGGCTCCAGCACGGCTTGGAACTTTCCGCCACGGGGGAACCTTGGAAGGGACGCCAGCTGGGCGAAGCGGTCCTCCAGGAATTCCCCGACGATTCCGACGCCCAGTTCCTGATCGGGTATGCGCGCGCCATGGAAGGGGCCATCCCCCTGGCCGAGGAAATCCTCACCGACTACATCCAGCGTCATCCGGGATCGGTCCCGGCCAGGGCGATCCTGGCCCAATGCGCCTTGCGCCGCGGCGATGCCGCCAAGGCCCGCATCCAGGTGGATCTCCTGGAAGGCCTGGATCCGGGATCGGTCCAGACCACCGCGCTCCTGGGCCAACTGGTGACCCTGGAAAACCGGAAACCAGGCGCATCCAATCGGAACCTTCGTGTGATGTGCATGGAAACCTGCCCACCCTCGCTGGAATCGGAGGTCCTGGACGAAGGCGAACGGGCCTGGAACACGCTGCGGTTGGCCACGGGATCGTCGCCGAGCTTGGCCGTCTCCATCCTGATCGGGACCCATTCGGCCGCCCCCCACTGGGCCGCGGCGACCTTCGATGGCCAGGTCCACCTGCCCCTGGAAAGCGCCCAGGATCCCGCGATTCGCGCGACCATCCTCCGCCACGAACTCTCCCACGCGTTTTTGATCAGCGCATCCGGAGGGCGGGTCCCCCTCTGGCTCAACGAGGGCCTGGCGCAATATTTCCAGGGGGAGCGCATCAAGAACCTCCCCGGCAGCGCCACCTCGGGGTGGCTGGATTCCCTTCCCAACCGCCGCAGCTTCCTGGATCTGGACCAGGACGAAGCGGAACTGGCCTACAAGTATTCCTTGGCGGTGGCGCAGGAGCTCATGGAATTGCACAATTCCACGGCGCTGGAGGCCTACCTGCAGCGTCTGCGCGAAGGCCAGGACGAACCCGAAGCCTTCCGGAAAAGCTTCGGAGACGAATATGCCCAGCTATCGGAAAGAATCCGCCGCCGCCTGTGAGTGTCCGGTCGTTCACCGATTCCTAACTTGTGATCGCCCCATACCTTCCAAAGGAGCGATCGATGAGAATCCTTTCCATGATCACCGTGGCCTTGCTGACTTCCGCGTGTCTGGCCGAAAAGCCCGCGCCTGCGGCGCCCAAGGCGGCACCCGCACCCACTCTCTCGGCACCCGTGGGCCCCGCCCTGCCCTCCCCCACCCCGCCCGCCCGAGCCACCAAGGTGGACTTTTCCATCCCGTTGCAGCCCATCAAGCAGAAGGACCTGAACTTCTCGATGCTCAAGAAGCGCTACTCGCTTCTGTTCTACTTCAGCCCCACCTGCGGGCACTGCATGCACACCTTCCCCCAGATCCGCGAGCTGCGCAGCAAGTACGAGAAGAAGGGCCTGGCCGTCGCGGCGATCGCCACCGGAACGGCGAGCCCCGAGGACATCAACACCTTCGACACGGAGCTGAAGCTGGACGTGATGGCCTTCCAGGACGTCACCAAGAAGTTCTCGCAGGAATACGGAACCGGTTCCGTGCCGCTGATCCTCCTGGTGTCGCCGGACGCCACGTTCAAGTCCTGGAACTCCTCGGATTCCGCGACCTTGGCCGACATCGACAAGTCCATCCGGAGCGCGCTCAAGTTGAAGTGAGGCGGCCATGACCAGCCCGCTCTGGACGGATCTGCTGGCTCGCCTCAGATCCAACCAGCCCGATCGGCTGGTGGAATGGCTCCACAAGATCCCCTTCCTGGAAGGGGTCCACCCCCGCCACCTGCGCCAGATCGCGCGACTTCTCCACCGGCGCACCTTCGAGCCGGGGGAAGTCGTTTTCCGTCAAGGCGAGACGGGCAGCGGGATGTACATCATCCAGACCGGCCTCGTGCGGATCGTGTCGGAGGACATGGTCCGCGGGGAGGTCCAGCTCGCCGTCCTGGAGCCCGGCCAGGTGTTCGGGGAGATGGCGCTCCTGGACCACGCGTCGCGATCGGCCAGCGCCGTCTGCCAGACGGAATCCGTCCTGTACGGCTTCTTCGAAGGCGACCTGGACCAGCTGGAACGCACCCGCCCGCAGGCCGCCGCCCGCCTCCTGCGGAACCTGGGCCTGTCCCTGGCCGTCCGGCTCCGGCACACCAACGAACGCCTGCACGAGGTGGAAGAGGGCTCCGCCCGGGCCAACTACTGATGGTCCGCCCCGCCCGCACCATGGCCCATCCCGGCGGCGACAAGGTCCTGCTCACCGCATGGATCCTCCTGGTGGTGGCGGTGGGAGCGTTCGCCGCGACCTCGGCTTGGCTTCTGATGACCCCGCTCATCGCGGGGTATCTGCTTTCGGTGCTGTTCTCGCCGGTCTGCGAGGCCATGGACCGCAGGGGGATCAACCGCACCTTCGGCACCGCGGCCATCCTGATCACGGTGATCGCCTTCCTGGCCTTCGCCCTGGTCTGGGCCACACCCCTGGTGTTCGCCCAGATCCAGGAATTCCAGGCCAACTCCGAAGCCTACCTGCACCAGGCGTCGCTGCGGCTTTCCGGCCTCCTGGAATTCCTGCAACGGCTGGTCCCCCCCAGGGAACTCGACCAGGCGCGGGCATTCGCGGCCTCGCGCCTGAAACGGCAGGGCAGCCCCTTCGAGTCCCTCCAGGATCTTCTCGACGTGCTTCCCCTCCTGGAGACGGTGGTGCTGTCCTTGGTCGTGGCCTTCTTCCTGCTGGCCCGGGGTGCGGAGGTCCGCAAATCCTTCCTGGCCATGATCCCCAACCGCTACTTCGAGATGAGCCTGCGCCTGTTGCATCGCGTGCAGCTGCAGACCGCCGCCTACCTTCGCGGCCAGGCCATGGATTCGCTGGCCAACGGCATCCTGATCACCGCCGCCCTTTCCGCCCTCCAGGTGCCCTACGCGATCTTCCTGGGAGCCTTCGCGGGATTGGCCAACGCCATCCCTCTGCTGGGCCCCATCGCCGGTGGCATCCCGGCCATCACCCTGGCGCTGGTGGGTGCCACCAGCACACCTTGGTGGCTGATCGCCATCGTGCTTCTGGCCATCCACATGCTCGACAACTTCCTGATCTACCCCGCCACCGTGGGTGGCTCCCTGCACCTGCCTCCCTGGGTGGTGATCCTTGGGGTCGCGCTGGGAAGCCAATTGGGGGGCATCCTGGGCATGTTGCTCGCGGTTCCCCTGATCGGGCTGGCTCGAGGGTTCATCCTCGAGCTCCACGACAACCTCAAGGGCTTCAAGATCCTCTGAACCCGGGGCGGATCCTCGGGAGAAGATCAGATCATTCGGCGGCGAGCGGAACGGGTTCGATCCGTGTGGCGATGGGATCGAGCCTGGTGCCGATCGGTCTGGTGATCACCAGGCTGTCGATCGAACGGGTTCCGATCGGTCGCACGATCATCCTCTTGTCCTCGATGCACCGGACCCCGAAGGTGTTTGTCTTGGCCGAACCCAGCTTGCCGGTTCCCGCCGCTCCCGCATACAGGGCCTCCACCGTGGAAGCATCCTCTTCACCGGGGGTCCAGAGGATGGATCGCACCAGATTGGTGATCCTGCGAATCTTGGTGCCGCCGCTGGTGATCATGCTGATCTCGGGATACAGGAAGTTGGCCATCAGGAAATTCCCCCACAGGTTCCGTCCCTGGGTCCCTCCCCATCCCGTATCCACCCGCAGAGCCAGGGCGGAATCCGTCGCCCCCTTCACGAACGTGGCCGCGTACAGGGCCGACCATTCCTTGGCCTGGGCCACGTGCCAGCCCGAGGGGCAGAGTCCGCGCACCACCCCGGTCGCCGATGTCCCGGCGAGCTTCGCATCGTAGGCGGCATCCAGGCCCATCGCCTTGGACCAGGTGTAGGTGCGACCCGAAAGATCGCATCCCCAGAGACCGCAGGAGCCCCCGGTCACCCGCAGATTGGAGGTCATCCACACCCTCCCGTCGGGCATCAGGAGGATGTTGTACTTGTTCAGGTCGGCATCGGAGGCGACGGTGGTGATCTCGACCGTATCCACCGCCGACTTGCCCGAGTACTTGCCCCAGGCCTGGATCCCGATGCGGTTCACCCCGGGACCGATCGCCACTTTCCTCGAGAAGATCCCCGCGGAATCCTTCGCTTTCTCGCCCGCGATCACGACGGAGTCGAGCTTTTCCTTGTCCGTGACGTTCCATGCCACCGTGAAGGAGTCCGTGGAACGGTACTCGATGGAGCGGTCCGTGGTGCCGGTGCGGCGCGTGATCTTGGGGGGGTCGCTGGAATGGAGGCGGATCACGGTGACGCTGTCCTTGGCGAGATTCCCCGAGCTGTCGCGCGCCAGCACGCGGGCCTTGTTGGTGCCTGTGTCCAGCTTCAGCGCGTAGACGTAGGTGGTGTCCGACCCCAGGACCTGCGGCACGACCCGCACCCCGTTGATCTTCACCGTGTCCATCCGGTGGTTGTCCGAGATCTTCCAGCGAAGGGTCACGGTCAGGCTGTCGAAGTTCACCACCGCGGGCGGAGACTGCGGGTTGATGGACGGAGAGACCGTATCCTTCTTGCGAGCCAGGAAGAAGGTGTCCACCGGCACCACGTACCCGGAGGCGGTGACCACCAGGACCTTCACCATGTTTGGTTTGCCGGTGGCGGGCAAGGGAACGTCGGTGGACCAGACCGAATCTTTGGCGGTGGCGGCAAGCGTCTTGGGGGCGCCATCGCCCCGATCCAGAACCGCCTGGACGTCCTTGAAGCTCGCTCCGGGCGCGAACTTCCAGGAAACCTTCCGGGTGGCCGTCGCGTAGGGCACGGTATCGCTCCCGTCGGCGGGATCGACCGGGATCACGGTGGGAAGCGCATCGCCCACCGTGGCGTTCAGGGTGACGGTGCGGCTGGTGGAGCTCGTGTCGCGACCAGCGGCGTTGTGGGCACGGGCGACGAACGACACGGGCGTCCCCCAGGCGTGGATGGTGTCCAGGACCTGCCAGATCGCGCCCACCCGGTCGGCCTTCTTGCCGGCGATCACCACGGAATCGAGCTTCAGGGAATCGTCGACCTTGATCTGGACGAGCCAGGTGGAGTCCTTCGCCGTCAGGACGGTGTCCTTGGCCGGAGAGACCCAGGTGATCCGCGGGGCCTTGGCCTGCTGCAGAACCTCCACCTGGAAGGAAAGCTCGAAGCTGTCGAACCGCGCCTTGCGATCCAGCACGACCAGGCGGAGCCGGTACGTCCCCGCCATCGCCCCAGCGGACGCCTGCACGACAATTCCCGTCGTATCCAGGCGCACCTGGGTTCCCGCCGGGGTCCGCGGAACCACCGGCGCGAAGCTGCCGGAGGCGTCCTGCCCCTTGTCGTCCAGGAACTTGACCTGCAGGAGCTGGAGTCCATCGTCGCAGACCAGCGTTCCACCAAGCGCGCGCGCGGCGCCGCCGGGACGGGCCACGGAATCCAGCGCGAGCGGAGAAGTCAAGCGGATGGGAGCGGGCGGGTAGAGCGCGGCGGTGTCGGCGGGAGCAACCAGACCGCCCACGATCATCGCATGGATGGTGTCGCGCGCCTGGGCGGCGTTCAGATCCAGGAGCCAGGCATCGGCCAGCTGCACCAGAGGCACCTTCCGGGCCACGGCCTGCACCAGGGCGATCCGGCGGATCGCGGCCACATCCATGCCACCGGGAACGGAGTCGGGGAATCCGTCGAAATCCAATACCCCCGCCAAAAGCAGACTCGCGTAGACGGAGTCGGCCTTGGCCTTCCCGGCCAGACCCGCGGCATGCAACTTCCGCAGCACCAACCGCCCGAGGGTGTCGCGGTGGATGGTCTCCGCACGCAGAAGGAACGGTTCGGTCGCGGACGTCCGCACCCAGGCGATGCGGGAGACCCGGACCCCGTGGCGGCGCAGGTCCAACCAAAGGGAATCGCCCTGCGCGGTTCCGTACTCCACCTCCACGGTCAATCTGCGACGCTTGAGGGAATCCTCGCCCAGATCCTTGGTGGCGACCATCCCCTTGGCGGAGCCAAGCGTCCAGGAGACCGAATCCGGAGCGATCTCCGGAACGAACGCGAACTCGACGCCGAAGCGGCCCGCGGGAGCGGTGGACTTGGGCGCCTCGTCCTCCACCACGGTGGTGGACTGGCAGGCCCCGAGGCACAGGGACAACGCGAGGACGAAGATTCCACGGGCGGCGAGAACGGATCGGAACATGGATTTTCCTTCCAGCGATGGGAGCTTTCCAGGCGGCTGGGCCACCTCGCTGGAATAATACCTATCGCCCGGCCGGGTCCGACGGGAATGACCCGGGAAAAATCGGATGGAGGATCGCGGGATCCCCGATTCCGTCAGAAACCGTCCAAGGCTTCCAGCACCTTGTCCATGTCCAAGTCGGTCCCGATGGTGATGCGCACATGGCGATCCAACCGCGGACCGCGGAAGGCGCGCACCAGGATCCGGCGATCCCGCAGGTGGGCGAGCACCTCCTGGGCGCTCCTGGAAGGGTGCGAGGCGAACACGAAGTTGGCCTGGGACGGGAGCACGGACCAGCCTTTGGAGACCAGCGCGGCGCCGAACCGCTCGCGGGTGGCGACCACCCTGGAGGTCAGGCTGCGGGTCCATTCGGTGTCCAGGAGAGCCGCCGCCGCTCCCGCCTGGGCGATCCGGTCGAGCGTGTAGGAGTTGTACCAGTCGCGCACCCTCTCCAGTGCGGGCACCAGTCCGGGGCTCGCCACGGCGAACGAGGCGCGCAGACCCGCCAGCGACCTGGATTTGGAGAAGGTGTGGACCACCACCAGGTTGGGAAACTCCTTGACCAGGGGAATCGCCGATTCCCCCCCGAAGTCGACGTAGGCCTCGTCCACGATGACCACGCGCCGGCTCTGCGATCGCAGGATGGACCGCACCCCGTCCAGACACATCCCGATGCTGGTGGGGGCGTTGGGGTTGGGGAACACCACGCCAGAAGCGGCGACGGCGTAGTCGGCGGGGTCGATGGTGAAGTCTTCCCGCAGCGGAATCGTGCGGAAATCATACCCGAAGGCCCGCGCCCAGATGGGATAGAAGGAATAGGTGACATCCGGGAAGAGGACCGGATCGCCATGTCCGAAGAACGCCCGGAACGCGAAGGCCAGGACTTCGTCGGAGCCGTTGCCGCAGAACACGTCCTGGGCCGGAACCCCGTGGATCTTGGCCACCGCCTCCCGCAGGATTTCCCCCGACGGCTCCGGGTACAGCCGCAACCGGTCGTCGTCGGCGTCCCGCATGGCCGCGATGGCCTTGGGGCTGGGACCATAGGGGCATTCGTTGGTGTTGAGCTTGATCCACCCCCCGCCCTGGGGTTGCTCACCCGGCACATAGGCCGGAACCTGGTCCAATCCTTCGCTCCAGAAATCCTTGGCGTCCTTCATGCTCCCAATAAGCAACCCACCCGGCCCCTTCGGCAATGGAAAACCGCGACTACCACTCAAGATCCGGCTGGAAGATCAGCTTCATCCCGTGGGGAGCGATCGGCTGGAGCTTCGGGGAATACCCCGATCGGACCTCGTCCACCATGCCGACATACACCGACCAGGCCATCCTGCCCTGGCGGAAGGGGAACTTCTTTCCCAGGATCAGGTACCAGCGCAGGAGGTCCAGCGCAGGAAACCGCTCCCGGTCCAGGTCCATCCGCAACTCCACCGAACTGTTGCGCAGCGGATTCCATCCGTTGTACTGGAAATCGGTGCGGCTGCGCTTGAGCGAGCCGTAGAAGTAGCTGTGGATGTCCTCGTTGAGGTGCTCCCGCCAACCGGTCCGGAAGCTCCAGCCCATGCGCCGCTCCGTGCGCAGGTCTTCGCCCTTGATCTTCAGCTCGGACTCGATCCAATCGCCTTCCACCAAGTGGTTGTCCAGCAGGTTCCAACGGCTGAAGCTCAGCAAGAATCCACTGTAGGCGGTCCCGTTGACCTTGGTCGTGTCCGTTCCCCGCACTAGGTTCACCACGTTCCCCCAGAACAGGCTCGCGGCCCAGGGTTCGGGAAACCCCTCGGTGAGCGCCTTCACCAGATGGACATCCCGCACCTTCGCATCTTGGTAGGTTTCCGGCGCCCATTTGCGGACCGCCCAGCCTCCCACCGGGAGGGGATTCACGCTCAGTTCCACCAGCAGATCCCGAGGCTGGAACAGATGCTGGGCCAACCACCAGTCGGTGTCGCGCTCCCCGTCCGAGACCAGACGGGCGATGGGCCCCTCGGCCAGGGTCCGGGTGCAGTTGACGGCCGAATAGTACGGATCCAGCCAAAGCTCCAGCTGGTGACGCCCCGCCGAATCCGGCGTCCAGGCGAAGGACTTCGCCACCGACGCGGTGTGCATCGCCAGGATGGAAAGGAGGGAAACTCGGTAGCGCACGCGACCAAGAACGTAGACAGGCAGGCTACCTTTCCCAAGCTCGGACCGACATCCAGCCGGAAACCGAAACTCCCAGAAAGGCGCCCGTTTCCGCGCAAGGCGGACGAGCGATCGGAACCAATGGCCAAGCTCGACAATCTCAAAGACATCGTCTCCCTTTCCAAGCGCCGCGGATTCGTGTTCCCCGGCTCCGAGATCTACGGCGGTCTCGCCAACACTTGGGACTACGGCCCGTACGGCGTCGAGCTCAAGAAGAACCTGAAGGACCTCTGGTGGAAGCACTTCGTCCAGAAGCGCGACGACGTGGTGGGCCTGGATTCGGGCATCCTGCTGAACACCAAGGTCTGGGAGGCGTCGGGCCACCTCAAGAGCTTCTCCGATCCCCTCATGGACTGCAAGAAGTGCCACGCCCGCGAACGCGCCGACCACCTGGTGGAGGCCAAGCTCGGAGCGGCCGCGGTGGCCGGCAAGACCAACGCCGAACTCTTCGCGCTGGTCAACGACAACAAGATCGTCTGCCCTTCCTGCGGCAAACTGGAATGGACCGAACCCCGCGCGTTCAACCTGATGTTCAAGACCGAGCAGGGCGTGGTGGAAGGCGAGGGCGCGGCGGTGTACCTGCGCCCCGAGACCGCCCAGGGCATCTTCGTGGACTTCAAGTCCATCGTGGAAGGCGCCCGCGTGAAGGTCCCCTTCGGCGTGGGCCAGATCGGGAAGTCCTTCCGAAACGAGATCACCCCCGGAAACTTCACCTTCCGCACCCGCGAGTTCGAGCAGATGGAACTGGAGTTCTTCTGCAAGCCCGGCGACGACGCCCGCTGGTACGCGCACTGGAAGGAATATTGCATGAACTTCCTGACAGGCATTGTCGGGATCGACGGCGACAAATTGCGTCTACGCGAGCACGACAAGGAGGAGCTCTCCTTCTACAGCTCCGGCACCTGCGACATCGAGTACGAGTTCCCCTTCGGATGGGGCGAGCTGTGGGGCATCGCCTGCCGCACCGACTACGACCTCAAGCAGCACATGGAGCACTCCGGCGAGGACATGCGCTACCACGACAAGGTCTCCAACGAGCGCTACATCCCTTGGGTGGTGGAGCCCGCGCTGGGCGCCGACCGCCTGGCCCTGATGACCCTCTGCGACGCCTACGACCTGGAGCGTCTGGAAAACGGCGAGGACCGCACCGTGCTGCGTTTTTCCCCGCGCGTGGCTCCGGTGAAGGCCGCCATCCTCCCGCTGTACAAGAAGCCCGAGCAGGTGGAAGTGGCGGGCAAGCTCTACAAGGACCTCCTGGACAGCTTCCCGGTGGAATACGACGAGACCCAGGCCGTGGGCAAGCGCTACCGCCGCCAGGACGAGATCGGCACCCCGTATTGCGTGACGGTGGACTTCGACACCGTGGGCCAGGGCGAGGCGGACAAGGTGAATACGGTCACCATCCGCGAACGCGACAAGATGACGCAAGACCGCATCGCGATCGACCAGGTGGAGAATTACCTGAGGGACAGGTTGAAATAAGGACGCAAAATTTTGCGTCCTTAGGATAGGCCCCGCCCACCCGCACCGTAGGGACGCAAGATTTTGCGTCCCTACAGGGGACGGGGCCGGGCTGCCTGCCGGGCCTCCGCCTTCGTTGCGGGGCGATTCGTGAATCGCTCGTACGCAAAGCTGGCGGGGGTCCCGGCCCGGATGGACGGCATCCCTGGCGCTACCGAACCATCCGTTCGACCAGTTCCAATACCGTTCGGCGCTGCACCCTGTCCTCGATTTTGTTCCAAGCGGCCAGCAGACGCCGCTCCTCATCGCTGAGGTCTCGCAAGTGAATCGCGCCCTCGCGAACTTCCCAACTGGAGAGATCGAGCAGCAACTCAGCGGGATCCACCCCGAAAGCCTCAGCCAGCTTCAGCATACGCGGAACGGTAAGAATTGCCGTTCCGTTCTCTAGACGCTGAACCATGAGCTCACTCGTCCCAAGGACGTCCGCGACATCGTTCCTTGTCAGCTTGAGACGATCCCTGATGGCGCGGATCTGTCGCCCCAATCGCCTCTGATCCTCCAATTCGACCGAACTCTTCTTGCTCACAGGCAATAAGGTGGCCGAGCATCCATGATTGCTGAAGATCGACATTGATCGGCCAGACCCCAAAACAGATCATCTATGATCTATCATTCGCAGAATCCATCATCGATGATCTGAAGATCCGCTGCCACGGAAGGTCCGTGAATGCCCAACGAGGCCGACACCTGTCGAAGATTCGTCGTTCCTGCCCTGACTCAGGCAGGATGGGATACCGCACCGCACGCCATTGGAGAACAGCGAACCATCACCGACGGACGGATACTTCCAGTCGGCAAAGGATTCCTGCGCAAGCCGCCCAAGCGGGTCGACTATCTGCTCTTCTACACGCGCGACATTCCCCTCGCTGTGGTAGAAGCCAAGGCGAGCGAAAAGCATGTCGCCGAGGGAATGCAACAAGCCAAGGACTACGCGGCGCTCCTTGGCCTTCGGTTCGCCTACGCGACCAACGGTCGCGAAATCCTGGAATACGACGGATTTCTGGGAACTGAAAAATCCGTCGAACGATATCCGACTCCCAAAGAACTGTGGGAGCGCTACCGGGCAGGGGCGGGACTCCAGGACGATGCGAAGGCAGAAAAACTACTGGTGCCGGGCAATCACGCCGTAGACAAGAATGCCCGATACTACCAGCAGATTGCGATCCAACGAGCGATCGAATCGGTGCTGCGCGGCGATCGACGGATTCTGCTCACCATGGCCACCGGCACGGGCAAGACCTTCGTCGCCTTCCAGATCTGCTGGCGTCTATGGAATGCACGATGGAACATCCGCGGCGAACACCGCAAGCCCCGCATCCTGTTTCTTGCCGATCGAAACATTCTTGTCGACGATCCCAAGGACAAGATGTTTCGCCCTTTCGGTGATGCCCGATTCAAAATCGAGAACGGCGAAGTAGTCAAGAGCCGCGAGATGTACTTCGCGATCTATCAGGCCATGGCCGAAGACGAAACCCGCAAGGGTCTCTACCGGGAATTCGCTCCGGACTTCTTTGATCTGATCCTGGTCGACGAATGCCACCGCGGCAGTTCGCACTCCAAGGGTTCGTGGCGCGAAATCCTGAACTGGTTCCAGCCCGCCGTCCAGATCGGCTTGACCGCGACTCCGCTGCGCGAGGACAATCGCGACAGCTACCTCTACTTCGGCAACCCCATCTACCAGTACAGCCTCCGTCAGGGCATCGAAGACGGCTTTCTCGCTCCCTACAGGGTCCATCGCGTGGTTTCTGAATGGGATGCCGCAGGGTGGCGTCCCAGCAAAGATCAGTTGGACCGGTATGGACGTCCGGTTCCCGACGAGGAATATCAGACCAAGGATTTCGAACGCGTTGTGGCCTTGCGGGCGCGTACCAAGGCGATCGCGAGGCACCTGTCGGATTTCCTGCGACGGACCAGCACGCAGGACAAGACCCTGGTCTTCTGCGTCGACCAGGAGCATGCGCTGGAGATGCGTGCCGCCTTGATCGAACTGAATCCCGATCTGGTCGCCGCCAATCCGAACTGGGTCTGTCGCGTGACCAGCGACGAGAAGGAGATCGGGAGAGGCCATCTGAGTGCGTTCCAGGATGTCGAAACCAAGCCCACGACGCCAGTGGTCCTGACCACGTCCCAAATGCTCACGACAGGCGTGGATGCCCCGACCGTGAAGAATGTCGTGCTGGTACGAGTGGTCGGGGCGATGAGCGAGTTCAAGCAGATCATCGGACGCGGTACGCGCGTCCGCGACGACTACGACAAGCTCTGGTTCAACATTCTGGACTACACGGGATGCGCGACACGAATGTTCGCTGATCCGGACTTCGACGGCGATCCGGCACACGTTACGGAAGAGGAAATGGATCAAGCAGGAAAGGTGGAATTGCCTCCTCCCGACGAATTGGACGATCCCGCCGTGTTCGCTGGGTCAGAAGGTATGACCGCGGTCAGGAGCCTGGTTCCCGAAGATTCTGGAAGTGCGCGCAAGTTCTACGTGGATGGCGGCGAGGTCCGGATCGCGGCGCATCTGGTCTACGAGCTGGATTCCGATGGGAAACAGCTCCAAGTTGTCCAATACACCGACTACGCAGCCCAGAAGGTCAGAAGCTTGTGTCCCAATTCCCGCGTGTTGCGGGAACGCTGGGTCGATCCTCGACTCCGTACCGAGACGATCGAGCGATTGAGCGAGCAAGGTATCGATTTCGAGCAACTGGCCGAGACTGCCAATCAACCCGATGCCGATCCGTTCGACCTTCTGTGCCACCTTGCGTTCAATGCGCCGTTGCGAACGCGGCGCGAACGTGCGCAGAGGCTTCGCACCGAACGCGCCGACTTCTTCGAACGGTACGCGCCCGAGGCGCGGCGCATCCTCGAAGAGCTCCTCGACAAGTACACCGAGCACGGGTTCGCGCAATTCGTGCTTCCCGACATCCTCCAGGTTCCGCCCATTTCGACGCACGGCCAGACCGGGGAGATCATCGAATTGTTCGGTGGTCCTGCGCCCTTGCGCCAGGCCGTGACCGATCTTCAGAACCTGCTCTACGCCGCATAAGGAAACACGATGGTCCGCAAGTCGGCAGAAACCGTCAATCTGACCACCTCCCAGAGCCTGGGCGCCCTGCTCGGTTCCGCGCGCAAGACCATGCGCAAGGACAAGGGATTGTCGGGGGATCTCGACCGCCTGCCTCTCCTGACCTGGGTGATGTTCCTCAAATTCCTGGACGATCTGGAACTGGCAAGGGAATCCGAAGCCGAGTTGTCCGGCGAGAAGTACGTCCCTCTGATCGAGGCGCCGTATCGATGGCGCGACTGGGCCGCCCCTGCCGACGGCCTCACCGGCGACGAACTCCTGTCCTTCCTGCAGGAGCAGAACACCTCCCTCCCCGGAGGCAAGTGGGGCGACGGACTGTTCCGCTATCTTCGGAATCTGTCCAACCGCAGGGACCCCCGGGGCGAAGTCGTCGCGACGATCTTCGACAAGATGCAGGTCCGCATGCAATCGGGATACCTGCTTCGCGACGTGGTCAACAAGGTGTCCGGCATCCATTTCCAGTCCACCGACGAGCTGCACACGCTGGGAAGCCTGTACGAGTCGATGCTGCGCGAGATGCGCGACGCCGCAGGCGATGCCGGCGAGTTCTACACGCCGCGCGCGGTGGTGAAGTTCATCGTGCAGGTGACCGATCCCCGCCTGGGCGAGACCGTGCTCGATCCCGCCTGCGGCACGGGGGGCTTCCTCGTCGAGGCGTTCACGCACCTCGCCGCCCAAGTCCACACCGTGGCCCAACGCAAAGTCCTCCAGAACGGATCGGTCGTGGGCGGGGAACCAAAGCCGCTTCCGTTCCTGCTGGCGCAGATGAACCTGCTGCTGCACGGCATGAATGCGCCGCGGATCGATCCCGGAAATTCGCTGCGACATCGCCTCTCCGACATCGGCGAGAGCGAACGCGTGGACGTGATCCTCACGAATCCACCCTTCGGCGGCGAAGAGGAGCGCGGCATCCAGGGAAACTTCCCCGACGACAAACGGACCGCCGAGACTGCGCTGCTCTTCCTGCAACTGATCATGCGCAAGCTGCGCCGCAAGACCGGCAAGGCCGGGCGGCCGTCTCGAGCGGCCGTCGTCGTGCCCAACGGCACCCTTTTCGGCGATGGCGTCTGTGCGCGCATCAAGGAAGAGCTTCTCAAGGAGTTCAACCTCCATACAGTGGTACGTCTGCCTGCAGGCGTCTTCGCGCCCTACACCGACATTCCTTCGAACATTCTCTTCTTCGACCGTTCGGGTCCCACGAAGGATGTCTGGTTCTGGGAGAACCCTCTCCCCGACGGGAAGAAGAAGTACAGCAAGACGGCTCCATTGCAGTACGAGGAGTTCGCGCCGTGCCTGTCCTGGTGGAACGAACGCGTCGAAGGGCCGCAGGCATGGAAGATTTCGGCGGAAACGCTGCTGGCCGAAGGCTGCAACCTGGATCGCAAGAATCCCAACGCCCGCGACGAGACGAACCACCTGCCTCCGGCGCAGCTCGTCGAGGATGTCCTGGATAAGGAGAAACAAATTCTGACGCTACTGGAGGAGTTGAGGTTGTTGGTGGGGAACGGCGGATGAGTCATTCGTGGCCGGT
>DAOPYN010000076.1:0-15721 GCA_035352895.1 Fibrobacteria bacterium | reverse complement strand
ATCCTGATCGGCGTCTTCCTGGCGCTGGGCGGCGTGTTCTGGGGGCTGCTGATCGTGCAGACGCAGATGTCCATCATCATGACCGGTGTGGGCATCATCGCGCTGGCCGGCGTGGTGGCGAAGAACGGCATCGTGCTGATCGACTTCATGAACAAGCTGCGCGAGGAAGGGCGTTCCCTCAAGGAAGTCGCAGTCGAAGGCGGCAAGACCCGTCTGCGTCCGGTGATGCTCACCGCGATCACCGCCATGATCGGCCTTCTGCCCATGGCCACCGGCGTGGGCATCGACTGGGTGAACCTGGGGATCGTGACCAAGTCGCAGACCGCCGGCATGTGGGCGCCGCTGGCCTGGGCCATCTTCTGGGGCCTCCTGTTCAACACCGCACTGGTGCTGGTGGTGACCCCGGTGCTCTACTACTCCTACTACTCGCTGGTCGGCAAGCTGAAGAACCGCTTCGGCTTGAACAAGGAACTCGCCGACAACGCCGTCGGCGAGAGCTCCTTCGCCGCCGATTCCGGCGACTGATCCGCCGCCCAGGACGATCGATCGAGGCCCGTTCCGGATTCCGCCGGAACGGGCCTTTTCGTTTCAGCGCGACAGATCCTGCAAGGACGCTCCCCAGAGGACGGGGGCGCGCAGCTCCAGCCAATCCCCCCGCTTGGCCAGCCAGGCGAGGGTGTTGGCGCGGGTCTTCACCGGATCCCAGGGGTCGTGCATGTCCGAAGGCGCCACGCAGCGCTTGCGCCAGGTGGAGTCCACCGCGAGGAACGCGTCCGCGGAGCGAAGCCACGTCCCGTCCTGGTCGTATTGGATGACGAACATCCGGACCTCGCCGTTTCCGCGCAGTTCCACGCAGATGGAGTCCAGGCCGGAAAGGTCCAGGGGGCGGAACCCTTCGCGGTCGCGGAAGACGATTCCCACCAGGGCCGCGTTGGCCGTGTCCGGCGCCGTGTAGCGAAGCGACATCTTCCCGCGGAAGGAGGGGCCGGTGGAGTCCTCCTCGGAACCGATCCGCGTTCCCCATTCGTTGGAAAACCAGGTGCCCGCTCCGACGTAGGCGGCCACCGAGGTCTTCGCCGTTCCGCTGGTGAAGTCGTCCAGGACCACGCGTCCGGAAACCACCGTCGCGGTCGTGTCCAGATCCTGTCCGTCGCGCAGGACGACCGCCGCCGCGGGGGACAGGTCGTCGCCCGTGCGGGCCACGATGGCGCGGGTCCCGGCGGGCAGGCGGAAGGTCCATGTGCCGACGGAATCCGTCAATCCTTCCCAGGCCGTCCCGGCGACGCGGAGCGATGCCACGGGTCTTCCCGAAAGCCGTATGCGCAGGGTGGACAGCGGCCCCAGCACCATCGATTGCGGGGATTCGGTGGTCTCCAGGGGAAGGATGGCCCCTTGGGAGTCGGTCTGCGCCTGCGCCGACCAGCGACCCGTTGGCAGCGCCATCCGCACCTCGCCGAGCGAATCGGAAAGGGCCTGGTAGGTGCGGGGACCATCGCCGCGCGCGACGTCGGAAAGCCACGTGTCGGTGCGCACGAACACCACCCGGGTCCCGGGCAGGTGCCTGCCGTCGCGCGCGCCCACGTGCAGACGCACCACGTTGTCGGTTTCCGTCGCGCCGCCTCCGAGGTTGGCGGGCGCGTCCCCGCCGCATCCGGCCAGGAGGAAGGCGATCCCCCAGAGTCCGGCCCGTGTCGGTTCACGCATGGCCGGACTCGAAGGGACGGCTGGCGGGGAAGGCCTGGATGGAAAGGTGGTAGACCACCGACGGATCCGGGTCGGTGCGGATCAGGGTCAGGATCTCCTGGCGCATTTCCTGGATCCGCGAACGGATCTTCTGGAACCTCTCCGGCGAGGCGCTGAAGGTGATGGTGGAGATGTGCCTGGCTTCCCGGGGGATGGTGCGCAGGGCCTGCCGGGAGAGGTCCAGTATGGATTCCTGGAATCCCCGCACGGCATCCTGCGAGCAGTCCGCTCCGGCCGTCACCACCGTTTCCGTGCGTCGGAGAGTGCCGTCGGGCGCGGTCTCCACCAGATCCAGCTCCTCCAGAAGCTCCAGGGAGCGGTCCACTTCCTCGGTGGAGCAGGGGGGGACCAGATGCGCGGCCAACCGCGCGGCATCCTGCCTGCGGAAATCGCCCATCGCCAACAGTTCCCGGACGGTGGCGTGCTTCCAGGAAGAGAGATAGGCCACCTTCCCGGGCTTCAGACGCGCTTTGCGGTTGGCCTGGCAACGCGAGATCGCCGCCAGGGCGCGTCGGCGATCGTCGGGATTGTCGGTGTCGTTGTGTTCCACCAGCAGCGCCAGGTATTCGGTTTGCGTGGCGTCCAGCCCCAGAAGCTGGGCCAACCGGGGGACAAGACGCGGCATGAGGTCGCGCTTGCCCTGCAGGATCCACGAGATGTGTCCCGAGGACTTGAGCCCCAGGAAGGTGGCCACGTCCCGCTGGCCGGCGATGCTGCCGGATTCCTTTTCGGCGGCGAAGGCCGCCTTCAGGTAGGAGCGGTATTCCAGGTAGTCGTGGATGTCGGGCTTGGCCATGGGAGACACGTCGCTTCCGAACAAGAGGACTCGATGGGACCGATCCTACCACCACAGGTGGGAGCGGTCTTCCATAACTTAAGCAGGGAGCGCGGCCGGGGGTGAGAACCGGGGGGTGGGCGTGCTCACCGAAAACGCCCCATCCAGTGATCGCCCGGCGGCGGATCGACACGGGGGGAGGCCGGTGGCGCCGGTATACTCCTTGGAGCAGTGGCCCTTCGCACCGGACGCACGCCGAAGTCGGCCTTCCCACCACCACGGAGACTCGATCCATGAAGCACACACGACATCCCCGCGCGATGGTGACGGTGTTCCTCGCCGGCGGGATGGCTTCGCTGGCGGTGGCCGCCGCGGGCGATCCGTACGCTTGGCCCAGCTACTCTCCCAGCCTCCAGTACAATTTCAAGGAACGCATGGGAGCCTTTTCCATGCCTACCAAGGATCTGGACGATTGCTCCGGCGTGGTGGGCACGCAAAGTTCCGGATGGTGGACCTTCAAGTGGGGCAGGAACAAGCGTTCCGTGGTCACGGAGAAGGCCATCACCCCGATGCTGGAACGCCTGAACAAGGACTTCGCGTACTTCCGCGATTCCATGGGCTGGGCCCCGGATCTGCGCGTGCAGAAGGGCTACCGCAGCGCCATTTACCTGTACGGATCGGGATTGTGCACGGATTCCGAAGACAGCACCGCCCTGGGTGGTTGGCAGAGCGGCATCGGGCCGTACCCCATGATCCTCGCCTCGTACTATCCGGTCTACAGCTTCGATCCGTCCTGTCCCTATGCGGACAAGGCCAACCAGCGGGGAGGCATGGTCCACGAGGGGATCCACGCGCTTCTGGCGAGCCTTCCGGGCGCGAAGCAGGCCGCCTGGTTCCAGGAGGGCGGCAACACCTGGCTGCAGCAGGAGGCCGACTCCCGCCGGTCGGGGCGGTACGACGACATGGGCGACCTGAACTCCGCGGCGCTGATCGCGCCCTTCATGCCCATCGAATGCTATTCGGGATGGCTCCAGGACGGCTCCTTCGGAGGACCCTCCGCCGAAGGGGTCAACGCCTACGGATCGGATGGCAAGCAGATCTGCACTTGGCGCAGCACCCTGGGCGGCAACCAGTACGGCAACATGTTCCCCACCTTCCTGGGCGAATGGGTGGGGCAGGGGACCATTCCTTGGATCTGGAACTTCGCGCGCGGCAGGGTGCTCCAGGGATTGGCCGACACGCTGGGCGACGCGCAGATCCGCAGGTTGATCCAGGAGTACCGCGCCCGCATGGCGCTTCTGGACATGAAGAAATGGTCGGCGGCCTCCAAGCGGTTGCTGGACGGCAAGTTCGGCACCACCATCAAGTCGGAATGGTCGCCCTACCAGGTGGACGTGGAGCCCTGGATCGCCACGCCCTACGCCAAGACCACCGACAGCTTCGGCACCCTGGTTCCCGAAGCCCGCACGACGCCGGGGTGGTCGGGGGCGAACATCGTCCCCTTGAAGACCACGGGGAACCTGGTGGAGGTCGGATTCCTCCCCATTGGACAGAACATGTCCCTGCAGCTGTGCTACCGGGCGGTGGACGGAACGCCCGTCTACGGTGCGCCGGTGACGTCGGGGAGCGCGGTGCTCCGGCTGGACAAGGCACCCGCCAACGGGGTGGTCCTGGCCGTGGTGGTCAACACCGACTACAAGTACGCGGGCGAGTCCACCCGCAAGGCCCACTTCGACTACCGTCTCCAATCCGGGACGGGAGTGGCGGGCACCGCGGACATCCGGAAGAAGTGGTACGACGTCAAGCTCGACTACGCCTCCACCGGACCCGAGGTGCGGGAAATGCTGAAGGAGCGGGAACGCATGGATCTGGTGTGGTCCAGGGGACGGCGCGAGATCGCCGTGGACTACGATCTCGCCACCGCCGCGGGCGTGGAGATCGATCTGTACACCGCCTGGGGATCCTGGATCGCCAAGGTGGCCAGCGGCTCCAGGGAAGCGGGCACGCATCGCGAACGGATCCGCATGGACCGGTGGGGCATCGGATCCGGAACCTACCTGGTGGCTCTCCAGGCCCGGGGAGGGACGCGGATCCGAAGCATCACGATCGTCCGGTAGGCTCCGCCGTTTCCGCAAGCCGCCGGATTCCCCGGGAAAAATCCACCTTTGTTCTCGATCGAGCGACCAGGAGACCTTCCATGCACGCGAACCGAATCGACCTCTCCGGAAATCCCCTGTCCTGGGCGCTGGTCCCGCTGCTGGTGCTCGCGGGGGGCGCCATGGCCCAGAAGACCATCTACGAGCCCAGCTTCCTCGCGCGCGAAGGGATCGATCTGAAGGATTGCAACACGCCGTACTGCTACGATCGGAGCGTGCAGACCGACAACTGGATCATCCTGTGGCAGAAGGGGTTCGGGACGGATCCATCGACGGCTTCCGGCACCTACAAGGTCAACATGGCCAACCTGAAGGCGGTGGCGGAAAAGAGCTACGCGTACTACCGGGACTCCCTGAAGATGGTGCTCAAGGGGCAGTCCCTCACCGATACGCACAAGATGATGATCTTCCTCCTGTACCAGACGGAGTGGGCGGCCTACGGATCGGGACAGGACGACAAGGTGGGCTCGCTCCACGTGGATCCCGCCGCCGCCAACATCGCCTCCGTGGTGGCCCACGAGATCGGCCACTGCTTCGAGTACATGACCGGAGCCGACGTGCCCGGAGCCGGTTGGCGCTGGGGCTTTGCGGCCAATGGCGACGGTGGCAACGGATTCTGGGAACAGATCGCCCAGTGGGAAGCCTTCTCGCTCTATCCGGAGCAGAAGTTCCGCGACAACTTCGCCGAATACATCGCGGCCAACCACTTGAACATGCTCCACGAGACTCCCCGCTACGCCAACCACTTCATCGGGGACTGGTGGTCGTACCTGCACGGCAGGGACTTCATGGGCAAGCTCTGGCGAGCCGCGAAACGTCCGGAGGATCCCGTCGACACCTACAAGCGGCTCGTGGGCGTCACCCAGGAGCGGTTCGACGACGAGATGTTCGAGCACGCCGCCCGCCTGACCACCTGGGACCTGCCCACCATCAAGACGCTCGGCGCCGGCAAAGTGGACAGCCGCCCCCAGGTCAAGATGACCCTGGGAGCGGACTCCTACTGGATGGTGGACAAATCCATGGCCCTGGAAAACTATGGCTACAACAGCGTGAAGCTGAACGCCCCCGCCAATGCGACGACGGTTTCCGTCAAATTCAAGGGGAAGGCGGGAGCGGGCGGCTACCGTTCCCTGAACGTGGCCAAGGGTGGATGGCGCTACGGATTCGTGGCCCTCATGAAGGACGGCACGCGCGTCTACAGCGAGATGGCCACGGCCAGATACGCCGACGGCGCCAATCCCGAGGGAAGCCTGGCCTTCGCGGTTCCTGCCAACTGCTCCAAGCTGTGGCTGGTGGTTTCGGGGGCTCCGCAGGAACACTGGCACCACGCCTGGGACGACAACGACGACAACGACGAACAATGGCCCTACGCGGTGCAGCTGGGCAACACGAATCTGCTGGGGCAGCCCAATCCTCCCGTGTCGTCGGTGGCGGAAGCTTCCGGGCCATCGCGGGCCTTCGAGGTGCGCGGAGAGCTTCTGCGCCTGGCCCCGGACGTGGAGGAACTCCAGATCCGGTCCATGGACGGGCATCAGGTGCGCGCGTTCGGCTCCACGGCCGTCGATCGATCGATCCCGCTGGTCGCCTTGCCCAGGGGAATCCTCCTGGTGAGGGCCAGATCCGTCGGATCCGACCGTTGGAGCCAGGGGTCGCTGGTGAATCCGTAGGATGTTCCTCCCGTGCCTGCGGGCCTCGGCTGGACGTATGTTGGAGGATCGGCGGTGTGGCTTCCGCGAAGACGGAGTCCCCACCGCGGAGTCGTGCGACCGGAGAACGCAGTCGCGAGGAGGATGCCCTTGAAACGCTCGATCGTCTCTCTTCTGGTAGCAGCGTTCGCCGGCCAGGCCGCGGCGGACATCGTCTGGAAGGGGCGGAAGCTGGAGGCATGGCCCGCCGAAGCGTTGCATCCGACCGCCCGGGTTTCCGTGGGGGACGCTTCGACGTCGGAGGCGGCGGCGGTCGCTTTGGCGGGCCACTATCCCAGCCCCAAAGGCAAGGTCTACGGATTGACGCTCCTGGTGGACTTTTCGGACGCCCCCGCTCCGTTCACCAAGGACGAGATCTCCGATTGGCTGAACAAGCCCGGGTTCGACCGCGACGGCTGCAAGGGTTCGGTCCGCGACTTCTACCTGGATGTTTCCAACGGGCAGGTGGACTTCACCAACGAGGTCTTCGGCTGGTACCGCGCCAAGCATCCGAAGTCCTACTACGAAGGGTTGCCCGACTATTCCGGTTCCGACGAGCTTCTCGGAGAGATGCTCGCAAGCTTCGATCCCCAGGTCGATTTCTCGCGCTACGACAACGACAAGGACGGGACCACCGAGGCCATCAGCATCGTCTACGCCGGAGCAGGCAAGACCTGGGGCCAGGGGCTGTGGCCACATTCCGGCTGGGTGGGGAAGACCTTCGACAAGACCTCGCTGGATCGCTACCAGATGTCCGACATGCCGGGGAAGTTCAGTCTCTACGTGTTCGTCCACGAGTGCGGGCACATGATCTTCGGATGGCCGGACCTGTACTGGTACGGCGACTACTGCACCATGGGAAACCGCGCCAGCGACCTGAACCCGGTGGCCATCAACGACTTCTTCCGCGCCGACCAGGGATGGATCCCGTTCCAGGAGGTGACGGCGACGGACACGCAGCTGGTGACCACCGCCGACGGGGAGACGGTGTACCGCTACCGCAATCCAAGGCGACCGGATCGCGAGGGATTCGCCTGGTCGTTCCTGAAGAACACCGCCCGTCGGAGCGTGATCCGCGGAAGCGGACTGCTCGTGCACCACTACGATTTCTCCATCGACGGCAATTCCAGCGCCAAGAGTCTCGGGCTTCGGATCGTGCAGGCCGATGGCCTGGAGGAGCTGCAGGCCGCGCAATGGCCGACGGTTTCCAACGATCCCAAGGACCTGTTCCAGTCGGGGACCGTCGGGAATTTCGACGATCTCCGTTTCGATGCCCTGCGGTGGTACGACGGGAAGTCGTCGGGGATTTCCGTTTCCGGCATCGGGGCTCCCGGCACCGCGCTGGTCTTCCGGATGGGGCCTTCGCTTCCTGGGGCTTTGGCGTCTTCGCGTCTGGAGGCGGAGAAGGCACAAGTCGTCGCGGGTGTGGTCAAATCGACTCAAGCCGCGAGCGCGGGAGCCTACGTTTCCACCCTGGACCATGCGGAAAGCAAGGTGGTCTTCACCGTGAACCGTCCCCTCGCCGGGCGTTGCACCCTTCTGGTGCGCTACGCCAACGGCGGCACCCGCGACGCGAGCCAGACGATCGCGATCAACGGGAGCCTCGATTCCGTGCTGTTTCGCCCCACCGGAGCATGGGCTCGCTTCGATTCCGTGGCGATGGTGGTGGACCTGCGGCAGGGCCGCAACCAGATCGTGCTCGGGAAGAAGGCCGACATCGTGGAGCTCGACGCGATTTCCCTGGGTGCGACCTCGGGAAGTTCCGCGGTCGCGACCGCGCCTGCCCCTGGAGCTTTCCCGCTCCGACGGATCGGAGCGCGCTCCGTGGAAGCACCCATGTGGATGGCTGGACAGGCCGTTGAGTTCTTCGAACCGACCGGGCGTCGTCTGGGTCGCACGACCCTCGCCCTCGCGGACGGTCGCGCGGTGGGCGAGCTGCCGCGGTCGCGCCCCGGGATCCTCCTGTGGCGCGTGGATGGCGGCGAAGCCTCCCGCAGGGGCGGGATCCTCCTGCCCTGAGAGTTCGTGGAGGGATCGCCATCGGCGATTCGCCCGTTCGCCCTCGGGAACAGCCTCTGGCGGCGTCTCGCCGGGAGCTGGCTGCATTCATGACAGAAACAATCATGGGATGATCAATCGACCTTGAAACGCCCGAGGATTCCCTGGAAGTTCTGCACCGAGCCTCCCAGTCCGACGGAAGCCGTTTTCACGCGTCCGGCCCGTTGGACCAGTTCCTGGTTGTTCGTACGGATCCACCCCATCTCCTGGGCGACCTTCTGGGAGGCGGAGGCGACTTCCGCCACGTCGTCGGCGATCCGCTTCACCGTGGCGACCGTCTCGGCGACGTTGGCGGCGATTTCGCGGGTGGCCGCGCTCTGCTGCTCCACCGACGCCGCGACCGAGTCCTGCATCCCCGCCACTTCCGACACCACCCCGCGGATCTCGGAGATCCGTTCGATGGCCCGGCGCGTGGCCTCGATCATGCGGGTCGCCTTTCCCGAGATATCTCCCGTGGCCTCGGCCGTTCCCTTCGCCAGCTCCTTCACCTCGCCTGCAACGACCGCGAATCCCTTTCCTGCATCCCCCGCCCGCGCCGCTTCGATGGTCGCGTTGAGGGCGAGCAACTTGGTCTGCTCGGAGATGTCGGCGATGAGCTGGACCACCTTTCCGATCTCGGCGGAGGCCAGCTCCAGCTCCTGCACGAGCACCACCGCCTGCTCGGCGCCCTGTTGCGCGGCCCTGCCACGGAGCCGCGTGTTCTCGGTGGAATGCGCGATCTCGCGGATGCTCGCATTCATCTCCTCGATGGCGGCGGCGACGCTTTCCATGCGCTGTCGCGAACTCTCCACGCCTCCGGAAACCTCGCGTGTTCGACTGTCGACCCGCTGGGTCTCGTTCGCCACGTTCGCGACCCGGACGGTCGATTCTCCAGCGTTGGCCTCGAGCTTGCCAGCCAGTTCCAGGAGTTGCCGGGATTCGGTCGCGACGGATTCCGTTTCGCGGTGGAGCGACCGGATGGTGTCCAGCGTCTTGTCAGCGAATTGATCGAACCCGCGTGCCAGCTCGCCGAGCTCGTCTTGGCTGTTGTTTTCCATCCGGCGGGTCAGATCCCCGTCGCCTTCGGCGATGTTGCGCATCATGGAGGCGGCCTGCCGCACAGGCTTGGCCACCTTGGCTTCGATCCAGGCCGAGATCAGCATGAACAAGATGGCCGCCACCAGGATGCATCCCCCCATGAGCATCCGGAGACGGAAGCGTGTCTGCATGAATTCGTCCTCGGGGGCGCTAGCCGAGACGATCCATCCCAGTGACTTGGAACGGACGAAATAGGCCCGCTTCCATTGGTCCTTGCCGGTCGAATCCTTCCAGGTGTAGCGGATGTCGCCTTCATCCCGATTGCCGATGCCGGCGTAGAAAGGCTGGGAGGTCGCGCTTTTGCCTTCGTTCTCGGGGTGGAGCGTGAAGATGCCCTTGCCGTCGATGGCGTAGATGTAACCGGTGGTGCCCACGCGCCGCGACAGGATATGTTCACGGAGGGCATCGCGGTCGACTTCCGGAACTCCGGTGAAGAGGGCTGCAACCACCTTGCCTGCGGGATCCTTCACGGGAGCGTAGCAGGTGATGTAGTCCTGACCCGCGACCACCGCCCTTCCGCTGTACGGCTTGCCGGCCGTGATGGTCTGGAACACCGGCGAACTGGATGGGATGAATGTTCCGATGGCCCGCTCCCCCGAAGGTTGGAGGACCGTCGTGCTCACGCGCACCATTCCCTCGGCGGCGACGAGGAAGAGCGTCGCGTCGGTGCCGGTCAAGCGTTTGACTTCGTCGACCATGGCGTGGTCGCCGGACTCCACCGGCTTTCCATCTACCGAGGCGTTTACCACTTCGAGCATGGCCGGCGCCTGGTTCGTCTGGTCGATCGCCTCGATCTTTCTCTTTCCACTCTTCAGTACGAAGACTTGCTCCGCCCTCTGCTGGAAGACCTTGAGGTCGTGGTCGAGCTTGGTGAGGCGATCCTGGTAGGACAGGTCGCACAGGGTGGCCGCCCACTGTGACTGGGCCTTGATATCGTCGCGCATGACCTTTTCGAAGGCACTGCCCAGCATGACGTCGATGGCGATCCCCAACGCGAGGAACATGGTGGTTCCCCCACCGAGGATGGCAATCTGGAGACGAGTTCGAATTTTCATCGCATTCCTCCCTCCGCTTTGAGGTGCAACCTGAAATGGGACGATGACAGAGAAAATTGTCGCACTTAATCCGTTGCGACACAATTAGTCTCTGGCGCCCTCGCACGGAACCAAGCCGTGCAAGGTGGGATCGCCCCAGGCGAGATGCGTCCAACCGTCCCAGTGGCGCAGGCGTTGTTGGACTCCCTGTGGACCTGCATGGATGGTACCGGAAAGATTTTCCCCACTCGGAACCTGGGGAGGGCTTTTCGATATTTGGTCGGCTTTCATGGGCCATCGAGCATCCTCCACAGATCCAGGGCATTGGGCTCCGACGCCAAGACCGCGCCGTGGGTTCCCGTGGATGGTGTTCGTGTTCGGAGCGGGGTGCGGGGTCGCGCTGCTCCTGGGAGGTACCTGGATCTCTGTGCAGGTCGGCTGGACGCGCGCGGCCAGCAGGACGGATTCCGTCATCACGGCTTCTTCGGATTCCGTGATGGCGCCGGAAGACCGGCTGCGCCAGGAGATCCGCACCCGCGAGCGGATCCTGGAATGGAGGCGGATCGATCCCGTCCTGGGCCAGGCGGTGGACCGGGTGCTGGCCGACAGCGGAGACGGACCGTTCGTGTCCCGCATGCTGGATGCCGGTGACTGGTCGCGCCTGCGTGCGCCGGACGGGGTTCCCTTCGCCTGGAGCCGCACCGACATCTGGGACTCCACCCTCCAGGCCTTGCGCAAGGATCGCGAGGCGATCCTCATGGCCTCGCGCGAGACGGGGCTTTCGCCGCGGATGGTGGCCCTTCCCGCCCTGTGCGAGCAGATGCGCCGCGCGGAGACCTTCCGCGACCAGTACAAGCGGGTCTTCTCCAAGTTCATCCCCACCGGGAACCTTTCCATGGGGGTGACCGGCATCAAGCCGGAGACGCTCCGCCGGATCGTTCCCTGGTGCGATCCCCGGTTCCTGCCTTGGATCGATTCGGTTTCCGACGAGACCATCCGCAAGCGTCTGGAAGACAAGGACGACCATCGATGGTCGTACCTGTACGCGGCCACCTGCCTTTCGGCCATCCGGCGCAAGTGGCTTTCCGAAGCCGGGATTGACCTCGCCCACCGGCCCGAGATCCTCCTGACGGTGTACAACATCGGTGTCCACAAGTGTCCGCCCAACCGCGAGCCGCAGCCCGGGGGAGCGGTCTTCAAGCTGGGAGGGGCCGAATACACCTTCGGCACGTTCGCGTGGGAGTTCTTCTGGTCGGGGAGGGCGTTGGACGAGCTTCCCTTCTGAACCTCTTTGATTCACCTGCGGTGAGCTGAATTTCTGGACTTCGGTCCAGTGCTGGTGTACTTCGTCGCAGGACTTCCGTCCTGCACTCATGTACAGGAGGACGCTGCCCGCTCCTCCTGTACCTCCTCGGGGACAAGGGATGGTGCGCACCACCCCTTGTCGATCCCCGGCGCCAGGGGGCTCGGACTCTTCGGCCGTGGAAAGGGGGCTTGCACGCAGCTTCGCTGCGCTGTTGATGTTCACCCCCTTCGGCTGAGGCCGGAGGGGACTGGCCCACGGCCTGCGATGAACCTCGCCCCCTGGACCCCATCGCCCTTCAGCGGCATTTGATTGCCAATTTTCGGCATCGCTTCGCTCGCCGTGGAGCTGCATCCGAATGACGGGAAGCCTTTCTCCGTTCGTATTGAGGAGGAGGCGCAGCCGACGTCTCGAAATGCGGGCGGTGAAAGTCGGCTGGGTGAACGACGTCCGATTGCCAATTCCCCGACGCCGCTTCGCTGGTCGGGTGGGGTGGGCGATGGACCGATGCTGCCAAGATCGCACTCCTCACAGCCCGAACACCGAGTCCCTCTCCCCGGTGGGGAGAGGGGGAGGGTGAGGGTGCGCTTCCTTTGCTCGCCGTGGAGCTGCATCCGAATGACGGGAAGCCATTCTCCGTTCGTATTGAGGAGGAGGCGCAGCCGACGTCTCGAAATGCGGGCGGTGAAAGTCGGCTGGGTGAACGACGTTCGATTGCCTGTGCCCCGACGCCGCTTCGCTGGTCGGGTGGGGGGTGGGGATTCCTAATCTGCTGGCTCCTGGATTCACAGGGTTCCCTGCCAAATTCTGTATCCAGCTCTTTAGGATACACGACGTGCGGAAAAGGGTTGCGGGAACGGCAAGAGGGCGAGTATCTATGGGCGACCTCACAAGTTCCCTTTTTCCTGGAGCGGCGATCGCATGATGGCTCCCCTCTTCGTTTGCGCATTGATTGGTGGTCTGACTTTGGCCCATGGCCGGTCGGGTTTGGACCGGCGGCCGGATGTGGATCCCAAGGCCGGGCTGCGGTTGGTGGAAGACGATTCCACCGTGTCCGATGGCCAAGACTGGCATGGCGGACAGGGTCGGCGCGGTGGGTATGGGCCGCATCAAGCCCGGGAACGGCGATGGGCGCATCCCGTGCGGTCGCATGAGCGGTGGGTGGAGTACGATCTTTCCGGGATTCCCGGGTATGCGCGACGCAAGGGGCTGTTCCTGCGATTGGATTCTTCCGGCTTCCGGGGAACTCCCCATGTGGAGGTGGCCTCGGGCCTGGTGGGCGAGCCGCGATTCCAAGGGGCTTTCCGGGTAGGCGAGGTGTTGGAGATCGACGCCCAAGTGCAGCCCGGCGACACCGTGACCATGCCCATTCCTCTTCCAGATGCTCTTGCGGATGCCCGTGCGCAAGATCTGCAAGTGGTGCACCTGGTGGACGGAAATTGGAAAACAGAGCAGGTGGTGGACGTGCGCGATGGCGCTGCCTGGACGCGCATGACCTCGTTTTCGCCCGTGGCGGTGGGATTGGTGCAGACTCCGCGCGCCTTGGCGGCGGGGGCGGGGCATCTGCTGTGGGTGCGCCAAGGGCGGGTCTGGAGCGCGGGCGCCAACGATTTCGGGCAGCTGGGGAACCAGGAATCGGGTGCCCGCCAGGCAGGGTTCGTGCCGGTGTTCTGGCCACGTACGGTGCCGGTGGTGGCGGTGGCGGCCGGGGCGCGGCACTCCCTGGCCATGGATTCGCTGGGGAACGTGTGGGCCTGGGGAGACAATCGCCAAGGCCAATGTGGATGGCCGCTGACAGGTCCCACCGGTGCGACGTTCCTGATGCGGCCCGTCCAGGTGGTGAATGCCCAGGATACATCCCGGAGGATTGTCCAGATCGCGGCTGGGGATTCGGCAAGCTACGCGGTGACCGCCTCGGGAAGGCTCCTGAGCTGGGGAGCCAACGTCAAGCGCCAATTGGGGCGAGGAGCCGCAATCGTGGATTCCAGCTACGAGGTGGCTCCCAAGTGGGTGACAAAAAATGTGAGTGGTGTGGCTGTGCCGCTGGAAGGGGTTTTGCAGGTGGCCGCTGGTGAAAAGCACGCTCTGGCCTTGTTGCAGGGCGGGTCCCTGTGGGGCTGGGGTGCCAACGACGCCTACCAGCTGGGTGGTGCCGTGGCGGTGGGCATCCAGCGCGACCCGGCCGAGGTGCGCATCGCCCGCGAGGTCTACGGCGCCGACACCGTGATCGCCAGTGGCTGTTCCGGACCCGACAGCACCGGATGCTGGTCACAGACCGTGATCCGCCCCTGGTACGATCCTCCATCCCTGATTGGAGCGGGCGGGAATTCCTCGTACACCAAACTGTTCCGCACCGCATCGCAAGGACTGACGGCCGTGAA
Organism: Fibrobacteria bacterium; assembly: GCA_035352895.1. Taxonomy (GTDB): domain Bacteria; phylum Fibrobacterota; class Fibrobacteria; order UBA5070; family UBA5070; genus UBA5070. Next base: position 1,509 of record DAOPYN010000076.1, on the reverse strand, counting down.
CCTGGTGTGGGGCGCCAACGATTCCGGGCGCATCCTGCCGGGAGGGACCGCTGCGGTGAAGGATCCTGTGATCGTGTCCGGTCGCGGACAGAACATGCTGGAGCTGGGGCGAAGCCACCTGCTGGAGGCGTATGGCGCGGGGGTGACCTACTACCCGGCTCCCATTTCCGCGGCACTCAACCTGTTTCCGGTGTTCGCGCGGGGAGCCAACCTTTCCCGGCAAAGCGACCCTGTGGCGGCTTCCGCCAAGGTAGCAGATTGGAAGGAAATTGTCCGTTCGGGGCAGGTGACGCGCATGATGGCGGGTGCCTTGGCGGCAGGACCAGATGTTTCCGCCGTGGCGGATTCCCGGCTGGACTCTGTATACGTGTGGGGCGGAGCGTGGGGGGGATTGCAAACCGGCCCGCGCACGGAAAATGCCTTCGTGGAAATCGTGTCTCCGCAAAATGGAGACACCATCCCGCGCAGCTTGGACACCGTGCCGGTGGTCTGGCGTCGCTGGACTGGCGCGACCGCGGGAAGCCAGGTCTCCAGCCGGGTGGTGCCCACCACCGACGCCCAAGGGCGGTTGGTTCTGACGATCACCTCGGGAGCGCAGAAGGCCTCGGTGGTGGTGGTGCGCGCTCTGGCGGGCCCGGTGGCCAAGCCAGCGGCCAGCGCGTTCGATCGCCGCCAGAACCAGAAGCCCACCTTTGTGTTGAATGTCCCGTACGATGCACAGAAGGTGGTTCTGCAGCTTTGGACGCTGAAGGCTCCGGGGCAGGTGGTGGCCAAGTCCGACTTGGGATCCCAATCCAAGGGGCTGCGCACGGTGGCGGTGTCCGCATGGACAGATCCTGGCGGACAAGCCTTGGAGCTGCGCGATGGATCGTACGGCGTTTCGGTGGCCTTCCAGTTCGTGGGCCAAAAGTCCGCCTGGGACACCCTCCGCGTTTCGCAAGTTGGGGCATCGGAAACGTGGATGAGCGCCAAGCTTTTGTCCAGTCGCATCCCTGATGGCGGTCCGGATTCTTTCCAGGTGGTGCTTCCAGGGCCCGGGGTGCTCGCGGGGTACTTGCGCAAGACCGTGGGTGAACTTCCCGGTGTGCGGGTGGTGGGCGCATGGGATCTGCGTGATTCCGGGAGCCAGGCGGTGGCGGGATGGAACGTGTCGGACAGCCTCCGCGTCCCCATCCACGATTCCCTGGCGGTGTCGTACTTCGGGTGGTACTACCGTTCCATTCGTGACGGATTCCGTCTGACCGGCGGTGGTTGTGCCGACTGGGTTGGCATGAACTCCACCCGTGTGGACCCGTTCCAATCGGAAGTCGCCGTGGAACGGCTGCGCGCAGCCCAATCGTGCGACCAGATCCCCGTGGTCCGCTCCCGCACTGGCCAGGAGATTGCCCTGGGAGCGCGATCCCTCACGGTGGGGGCGGTTGCGGACCTGAACTTGAACTGGTTCTGGCCCGGAAGCCCCTTGCAGAGCCAACACGGGCTGCGCGCCCTGGAATGGAAGACCAACCCCGC
>DAOPYN010000075.1:10080-15904 GCA_035352895.1 Fibrobacteria bacterium | reverse complement strand
ACGCCGACGAGAACGTGTGGCTCAGCCAGAAGATGATGGCGCAGCTCTACGACGTGGAGGTCCCCACGGTCAACTACCACCTGAAGAAGGTGTTCAAGGACAGTGAGCTGGAGGAAGCGGCAGTTATTAGAGATTTTCGAATAACTGCTGCCGACGGCAAAACCTACGACACCAAGCACTACAACCTCGCGGCCATCATCGCCGTCGGGTACAAGGTGAATTCCGAGCGCGCGGTGCAGTTCCGCAAATGGGCGACCCAGGTCCTCGAGGAGTTCACGATCAAGGGCTTCGCGATGGACGACGAGCGCCTCAAGCGCGGCGGGTCGGTCCTGAGCGACAAGTACTTCGATGAGCAGCTCCAGCGTGTCCGCGAGATCCGTCTGTCGGAGCGGAAGTTCTACCAGAAGATCACGGACATCTACGCCACCTCGATCGACTATGACGTGACGGCGCAGGCCACCAAGCGCTTCTTCGCGACGGTCCAGAACAAGCTGCACTGGGCCATCCACGGGCAGACCGCTGCCGAGCTTCTCGTCCATCGCGCCGATGCGACCAAGGAACACATGGGTCTCCACAGTTGGACCGACGCACCCCTCGGGAAGATCCAGAAGTTCGACGTGGTGGTGGCCAAGAACTACCTGACCGAAGCCGAGCTCGCCCAGCTCTCGCGACTCGTGAGCGCCTACCTGGACGTCGCCGAAGACATGGCCCTCCGCAAGATTCCCATGACCATGCAGGACTGGGAGACCAGACTGAACCGCTTCCTCGCCGCGACCGATCGCGAGGTCCTGCAGGATGCGGGAAAAGTGACCTCCGAAATCGCCCAGGCCCACGCCGAGAGCGAATTCGAAAAGTACCGCATCGTCCAGGATCGGCTGTTCCAGAGCGATTTCGATCGCATCGTCGCGCAGACGCACGGTCTCGCCCCAAAGACGAAACGTACGCGATGAGCAATCCACCCGACGACGCCATCCCGCTGCGTATGGTCGTGGAATACGCCTACTGCCCACGGCTGTTCCACCTCATGCACGTCCAGGGCCGGTGGGAGAACAATGCCTTCACCGAAGATGGTCGCAATGTCCATTCCCGCGTGGACGCCGAGGCCGATGCGCTCCCGCTGCCCTGGGAAGAAGGAACCGACGCTCCACCAAAAGTTGTCCGATCGGTTTCCCTCGCGTCCGAGGCGTTGGGAATCTCGGCCAAGCTGGATCTGGTGGAAGCCGAAGGTACCACGGCGGTTCCGGTGGAATACAAGCGCGGCGAGGTGCCGGACACTCCCGAACGAAGTTGGGAGCCCGAACGCGTCCAGCTCATGGCCCAGGGAATGCTCCTGCGGGAATCGGGATACGCCTGCGACACGGGGGTCCTGTACTTCGAGAAGTCCCGCACGCGGGTGGAGATCCCGTTGACCGAAGCCTTGGAACGACGCACGCGGGAACTGATCGAGCTTGCGCATGCCTGTGCCGCATCCGAAACGGAGCCCCTTCCCCTGGATCATTCCCGCAAATGCCAGGGCTGCAGCCTGGCAGGAATCTGCCTCCCCGACGAGACGTTGCTTCTGCGCGGCCAGGAGCCGGACAAGAACGACGGAATCCGTCGCTTCTATCCACCCCGCGACGACGCCCAACCCCTGTACGTCCAGGAACAAGGCGCGCGGTTGGGAAAGAGCGGGGAGTGCCTGGAGGTCACCAAGGGGAAGGAAACCCTTCTGGAGGCGCGTCTGATCGACGTGTCGCAAGTGGTGCTGTGCGGTTCGGTTCAGATCACCTCGGCGGCCATCCACCTGTGCGCCGATCGGGGAATCCCCGTGGTGCACCAGTCCATGGGGCATTGGTTCTACGGCATCACCCACGGCACGGGTCTGCGCAACGCCTACGACCGGGCGGAACAATTCCGGAAGGCCGACAATCCGTCGTTTTGCTTGCGCCTGGCCCAGTCCATCGTGCAGGCCAAGGGGCAGAACCAGCGCACCCTTCTGCGGCGCAACGGGCGAGGCGACACGAGTTTCGCCTTGGACGAAATGGCGCGCATGCTGCGGCAGGTGGAGAAATCGTCGAATCTCCAGGAACTCTTGGGAATCGAGGGTCTGATCGCGCGCGCCTATTTCGGGGCATTCCCGGCGATGCTGCGGCCCAAGGATGGCGAATCGTTTCCCTTCGATATGGAGGGGCGCAATCGCCGCCCGCCCAAGGATCCGGTCAACGCGTGCCTTTCGTTCGCCTATGCCCTTCTGGTGAAGGAGTGTACCGTGGCCTTGATGGCCGTCGGATTGGATCCATACTGGGGGTTCTACCACCAACCGCGACACGGTCGCCCGGCCCTCGCCTTGGATCTCATGGAGGAATTCCGGGCCGTGGTGGCCGATTCCGCGGTGATCACCGCCATCAACACGGGCATGCTCGGGGCCGGGAGCTTCGAGACCAACGGGGTTTCGTGGGCGCTGAACGCGGAGGGGCGCAAGGCGCTGATCAAAGCGTACGAATTGCGGATGGACCAGCTCATCACCCACCCCGTCTTCGATTACAAGACCACCTGGCGGCGCGTGGTCTTCGTGCAGGCGCAGCTTCTGGCGCGCACGTTGCGTGGAGAGCTGGCCAGCTATCCGGGGATCGTGACCCGGTGAGTCGTCGACGCTTTTTGGTCACCTACGATGTCTCCGATGCCAAGCGCGTCAAAGCCGTTCACAAGGCGATGGGCGGGTTTGGGCAGCATGTCCAATTCTCCGTGTTCCTCTGCGAGCTGAATGGCCGGGAGTTCTTGCAGATGGAGCACCGGCTCCAGAAGCTCCTGAATCTGCGGCAAGACCAGGCATTGATCTTCGATCTTGGCCCTTTGGGCAACGAGCGGGACGATCTGATCCAGTCCATTGGACGCGATTACGAAGAGCCGGCCAAGGTGTTCATCGCGTGACGTGTTTGTTGTGGCCGCCACTTCGAGCGGTGGAGTGGTTCAGGATTGCCGGGCATCACTCGAACTCTTTGAAATCTCTGCACTTGCATCGATCTTTTGGACGTACTCGGCAGCCTTTGGCCGTGTACACTCTGGGGTGCTCGAAAGAGTCACTCCAGGGCAAGGATCTAGCTTGAATCCACAAAGGCAATCTCTCCGCGCTCTAACGAGCGCGGCTCCATTGAAGCCACAGCGGCTTCATCGTCGCCGAGGCGTAGTTCGTGCTCTCCGCGCTCTAACGAGCGCGGCTCCATTGAAGCCTTTCAGGTCCCACACTTGATTCCGTTTCTGTGCTTCTCTCCGCGCTCTAACGAGCGCGGCTCCATTGAAGCGACTTGGCGATTTATTGGTTTGTCGAAGGTCTAGGGGCTCTCCGCGCTCTAACGAGCGCGGCTCCATTGAAGCAATGACGGCTTACCCGTCAGCACCGTTTGTCCTCGGCTCTCCGCGCTCTAACGAGCGCGGCTCCATTGAAGCGGTTGAGGCGTACCCGACGTGCATCAAATTCTGCGACTCTCCGCGCTCTAACGAGCGCGGCTCCATTGAAGCAGGAGGATCGGGTCGAAGGTCTTCTCGATCAGGGCCCCTCTCCGCGCTCTAACGAGCGCGGCTCCATTGAAGCAGCACATAGAAGACGCTACCGATCCGATCCTTCAGAGCTCTCCGCGCTCTAACGAGCGCGGCTCCATTGAAGCCATGTCGTCACTGATTCGAGGAACCGGAATGTGCTTCTCTCCGCGCTCTAACGAGCGCGGCTCCATTGAAGCCGGAACGTCCTCGCGACACCATCGGGGCCAAGCGGTTCTCTCCGCGCTCTAACGAGCGCGGCTCCATTGAAGCAGCACCGCTTCGCGCAGGTACTCGGCTTGCCCCTTCTTCTCTCCGCGCTCTAACGAGCGCGGCTCCATTGAAGCCACCATGGCGCGCGCCTGGTCCTCTGGCAGGAGGCGCCCTCTCCGCGCTCTAACGAGCGCGGCTCCATTGAAGCAAATAATCCGCGTTCGGGGCGATATCCCAGGCGCAACTCTCCGCGCTCTAACGAGCGCGGCTCCATTGAAGCGCGAATGAAGCGCGTGCCGCCCTCGAAGCCACCAAGGACTCTCCGCGCTCTAACGAGCGCGGCTCCATTGAAGCCCCGAAACCATATCGTCCGACAGAACGAACTTGATGGCTCTCCGCGCTCTAACGAGCGCGGCTCCATTGAAGCGCGAGGCCACTGGACCGACAGACGCACAACAGATACCTCTCCGCGCTCTAACGAGCGCGGCTCCATTGAAGCGCGAAGGTCCACAAGGATCCCGCGGCGCGCGGCCTCGACTCTCCGCGCTCTAACGAGCGCGGCTCCATTGAAGCGTAGCGTCCAGCTCCGCCGTCAGCCGCTCCACGGTCTCTCCGCGCTCTAACGAGCGCGGCTCCATTGAAGCATGAACTCGCGCTGTTCGTCGGAGAGTCGACCTCCCTCTCTCCGCGCTCTAACGAGCGCGGCTCCATTGAAGCCTCCGGACTTGTTGGCACCGTCGCCGGGATAGGTACCTCTCCGCGCTCTAACGAGCGCGGCTCCATTGAAGCGCTTCGGCCAAGGTGTACGGAAAGCCGGTGGCCCGGCTCTCCGCGCTCTAACGAGCGCGGCTCCATTGAAGCCCGGCGAAACCAAAATGTCAGTTTCGCGGAGTCTCGTCTCTCCGCGCTCTAACGAGCGCGGCTCCATTGAAGCATCTTCGCGACGACCGCCGACGGCTCCATGCGCAGCTCTCCGCGCTCTAACGAGCGCGGCTCCATTGAAGCGCGTTCGGCGTCTGGTAGTCCCATGCCCAGAATCGCGCTCTCCGCGCTCTAACGAGCGCGGCTCCATTGAAGCGCGGACTCCTGGGAGGACTGAGTCCCCCCTTCCACGTCTCTCCGCGCTCTAACGAGCGCGGCTCCATTGAAGCCACAAGCAGGCCAAAACGCCGCGACCACGCTTGGCGGCTCTCCGCGCTCTAACGAGCGCGGCTCCATTGAAGCCGAGTTGATCGCGGCGGCAATGGCGGCGACTCGCTCCTCTCCGCGCTCTAACGAGCGCGGCTCCATTGAAGCGGGAAACGTCGGTATCCGTAGCCTCTGGCCGCACGCCTCTCCGCGCTCTAACGAGCGCGGCTCCATTGAAGCTAATTCAGCTCCCGCACCCAGATCGCAAGCGTCGGGTCTCTCCGCGCTCTAACGAGCGCGGCTCCATTGAAGCGCATCCTGCGCCCGCTTGATGGTCCACTCGATCGTGCTCTCCGCGCTCTAACGAGCGCGGCTCCATTGAAGCTCCTCGTTGGTTACGCCGGGTTACCGCCCGACATCAACTCTCCGCGCTCTAACGAGCGCGGCTCCATTGAAGCGTGGACGATGTGGCAAAGAACCGAGGGACCACCGCGGCTCTCCGCGCTCTAACGAGCGCGGCTCCATTGAAGCGCAGCTATACAAAACCACGGCGTTGACCACACTTCCTCTCCGCGCTCTAACGAGCGCGGCTCCATTGAAGCACGCCCCTGCCGCCGTTGCCGAGCGTCAGAGCGTCAACTCTCCGCGCTCTAACGAGCGCGGCTCCATTGAAGCTAGGCGGACGCCGACGCCTCCCCGGAAAGCTCCAGGACTCTCCGCGCTCTAACGAGCGCGGCTCCATTGAAGCGGTCGGGAGGGAGGCGGGCAGGGGTCGCAAACGAAAGCTCTCCGCGCTCTAACGAGCGCGGCTCCATTGAAGCGAAGAGCCATCTCTCCCGGTTTCCCATTCATCGCCTCGCTCTCCGCGCTCTAACGAGCGCGGCTCCATTGAAGCGATTCAATAGACCACAGATTCCCACAAGTACCACCCCTCTCCGCGCTCTAACGAGCGCGGCTCCATTGAAGC
>DAOPYN010000075.1:0-9980 GCA_035352895.1 Fibrobacteria bacterium | reverse complement strand
GCTCTCCGCGCTCTAACGAGCGCGGCTCCATTGGAACCGCTTTGCTCCGTCAGGGAGCGGGCTATGCATTAGGATCGCCTGCACGCCGCCCCCCGAAGGGCGTCTCAATCCTCCAGCGCGACCCGGTCCAACTCTTCCAGCGTCGTCAGGCCGCGCAGGACCTTCTTCATTCCGTCCCAGCGGAGGTTCGCGTATCCGGCGCGACGCGCGAGCGCCTGGATCTCCACTCCCGGCATGCCCCTGGAGATCGCTTCGCGGACCTCCTCGTCCAGGAGGAAGGTCTCGTGGATCGTGATCCTTCCGAGGTATCCCGTGCTCCCGCACACGGAGCAGCCTTTCCCGCGGAACAGGCGGGTCTCGAACCTCGCATCCCCTTCGAACAGCTCGTCCATCGTTTCCCTGCTCGGAACGTACGATTCGCGGCACTTGTCGCAGATCCTGCGGACCAGGCGCTGTCCCATGGTTCCGATCAGGGCCGGTCCCACCAGGTACGGTTCGATGCCAAAATCCAAAAGCCTGGTGACGGCGTGGATCGCGCTGTTGGCGTGGAGCGTGGACAGGACGAGATGCCCCGTCAGGGCGGCCTGCAGGGCGATCCGTGCCGTGTCGTGGTCCCGGATCTCTCCCACCAGGATCACGTCCGGATCCTGCCGGAGGAAGCTTCGCAGCGCGTTGGCGAAGGTCAGATCCACCTGCGCATTGACCTGGATCTGGTTGATCCCCGCGAGCCGGTACTCGACGGGATCCTCGATGGTCATGATGTTCACGCCGTCCTGGTTGAGCTCCTTGAGCATGGCGTAGAGCGTGGTCGTCTTTCCGGATCCGGTGGGGCCGGTAAGCAGGAACACGCCGTTGGGCTGCTTGAGGACCCGACCCATGGCCTTCCGTTGGCGGGACGACAGGGCGATGTTGTCCAGGGACGGGATGGCGACCTTGCTCAGCTGGCCCAGGATGCGGAGAACGATCTTCTCGCCGTAGATGGTGGGCACGCTGGAGAAGCGGAAATCCAGTGTCCGGCCGGGGAGTTCCAGGGACAGCCTGCCGTCCTGGGGCTTGCGCTTTTCGATGATGTCCAGGCTCGCCATCACCTTCAGGCGCGAGACCAGTGCCAGATGCACCCCCGGGGACATGCTCGCGATTTCCTTGAGCACTCCGTCCACCCTGTAGCGGATCCGCACCTTCGATTCGCCGGGCTCCAGATGGATGTCGCTCGCGCGGTTCTTCGCGGCCAGAAGCAGGACCGCGTGGGCGAATTCGATCACCGCCTGGTCTCCGGAGCTTCGTTGCAGCTGTTCCAGGGTGATCGCCTGCGCGTCGCGCAGAAACGGGATTTCCAGGATCTTCCGGAGGCGTTCCTGGACCTCTTCCTCCGATTGGTAGTGCACCTCGATGGAGGCGAGGATGTCGTCGGGCCAGGCGAAGACGGGACTCACCGGCTGGCGGAACTGCGCGGAGACGATCTGGCGCACGGCCAGGTCGGTGGGATCGGCGCAGGCCACGGTCACGGTTCCCGCGAATTCGTAGAGCGGGATGACGCAGTGGCGGATCGCCAGTTCCTTGGGAAGACGTGGAACGAGATCGGCCGCGAAGAGGGTCTTGTCCAGCTCCACCGTGCCGAATCCGATGAAGTCCCCCCACAGGCGACAATATTTGTTCTTGTCGTGGGGGCGATCCTTCACGAGGCGACGCAATCCCTCGAATCCATCTCCCTCCACCTCGCGATGCAGGGATTCCGCCTCCAGACCCGTCAGGGATCCCGAATCCAAGAGGATCTTCCAGAATTCAGGATGGCTTTTCATCGGTCCGTTTTCCCGTGTTCGCGCGCTTGCGTGCGATGATCTGTCCGATGTCCTCCTGGGAAACCACTTCGTTCCTTGCCGGCGCTTCGGCCAGTTCGTCCTCGGCGATCTCGCGCAACAGAAGCTCCAGAGGCATCTTCTCCCTCACGGCTCGCCTCCGCGGGATCGCCATTCCTGCCAGGTCTGCTTGACCATCTCCGAGATCTGCTGGACCGGCGCGTCCTTGCGGAGATAGTTGACCGCCCCCATTTCGATGCACCGTTCGACGGTCATGCTGTCCGCGACGGAGGTGAACATGATCGCCGCGATCCCGGGAAGGTCCTTCAGGATCTCCGCCAGGGCCTCGTCTCCGTTCTGGATCGGCATGTTGATGTCCAGGAGGACGAGGTCCGGTCGCAGGAGCCGGCATTTTTCGATCGCCTCCCGCCCATTGGACGCTTCGCCCACGACATCGAAGCCGCCTCGGGCCAGCACGACCTTCATCATCATGCGGATGTGCGGTTCGTCGTCGGCGACGACGATCGTCGGATTCCGGTCGGCCATATCAGGTTTCCCTGGTTCCCGGGATTGGCTCTTCCAGCCAATGCCGGGGATACGAGGCGACGAAGACGGTTCCGTCAGGTTCCGTCGAGGTGAATCCGATGCGCCCGCGCAGGTAGTTTTCCGTGAGGTACTTCATACTGTAGGTTCCCAACCCCCGGCCCGATCCCTTGGTGGAGAACGAGCGCTGGAACACCTGCAGGCGGATCTTCTCGGGCATGTAGGCGGGATTGTGCACCCGAAATTCGACGCGGTCGCCCCGGGTGCGCGATTCGAGCGTCACGACGTCGCCGGGCACCGACGCTTCGAGGGCGTTCTTGGCCATGTTCCCGACGACCCGGGACAACAGGGTCGGATCGGAAACCATGCCCGCGTCCTCGCTGTCGGGGGCGATGCGGATGCTCCGGTTGCCCAGGGTCTCGTGGTGGTCGTAGGTCTTCAAGACTCCCTCGAGGATCGCCCGCGAGGACAGTTCGCGCACTTGCACGACGAGCTCGTTGTTTTCGGCGGCGATGATCAGACGGTGGGCGTTGATCTCGTCGATCATCTGCTCCGAAAGGAGTCCGATCTTGCGGATCATCTCTTCCTTGGGAAGCGACACGCCCTCCATCCCCAGGAGGTTGGTGAATCCCTTCAACGCGGCGGCGGTGTTCAGGATGTCGTGGAGGAAGATCCGTTCCAGGAAGGCTTTCCTCTTCTCGTCGGCGATGTCCACGGCCGAGAAGAACAGGAAATCCTCCCCGCCGACCCGGATCGGTTTCGCCCAGACCCGCAGATCGATCGATTCCTCGCGACCCTCCTTGTGGATCAGCAGTCGGCATTCCTCGACGGCATCCATGCCGTCCAGGCTCTGCGCAAGGGCATTCGCCGCGCCGCAGTAGCGGCACGATTCGGAGGTGCCGCACCCTCCTTCCTGCTCCCGGGCATGCACGCATCCCCAGACCTCCCCGAAGCGTCCACCGATCAGGTCCTCGATGCGATGGATCTGCAGGATCGTCGCGGCGGACTTGTTCGCGTAAACGATCTGCCGGTTCCGGTCCAGGATCAGCACCATGTTCGGAACGAGGTGGAGCGTGTCGCAGATGGCCTCGTTGCGCTCGAAGCGCTCCTTGAGGGCGAACGATTCCTCCGGCGAACTGCGCTCCGCCGACAGGAAGAAGGTTCTGGGGGAGCCGGTCATCGATTCTTCCTCCGCCAGGCGTCGCATGCATGGGCCGCGATGCCTCGTCGAACCGTGATTGGACCATTTCCACCGGGGGATTTTCAATCGGAAGATTCTCCGGTGTCGTCCCTCCGGTTTGACGGATCCGCCAACACTGCATCGATCGGCATGCCGAGTTTCCACGGCAGACCGTGCCGATCGGGGCAGCTACCGTTGCGAGCCATGAAGACACGCATCTTTCCGATCGCACGCGGCCTGTCGGTGGCCGCACTCCTCGTGTTCCAGGTTCCCGCCCAGGCGGTGGAAGGCATCGACCTGTCGGGCACCGTCTACGACGCTTCCGGCAAGGGTGCGTTCGGGATCCAGGTGGGGCTTCGCAACGCCAAGCTCTCCACGATGACCACACCGGACGGTAATTGGAAGCTTGCCTGCGCCACCTGCCCGGTGGCCCCGGGAGGCGACAGCCTGGAGCTCAGGCTGCGTGATTCCGTGCTGGAAGTTTCCCCGCTGGCCAGCCTGACCCAATCCGGTCTGGTCAAGGTCCTGGGGCAGCAGAAGGCGGTAGGCGCTCTGCAGGCCTCCTCCACGCAGACGGAGATCGCCCAGCACCAGGCAGAGCGGGATTTCGCCGCGATGAACACCAGCATCAAGACTTCGATCGACCTCGCCAAGGCGGAGGAAACTACCGGCCGCCACATGAAGTACGCTGGATGGGTGTTCGCGGGCCTGGGCGCGGCCACTCTAGGCTACGCCATGAATTCGTCCGACGAGCTGACGCAGATCATCGCCGGAGGGATTGGAGGAGGATTCGTCGGTTCCGGAGTCATCCTCATCCCGATCTCCATCTGCGCGGAAAGGTCCGGGGCCCAGTCGCGTGGAGCCATGGAACGGGAAGCGCGATCCTATCCACGGATCCGGAATGCGGCCAAGAACCTGGACGAGGCCCGGTGGATCGATTCCGCACAGGGCCTGCGCAACATGCTCGCGTTCCAGACCAGCCAGGTCGATGCGCTGAACCGGAATGCATTGATGGGATTCGGAGTCGCCGCCGCGGGTACGGGAGCCGCCTTCTACGGCGCATCCCTCTTCACGGGGGTGAACGTGATCGTTGGGGCCACTCCCGGAGCGGCGGTGGCATTTCCGTTCCTGATCATAGGGATCACCAGCGCCGCGGATCCCATGGACGTGGGAGGAGCCACGGAGAAGACCCGCGCTCGGCTCCTGAAGATGCAGGAGGAGCATCCTTTCGTGGTGCAGCCTTCTGACACTTTGCTGATGTGGAAGCCCTGATCCTCCAGACCTGGGCGAGTCCTCTCGAGGACGGAATTCGTCAAGCAGGATCCCTTTCGTCGCCGCGATCGCCTTTCTCGCCGTTATTGTCCCTTCAATCGGTGGCCAGGAACCGGATCCAGTTCGGCGGGATGTCGATGGTGGCGTTTCCTGTCTGGGGAATCGGCAGGCGGTAATCCGGATCCAGGAGATCGCGCAGGATCCTGCCGGAGCATTCCTCCAGGTGCACCGGAAGAGCCTCGCGGTTGCCGGATGCGTTGACGGCGACCACCACGGCCTGGCCAGGCGACTGGCGCAGGAAGGCGAACCTTCGGGATTCGACCCGGAGGGTCCGGTAGGTGCCTCGCCGGAGGGCCGCGCAGGTGCGGCGGGCTTCGGCGAACCTGGCGATGGCCGCGGGGAGATCGGGATGGGGAGCCATGCCGGCGAGCAGGCGGGGATCCAGCGCCGGGCGGAGTGACCTGTCGTCCGCGTTGGTGCGTCGTCCATGGATGCCGTACTCGCTTCCTGCGTAGATCGAGGGGATTCCGGGCATCGAGAAGAGAAGCCCGTGGAGGGGATACAGATGGTTCTGGTCGACCAGTCGACTGGCCACGCGGTCGACGTCGTGGTTGTCCGCGAAGGTCTGGAGGAGGTGGCCACGGCACAGGCCGGAGGCGCCGAAGAGCCGCTCCAGCGTCCAGGACAGTTCGTGGTAGTTCGCGTCGTTGTGGCTGGACCACAGGCTCTTGTACCCTTCGTAGTTCGTCGCCGAATCGAGTCCCGCCTCCAGGAGCGTTGCGCAGGTCTCGCCGGGAAGCGCCTCTCCCAGGAGAAGGAATTCCTCGTCGCGTTCGTGGCAGCGGTGGGCCAGCAATTCCAGGAATTGACGGTCGAGGCAGTCCGCGGCGTCCACGCGGATCCCACGGATCCCGAACGCATCGATCCAGCCGAGAACGGATTCGATCAGCCATCGGCGGACCTGGTGGTTTCCCGTGTCCAGCTTCACGAGTTCCTCGTGTCCATTCCAGTCGCGGTATCCGAACGGCAGGCCTCCTTTCTTCGAGCGGGGATCGAATCCCGCGATCCAGTCGGCGCGGGGAGACGTCGGATCGGCCGCGACCTCCTGGACCAGCGGATGACCGCGCCCGACATGGTTCAGGACGGCATCCAGCACAAGCTCGATCCCCCTCTCGCGAAGCCGCTTGGAGAGCTCGGACAGATCCTGTGCATCGCCCAGGCGTGGATCGACGCGATCCAGGTCCAGGACGTCGTATCCGTGGGTTGCCGACATCGACACGGGCCCCAGCAGGAGGGTGTTCGCGCCGATCCTCTCCATGACGGGAATCCAGTCGTCGATGCGGGCCAGCGGTGCGGGTTCCCGGAGGGTGGCCTTCGCCTCGAGGACCCCGAGCGCTCCCAGGGGGTAGATGTGGTAGATGATTCGGTCTTCGTTGCGCATGGATTTCTCCTTGTATACGTACCGGTAGGTATATTTTGAGGTGCGAAGCGGGATGTTCGACGTCGAATGCCCGATCGGGCGCGGGGGGGTTAGGAAAACAAGCCGTGCATGAAGTGGTGGACCACGCGGCGCACGAATTCCTCGTCGGGATCGAGGTCGCCCGAGAGGAGCAGATTCACGTAGGCGTCGGCGGTGCCGAGGAAGGATGCCGCGTAGGGGAGGTCCCTGCCGCGCATGTTCCCATGGTCGCGTGCGGCGGCGACGAAGATCCTCCTGGCATGTTCGAAGAGCCGCTCGGCGGGAGCTCTCATGGCGCGGTGCTGTTCGCTTTGCCGCGGCGCGAAGGACAGCGAGACGCGCAGCCTCGCGAAGTCGGGGTCGGTCCTTCCCGCTTCGAGGAACGTCTCCATCCCCGACACCAGGGAGAAGGCCAGGTCGCCTCGGTAGCGGGAGCGTTCGGCGAAGGAATCCACGAACGGGACGTACTTCTCGCAGGCGATGGCGTCGAGAAGTCCCAGCTTGTTGCCGAAATGGTGGTAGAGGCTGGGCTTGGTGATGCCCGCTTCGGAGCAGATCTCCTGCACGCCCACGGCATCGTAGCCGCGCGCGGCGAAGGCGCGCAGCGCCTTGTCCAGGATCCGATGTCTGGTGTCGTCCATGCGAACAAGATATACCAATCGGTATAGAAAGGCAAGTCCGATGTTCGTCGTGTGCAGGAAGGGGCGCTACGGGGCGGTGGGTCTGGGGCGCCCGAAGGTCCAACCGACATGGAACTCCCACCAGGTGCCGGTCTCGCCGTCGGCGAGCCTCATGTGGCCGATCGAGGGGATGTCCACTTCCGGGGTGGTCTTGAAGAATTCCCCTTGCCATAGCCCCACCCCGGCACCCACGTCGATGCGATCGAACCAACGGTAGGTGTAGGTCGCCATCAGGCGAGGCGCCAGGCTCTCGTCGAACGACGAGGGAGCCGTCATGGTGGTGATCGTCTTCTCTTCCAGCTCGTAGGTGAGTTCGGCATCGCCCAGCGGGAAATGGGCCACACCCTGGAGCCCCAGGAAATGGCGCTTGGCGAGATGGTATTCGGTTCCAAGGTAGAGCTCCACGACCGGGTAGCTGACTTCCATGCGAGCCGGTACGTCGAACTTCTGCTCGGGAGTGGAACCGGGAATGGATGCGATCAGGAGATTGGCCATGATCGCGTCCCAGGCCTGTTCGCGTTCGCCCACTCCGACACCCGCATGGAAGTTGAAGCCTTTGATCTCCGGGGTGTGGGCCGTGATCTTCACCAGTGGACCGCCGGCCTGCGCCCTCGAATTGTCGAACTCGAAGAACTTGGCCTCGCCGGGGTAGAAATCGTCGGCGCCGGGAATGAAGACGCCGGGAAAGGAACAGTCGAGGCGATAGTGCCATGCGGAAGGATCGGGAACGGAAAAGGAGGCCAACGCGCTGGCCAGGAAGGGGAGAAGCATGGGGACAATCTAAGCCCGGGTCTGGAGAGAGGCCAGGGGCAGCCATGCGGGAGAGCCCGTCACCTCCCCGGTGGGTGCCGGGCGAGCTTCCGTTGCAGGGTACGGCGGTCGATGCCCAGAAGCTGCGCCGTGCGGCTGACGTTTCCGCCGGTCTGCAGCAGGATGCGCTGGATGTGCTCCCATTCCACCTTTTCCAGGCTGGGCACGCTCGCCTCCGGGCCCAAGGTGGTTCCGTCCAGGGCCGCTTCCAACTGGTCGACGGAAACGGGCTTGGTCAAGAGCTCGCTGGCACCGCGCCGGGCGGCTTCGAGAGCCGCTCCGATGCTCGCCCAGCCCGCCATCACCACCAGGCGGCAGTGGGGGAACGCCTTGCGCATCTGGCCCACCAGATCCATGCAGGTGATGGCGTCCTCGCGCATGTTCACCACCACATGGGACGGTGTGGGAACCACCAGGTCCCACGACAGGGGACTGGCGGAAAGTTCCCAGCCACGGCGCGCCAGCGCGGGAGCGATCTTGGCGTTGGACCGGAAATCGTCGCCCACCAACAGGATGTTCCCTACGGCCATGCGGAGAAAGCTAAGCCCGGATCATCGGATGCCCCAGCGAGGAAACCCGCTCGGTCGGTGGAATGCGTGGCGTCGGTCCACGGACCGATGGAGGCGCCAAGTCGTGGAAATGGGACAATGCCAACGATCCAGCCGGACCTGATCCAACCACAAGGACGCCGCCCATGACCGCAGACACCGCCATCATTTCCTGGAACCCGGAGTGGGAACTGGGTATCGAGATCGTGGACACCAAGCACAAGCAGCTGGTCCGGATGGTCGCCGCTCTCCAGGAGCAGGTCAGGAACCAGACGGCTTCCGCCGCGGTGGATTCGCGCCTCATCGAGGAGCTGCTCGCCTATGCGCTCACCCATTTCACGGAAGAGGAATCCCTGTTCCGCGGCAAGGGATGGGATGGCGAGGCCGCCCATATCCTGGAACACCAGAATTTCCTGCTGAAGGCCCGCAGGGAGATGATCCGGTTCCAGGCAGGCAATCCGGAAACGCGCGAGGCCTTGCTGGGGTGGCTGGTGGAGTGGCTCAAGCACCACATCGGCTTCGCCGATCGCGAGCACGGAGCCTTTCTCCGCAACCGAGGCTTCCTCGCCTCCAAGTGATCGACCCGCGCGGAATCTCCGCGCGGGTGGGAAGGGAGCGAGGCTCAGCGACCCTTGCGGGATTCGGTCTTCTTGGCGTCAGCGGGAGCTTCCGCCTTGGCCCCGGCCTTGGATTCGGACGTGGCCATGGAAAGGCCCGCCGCCTGGAAAGCCGCGGCGTTGGCGGGATTCCTGGGGGCTTCCTCCAGGATCCAGCGGTATTCCTTCCAGCCGAGCAGGGACGCCTTGCGGGCGGCGATGTCGCGGGCCGCGTCCTGCTGGGCCTGGATGGCGGCGATCCGGTCGGGATGGGCGCGCATGGAATCCTGGAAGACGCTGTCGAGGATGCGCACCAGGGAGTCGGCCTGGCGCCAACGGGCAGCCCGTTCGGGTTGCAGGAGGCCGTCGGCGGGAGGCGTGAACTCGGTGGGTTTGGGCGGCGGTGGCGGCGGAGCGGGCTTGGGAGCGGGCTCCTCGTTGCAACCCCACAACCCGGCCAGGACCAGTGCGATGGCGAGACTCTTGGTCTTCATGCGGACTCCTTGACGGCGAAATTCGACCGGTACCTGACAAGGGTAACCACTTCCGGGGCCACATGTCACTGGTGGAGCACCTACTTTTCCGACTTCCATGAGAATCCTTTCCGGCATCAAGCCCTCCGGCGAAATCCACTTCGGCAACTACCTGGGCATGCTCAAGCCCATGGTGGACAGCCAGTCCCGCGGCGAGCTCTTCTGCTTCATCGCCAATCTCCACAGCCTGACCACCGTCTTCGACGGCCAGCAGATGGCGGCCTGGACCCGCCAGATGGCCGTCGACATCCTGGCCCTGGGCATCGATCCCGACAAGAGCGTCTTCTGGATGCAGTCGGACGTACCCGAGGTCGCCGAGTTCACCTGGTACCTCTCGAACTACACCCCGATGGGACTCCTGGAACGCTGCCACGCCTACAAGGACAAGGTCGCCAACGGAGTCTCGGCCAACCACGGACTGTTCGCCTATCCCGTCCTGATGGCTTCCGACATCCTGGGCTACGGTGTGCACCGGGTGCCCGTGGGCAAGGACCAGAAGCAGCACGTGGAGGTGGCGCGCGACATCGCCGGCGCCTTCAACCACCGCCACGGCGAGGTCCTGG
>DAOPYN010000074.1:0-17406 GCA_035352895.1 Fibrobacteria bacterium | reverse complement strand
GCGCCCCGACACCACCACCCGCTGGCCGTCGCGGGGAAGCGCGGGAAGCCGCTGGACCTGCGGACGCCACATCGCGCAGGCGAGGGTGGCGCCCTCGTCCTTGAGCGTGAAGTACAAATGCCCGCTGGAGTGGTGCTTGACCCCGGAAAGCTCGCCTTCCACCAGGACGGCGTCGAAGTCCTCCTCCAGCGTGGAGCGGATCGCCCGCGTGAGCTCGCTGACGGAAAGGGCCGTCAGGACAGGCGCTCCGCGGCGTCCACGGTGTTGGACATCAGGATGGCGCGGGTCATCAGGCCCACGCAGCCGGGCACCGGGGTGATCGCCGACGCCACGTCCTTGGCGGTGGAGAATTCCACGTCGCCCACCACCTTGTAGCCCTTGGGGAGCGACGGATCCTCCACCCGGTTGATTCCCACGTCCACCACCACGGCGCCCGGCTTGAGCCAGGATCCCTTGACGAATTCGGGTTTGCCGATGGCCGCCACGACGATGTCGGCCTCGCGCACCACCGAAGGGAGATCCTTGGTGCGGGAATGGGCCACCACCAGGGTGGCGTCGCCCAGCGCGCCTTTGTGGATCAGGAGATTGGCCATGGGGCGACCCACGATGTCGGAACGGCCGATCACCACGGCGCGTTTGCCGGCGGTGGTGATGCCGTAGTGCTTGAGCACCTGGATCACGCCCCAGGGCGTGCAGGAGCGGTGGCCGGGGCGGTCCAGGCACAGGAGCCCCACGTTCTGGGGGTGGAATCCGTCCACGTCCTTGGCCGGGTCGATGCAGTCCACCACGCGGGCTTCGTCCAGTCCCTTGGGCAGCGGCGACTGCACCAGGATGCCGTGCACGGTGGGATCTTCGGACAATTTCCGCACATGCGCTTCCAGGTCGGCCTGGCTCATGGTGGCCGGGAAGCGGAAGGTCCGCGACTCGATCCCCAGCTCCTTGGCGTCCTTGTCCTTGGCGTTGACGTAGATCTGGCTGGAGGGGTCGTCGCCCACCAGGGTCACGGTGATGCACGGCGTCACGCCGCGGACCTTCAGGGCCTGGATGCGCGTCACCAGCCCCGCGCGCAGGGCCTCCACCACGGGTTTGCCTTCCATCAACAGCATGTCAGTCCTCCGAAAGTCGTTGGACCAGGTCCCTGACCCGGTCCTTGAGAAGCGCCAGCTCCGCGCGTGCGGCCTCCAGGGCTTCCATGGTTTCCACGTTCTCGCCGGCCACCATCAGGCTTGCCAGCACGGCGGCCCGGAAACGGTCGGTCTCGCCCAGCTGGGCGCGGGCGAGCTGGTAGCGGTCGTCCACCAGTTTGGCGACGCGCTCGATGGTCTCGGGGGGAGCGTCCGAGCGGATCCCGAAGGCCTCCCCGCAGATGCTCACCCGACGCGAGTGGTCGAGCTTGGGCTCCTTGGCGTTCAAGCCTTAGGGCTCCCGCAGCCGGTCCAGGAGGCCCTGGACCTTGGATGTGGCCGCCTGGATGCGCCCCTCGCGCTCCTGGACCTCCTCGCGGGCCAGTTGGAGGTCGGCACGGGCGGCTTCCGCCTCGGCGCGCGCGTCCTTCAGTTCCTGCTCCAGTTCCAGGCCGTGCGCGCCGGCTTCCGCCCGCAGGCGCTCCACTTCCTGGCGCAACTGGTCGCGCTCGGCGATCAGGGCGTCGATGCGCTCGGCAAGTCGGTCGATGAGTTCGGTATCCATGGAGGCCAAAGGTAGAACGGGCATCATGGGGATCGGGCATGCCCGATCCCCATGATGCCCGTTCAGGTGCGGATCAGTACGCCAGCGAGCCGGAGAACCAGAACGATTCGGCCACGATCTCGGTCTTGGAACCGAAGGGGCGGAAGGCGATCTGGTGCAAGGCGAAACGCGAGGTGGGGGCGTGGCGCAGTTCCACGATGCCGCACTCGCCACCGCAGGATTCGTCGTAGTACAGACGGATGCGGTCGTCCTCGAACTCGGCCACGGCCTTGAGCACGCCGTCCTTCTTGCCGGCGGCCAGCACGTTGTGGCTCACGATCTCCACCGAGCCTTCGTGGGTCAGAAGGTCCACCCAGTCGATCTGGTCGTCCAGAAGGCCGT
This sequence comes from Fibrobacteria bacterium, assembly GCA_035352895.1. Lineage (GTDB taxonomy): Bacteria > Fibrobacterota > Fibrobacteria > UBA5070 > UBA5070 > UBA5070. Next base: position 15,336 of record DAOPYN010000074.1, on the reverse strand, counting down.
TGCCCCACTGGATGTTCAAGGTGAGGTCGGATCCGGCCTGGCCCAGGCGGCGCAGCACGTCCGGCCACGAGAACAGGTGGATCACACCGTCGGCCTCGTATTCCAGCCCGGCAGGCCCCAGGCGCATCTCCAGCTCGGGGATGGTCTTGTTTGCGGTGGTGGTCTTCTTGGCCATTTGGGCCCTCCTCTTGTGTCAGCGCCCCGTGGCGGAGCGGAAGTGTTCCATGAGTCGATGGGTGACGGGGCCGATCGTTCCCGTGCCGACGGGATCGCCCCCCAGGCGCACGATGGGCACGATGCCGCGTACGGCCGAGGTCAGGAAGGCCTCGTCCAGCCCCGAGAGGTCGTTGTGGTAGAGGATCCCTTCCCGGGCGGGAATGCGCAACTTCCTGGCAAGTCCCAGCACCACCTTGCGGGTGACGCCGGCCAGAAGCCCCAGGCGCAGGGGTGGGGTCACCACCTTGCCCTCGCGCACACAAAAGAAGGTGGCCGACGCCAGCTCCAGCACGCGACCGCGCGCGTCCAGGAAGAGGGTCTCGTAGCAGCCCTGCTCGTCGGCCTCCAGCCGTGCGAGCACCGCCGGCATGTACTGGGTGGCCTTCACGTGGGCGGGGATGGCGTGGACCTTGGGGAAGCTCGCGATGGCGATGGCCACCCCGCGCTCGTAGATGGCCGGATCCGTGTGCTCCAGGCCCGCACAGATCACCACCAGGCGGGGAGTGTCGCCCGTGTCCGAAAGGGTGCCCCGGTAGGCGCCCCGGGTGAGGGTGATGCGCACCGAGGCGTCGGCGAGATTGGAGCGTGCGCAGATCTCCCGGCAGATGGATTCCAATTCCTCTTGGCTCCACGGCTGGCGCATCCGCACCGCTTGGGCCGATGCGCAGAAGCGCGCGTAGTGGTCGGAGAAGAACTCCGGGATGCCGTGCTTGACCCGCACGGTCTCGAAGATGCCGTCTCCCAGAAGCAGCCCCCGGTCCAGCACCGGAAGGGTGGCGTCTTCCTCCGGACTCCATCGCCCGTCCACGTATGCCCAGCGTCCGCTCACCAGAGGGTCTCCTGCAACGAGCAACCGGAATCGCGCGTCGACGGGACGTTCCAGGGGCGATCGGCCAGCACCGAATCCAGGACCTGCGAGGCCAGCGGTGCCGGTGGTGGCGGAGGGGGGGCCAAGGTGTCGTCCACCGTGTCGCGTTCAGCCCGTTGGAGGGTCTGCACAGGACCCTTCCAGCGGAGATTGCCCTTCGCGTCGATGATCACCGCGGTGGGCACCTTGCGGACCCCCAGCTGGTGGGCCAAGGTCATGGATGTATCCAGGAGCACCGATCCCCGCAGCTTCATTTCCTTGAGCCAGGGCCGCCACATGTTGGGCTTCAGGACCGCGTCCTTGTAGGAACGGGCCGCCACGTAGTACACCCAGGCGCTGTCGGTGGCGTTCCAGCGCGATTCCAGGGTCCTCAGCGCCCCGCCGGACTGGGAGGCGTTCTCCACCTGGGGACACAGCGGATCAATCCACACCAGCATGCCGGGGCGTCCCGCCAGATTCGTGGACCGCACGGTGTCGCCGCCGTCGGTGGCGGCCATGGCCCAGGGCGGCACGGGAGTGCCCACCCCCACGGTGGGGCGGAACAGGGCGCAGCTTCCCAGGGTCAGCAATGCGGCGCACGCCGCCAGGGGCTTGTTCATCGCAGTTCCAGGCCGATGGGGCAGTGGTCCGAGCCCATCTGGTCGGTCTCGTGCCAGGCGCGCTTCACGCGGGGCCAGAGGTTTTCCGAAACCGAGGCGTAGTCGATCCGCCAGCCGTGGTTCTTCGCCCGCACGCCGGGGCGGTTGGACCACCACGTGTACTGGTGGGGGACCCCCGGATGGAAGCGGCGGAAGCAGTCGGCGAAGCCCGCCTCGAAGTAGGCGCCCAGGTGCTCGCGCTCGACGGGTCGGAAACCGACGTTGTCCTTGTTGCCCACGGGGTCGGCGATGTCGATGGCCTGGTGGCAGATGTTGTAGTCGCCCAAGAAGGCCACGTCCAGGCCCTGGGCGGCCCATCCGGAGTGGATCTCGCGGATGCGGCGGTAGAAGGAAAGCTTGTCGGCGAAGGCGTCGTCGGACTTCCCGCCGTTGAACACGTACGATCCCACCACCCGGAGGTTTCCCACCGAGATGGTCAGGAGGCGCCCTTCGCGGTCGGCCACGTCCCAGCCCATGCCTTTTTCCACCGAGGCGGGCCCCAGGCTCCGGCGGACCCAGCAGGCCACCCCGGAATACCCCTTCTTGGAGCTTGCGGGGAAGAACGTGGCGTCGTAGCCGGGAATCTCCAGAAGGTCGGGCGGGATCTGGTCGGGTTCGGCGCGCAGCTCCTGGATGAGCACGATGTCGGCATCGCTTCTGGAAAACCAGTCGCGAAAATGGGTCTTGGCGCAGGCGCGCAACCCGTTGACGTTCCAGGAAACGATCTTCACAGGATGGCAAAGATAGACGGGTCGCGTCGTGGCATCGGGCTGCGCGAAGGTTTTTCCTATGATATAGTCCACAAAGATTTCTGGAGGAATCCGTCCATGCGTCGTCCATTGCTCAGTCTCTTCGCCCTGGTGGGTGTTCTGGCCGCTGGTTGCTCGCGTTCGCCCGCCGAGTCCTTCGGGATGATCGGTTTCCGCGGCATGCGCGTGGTGTACGTGTCGGATTCGGCCGACGTCACCACCCGCGACGAATCGACCCGATTCGAATCGATCCCCGTTTTCCCCGACGCCGAAAGCCCCGAGGTCGCCATCCGTGCGGCGGTGGGCCAGCGCCTGTACGCCTGGGGGGCCAACTGCGGGAGCAAATACGTTCCCAAGCGCGGTTCGTGGGACCCCAAGATGGGCCTGTCCAAGGCGTCCGACGGTTGGAATGTGGCGGATCCCGCCTTCCTGCGCAACTACGCCCGCACCACCAACACCGACTACATCGTGGTCCTCAACCGTGTCCTGTTCCGCCGCGGCGACGTCACCCGCTCGGGCGAGCAGGTGGTGGGCAAGCTGGGCTTCGCCGACGTCACCCTGGACATTTCCGTGATCGACGCCCGCGAAGGCAAGCGGGTGTGGCGCAGCCCCGCCCAGGGACGCGCCGAGTCCCTCACCGAGCTGCAGGGGCTCACGAACAAAGGAATCTCCAGCGCCATCGACAACTTCTACGCGGCCATTCCCCAGGTGCATCGTTGGGGTTGCGCGGAGATGGTCGACAACTTCAAGTAGCCTCGTTCGCTACGCTGGTTTTTCCGCGGCGCGGGGCGATTTCGCTCCGCGTTTTTTGTTTGGACTCGCGTCCGGCGTTTCGGGTTTTCCATTAAATGCTGATTTACAGGAGGACGCTTCCCGCTCCTCCTGTACCTCCTCGGGGCAAAGGACCGTACTGCCACGGCCCTTTGCAATCCCGGGCACCAAGGGGGGATTTGACTGGAACGGCCATGCCAGCTCGCCACCGTACGGACGCAAAATGTTGCGTCCCAACAATGGCGGGACCATCGGGGACGCGATCGATATCTTCATGGGCACTGGCCGCTCCTGACCCACATCTCGCGGCGCATACTCGCTCAATGAGTCATCCCGATCCCTCGCCGTACCGGCGCGTACGCCTTCGGGATCGGGATGACTCACTTCACTTCGTCTGCATCCACGATCTGTGGGTCAGTTCCTTCGCCCCTTGGGACCCCCTCGATTCGGCCAGCGGCATTTGAATGCCGTTGGTTTGATGGATTGCCCGTTCACGGCATCGCTTCGCTCGCCGTGGGGTTGCATTTGATTGCCAGTTTCCGACGCCGCTTCGCTGGTCGGGTGGGGGGCTATGACCTTGCGAACTGGAGGAGCAAGGCGATGTCGTGGCGGTCGGCGGCCTGCAGGGCGGTGATGTAGCGTCGGCGCATGTCGGTGGGATCCTGGATGTTCGCGCTTCCCCAGGAAAAACGCGTTCCGCCCAGGGCCATGACGAGCAGATCCGCCATCAGTCGGGCGTGGCGTCCGTTGCCGTTGGGGAATGGGTGGATCTTCACCATCCGATGATGGAATCGAACGGCGATCTCGTCGACAGGAAATGTCTTCTCGCCGATCCACGCCCTGGTGTCGTCCAGCAATTGCCGCAGGGCGACAGGAATGTTCCCGTGGGGGATCCCGATGTTGCGTTCGCTGGTGCGGAACTTGCCTGCCCAACGCCAGACATCTCCAAGCATGCGCCGATGCAGTTCCCTGACGAATTTTTCGTCCAACACGTCGCGACTTCGGGCCAAGGCCCAATCCTGCGCCCTGGCGATGTTGCCTTGTTCTGCTTCGTTCAGATCGCGTCTGAAGGCGATGTGCGAAGGGATCAGTTCGCGCTTTTCCTCGATGGTCAGAGGGGTGGCGTGGTCGGGCTCCTGGAACAGGTCGCTCATGCCGGCTTGTCCCAGAACAGGCGAGGGTTCTTTTCCCGCACGAGTTCATCCAGCCAGGCTTCGGTGGCCGCGGAGTTCACCTTCTGGTCTTCGAGGGCCATCGAGTGTTCCACCGGGCCCATCCGTTGTCGTCCGAAGAGGCGCGCGCGGTCGCGAACCATGGTCTCCAGTGGTTTGTTGGGAACCAAGGCGTAGACCAAGGTGCAGTCCAGCGCCTGGGCGACTCGGCGCAAGGTCGCCAGCTCGATGGCCCCCTTGGCCTCGGATTGCTCCAAGGAAACGACCGAGGGCTGTTTCACGTTCAGTCGGTCGGCCAACTGTGCCGTGGTCATGCCAAGCGCCTCTCGCACGGCCTTGATCCAGCCTCGAACCGGCGCGACGAAGCGAGTCGCGGGCCCGATGTCCTTGAATCGTCCGTCGAGACTGGCCCGGGCTTGTGCCGCGGATTTCGCTTTGCTCATATGCTATAGCCTATTGGGATGTGTCTTTCTGATAGATTATAGAATATTATTTATCCTGATTTTGATAGGTTAAGACTGATATTTTGGCGCTTGCTTGGCTGTCCACGATCTGTGGGTCAGTTCCTTCGCCCCCCGGACCCCCTCGATTCGGCCAGCGGCGATTTGATCGCCGGGAAGCCTTTCTCCGTTCGTATTGAGTAGGAGGCGCAGCCGACGTCTCGACAACTGCGGCGACCGGGGCCTCGGTTGGGCGCCATAAGCGCCAAATGCGGGCGGTGAAAGGTCGTTGGTTTGATGGATTGCCCGTTCACGGCATTGCTTCGCTCGCCGTGGGGCTGCATTTAATTGGTGGGAGGGAATGGAAGCGCCGTCGTTCCCTGAGTGCTTCGCCGAAGGCGAAGTGTATCGAAGGGCGACGCCGCTTCGCTGGTTGGGTGGGGGGCGACATCGATTTGGTGGATAGACTACGAGGGGGCGGCTTGCGTAGCCGGGCTCCTGACCGATGTCCTCGTCGCCTAGATTGGAATCATGGACGAGATCGCCCAGCCAGTTCACCTGACCTGCGATGATGGCCGCCGTAGACGGGCCGTCGAGCTGGCTGTCGAGGTGGGGGCGTGGTGAACGCGGAACAATTGGTGGGGCGGCGGCTTCTGGGGGTGTATCGGTCCAAGGATGTTTTGACCTCGGTTCTGGTGCCTGGGTTGGGGGCGGCTTCGTATTTCGCGGTCGTGCTGGAGGTCGAGTCGCTGGGGAGGGTGAGGCTCCAGGAGGAGACTTTGCGGATCTGGGATGGAGACGAGGAACTGGTCGAGTTCCAGCCGCATCACGATGCGTGGCATGGACGACCCATCGTGAAGGTGGATATGAACGAAGACCAATGCCAGGAAGTGTCGTTGGACGAAGGCGTCTCGTTTTTCCATTGCATCGATTACGGTGACCAACTGGTGCTCCGCGGAAAGGAAGGGATTCGTTGAGGAATCTCCAGCCGCTGCGGATCCCCGATGGGTGGAATGTCCTGTGCGATCGAGCCAGCTGATGCAGGGAAGAATTCTCCGATGACAAATCACGACGACCAGATCCAACGGATCAAGGTCAAGATCTTCGAAGCGAAACGAGCGGATCGGCGGCTCAAGGTGTTCGGGGCCGACCAGCACCGGTATGTCTTGCATGAACCCACCACCCTACAGGCGGTGACGGACTTCGAGACGAGGTTTGGGCTCGACCTTACGGACTGTTACAAGGCGTTCGTGTTGGAGGTGGGAAATGGGGGTGTCGGGTACCAGGATTCCGGGGCCGGGCCGTTCTATGGCATCTATCCATTCGGGAAAGAGGTGGACGAGCTGGTTTACCAAAACGCCGAGGAGTTCCTGAAGAAGGATTGCCTCCTGGATCCCGACATGACAGACAAGACCTGGAAGGGATTGATCGGCAAATCGAGCAGGAAATCCAATGGCTCCAGCGTCGGTGGCACCTTGGGGGCGGGGGATCTATGGGCGGGAATCCTGCCGATCGGATCTCAGGGATGCACGTATCTCCATGGTCTTGTCCTGAATGGCCCGCACAAGGGGCGAGTCGTGAACATCGACGCCGAAAAGCAGAAGCCGAAATTCGCCCATGAAGAGACGTTCCTGGACTGGTACGAACGATGGCTCGACGAAGTGATCTCGGGCGATCTGATGAAGAGCACCGCCGGCTGGTTCGGCTACGAAAAGCCGGACAGAAAGTAGGACTTCCCGAACCATGGATCCCCTGCCGATCGCCCCTGCACTTTCCTCCAACAAGTCAGGAATTGGCGGAAGCATCCCAAGTAGTTTCCGATTCCATCGGCATGGACGCCGCGTTCCATCTGACCACTCGCCCAGGCCGATTCATCTCCGGTCAGTCGGAATCCGTCGCAGCAGTCCTTGGTGTTGGATCCGTTTCGCGAATTCACGGACTTTGTCCCGATGCTTCTTGGGCAGGATCGCGCCAGCCTGGAGAAGACGGTCGGCAAGATCGGCGTTCTCGCGTTCGATGGCCGCCATCAATGGGTTGGCCCCGTTGCGCGAGCGGGGAGTTTCGCCGCAGGCGAGCAGGAGATCCACCTTCTCCCACTCCCCCTCGCGGATGGCATCCGCGAAGACCGTGTGCTTGGAGGGCGTTTCTTCCTCCGCCGGGATCACTCGAAGTTCCAGGATCCGCTCGACCGCATCCCACCATTGGCGCTGAAGGGCGAGCACGAGCGGGTGTGCATGGTTCGGCATCGGACCACAGGCGATGCAGATCTCGAGAAGATCCGGCCGATTGGTCCGTACGGCTTCGCGTAGCGCGCTGGTCTGCGCGTGTGCGCCATGTTCGGCCAGGCAGCGTGCGATGGCGAAGTTTCCACGCTCGATGGCGAAGGTGAGGGAGTTCTTCAGGAAATCGCCCAGGTTCGGATCCGCACCGGAGGCAAGGAGGAGCTCCACCATCTCCAGGTTGTCCACCAGGACGGCTTCGATGAGCGCGGTGCGGCCACTGAATTGGTCGCGCTGGTTCGGTTTCGCGCCGGCATCGATCAAGCACCGGACCAACGAAACTCGATTGGAGCGAACGGCGAAGGCCAGGGCGCTGGTGGAGCCTTGGTACACGGTTCGATCGAGCCCTTCGTCGTAGGTTTGGAAGGCATCGACATTCGCGCCACGAGCGAGCGCCTCGCGGACACGTTCTTCGTCGGCCTTTTTCACTGCCGCCAGAAGATCGGAATCGGGGTCGCGGAGGTTGGTCAAGGTGGGCCTCGCTCGAGGTGTCGCGTCGCGGGATTTCCTCGATGATCCGCTACCGCGCGTTTCTGGAAGGCAATTTAGGAAAGAGGAAAGGCCTGATGTCTAACGCAGTCGATCCCGCGCAGCGGACCAGCATCAAGCCACAATCCCGTTTCTACCCTTTCCTCAGATAGGGGGAGGCTCGAAATGAAGTTGTGCAAGCATCAAGACCTGAGGCTTGATAATTTCCAAAAGATCAAGCGCTTCCTCCTGCAATACGGCGATCGCAAAACCTACTGCAACAGGTACAACAACAACCCTCATTACGTTTTCCCCCACGTCGAAGTTTTCTTGAATCCTGGCCCCATCGATCGCGGAGTGGATGATCGATGCGATTGTTGCTGTGACCCCGCGAGAACGGATTTCAATACTCTGGTGATCCGGACGAAAGAATTTGTCTACTACCACATCAGTTACGATCATATCCATGATGGTGTGCTGGTGCGGATCTCCAACAGAAGGGAGGGTGACGATCAGGACCAGACCTTGAGTTTGTTCCTCGAGATCTTGAAGCACGCCGAGGAGCGACCGGGGTTGAGGGAGGCTCGTAATGAAACGGCACAAACTTAGAGACGTGTGCCTGGAAGATTTCCTGAAGATCAAGTGCTTCATCCTGGTGAACGGGGATCGGAAAACCTACTGCAACAAATGGAGCCACAATCCACATTTCGCTTTTCCCGATTTCGACGTATTTCTGGATCCTGGTCCCATCGAGCATGATGGACCAGGTCGATGGAATGTTGCGGACGATCCCGCCGGCACGGATTTCAATACGCTGGTGATTCGAACAAAGGAGAATGTCTTCTACGACATCCGGTACGATCGGAATATATCGGGCATACAGGTTCGGGATAACAGGGGGAAGGAAGGCGACAAACTAGATCGGGCTTTCGATCTCCTCGTCGAGATTCTCAGGCATATCGAGCGGGATTCTGATGCGGGGGAGCCAGTGAATCCAAGGGCGGTTGGACTTTACATGAGATCGATATTTCTCTACGCTCGCGATGGGAATCGATCATTGCCTCGAACGTTGAAGCGTGGAGTCACCGGTAAATCTCACGCCATGCGGGAGCGATAGAAAAGGATGGGACATCTGAAACCTCTCCAGGGAATCGTCTTGGCCGCGCTGGCGTTCGCGGGGTGTAGGAGAGAGCACACCGAAATGTTGGACAAGGGAGGGAATCGCATGTCGGGCGCAATGATGGATGACTCGTTGCTGGAGCATGTACGGCTTGCCATCAATCCACGGTTCCAGGACTGGGTGTTGTTCGAGAGCGGGACCTACATCATCTTCGACAATGCGGATACGGTTGCGGATATCCGCTTCGCGGCGATGCAACTGATGAAGAAATTTGGCCCCGTTCATGTGGGTGGACCTGCTGGCGATTTTGGGGTGATTTCCCTCGATAAGACAGCTGGATGGCTCGTTTCCGGGCATGGCTACGGCATGTACACCTACGTCCACCCGAAGGAACTAACAACCAAGAATCCAACCGACCTCGAAATCGGCCTTCTGGGCAGATCCAAGCGCGACATGGACGGGAACAAACCGGTCATCATCCATGTGAATCGGAAGCCTAAATAGAATCCCTGGCCCCCAAAAGCCGCCGCCCTTCGATACACTCCTCTCCGCTTCGCTGCGAGGAGCACTCAGGGGACGGCGGCTATCCGCCGATCCACCTGCTCAACCTGGTGAGCGAAGCTATGCTAGAAATTGTCAGCCGGAAACCGCTTCGCCGATCCTGACCACCCCGCCCCTCCGGGGCACCCCTCCGAAGGAGGGGAATGAGCTGCAAAACCGGCATTCCAGCCGAGCTGAGGGGGTCCGGGGGGCGAAGGAACTGACCCACAGATCGTGGATGCAGACGAAGTGAAGTGAGTCATCCCGATCCCGAAGGCGTACGCGCCGGTACGGCGAGGGATCGGGACGGCTCATTGAGCGAGTATGCGCCGCGAGATGTGGGTCAGGGGCGGCCAGTGGCCATGAAGATGCCGATCGCGACCCTGATGGTCCCGCCATTGTACGGACGCAACATTTTGCGTCCGTACGGTGGCGCCACCGGCATGGCCGCGGAAGCTCAAGCCCCCCGGCGCGCGGGATCCAAGGGGACGCGCAGGGCTCCCATCCGACGTGTCCGTCGGATGGGAGAGATGGCAAATGCCCTTGGTCGCGGTTCGGGTGCCGACGCACCCGAGAAACGGCCTCCGGGCCGCCCCGGAAAAAGCCCGACGCAGTCGAATCCCGCGCAGCGGAACCAGCGAAGCGTCGTCAGTGCCTCCGCCCCAGCGCATCCAGCCCGTCGAACTCGATGATCGTTCCTGTGAACGACGGGCCGAGGGCGGCCGGATTCCGGGGCCGTCGCCATGGGGAAAGGTTGACGCCTTTGCCTTGTTGGTCGGCGCCGATGTCGGCGGGGGAAACGATGACAAAGCCATCCATGGCCTGCCCGGCCAGGCCGTTGTCCAAGGGCGTGGCTTGGTGGATGGCGCTGGAGGCCGTGGGCAGGAGGTGGAGGTTTTCGCTGTCCGGATCCACGAAGAGGGTCGCGGTGGCCGAGGTGAGATTGGTGGCAAGCTCCGCTTGCGCTCCATCCCGTTCCATGATCCGGTGCGAGCAGAGGTTGTTCTTGATGGCGACCCGGGTGTTGGGCCAGCGGTATTCGATGCTGTTGAAGGGAGAGGTGCGGCTGAAGATCGTGTTGTGATAGATCTGCGCACCCGTGACGTTGGCGAGTTCCACGCCGGACTCCAGGCGGTGGCTGGCATCGTTGTACACGACATTGTTGCGGACGATTCCGTCGACATGGTCGAAGTAGGGCGATTCGCCGGCACCATCGGGATAGGAGCGGGTCAAGCCCTCGGCCTGGGTCTTCATGCCCAGCCCCACGGCGCGCCAGCAGTTGATGAAGGTGTTGTTTTCGATGAGGCTTCCGCGGGAGCGGGACCAGAAATGGATCGCATGTTCCTGGAGGCGGTCGTCACGCCAGAAATTGCGGAACTCGTTGGAGCGGATGATCCAGTCCCGCCCCCCATGGATGTCGATTCCCCCGGTGTAGTCGTACGTCCCCATGTCGTGCATGACGGACGTGTTCTGGAACTCCAGGAGGGAATGTTCCACGAGTCCGCTGTCGACCCAGGTCAGATGGTTTGGGTCGCCGTTGGAATTCACCTTGATGAACTGCTCGCCGCAATCGAGGATGTGCACGTTGCGCACCACCAGGTGCCGGATGGTCTCCGATCCTCCGGAGGCATGGATGCCATGGGCGGCCGCGTGGCGGATCGTGATGTCGGATATGGTCACATTGGAAGAGCGGACCTGGATGATCTCGGACAGGAAGTTTTCGCGGCTCGGAGGCCCGCCACCAGAATTCCCATCCAGGATCACCGCTTCGCGGCTTCCGGACTTCGAGGTGAGGGTGATCCCGTCCGCGACGATCTGCAACGTCCCCGTCACCGCGTACGTGCCGTCGCGCAGGCGGAACGTCGTGCCTGCCTGTGCCTGGCGGATCTTGCTTGGAAGGTCGTCGCCCGGCCCCAACTCGATGGTCGCCTGTGCCCGGGCGCTCCCGGTCAGCACACCCACCAGCAAACAGAAGATCTTCGTGCTGTGGTTCATCGTTCCTCCGTCGGTCGTGCCGTTTCTGGAACGTACGTAGCAAAAAAGGGAGGCTTCCCACGCCGACCAAGCCTTGTCCGAACGGCCGGATGCGGACCGGGTGTCCCGGAGACTTGTGCTGAACGCAAAAGACGAAGGACGTCACCGCCCTAACTAGATTCTGTCATGTCACCATTTCCCTCCCAAGGCCTGTCAGAGGAGAATTCCAACGATGCGTAGACGACTCGGATTCCTTGTTTCCGTGGCGGTCTTGGCTGGTTGCGGTGCGGCTCCGGTCTTCGAGAGGACGGGGGCGACGCCCTCGGTCCGTTTGGAATTCTTCGCAGCCGATACCGTACCGGATCCATCGCGGCATCGGATGACCCAGTTGGAGAGGACGGACCTCATTTCGAGTGGTGGGCGCCCCCTCTACATCGATTCCCTTCCCGTGTTCACCAACGTCGATGTCGCCAAGACGCGGGTGGTGGCTTTTGGGGATGAGGTCCATCGCGACGAATACGCCGTGGAACTCACCTTGACCCCTTCGGCCAGCGCACGCTTCGCGGAGTTCACACAAAGCTGGGTGGGGCATCCCCTCGCGATGCTGGTCGAAGGAAAGCTCGTCTCGGCTCCCTTCGTCCAAGAGCGCATCCTGGGAGGGAAATGCCAGATCACGGTGGAAGGCATGGGGAAAGAAATGGTCACCCGCCTTGCCCAAGGGATCGTGGACACATCCTCCTTCCGGTGGCCACAACCGACCGTGGCACCGTCTCCGTAAACAGCCAGAATCCCCTCCGCAGGCACACTGACCTTCCTGTCTTGATTCCCCTATTGCGGGGGAGAGCGAAATGCTTTGCGCAATGGGGGCGCTTTGGGCCATATTTCCGGAATGAGATCCTCCGCGCTCCAGCTTGCCGTTCTTTCGTTTGCCGGCTTGGCCCTGTCCCAGGATTGGAAGCCCATGTCCTTTGTCCATCCGGTGGATTCGGTCCAGCCGATGACGGGTATCGTTCTTTGGGCCGACCATGAACGAAATTCCACCGACGTCATCGCCCTGGAATACTCCTACATGTCGTTCGCGGCGGTGTCGCCGTCGGAAGGGGTGTGGAACTGGAAGCCGGTGGACAGCCTCCTGGACGCGATCGCCGCGCGCCGGCACCAGGCGATCCTGCGCTTCCGCTACGAATACGTGGGCGAACCCACCACTGTGCCCGGTTGGATCCGCGCCAAGGCAGGGTACCAGGAAACCAAGGGGATTTCGGAGGGGCAGGAAACGTGGTTCAGCGACTGGCGATCGGCCGACCTCAGGAAGTTCACCCTGGATTTCCATACGGCCTTCGCCGCACGCTACCAGGATGATCCGCGGCTTGCCTTTTTGCAGGTGGGGTTTGGGCTCTGGGCTGAATACCACATCTACGAAGGACCCATGGAGCTGGGCCGCACCTTTCCCGACAAGGCTTTCCAGGTGGCGTTCTTCACCCATCTGGACACCACCTACACGCGCCTGCCGTGGAGCGTGAGTGTCGATGCCGCCAACGACTGGGCACCATTCGACAGCGTTCCCGCTCTCAAGGGAAAACGGTTCGGGCTGTTCGACGACTCCTTCATGCACAAGACCCACGATGCCGAGAATCGCCCCAACTGGCTCTATTTTGGGGAGATCGCTGGAAGACGCGGCCCGCGGGTGGTGAATTCAGCTACTTCACGGAGCAGGACCAGAAGCACGTGCTGGACAGCGCCGGCCTGTACGGACGCACCTTCGAATCGCAGGCGGCGCGCTACCACATCAGCTACATGATCGGCAGCGACCAGCCTTCGTACCACACCATGGCGCGGATCAAGCAAGCCTCCATGTCCTGCGGATACCGGTTCAAGGCGGTGTCGTGGGAATCCAAGCTCGACAGCCTGCGCTTGCGCTTGACGAATGTCGGTGTCGCACCCCTCCATCGCGACGCCCATGTGACCGCCGGAGCCGACACCGCGAAGGTCTCGTTGAAGGGATTGCTGCCGGGCGACACCCTGGAATTCAAGTTCCGACGGGGGATTTCGGCTGCCTATCAGGTGACGCCCAGAATCGTGTGCCGCCATTGCGTGCCGGGCCAAAGCATCCAGATCGAAGCGGATTTGTCGGAAGGGACGAGCGTGATCGCCCATGCCGGACGCGCGGGCGATGTCCAGTGGCGCCAAAGCCCCGCGGGGTGGTCCTACCGCACGACAAATCGTGTCTTCGTCGCGGTCAACGGGCTGGATGGCCGCCTGTTGTGGCGCGGAGCGCTGCCGAGCACGTCGGGCCGATGGGCCCCCGCCCCATTCGGGAGCCAGGGCATCGCCAACCGCTTCGTGGTGGCGGAAGAGACGCGTGCCTCGCGCTAGGTCGCACGGTGGGCCATGCCGGCGAGCGATCCACGATCCCGTCAGAGGTCCAGGGGTGAGGTGGTCTGCGGGACCGGGGATCTGACGTGGAGGTAGATCAAGGTGGTCTGCAGACGTGCATGACCCAGCTGGCCCTGGATGGTTTGGATGGGAACTCCCGCTTCCAACAGGTGGGTCGCGAAGCAATGTCGCAACAGATGTGGGTGGACGGAGCAAGTGATTCCGGCTTGGGAGGCGGCCTCCCGGAGGACATCGCGGACCTTGTTCTCCAGTGGATGCCAGCGGCGGAGATCGCCCTCGTCCGGATGTCGCAGAGGGCGGCTGGCCCCGAACAGGTGCTGCCATTCCCAGGCGGTGCTGGATGTCGAATGTCCGCGGGCAGGTAGGTCCACCTTGGCGAAGCCGCGTTCCAGATCCGATCGCCAGAGTTCCTTGCGGTCGGCCAGATGCGAGACCAATCGCTGATGCAGAACCTGGGGCAGAAGGCATTGCCGATCGGCATCGCCCTTCCCATGCCGCACCGTGATCACGCGCCGATCCAGATCGACCTCCCGTACCCTCAGCTCCAATAACTCCATCAACCGAAAGCCGCATCCGTACTGCAGCCCAAAGAACAGGTCCCAGGGTTCCGGGCAATGGGCCAACAGCTCTTTCACCTTCGTTGCCGAGATGACCATGGGGATGCGTCGCCCCCGATGCGCGGTTCCCTTCTCGGCAAGGTGAAGCTCAAAACCAAGGCGTCTGCGAAACAGCCACGCAAACGCGTTGCGCGCCTGGTCGATGCTGGCACGGGCCAGATTGCGGGAGAGGGCCAGCTCGGCCAGGAATGCGTCCACCGCCTGGGAAGCCTGGTCGCCATCGACCGGGACTTCCGGGAATCGCTTGGCGAACCGATCCACCCACATCCCGTAGCTTTCCATGGTCCGAGGGCTGTAATTCTGGATACGGAGAGCATCCTGCATGTCGCGGATCACCTCCGCCCACGAGGATGGCGTACGGACTGCCGGAGAATCAACCAGCGACCCTACGATTTGGTCGAATGCCTTGATCCAAGCGCTCACCGACCTCTGGGCCTGACGACATTGCCAATCGGGGAGCCCGCAAGCCTGGAGCGACTTCGCGAACCTCTGCGCAGGATCGTCAATGCCTTGGTGCAGGTGGGGCTCGCGCAGCCACCGTTCCACCCACCGCTGGTGGAAGATCCGCAAGTGCGACGGAACCTGAGCCCGATCCAGGATTTCCCAGAACTGAGCCCACACCAATTTGGAGCGTGGCATATCCAACTTGTTTGCATATGGGGAATTGAGCATAACGCGCAAAATGAACGCATATCTTAAAGTGAAGGCAAGTCCCCATCGAAGCTCAGCCACGTGACGATTCTTTGAGTCGGTGAAGGGTGGAACGCTGTATCTGGTGAAAAATGACGCCCCGACAACTAGGTGTTGTGGTGAGCATCGCGCCAACGGGAATGAATTGCCGCGACAGAAAACTGGACCTACCTTCGTTGAGGATCCAACCTTTCGCGCTCCCACGACCATGGAACTGCCCCAAAACCGAAATTGAGGATATGCATCATCCCTATTTCACCTTCCGCGGAGCCCAGATGCCCCGCCGCCTACAACGGGTCGTGGCCCACCAAGTGGCCATCGCAACATTCAGGGGAGCCAAGCAAGAAGCAAGCAACCAAAATTTCCCCATATCCGAAATTCAACCTAAGAGTCTGTTAGG
>DAOPYN010000073.1:0-17573 GCA_035352895.1 Fibrobacteria bacterium | reverse complement strand
GGACTTTCAGTCCCTGTGGCGAACCCGCCGACTTTAGTCGGCGGTTGTTCAGTTCCAATCTGCTTGCCGGGCGCAAGAACCTCACGCCCACCCAGATCCGCCGCTTCTCGGAGATCCTGGAATTCTCCGAATCCGACGCACTCTATTTCGATGCGCTGGTCCATTTTGGGCAGTCCAAGGACCAATCCCAGCGGCAGGAATGGCTGGAGCGGCTGAGCCAGCTCCGTTCGGTGGTCCTGGAAACCCTGGCCCCCGGCGGCCTGAGCATGTTTTCCCATTCGGAAGCGGTGTTCCTGTACGAATACCTCACCATCTCCGAATTCGACGGCGACTTCGACAAGCTGGGGGCGGCCTTCGATCCCCCGGTGTCCGGAGCTCGCATCCGCGAGGCATTGGAGGTCCTGGAAGCCAACGGGTTGGTGGATCGCGACGAGCGTGGACGCCTTAGGGTGCGCAGCACCGCGGTGAGTTCCGGACCCAGCCCCAGTTCGCAGGAGCTGGCGCGCTTCCACCGGCGGACCATGGCCCTGGCCCGGCGGTCGCTTTCCAAGACCCCGCAGCCGGAGCGCGACCTCTCCGTGCTCACCCTGGGGCTGTCCGATGACGGATTCCGTCGCATCCGCTCGGAGATCGCCCATTTCAGGCGTCGTCTGGTGGCCATCGCCCTGGAGGAAACCAGGGCCGATCGCGTCTTCCAGCTGAATTTCCACATGTTCCCCGTCACCCGTTCCCTGGAGGGTGGCGCATGAAGGCGCGGCTCCTCCTGTGCGCACTGGTGCTGGCCGGATGCGATTCGCCCAACGTCGCCGCTCCGGTGGAAGGCGGGAATCCCACCAAGATCGCCGCTCCGGTGGAAGGCGGCAACCCCGTCCTGGCCGCCCGCGTGGTGGGGGCTGCCGGGGTGGTGCGTCCAGGCATGGCCGTCCAGCTCTGGGAGATCGCCGACGATTCCACCCACCTGGATACCTTCCGCCTCCTGGGCGAATCGCGAGCCGACGACCAGGGCTGGGTGCGGTTCCGCGGTCGGTCGGGAATTCCCTGGGTGATGCTGGTCACCGACTCCCTGGAGGGGGCGACCTTGGAAGGCTACGGCATCTCCGAGCAGGCCGGCCAGCTTTCCGTGGCCCGTTGGGGGTCCGTCCGAGGTGTATGGAAAGGGCGAGGCTCGCGTCCCAAATGGGTGGGCTTGGCCAGACTTCCCGTCCGCGCCCAGCTCCAACGGGATGGGTCGTACTACCTGCCTCACGTTCCGTGGGGACATCGGGTCCTGGTGGAAGGTCCTGCCACGGGTCGCGCTGAACGCGCGATCCTGGCCTCGTTGGAAGTGCTTCCCGGATCCCACACGGAGCTGGACAGCGGACTCGTGACCACCAATTCGGTGCTCATCGACGATTTCGAGCAGTTGGGCAACGGAACGCGGCTGCAGGGGCTGGTCCCCCAGGGAACCTGGAACTTCAAGGCGCCGAATGGCGATACCAGCCGGATCGAACCGGGCAACTTGGAGCCCAAGTGGTTCGATGTCACCCGCATGGATGGCGACGACGGGCGCGGCAAGGCCTGGAAGGTGCGGGTGGACAACCAGATGGCCGATACCTCGGCCTATGGCGGCGTGGTCCTGGAACTGGGCAAGGAGGGTGTGGATGCCTCCTTCCTGGATTCGCTGACCTTCCGGATGCGCGGCAACGGTCGCTTCCAGATCAACTTGGTGGGGACCAAGGGGCGAATGGTCGGCATCTACACCATGCCGTCCACATGGGGCGATGTCACCATCCACACCACGCGACTGACCCCCTACGGTGCCACTTCCGAGGAAGTGCTGGGCTCGCTGGTGCGCATCGAATGGATCCTGCGCGAATCCGCCAACACCGAGTTCTGGCTGGACGATCTCGTCGCCTGGGGCTGGAACCCCTAAAAAACGCGGAACATGGCCTGAGGTAGCTCCAAGGGCCGCTTTGCGCGTCTGTTTCTTCTGTTGTTCCAGATACAACGGATCCGCGTTGTCTTTCCGACAATGCCAGCGCCGGACGCGACAACTTTGGGGCACGTGATCGGGATACTCCCCAGTGGATGGGGTGGTCCCGGACGACGAGGTCGGTTCCATGAAACATCCCTGCTCGATCGGTGCTCGAGTCGTTGTCTTCCTGCTGATGGCGTTCCACGGATCCTGGTCCCAATCGACCATCAACCTGGCCAAGACCTACCAGACCATCGATGGCTTCGGTGGAATGAACTTCCCGCGCTGGCAACCCGGACTCACAGACAGTGGTGCGGACATGACGGAAACCGCCTTCGGAACGGAGCCTGGCCAGGTGGGGCTGTCCATCCTGCGCATCAACATGGATCCGGATTCGGTGGATTGGAAGCGGAGCCTGGCCGCCACCAAGGCCGCCCAGGCCCACGGGGTGAAGATCTTCGCCTCCCAGTGGTCCGTACCCATTTCCATGAAGACCACGGGCAAGCTGATCGGCGGCAGGCTGAAGACCGATTCGTACGGGGCCTACGCCGCGTACATGAACACCTTCATCGACTACATGAAGCAGAACGGCGTGGACATCTACGCGATGTCGCCGGCCAACGAGCCCGATTGCCCCGTGATGTACGAGACCACCGAATGGAGCGCATCGGAGGTCTTCAACTGGGTGAAGAACCACGGAGCGACCGTGAAGGCCAAGATCCTGGCCGCCGAGACCTTCCAGTTCAACAAGTCCTACGTGGACATGATCCTCGCGGACGCGGGGGCCGCGGCGAATCTGGACATCGTCGGAGCCCATCCCTACGGGATCTCCAACATCACCTCGGTGATGAGCTACCCCAAGGCGGCTGAGAAGGGCAAGTCCCTGTGGATGACCGAGCACTACACCACCACCAGCGGCACCAATCCCCAGCAGGCCAACCTCTGGCCGGACGCGTTGGAGGCGGGCAAGGAGGTCCACACCTTCATGACCATCAACTACAACGCCTATGTCTGGTGGTACATCCGCCGCAACTACGGCCTGATCACCGACGACGGCAAGATCTCCAAGCGGGGATGCGCCTTCAGCCACTTCGCGCGATTCGTGCGACCGGGCTTCCAGCGCGTGGATGTCCCCGCCAGTCCCGCTTCCGGAATCCAGGTGACCGCCTACAAGAAGGACGGGAGCCTGGTGGTGGTCCTGATCAACTCCAACAACTCCGTCTCCAACCAGTCGTTCACGATCACCAACCTTTCCGGGTCCATTCCCTCGTTTCGCAAGATCGTGACCTCGGGCAGCAAGAGTCAGGCGGAAGACCCCGCACCGGTCACGGTTTCCAACAACAAGACCTTCTCCGTGAGTCTGGATGCTCAGAGCATCACCACCTTGGTCTACGAGCCGATCTCCTCCAAGGCGACGCCAGCGAGTTCCCTCTCCGTGGATTCCTTGCTTCCCTCCGGCGACTACCAGGTGCTGGATCCCAGCGGAGCGCTGGTGGGAAGGATCCACCATCCGGGAGGTCCGGTGGAACCCACCCTGCGTGGGATGGCCATCGGATCGGGCACGGTGGTGCTCCGCTCTTCCCATGGGGAGTTCGCCGTGCGCACCCGGATCGGCGGCAAGTAACGGATCGCCGGTGGGGGAGTTCGCAGGAGAACTCCCTGATCCATCCCCGCTGCGCGTAGGACCGGACTTCAACAATTCCCCCTGGCCTTCCCAGCCGGGAGGTTCACCCCTGGCCATACCTTGATCCCAGGAAGTCCGCGAACGTCGTGCGGACCGATGGATCGAATCGGTATCCCAGGAGCGAACACGCCATGCATCCAAGAACGCCCTTGTTGGGAATCCTCGCCGCCTCCGCGTGCGCATTCGCGCAGCCGGTGACCATCCAGGAGGCCACCGGCTGGTTCGAGTCGGCCATGGTCACCTGGCGGATCTCGCAGAACCACGATGCCTACAACGTGTACGTGAGTGGTTCCGGAGTGGCCGACCAGAAACTGGACCCGCAGTTGGTGCGCAGCTACGGAAGCTACTGGCGTGCCGATGCGTTGGGATTGAAGGCCGGCACCTACACCCTCAAGGTGGTGCCGGTGGTGGGAGGCAAGGAGCTGGCCGGGGCCACCTCCAAGGAAGTGGTGGTGAGCGCCCACAACCGCGCGGGCTTCGCCTTTTCCGGTGGGCGCGTTCCCGGCGCCTACAACCTGGACGGAACGCCGCAGTCGGGCGCGGTGGTGGTGTACGTGTCCAACCAGAGCAAGGACACGGTGTCCCTGAACGTGACGGGGGCGAGCGCCAATCCGTGCGTGGGCATCCAGAACATCCTCTACGGCTTCAAGAAGGGCAAGGACAGCCGGCCCCTGATCGTGCGTCTGATCGGACAGGTGATGGATCCCGCCGTGATGGATGGGGGCGATCTGGTCATCGAGAACGCGAACCTCGCCAGCGGCCACATCACGGTGGAGGGCGTGGGTGCCGACGCCGTGGCCGACGGGTGGGGGATCCGCCTGAAGAACGCTTCGAACATCGAGGTGCGGAACCTCGCGGTGATGAACGTGAATTCCACCGCCGGCGACAACGTGGGCCTGCAGCAGGGCAACGACCACGTCTGGATCCACCACATCGACCACTACTACGGCGATGCCGGATCGGACGCCGACCAGGTGAAGGGCGACGGGGCCATGGACGTGAAGAAGTCCACCAACGTGACGATTTCCTACAGCCACTTCCGCGACAACGGCAAATCCAGCCTCCTGGGGCTCAGCGAGGGCACCACCACTGGACTCTACATCGACTACCACCACAATTGGTTCGACCACTCCGACTCGCGCCATCCCCGCGTGCGCTACTACTCCGCCCACGTCTGGAACAACTACTACGACGGCGTGTCCAAGTACGGAGCGGGATCCACGCTGGGATCGAGCCTGTTCATGGAGGCCAACTACTTCCGCCACTGCAAGTACCCCATGCTCACCTCCATGCAGGGGTCGGACGTCTGGAACGAAACCGCCAAGGCCAACGACTACAAGAACATGGGCACGTTCTCCAGCGAGGACGGTGGCACCATCAAGGCCTGGAACAACGTCATGGAAGGGCATAAGAGGTTCGTTCCCTACGGGTCGGCGGACTTCGCCAACTCCACCGTCGATTTCGACGCCTACGTGGCCAAGAGCCGCTCCGAGAAGGTGCCCCCCACGGTCAAGTCCGCCTACGGCGCCAACACCCACAACAACTTCGATACCGACCCTTCCGTGATGCACGCCTACACTCCCGATTCCCCCGAACAGGCCCGCGCCGACGCGGTGTCCTTCGCGGGACGCATGGGCGGTGGCGATCTTCCCTGGACGTTCCAGAACGCGGTCGACGACACCTCGTACGCCGTGAACACCGCGCTCAAGACCGCGGTCGTCGGCTACAAGACCTCCCTGGTGTACGTGCAGGGCGAAGGCCGGATGCCCATCTCCGGTGTGGGCGACTGCCCGCGCTCCCATGGTGCGCGCACCGGCCTTCTGGTTGACGGAAATCGTCTGGTCTTGGCGGACGGCACCGCCATGGAGACGGTTCAGGTCCTCGCGGAGGACGGACGGAGCGTTCGGTCGGCGCGCGATGCGGCCCGGCTGGATCTGGCCGGCCTGGTACCGGGAGTCTACGTCGCCCGCGCCCGCTCGCGGACCGGGATCATCCAGCGGACCGTGGTCGTCGGGAACTGACCTACCGGAGTTCGATGCCGCCCGACCACGAATTGCGCTGGTCGGCGTAGCGCAGGACATAGGTTCCCGCGGGAAGCGTGGCCAGCGAGATGTCCACCTGCGGTTGGTCGGGGCCGATCGTCCGGGAAAAGGCCAGGGAGCCGTCCGGAGCGTGGAGCTTCACCGACAACGGCCCGCGGCGATCGCCTTCGATGCGCAGTTGCCTGGTCGCTCCTTCCAGGGAATGGTGGAGTTGTCCGGTCACGATGGTGCGATCGGTGGAGGACTGGCCGTAGGTGAGGGGAGAGGAGCTCGGTCCCAGTCCACCCATCTCGTTGGCGGCGCGTACCGTGACCACGTCGCCTTTGGCAAGGTTGGCTCCGTCGTAGCTGTTGGTGGCCACGTTGGCGAGGTATTTCCCGTTTCTGAAGACCACCCAGCAGAGCGCGTTGGTGTTGTCCGCCCATTGGATGGATTTGTCGGATTGCGTAAGGGAGGGGCTGGCGATCTGCGACGCGAGTTCCTGGGGTTTCCAGTTGTCGGTTCCTCCCAGCACCGCCCCTACGGTGTACTTGGCGGCTTCGGCATCGGAAAGGACCGGATCCAGGTTCACTGTGGTCCCGTCCTTTGTGTAGCTGGTGCGCCGCTTGCTCAGGTCAACAGCGGTTCCGTTGGAGGTCACGCTCTTGTATTCGGCGAAGACCTTGGGAACGGAATTCATGGGGTCGCCCCATCCGGCGGCGCTGGGAAGCTTGTTCATGGTGGTGCGCAAGAAGACCACCCGGGCATTGCCCCACGAACGTCCCAGCGTGGTCCCGCTCACCGTGCCGTCCAGCGTGCATTGGTCGAAGACGTATCCCCACGACGAATTGGACTGCGAGGCGGTGACGGCGCTCACCTTCATCTCCCAGATCAGCACCTTGGAAAAGAACACGTCGCCGCCACCGCAGATGAAATCGGTGGTCCCGTGGATCTCGCCGCCCTCCCAGTAGGTGCGCGTGCCCTTGGTGTAGTACGTGTCCTGGGTGCTCTTCAGCTTCACGTTCTTGTAGACGACCTTGTCGGCCTGCTCCATCATGGCCACGTGCCGCCCGGTGGTGTTGTAGGCGGCGGTGTTCCCGTACACGGCCTTGTTGAAGAGCGTGAGGTCCTGGAAGTAGGCGTTGTGCGCCCCCTTCAGGTACAGGGTGGCGGTGATGGAGATCCCCTCGTTCACGGACTTGTTGGAGACCACCGTCTTGTCGGCGCTCTGTCCCACGAAGGACACGTTGGGCGTGGGGAAGGTGGTCATCTGGTTGGCGTCGCCCGTGAGGCTTCCGATGTCGTATTCGCCGTCGGGGAAGAAGATCACGAAACGCTTGGTTCCGCTCGCGGCCTTGGCGGCGGCCATGGCGGCCTTGAAGTCGCCGTCCACTCCCACCACGAAGTCCAGTTTCCTGTGGGTGAGCGCCTGCGCGGGCGATGCGGCCAGCACTGCGGACAGAATCAGTCCCATCGCGGGATGGAACATCCTGCGTGGGGAAAGATCGAAAGATGCGGCTGTGGAATGGGCGTTCATGTGAGGTCCGGTCATTGCTAAAAAGACAAAGCCGGAAAGAGCTGGAACCTCGATTCCATCGAGCTTCCCGGCCAACCACGAATCTACCGCTCCACCCGTCCCCGGAGTGGTTCGTTTTTCGCGCGCGGGGGAACTACCCGACGCTTCACCAGCCCAGGGTGGATCGCAGGTGCGCGGTCAGTTCCGCGGCGTTGATCCGGTTTTGCGCCTGGTTGGGATGCCAATCGGCGCCGTAGCCCACTTCCTTTGAATTGGGCGAGAGCGACAGGGTGCTCGCGCGGATTCCCTGGTTTTTCAAGGCTCGGGCCAGGAGCTTCAGGTGGCCGCGCATCAGCGTGAGCGACGGAATGGGCTTGCCGTCTGGGGCCAGCGGCCAGAAGTCGTTGAGCATGGGACCGTCCAGAAGCACGATCGCCGCGTCCGGATGCACCTTGTGGATGCGCTCCAGGAACCCTTGGAAGGCCCCCAGGAATAGTTCTGGATTTGGGGCGGACTTGGCGAAGTCGTTGGTACCCAGGTCGATCACCACCACGTCCGGGTGCCAGGCGTGGTTCCATGGCTTGGGGGAGGTGGGCTGCGTGCGTTCCCACAGGATGGGCATCGCGAGCGTGGTGTCCATGCCGGCGTTGCGGTACACGCCCTTGCCGGACCAGCAGATCGCATGGGCCTGTGCGCCCAACTCCCGAGCCACGATGGCCGCGTAGGTGCGCGTGAAGTCCTCCGTGTGGTGGTTGAACGGATGCTCCTTCAATGAGTCCAGATTCCCGTATCCGCAAGTGATGGAGTTCCCGATGAACTGGATGCGCCGCTTGGGCTGGACGGAAGCTTTTTCCAGGCGGCCCTCCACCCGAAGCGACAGCAGGGTATCGATTCCCACCACCGGTTCCGTGCGCTTGGTGACCACCACCTCGTGGAGACCCGGCTTCAGGCCGGAGACGATTGGATGGAGGCGTTCACCGGGTTGGTGTCCCAGATCCACGGGGTCGCGTTCCACGCCGTCGACCACCACGTTGTACAGGCTCTTCACCCCGCGGAACTTCGCCGCCAGGCCTGTTCCCCGGAAACGGACCGCAAACGACGTGCCCGACCACGACAACACGGCCTGCGCGGGCCGTGAAAACTCCACGCGTCCGGTGTAGGCGATGCGCGGATCGGAGGGAGGCACGGTCTTGGCCGAGGAGACGACCAGGGCGAGAAGGGCAAGGATCACGGTTGGGCTCCCGGCAAGCGTGGATGGAGTGTCGGCGACGGATGTGGTTTTACTTCATTTGCCGATTCCTCGGCGGAACCCACCGTGGATGGGTCGTCCAGGAAAGGTAGGAGCGGATTGATCGAGCGAGCGCGCCGGACATTGCGGGAGACCTTCGGGTTCCCCGACTTCCGCGACCCCCAGGGCGAAGTGGTGGAACACGTGCTCGACGGAGGCGATGCCTTCGTGCTGTTGCCCACCGGCGGCGGCAAGTCCCTGTGCTACCAGATCCCGGCCCTGGTGCGCGAGGGCGTCGGGCTGGTGGTGTCTCCGCTGATCGCCTTGATGGACGATCAGGTGGGCGCCCTCAAGCAGAACGGCGTGCGCGCCGCGGCGTGGCATTCGGGGCTTTCCGCGAAGGAGGCCTGGAGGCTGGAACGCGAGCTCGAGGAAGGCTCGATCGAGATCGTGTACGTGTCGCCGGAGCGGCTCTTCTCCGACCGCTTCCGCGAAATGGCCCCTCGACTGAAATTGTCCGTGGTGGCCATCGACGAGGCCCATTGCGTGAGCCAGTGGGGGCACGACTTCCGCCCGGAATACCTCCAGCTGGGCCAGATCGGGAACCTGTTTCCCGGCGTGCCGCGCATGGCCCTCACCGCCACCGCCGACATCCCCACCCGCGAGGAGATCCTGGACAAGCTGGGTCTGCGGGCGGCCAAGGTGTTCGTGCGCTCGTTCGCCCGGCCCAACCTGAGCCTCAGGATCGGTGCCAAGAACGAACCCCGAAAGCAGCTTCTGGAATTCATCCGCCGCGAGCATCCGGGAGAGTCCGGGATCGTGTACCGCCAGAGCCGCGCCGAGGTGGAAAAGACCGCCGAATTCCTGAAGGGCCAGGGCGTGAAGGCGATTCCCTACCACGCGGGGCTTCCCGCCCAGGCGCGCCGCGACGCCCAGGCATCGTTTCTGCGAGACGAAGGCGTGGTGGTGGTGGCCACGATCGCCTTCGGCATGGGCATCGACAAGCCGGACGTGCGGTTCGTGGCGCACCTGGATCTGCCCCGATCCATCGAAGCCTACGTGCAGGAGACGGGCCGCGCCGGGCGCGACGGTCTGCCCTCCGACGGCTGGATGCTCTACGGCTTCCAGGACATCGCGGTGGCCCGCTCCATGATCCAGAACTCCGAGGCTCCGGAAGAACGGAAGCGCGTGGAGCTCGCCAAGCTCAACCAGCTTCTGGGTCTGTGCGAGACCGCCCAGTGCCGCGAACAGGCGGTTCTCCTGTACTTCGGCGAGACCGGCGCCCAACCCTGCGGACGCTGCGACAACTGCGCCGCTCCGCCCGTGACCTGGGACGGAACCCAGGCGGCCCAGAAGGCCCTTTCCGCCGTGGCCCGCACGGGGGAGCGTTTCGGTGCCTCCCACCTGGTGGACATCCTACTGGGTGAGTCCACCGAGAAGGTGGTCAAGTTCGGGCACGACAAGCTCCCCACCTTCGGGGTGGGCAAGGACATCGCCAAACCCGAATGGCTCGCCATTTTCCGTCAGCTAGCCTCCCAGGACCTGTTGGGGGTGAACCTCGCCGAGCACGGGCAGGTGGTCCTCACGGCCGGATCGTGGGAGGTCCTGCGCGGCAAGCGGACGGTGGCCCTGCGGCGGGTGGAACCCAAGGCGCGTCGCAAGGCGACCAAGGTCCTCACCAGCGATCGCCCCGCCGATCCGGGATTGTTCCAATCCTTGCGGGCTCTGCGGCGGGAGCTCGCCTTGGAGCAGGGCGTGCCGCCGTTCGTGGTTTTTTCCGACAAATCGCTTCTGGATATGGTGCGCATCCGCCCCACGGATGAACTGGAATTCTCTCAAGTTCACGGTGTGGGGGGGACCAAGGCACGGCGCTACGGCGAGAGATTCTTGGAGGCGATCCGGGCGGGGTAGGGCGGACCGCCTCCGCAGCCTCACATCGCGGTGATCTTGAATTGGCGGTGTTCGACCACGCCGTTGACTGTCACCGTGACAGTGATCCAGTAGATCTGACCCGAGTAGGCGGACTTGTCGAGTTTCGCCTGGATATTCGTCGCACCTTGCACCGCTCCTTGGGAGATCGCGGAAAACAGAGGCACGAGCTCCGAAGCCGAATCCGCCTTGCCGTAGATTCCACCTGTGCTCCAGGCAAGCCGGAACAGATCCGCCGCGTCGATGCTCGATCCCATTCCCACGGCACTCACGGGGATCTTTTTCGTCTGGGAGAGAGCGATCAGCGCGCCGACGGAGTCTCTCTCATAGCTGTCGTTGTCGCCTCCATCGGTGAAAGCGATCACTACGCGTTGGTAAGTGGCCTGGGAAATGACGGAATCCGTGTGTTCCAATCCGCGGCGGATGGAGGTGAACAACGGCGTGGAGCCGCTTTCGCTCAGGGAATCGAAGAATGGGTTGATCTTGGAAGGAGTGCTGACCGGGGTGAAGTCTGCCCAGAGATTGAAGAAGTAGGCCTCGCCATCACCGGGGCTGAATTCGGCGATGGCCACCTTCGAGGATGCCGAATTCGCGTTCAGGAAATTCACGAAGCTTTTTCCTGCGATCTTCCGAAAGCCATCTTCGTCGTTGGATGACATGGATCCCGAACCGTCCATGATCAACTGCGCTGCAAGGGGGAGGCCTGATGTGGCCGATGTATTCAGGATGTTGGTGATCGTGATGCCGGTCTTCGCGCCAGAGCTTACCGAATCGATCACGATGCTGACTTGACCCGCGCTGAGTTGCAGGGATTTTCCCGATTCGGTTTCGCCGATCAGAGAAAGGAGCATGTCCTGGTCCGCGATCGTCGGTGTTCCGACGAAGACCAAGGAGTCCAGCTTGTTCTGCGGGGCGGTTGGCGAACCGCCTTCCGAAGAGGAGCTGGAGTCGCAGCCGGACAGGAGGGAAACAGCTCCGGCAAATAGCGCAAGGGATCGTAATGACAGGATTCTTTTCATGATGGTTCTCCTTGATCGAGCGGAGGTTTGAATGGGCGGATCAATCGCGTCCACGAACTAGTCTAGCCATACAAACTCCGTTGCCGCAAGCGGGGTTTTGAGGCGTGGGGGGAGCGTTTCTCTGGAGTATCCGCACCAGGGCAGGAGTGGATGGAAGATCTGCGATACAGTTTCTTCACATTCGGCCAATGACGTTCTCGGGTGCATTGACCTATCGTTGTCCCCCATGGAACATGCACAGACGACGCTCGACCGCCTGCTGACCGAAGCCGGATTCTCCAACCACGACCTGGTGGCCGCCAGCGCCGACCAGCTCTCGCACAAGAACGTCCAGAAGGCCCGCACGGGAAGCCGCCCGGTCACCGATCAGGTCGCCCGCACCATCGCGCGTGCGGTGAACGCGCTCCTGAAGCCGGAAGAGACCATCCGCGTGCAGGACCTGTTCCCCGGCTACCCGCGGGGCAAGTCCGCCGTGGAGCAGGATGGCTGAGCCGCGCTGCACCTGCGGGAACCCGCGTCCCTTCGCGGACTGCTGTGGACGGTTTCTGACAGGATCCTCCCGGCCGGGCACTCCCGAGGAGCTGATGCGCTCGCGCTACAGTGCATTCGTGCGCCAGGATGCCACCTACCTGGTGGACACCCACCACCCCTCCACGCGCGCTGCGGACCTGGCCCAGGGCTTGGCCCAGACCTTCAGCGCCACCCGGTGGATCGCGCTTCGCGTGGTGGGTTCCGGAATGGATCCGGCCGATCCCGACCGGGGCTGGGTGGAGTTCTCCGCCTTCCACGAGTCCGGACAGATCCACGAACGCTCGCGTTTCGCGCGTCGGGACGGAATTTGGATGTATCTGGATGGGGTCCACCTGGGCGCGCTGGCTTTGGATCGCAACGGCCCCTGCCCGTGCCACAGCGGGCGCAAATGGAAGAAGTGCCACGGAGCCCAGGGTGCCTGAGCTTCCGGAGGTGGAAACCGTCCGCCGGGGCCTTGCCGCGCGCGGGGTGGGGCAGGTCTTCGCCCAGGCCACCGTGGGACACCCCGGCATCCTGGAGGACTGCACACCTCTGGACCTCGCCACCCTCCAGGGGGATCGCCTGGAGCGCTGCGACCGCCACGGCAAGTACCTGCTCCTGCGCCTTCGGGGAAATTCCCGGGATCGCACGCTGGTGGTCCACCTGGGCATGAGCGGCCAGTTCACCTTCCGCCACGCCCACGAGGACGTGGTGGAGGGGACGCGCAGGATGCCTTCCGGCTACGTGAAGACCCTGGGGCCGCCGCCGGTGGATGCCCACACCCATCTGGTGCTTCGCTGCCGGGACGGTGGGGAATTCCTGTTCCGCGATCCGCGCCGTTTCGGTCGCATCCTGCTCTTGGACGGCTGGGAGACCGCCACCCACCCCCGCTTGGAGCGGTTGGGTCCGGATGCCGTCTCGCTGGACGCCGCATCGCTTTCCGGACGCCTGGCCCATGGAGGACGGCGCGACGTGAAGAGCGTGCTTCTGGACCAGTCGGTGGTGGCGGGGATCGGGAACATCTACGCCGACGAGGCCTGCTTCGCCGCCCGCATCCGACCCGACCGCGCGATGGAAAGCCTTTCGGCCCGATCCCGCATGGCGCTGGCCCAAGCCGTGATCGCCGTGCTTGAGCAAGGAATCCAGATGGCCGGAACCACCTTCCGCGACTTCGTCGACGTGGATGGTGCCCAAGGGGGGAACGCCGAGCGCCTCCAGGTGTACGCCCGCGGCGGCGCCCCGTGCCTGCGCTGCGGCAAGGCGCTCCACAAGGCCGTGGTGGCCACCCGCGGCACCGTCTGGTGCCCCCGCTGCCAGCGCTGAGTGCGCAGGGTTTCCAGTTCCCGAAACACTCGGCCCGTCGCCACGGCATTTGGGCGTTATCTTGGGGCGTATGCCCAGCTTGGCCTTCCTGAACACGCGCGTGGTCCTGCCCGAAGGCAAAGTGCTCCGGGTGGGTCGGGATTCCAAGAACGAGATCAGCGTCCCGGACCCGCACATCTCGCGCAGCCACGCGATCGTGAAGGTGCTGCCCGACGGCTCCCTGTACGTGGCCGACGACGGCTCCGTCAACGGGGTCTTCTGCGGCGACGAGCGCGTGCCCTACGCCGTGCTCCAACCTGGACAAGTGTTCCTGCTGGGCGTGGTCGGGTTCCGCTACGAATGAACCCCGGACCGCGTCCGGTCGGGCGGCATCTGCGCCAGGGAAACGGCTGGATCTTCGGATGGCCCGGCACCGGATTGGACCTGCGCTTTCGCGGTCGTGGCCTGAAGGCGCGGGTGGCGGGAAGCATCGCCTGGGTGGAGGTGGTGGCCAACGGGACCTCGCGGGCGCTGGAAATCGGAGCCAACGGAGATACGGTGGACCTGGTGGAGTCCCAACCACTCCAGGAGTGGACGGTGCGGATCCGCAAGCGCACCGAAGGCAGCGTGGGCGAGCTCCATCTCCGTGATCTCCAAGTGATGGAGGGAACCTGGATGGAACCTCCCCCGGCGCCTGCGCGGCGCATCGAATTCCTGGGCGATTCCATCACCTGCGCCTACGGGTGCTTGGAGCCGGACCCCTTGAAGGGCTTCGATCCGGCCACGGAGGATTTCGGGCGCTCGTGGGCGAAGGTCGCCGGTGATCTCCTGGACGGCGAAGTCCATGCCCAGGCCTGGTCCGGGATCGGGGTGGTGCGCAACTGGCCGGGAGTCGACAGACCCCCGTTGCCGCGGTTTTGGAAACGCGCGGTGCCCACACGCCCCGGCGACTGGGACCTTTCTTCCTGGATGCCGCATCTGGTGGTGGTGAACCTCTGCTCCAACGACTATGGCGTGCTGCCGTTTCTGGCCGACCGGGAATTCGTGGAGGGAGCCGTGGCTTGGCTTCGCGACGTGCGTGCGCACAGGCCCCATGCGCCGGTGGTGGTGGTGGACGGGCCGCTGCTCAAGAACGACCATCCCCGGAGCGGAACCTTGGATCTGGTAAGGTCGCTTCTGGACCAGGCGACGGAAGCAATGGGCGGAATTCCCGCGGGATTCCACCGATTGTCCCTCGCCACGGTGTCCGGTCCCGAAACCCTGGGGGCCGACTTCCATCCGTCGGCCGTCCACCAGCGGGCCAACGGACAGGAATTGGCGTCGTTCGTGCGGTCGCGGGGATTGCTGTAGGACCTCTCCGCGACCGGGGATCCGGCCGCGGAGGACGCGATCAGCGAAGGATCGTGCGGGTCTGTCCTGCGCGCGAAAGACGCACCACATGGAGCGACCGGGTGGACAGTTCGATCCTCATCTCGCCTGCGGCGACCGTTCGTGACGCCACGAGCTTGCCCAGCAGGGTGCGGATCTCCAGGGAGGTTCCCGCCTCCAGACCGGACACCACCAAGGCGGATCCCGAGCGGCTTACGCGTACGGATTCCAGCGACACGGGTGCGGACTTGGATCGCAGCGCGCTCACCGGGGCCGCGCCGGGAAGGCGCGCCACGATGCCGCGTCCGGCGGTGCTCATGTAGACCACGCCGCAGGTGTTCATGTCGCCGATCACGAATTCGCCGTTGGCCACGGCGCCGTAGCTGTGGGCGTCGTCGTTGATGCGCGTCCAGCTGGCGCCGGTGTCGTCGGACTGGTACACGCCCACCACGCCCTTGACCGATCCGAAGATGAACAGGGAGGGGAAGGTGGAACCGGGCAGTCCCTTTCCGAAACCCACCGCGTGGCAGTCGGTGAGGCCGCCCACGTCGTTCCAGGTGGCGCCGCCGTCGATGGAGCGCAGTAGACCGCCTTTGCCGCCGCTGGAATGGGGCATCCAGAGGTCGCCCTTGCGGCCCGGTACCGCGCGGAACTTCTTGAAGTCGTTGGCGCCGGTGGTGCCCGCCTTGGCGAAGGTCAAGCCCTTGTCGGTGCTCTTGAACATGGCGCCCTGTCCACGCACGTAGGCGTAGAACACGTCCGCATCCACCGGGTCGGCCACGATCCAAGCTCCGTCGATCCCGGCCACCGTGGTCCAGGCGGCGTTGTAGTAGCGCAGCACGGGGAGGTCCGCGTCCTTGCCGCTCTTGTAGGCGGGAGTCCACAGGGTCACCTCGCCGTCGGTGGAGAGGGCCACGCTGCGTCCACCCGTGAGGGAAGTGTCCAGCGCCTCGTAGGCGGTGGTGGTCCAGCTGCGGCCTGTGTCCTTGGAAAACTGCAGCGGCGAGACCGGCACCTTGGAGTACTGGTCGGGCTCCACCAGGCGCTTGTCGGAGACCTTCACCAGCCAGCCGCACTTGGGAGCCCAGGCCAGCGCGCGGGTGGTGCCCATGGCCGTCTGGGTGCCGCTGACGTTGGTGCGGTGGCGGAAGGCCGGGTAGGCGGCGACGTCGTCGTGACGGAATCCGTCGTAGTCGCCGATCACCGAGACCAGCGGTCCTCCGGGGATGCTCACCGCGTCCAGGGGGACGGTTTCCTCCACGCCGTGCGAGGCGACCTTCCAGACCTGCCTCTGGGTGAGGACCTCCGCGTCCCAGCTGTTGGCCGGAGGGACAACCGTGTAGTCCGCAATGTCCTCCGTCATGTAGATGCCATTGCCGGAACTCACGAACACGCGCTTGGGGTTGAACGGATCCATGGCGATGCTGCCCGACCAGTGGATGGTGCTCTGGTCCATCCAGCCGATGCCGTTGGCGCTCATCTGCTCCACCGCGGGATACACGCCGCCGTCCATCCAGTAGTACTGGAACGACTTGGCCCAGGTTTTCCCGCCGTTGGTGGTGTGGTAGATGTTGGAGCCCCACACGTCCTTCCACTTCTTGCCGGAGGCGTCCAGCTTCCAGAACTGCGCGCCGCGGTAGCCCATGTTGGTGGCCACCAGCTCCAGGGGGTTTTGGGGATTGACGAAGATCCCTCCGTAGGGAGCCACGTATTCGTAGGTGCCGGCCGAGACGTCCAGGTTGTCGTACTTGCCCGCGCCGGTGGCGCCGTCGTCGATGAGATCCTCGGGCGAGACGTCCGTCCACTTGGCGGAATCGAGGTCGTACTTCAAGAGCGCTCCGCGGCCGAAACCGTCCCAGATGGGTCCCCAGCCCTCGTCCCAGGCCATGGTGTGAGGGCCCGCGCCGTCGGCGAAGGTCACGTACAGACTTGCCCCGGGGGAGGGAATGGCCACGCGCTGCGGCATCAGGCGCACCTTGGCACCCCCGGCAGTGGTCGCCAGGTTCGCGGGGACGGGGAGCGCTTTCCAGGAAGTCCCGCCGTCCACCGATTGGAATACGTTGGGCGATTCCCGCAGGAATCCCACGTACAGGGTTGTGGAACTGCCCGGGGCGAACTGGACAAACGAGAATCCCGCGCCGTTCCATGTGGTGTCGGAGCCCGCCGCCTTGGTGAAGCCGTCCACGTGCGTCCAGGTGGTGCCGTTGTCCGTGCTCTTCCACAGCCCCTTGTTGCGCGAGCCGTAGAACATCACCTTCCCGTCGTTGGGATCCACGGCCAGGCGCTCGCCGTTGCCGCGGCCCATGCCGTTGCCGTGGGCGTTGAACAGCTGCGTGGTGGTGTCCCACACGAAGATCTTCTCCCAGGTCCGGCCGTAGTCGCTGGAGCGCAGGAAGGCGGAACGACCGCGTCCATCCACCATGTTCCAGTAGACCGTGCCGGCAACCGCATACACCTTGCCGGGAACCTTGGGGTCGATGGCGATCGCGTCGATGCCCCACAGGCCCAGTTCGTTGGGTGAAATCCAGTCGTTGAGGGGGATCCACTTCCTGGAAGCCTCCTCCCATCGATAGGCGCCGCCCACGTCGGTGCGGGCGTAGAAGAGGTTCTTTTCCAGGAGCGACGGGATCACGGCGGAAACGAATCCACCGCCGCCGATGGCCACGTTGCCCCAGTGGAAATCGGATGACGCGGCCAGGGAAGGTTGGGCCAGGCCTGCCACGACACCACAAGCGAGGCAGGAGCGAAGGATGGATCGGACGGATGCGCGCATCGAAGGTCTCCGCGAAAGGAAAAGGTTCGCAAAAGCCAACCTAGCGTCCGGATTCCCTGCGGTTGTCCCATTCGCCGAACGCCCTGGAAAACTCCCCCCGCGAGGGCTTCCCTG
Source organism: Fibrobacteria bacterium (assembly GCA_035352895.1). GTDB lineage: Bacteria > Fibrobacterota > Fibrobacteria > UBA5070 > UBA5070 > UBA5070. Next base: position 155 of record DAOPYN010000073.1, on the reverse strand, counting down.
GATTGTCGCCAATGCCGCATTCCATGGGCTTTTGCGGTGCGCTCTCGGTTGTGGCGATCGGGAGAACGTCCAGTTTGTTCCACGCCTTGGAAAACCCGCTAGGAGTCTGCGCGGCAGATCACAATTGCAGGCGAATATTTAGTGTCTCTGGTAGG
>DAOPYN010000072.1:0-17734 GCA_035352895.1 Fibrobacteria bacterium | reverse complement strand
ACACTCCAGCTAGGTATGCCGCATGACCGAAGCGCAAGGATACCGGGTTAGTAGCCATCCTTGCCGCCAGGGGCCTGCGCGCCCGGTCATTTCTAATGGGGATTCGTGGATCTCAGCGTACCACCATCGCATCCGTGGGCACCACATTGTCCCCACGAACCCGCACATGGAACACCCCACCGCCCAATGTCTGGCTGTGCCAAGTGTCCCCGTTGGAGGATCCCTGCTCCACGACCTTGCCGTCCGCCCTGACCATGGTGACCGTGAACGGCCCAGCACCGGCTTGGACCTGGACATTGACCCCGGAAGCCAGGGACACCACGGAAGGCTTCGTGGATCGCTCCAGACCCGCTACCAGAGAGCCTTTGGTGTACGAATTGGAGGTGACCTTGCTGATCGGAAGACCCTCCTCGCTGGAGATGGTCTTGAGGGTGGTGTTCTCCTTGAACACCAAGGGCCCCGTGTACACCGGCGAAGTGGAAGTGGGATCGGTGCCGTCGGTGGTGTACTGGATCTTGGCCTTGGGATTGGGGTTGCTCAGCTTGACCTGGATGGAATCCGTGAACCTTGCCCCGGCGGGAAATGCCTGTGCCGCTTCGATCCCCACCTGGTAGTAGAGCGACGCCCGGTGGGAATACAATCCGTCGGAAACCGTGCACCAGAGCACGTACCACCCTCCTTTGGGGAACAGGATCGGGGATTTCGGCTTGTCCGGTGTGGCGAGGTGGAAGGGTCTGGCGATCTGGGCTGCTTCCCACCGGAAGGCCAACGAGGAAGCCGGAACGGTGCTGTCGACCTTGGGGGTCACGGAGAAGGTCACGGTGTCCTGGGCATACGCGCGATTGACGTAGTTGAAGACGGACTGGGGGGGGGTGCGACGGGGAGTCTTCGTGTCAACCTGGTAGTAGCGTACATAGTCCACCAGGTAGTCCATGGTGTCGTAGCCGGGATTATGCGCTCCCTGGTTGAGGGCGAGGTTCAGAAGGAGGTAGTGGGGCTGGCGGAACGCAGACATCGCATCCGAAGAAATGTCCAGTTCCTTGAACATCCGGTCGTCTACGAACCATCTCATGACCTTGGCGTCCCACTCCAGCGCGTAGACATGGAAATCCTTGGTGGGATCGTCCATGAACACGTCCCCGGAACTCGCGGCATGCTTCCCGGCGGCATCGGCGTAGTGGACCGTGCCAGTGACACGGAAGGGATCGATCAGATTGGTGTCGGCAGGCCACTGGTTGCGATCGTACTCCATGATGTCGATCTCACCGCCGGCAGGCCAGGAGCCGTTGGCCCCCAAGGTCCAGATGGCGGGCCAGGAGCCCATTCCGGGAGGAAGTTTGGCACGGACCTCGATCCTTCCATACTGGAAAGTCTTCTTGCCCATGGTGATGATGCTCGCCGAAGTCCAGTTCTTGCCTCCCATTGCCTCCTTCTGCAACCGGAGGCGGAGCGCGCCGCCGGTGACGACGACATTTTTGGGACTGTTGGTGTAATACTGCAGTTCCTGGTTTCTGACGTATCCATTTTCATATCCCCAGATCGCCGGATCCGGCGCTCCGGGGGTGTTGAATTCCTCCGACCATTGGAGCTTCCAGTGAGGAATGGAGTCCCCGGTGGTGGGATTGGCCAGGCAACCGGGCCCGACGAGAAGGGCAAGGGCGAGAACTGGACGGGATAATTTGGATTTGGCTTTTGCGTACATGAAAGAACTCCTTTCGATGAGGAGGGACATGGCCAGATCTTACCATATTTTTCCGATTTCTACATCTGGTTCCTGAACGAATGAACGCAACACCTGAAAATAGGGATCCGGAGCCCTCCACGCCCTCCTCCGGAGATCACTCTCACGATTCCGCCACCCTAGCCAGCCGGGTTCGCAAAAGCATCGTCGTCCTCCAGGGAAGACAGGCCATGATCCTGGCGATCAACCTCGTGGTGGGGGTGATCCTCGCCCGCGAACTGGATCCCGCGACCTTCGGACTGTACGGGATCGCCACGTTCTGCCTATCCCTCATCACCATGGCCATGGATTTCGGGATTGGCGGATCCCTCATCCAGAGGAAGGGAAATTTCGGAGACCACGAGCTCTCCGTCGTGTTCACCCTCCAGACCGGCATTTCCATCGTCGCCGCGATCCTGGTCTGGTTCCTGGCGCCCCTCTCCCTCACGGTCTACAAACATGCCTCGCCGGATCTTGTCTGGATCATCCGTTCCCTCGCCCTGCCGATCCTCTTCTCCCCGATCGGGACCGTCGCCAGGCTCCAGTTGGAGCGGAGCATCCAGTTCCACAAGGTCGCCACGATCGACATCGCCGCCTTGATCCTGAGCAATGTGACAATTCTCGCACTCGTCTTCACAGGGCACGGAGTGTGGAGCTTCGTAGGGGGCAACATCGCCAACGCCCTGGCCACCACGGCCGCCTCGTGGTTCACGGTGCGCTATCGACCTCGCCTGGTGATCGACCGGAAGCTCAGTCGGGAACTCTTCTCCTTCGGGATGTTCTTCCAGTTCGGGAACATCGCCAACGAAGCCGCGGGCTGGATCATCCCCCTGATCGCCGGAGCCGGTCTGGGTCCGGCCGCCGTCGGCCTTCTCACGTGGTCGTCATCGAACGCCCGTCGCCCCTTGATGGTGGTGGACAACGTGATGCGGGTCGCCTTCCCGCATTTCTCCCGCCTGCAAACCGATCCGGCCGCGCTCGCGGTGCAGGTGGACCACTATTTCCGAAGGCTCCTCTATCTGTGCTACGCGTGGTGCTTCCTGGCCTTCGTGCTGGGAGCCCCGGTCACCAAGCTCGTCTACACGGAAAAGTGGCTGCCCGGCGTGCTCCCACTGCAGCTGTTCGCGCTCGGGCTGGCCTTCGACGTCGCCAATTGGGTGGGAGGAATGACGCTCACGGCCATCGGCGGAGTGAAGGAGACTGCCATCTTCACCCTGGTGAAGAGCCTGATGGCCATCACCGGAGCCAGCGTGTGTGTCTGGTGGATCGGGATCATCGGGATTCCGATCGCCTCCATGGCCGCATCCTTCGTGTCCGGCGTGTTCATCCTCATCTGGTTGCGCAAACGGGTGCCCTACCACTTCTCCCAGATCCTCCTCCCGGCGGCTCCCTACCTCCTGGGCGGGCTGGTCTTCCTTCCCTTCGCCATCGCGGGCGGAATTCCCAGACTCGCGGCTGGATGGATCCTTGGCGCCGCGGCCATCGGCTGGACGGGACGGGTCTTCTATCTCGAATTCGTCAAGAACCGTCCCCGCGATGGCTTGGCCAACCAGAACTAGACCCCGGATCCGCGCGCCGGAACACGAGGTCCCCCTCGACCGAACGCGTCTTCCCAAGGGAACAAATCCGAAACCCTCCACGCCTGAGCATCCGGAATATGTCTGAACCTGCAAACCAGACCGTTTCGCGCCAATGGGATCCGATTCCGGGTTACTGGAAGCTTCTCTGCGCCTTGGCCGTCCTCGTTGGCCACAACCTGGTCACCCTCACGGCCTGGCAGACCGATTTCCCGCCTTGGCGCTGGATCTACCATGCGGTCCAATTCTTCTCTCCCTACCACTTCTTCCTGTTTTCCGGCTATCTCGCCTGTTCCTCCCTGGAATCCCCCTCGGTTCCGCTAGGGAAGTTCATGCTGTCCCGCGCCCTGCGGATCCAGATCCTGGTCGTGGCCGCGTTCGCCTGGGCCCTGGGCATCCGGCTTCTGGCCACCGATGGGGGTGCCGTCGGTTCCCTGGGGACAATCTGGCCCTTGGATGTCTGGGACGGGCCCATAGACTGGCGGGACGCCCTCATGCACCTCTCCCCATTCGGATTCGCCGACCACACCAAGATCAACTACGCCACGTGGTACCTCTACCAGGAGCTCCGGATCATCCTCCTGTTCCCGATCTTCCGATGGATCCTGCAGCGACCATCCTCCTTCCACAGATGGATGTTCCTGGCGCTCCTCTGGGGTGCCGCTTCCGTGTTGGAATACAAGTTCTGGAGCTTCTTCCCCCTGTTCCGCTCCAGCCCGTTCCAATCCCTCGCCTACGGGTGCTATTTCTTCCTCGGGGTGCTGGCCAGGCAGACCACGCGATCCGCCTCCTTCCCCACCCGCCTTCCCTGGTCGTTGGCTTGGGTGGTCCTGGGGATCGGCGTGGGCGTTTCCTTCTTCGAATCCTTTTCCATCCGCTTTCCGCTGAGCAATCCTCCGATCCTCCTCGTTCCCATCGCGGCAGGTCAATTCCTGGTGGTGACGGCACTGTGCAGGCTGCTTCCGAGGATTCCCGCCCCGTCCCTGCTCCGACGCGCCTGCGATTGGAGCGTGGGCATCTACATCGTCCATCCACCCCTGCACGTGGTCGCCACATGGTGGGCGGTCCGGACCGGCAACCCCTGGCCGCTGGTGCCCGAAATCCTCCTTTCCATCGCCGGAGGGGCGCTCTTCCACCATCTGGTGGAGCGTCCTTCGAACATCCTCCTGCGCCGTCTCAAATGAGCCGCAACAGGGCCTTCGACCAGCTCCGCGGGATCGGAGCGGTGTGCGTGATCCTGCTCCACGCCCCACCGCTCTTCCATTCCAACGTCCCCATCCTCCGCATGACGGGTTGGCTCGTCAGGGAATATTCGCAGGTGGCAGTGCCCTTCTTCTTCCTCCTTTCCGGCTGGCTCCTGGGGCGGAAATGGACATCCGGACGCCACGGCTGGGAGGAGATCGGTAGATCGTCCCGAAGGTTGGGGGCGATGTACGCTGTTTGGTTTCTCGTTTACCTGGGAATCGACGCTTCCACCGGTCTGCCCACCGATGCCGTCACCGTCTCCCGCAGATTCCTGGGCTTGACCGATTCCCGGCTGACCACCACCGGCTACCATCTTTGGTTCCTGCCCTGCCTGATGGCCGCGCAAGCGGTGTGCTGGGCATCGCTGAAGTCGTGGCGTTCCTGCTTTCCCGCTTTCGTCGCGGGAGCTTTCCTTTATCTAGCCATGGACTGGATGGAGCTTTCCGGCATGGCGCTACCCTGGGGACTTTCCTTCCACGAGGGCCTGAACCTTTCCCTTCCCTGCACGGCACTTGGAGCGGTACTGGCCTCGCGTTGGAGCCACGAAAGGCCCTCGGGGGCCAGGAATTGGCTGCTCCTGTCCGCCCTTCTTGCCGTCCCCCTGGAAGCGGCCGCCATCGACCTCGCTTCCGGCACTTCGACCTCCATCCATCCCTTCCAGGTCTCAAGATTGGCACTCGGAGCGGCCCTCCTGGTCTGGGCGTCCACAAGCGAGGGATTGGCGGGCCGAGCCGGTAGGTGGCTCGACTCCCTTGGCGGACTATCCCTGGGGATCTACGTCGTGCATGTCGCCGTCTTGACGCTTGTGCCGTTCGAGATCCTGGTGGCATCCGGTTTCGTCCGGGAAAACCTGGTTCGCTGGACATCGACTCTCGCCGTGTCCAGCCTGGTCGCTGCCCTTGCCGTCCGCGCACCATGGGAGGGATTCAGGAACCTGTTCCGCTGAATCTCCGGCGAAAGCCCCCTAAGCCCGGTAGGACCCCAGATCAGCGTCCTGCGGAACCGACCACCACGCGGAATCCGATGTCCTGGAAGCGCGTGTTGGGCAACGAGGGGAAGCGAGCCGTCTGCGCGACCTCGACGTTGATGGAGGTGTAGGATCCTCCGCGGATCACCTTCTTGATCCGATCCAGGATCCCGTCAGGCCCCAGGGGATCGGTGGCGGCCTCGGAAGGCAGGTTCTTGTGCCAATCCCAAACCCATTCCCAGACGTTCCCGGAAACGTCCCGGAGTCCGTACCCGTTGGCCTTCCTGGTCCCCACGGGATGCGTGGATGCCTGGCTGTTCAGGGAATACCAGGCGTAGGTGGAGACGCTGGCCGAATCGATGAACGAGCCCCCCCAGAAGAAGTCGTCGACGGATCCACCCCTGGCGGCGAATTCCCATTCCGCCTCGGTGGGAAGTCGATAGCCAAGCGAGCCAGGGATCCAGGACCAGTGGGTGGAGTCTGGATCGGAGATGTCGTAGGCGACCGGGCGCCCTTCCAGCACGCTCCTCGCGTTGCAGTACCTCAGAGCATCGTACCAGCTCACGGACTCCACGGGACAACGATCGCAGCTCGGAGGACTGGAACTGGATGGATCCCTTCCCATCAGGGTCTTGAATGCCGCGCGAGTGGTCTCGAAGGAGTCGACGGAAAACGGCGCGATGGTGACGGAATGGGGTGTCGCTCCGGGGACTCCGCCGCTGCCCATCCGGAAGGTGCCGCCCCTGAGCCTGACCATGCTCGGGGGGTCGACCAGGACCAGGCTCGTGTCGAGGATCCCCACGGTGCTCCCCAGGCCGACCGCCAGGGGGATGTACCCCGCGAGCGAAAAACGCAGCGTATCGGCGACGGGAATCGTCCTTGCCGACGCGGGCCCTCCCGGGACCTGTTGCGCGAAGGTCGTGGCGAGAACACGCCCAGACGCATCCCGGTCCCCGATCCGCAGCGAGATCGTACCCGACGAAACGAGAAGTCCGATCCGCTGGGGGGACCCGTGGATCCCGGTCCGTCGCAAGACGGCATTGGTGTTGCCGGAAAGGGACCAGGCTCCCTCCGAATTGGAGATCGCCGAATCCGCGAGTCGATCGAGGAACACCTTCACACCAGGAAGGGGCCTGCCATCGCGGGTCGCGATCCGCCCGGACAGGGCGATCTCGCCGGCCCCGAAGGCGAAGCCCGAGATCGCAAGGACGGCGAATTTCATCCGGATTTTGTCATAATGCATGTGGATCCTCCCGATCTGCGGCGCGGCCATCTCGCCACGCCTTCCTTGTCCCATTGTAGCGCTTTTGCCGGACGGACGCCCGCCGCATCCCCTGCACCGTTTCCGGGCCCCAGTGCCTAGAGTACACATCGATCGTCCACACTCCCGAAAGGAGTGCATCACGACATGAAAATACGGCATAATATTGAATATGGGAGTCCTATCGTTTCGCAACCGGCCATCCAGGAGCCATCCATGAATAACAAGACCCTTATCTCCGTTGCCACTTTCAGCGCCCTGGCGGGAATCGTCGTCGCCAAGCCCAGCGCGGACAGACCGCTCAGCGAATCGAACTCGATCCAGGCCCTGACCTCCTCGTCCAGCAATTGGCAATGGGGCAAGCAGCTGTTCTGGGACAAGGCGGACACTTCGAAGTTCGCCCAGGAACGCCGGTTCGCCGACGGCTCGCTGCGTGCCGGCCTGGCCCCCCTCATCGGAGCGGTCTCCTGGGCGGGATCCAACCGGTGGGGAGACACCACCATCGACACCGCGGAAGCCTTCCAGCACCGCGATCCCGCCTGGGTCGCCTACACCTACTGGACCTACGCGCACGACAGCCTGACCCCCAAGCGACCCGACGGATCCTACGTCGCCGTGCCCGGCAGCAAGGACGACTACGGATGGATCTCGGCGGCGATGCCGATGTACCCGGAGGACTGCCCCAACGGGATGGCCAACTGCACCTGGGGCGACTGGGCATCGGAGCGCGTGGCGAGGCTCTGCGCGGCCACCCACCAGGTGGGACTCGCCGCGGCGGATTTCGTCGACGGCTTCCCCGGATCCATCGCCAACCAGATCGATTTCCATCCCCGGGTGATGAAGGCGTTCGCCGACACCCTGAAGATCACGATCCCGGGAAACACGGACGCCGAGAAATCCACCTACATCATGAGGAACCTCATGCCCCAATGGGTCGATTTCTGGGACGACGCCTGGGCGCACTTCTACTCGGAAACGGGCAGGAAGATCAAGCTCTACTCCGGACGCGAACCGTTGATCACGGCGCAGTGCGCGTGGAACGTCACCTTCCGGCGGTGGATGGGGGTGGATTTCCGCCGCTACTACCGGAAGATGCCCAATCCGGACTCCTGGTACTTCGGGATCGAGGTCCAGGGCGACTACATGAGGGCCCTGAATTCCATGGGCACCACCATCGCGACCTTCGGCACCTACGCAGCCTGGGAACCCTCCATCCCGCTGGGCGCGAAGATGAACCTGATTGACGACAATTTCCGGCAATGCCTCCAGTTCTCGAAGATCCCGCTGCGCGACACGGCCTCCCTCTACAACTCCCAGTGGTTCCTGGTCGGATTCGCCCATGTCGCCAACCGGGACGGCTCCCTCCGCAGAGGCGTCCAAGCCTTCCAATACGGCTACCAGGACATCCCTTCCAGCGGACGTCCCGCGGTTACCGCCGCGATCCACAAGCACATTCCACGCAGAGCCTACGGACCCGCCTTCTATTTCTCCGACAGCATCATTCGCAATTTCGAGGCCAGGGGCAAGATCTGGGCGATAGCCGACGATGGCGACTCGGCATGGAACCACGCGCCGCACGGATACTACGTCAGCGACGCCGCGATCGACAAGCTCAAGCCGTCCGCGGTTCCCTCGAGCTGGATCGTGACCCAGCCGGCCATCCTCCCGGCAGCGGAACGAGCCAAGCTGGAACGCTTCGCTCCCGTGACCTCCCCCGACGAAGCGTACAGGCTTTCGCCCATCCAGGCCGCCGGCAAGGCCCGTGCGTGGGGCTTCGTGGACCAGGACAGCTCCCTGGTGGTCGTTGCGACGAACATGGACACGATCGACATCGAGGCGACCATCACGGTCAAGGGCCTCCCTCCCGGCAAACTCGCGCTCCACGACGGACTGACCGATTCCCTCGTCCAGACGCTTCCGGAGGAAGGAATCGACACCCGCAAGTTCACGGTTCGGCTTTCGGCGCGGGACACCCGCCCTCTCTACGTGAAGTCGGCCTTCGCCCTGGGAACCACGCAGGCACGACCTGCTCCGAAGTCGGCGGCCTTCGCCCTTGTGCCCACCGTGCTCGACGTCGGCGGGAAACCCAGGATCGGATTCCCCCGTTCCCTCCGTGGCGATCGGGTGGAGTGGGTGGATGTCAAGGGAAAGACCCTGAACCTCCCCTGAACGCTCCCCGGAGGCGACTCGAACTTCCCGGCTTCCGGTCTCGGACCGGGAGTCGTTCCTCCCCTACTTGGATGCGGCGGCGGATGTCGGAAGGAACCGTTTTTCCAGCAGGTGCCAGGAGAGGAATCCCAGCGTGACGATGATCGCTCCCCCCAGCACGATCAGGAGCGGTGGACGGATTCCGGTGATGGACTGGACAAGGACCTGCTGGATGGGGAAGGAATAGATGTAGATGCCGTAGGAGGCGTCTCCCCACCGGTTGAAGGCGCGGATCGCACCCTCCGGGACAAAACTCACCCACCAGACCAGATAGGGAAGCGCGATCAGGTATCCGAGCAGGAATGCGGTCTTCCCGAGGACGAGAAGCAGCGGAGTCAGGACCAGAAACGCTGCGACGATCCTGCCATCGAGCGGGATGCGCCCTCCCAAGAGCCGCCAGCAGGCTCCTGAATAGAACATGAGGACGAGCCTGGGAACGGGATCCACCAGGCCGTGGGAATCTCGCAGGGGTGAGACCAGCAGAGCGATCTGCCAGGCCCAGGCGGCCGCCACGATCGCCGCGCAGATCCATCGGATGGCCCGCACCTCGTCCACGACGCCCAGGAGTTTCACGAGCCACCAGATGGCCGCCAGGCATATGTAAAGACGGATTTCGTACACCAGGGTCCAAAGACTTCCGTTGACGATTCCCGGCCAAGGCAATTTGGTGAACACTCCCGGCAACCCCAATCCCACGCTCTTGACCAGGGTCAGGTTCCGGACCACGAACCCCCAGGTGGAACGATGCGTGAGGAATTCGACCGGAGGAAGCTTTCCGAAGACGGGGCCGACGAAAAGGACGCAGCCGGCCACCATGGCGATCAGGGCGGGAAAGATGCGCATGACCCGGGCCTGGAGGAACCCCAATCGGTCGCGTTTCCGAACCAGGCTACCCACCACCAGGAAACCGCTGATGGTGAAGAACACATCCACCGCGATGTCGCCCAGGCTCATGCCCATCGTCGCTCGCATGGGTTCGTCGTAGAGACGACCGGAACTGAGCACGAACGCGTGGCTGATCGTCACGGAAAAGGCGGCAACGAACCTGACGAGGTTCAGGTTGTTGTCCCGATTCGACATGACGGACGAAAAAACCATGGCGCGAATTTAGCTCCCCGGCAACGATCCGTCTGGAGGAAAACGCCGATGGGAGCTCGCGGTTCACCCCACCCATTTGGCAACGGCGGGAAGCCGGTCAGAGCCTCATCAGCGGATACAGTGGAGTTCGGGAGACGAATTTGTCCAAAACCAAGGAGGACGGTACGGACAGGATGCACGAGGCAACGAAATTCCATCCGTCGCGCACCCCGATCGCGTCCAAACCGACCGAGAATCCCATGAGGATGATCGGGGCATGCCAGAGATACACTGCGGCGGAATTCCATTCCCAGAGGGTCTTGGGAATCCAGGATCCGGGTTTCAGGAGGGTGAGCGCCACATAGATCCAAGGTCCAGCGACGATTTCGATCGGCCAGACGGCATGAAGCAGGACGGCTGCGGTTCCCGCCGCCGCGGACAAGACCACCAACCAAGACAGAGCGGCGAGTCGGGATTCCGACTTGGCCTGGTAGAGCCACGCTCCGAGCGCGAAACAGAGAGCGTACGGAATGGGCTTGTCCAGTCCCGGACCCAGCAGTCCCAGAGGTTCTATGAACCAGTGACACTGGGCGACCAGGAAGCACACCAGGACGCCGACCACCGCTCCCCAGGAGAGGAAGGCGGAAAGTCCTCTCCAGATGCAAGCGACGAAAAACAGATAGGTAAGGAAATACAACTGGGGCCCGAACCCCTCCAGGAAGACCATTTTCAGGAGAAAACCCTGGAAATCCAGTAGGTGCGCATCGGCGGAAAGATGGAACACCATGGCGATGAGCGAAAACCCCATCCAGGAAAGGGTCGAAACGGACACGAAAGGCACCAGGAGCCGCCTCGCCCGAGTGGACACGAATTCCAGGAAGGGGCGTCCCCTGGGAACGAATGCACCCGAGACGGCCAGGAACGCCGGAACGCACCACCCCAACCAGGCCTTCACCTGCCGGACCACTTCGATCGTGTCCTGGGAATGCCTGCTCAGCGAGATTCCGTGATGGAACACCACCGCGAGGATCGCGATCCATCGAAGCGCCTCGATGGCCAGATCTCGGTCTTTCTTGTTTCCCATTGGGATCGGGCAATATAAGTCCCCGCCCCGCTTGGCAGAGGTTTCCCCTGAAGTCCATCCAATTCGAATACTTTGTTGCCTCCGGCGGACGAAGCCGAAACCACCTTCGAGGACACATGGAGCCAACCCTCAACGTAAACCGGTCTTCCGGCGGAGTGTCGCGTCCGCCGGACATCGCTTCCCTCACCTCCTTCCGGGGCATCCTGGCGCTCTGGGTGGTGATCGGTCATTTCTGGGACCATTTCCTGGCCTTCGCGCCATGGCTCGCGCCTTTCACCGGTTTCGGCGCGAAAGGGCAGATGGCCGTACCTGGATTCTTCATCCTCAGCGGATGGGTCTTGTCCTACAACTACGCCCATCGCTTCCCCACTCCCTTCCGAAAAGGCATCCTGAAATTCTGGCTTCTTCGACTCGCCCGGATCTACCCTGTCCATTTCGTCACAACCGCCTCGCTCATCCTTGTGGTCGCGGCCGTTCGGGTAGGCTGGCTCCCCGCAACCAACCTCAGGAACTACGGTGCCGGGGAACTCGCCATGAACCTTTTCCTGGTCCACGCCTGGATCCCGAGCCCGAGTTTCTCCTGGAACTATCCCTCCTGGTCGATCAGCGCGGAATGGCTGGCCTACCTTCTCTTCCCCTTCCTCACCTCGATCTTCCACGCCCTGGGAAAGATCCCCGGCAACGCCTGGTTCCTGGGATCGGTCGGCGTTTCGATCAACCTGTGGCTCACGCTGCGCGGAGCCGACATCCCCTTCTGGCCCGTCGTCATGGTGCTGTCCGGTTTCCTGACCGGCATGGCGATCCATTGGACGAATCCCGACAAGTCTCCCTCCAACAGGTTCCGGTGGCTGCCCGACCTCGGATTGCTCGCGATGCCCGCCTCGTGCTTCCTGCTCTCGGAAAGATCCGCTTACGGCGTGTTGAGCGTGGCGCCGATCGTGGTCATCTGGGGATTGGCCAGGGTCCAGGGCGATTGTCTCTCCTGGTGGAGGAGCAGACCCATGGTCCTGCTCGGCGAGATTTCCTATTCCCTCTATCTGACCCACGCCATCTCCGAAAAGATCCTGCAGGCCATCCTTCCACCCGGTTCATGGGGGGATGGGGGCGTGATGCGCGCCATGGGAGGCATCTCCCTCTATCTCGCCTTCGTCCTTGGTGCCACCTGGGCCTGCTATACCCTGGTGGAACGCCCTTCCAGAAAAGCTCTCCGCACGCTGCTGGAGAAGGCGGCGTGAACTTCCCGACCGAAGCGGCCTCAACGAATCCAGGAAAGCCCACATGAGCCAGAACCTCCTTTTGATGACCGCAACCATCACTCCGCCGGCCGGAGTTCCGAATCTGTCCAGGACGGATCCCGCCCAGCGACTCGAGGACTACGCGCAGGCTCTGGTCTGGTACCTGGATGGCGCCGGAACCTGCTTCGATCGCATCGTCTTCGCGGAGAACTCGTTGTCGGACGTTTCCCGGCTCCGGGAGATCGCCGAAAGCCGGTTTCCCGGCAAGGTCGAATTCGTCTCGTTCCAGGGATTGGACCACCCTCCCCACTTCGACAGGGCCTACGGGGAATTCCGGTTGCTGGACTGGGCCATGTCGAATTCCGTCGCCATCTCGCAAGCTCCGACGGACGCGGTCGTCTGGAAGGTGACCGGTCGATACCAGGTCAAAAACCTCCCCGAACTCGTGGCGTCGTCGCCCTCGGGGTTCGAGCTCTACGCCAATTTCAGGAACCATCCCAAGCGCTGGGTGGACACCTATCTCCTGGCATGGACCAAGGAAGGCTACGAGGCCCTGGTCAGGGACGTCTACCACCGTCTGAAGACCAACGTCCCCGGCGTGCCCACCGGCCTCTCGGGCGAGGAGCTCTTCCGGAGCTGGCTGGACCAGCCATTGTTCCGGAAGCGGAAGATCCAGAAGCGGTTCCGCAGGACCCCGGAAATCGAAGGAATCCGCGGTGCCGACGGCAGGAGCTATTCCTCGGACGACGGATGGAAGATCCGGTTCCGGAAATTCGCTCTCAGGTTCTTGCCGTTCCTCTGGATCTGAGTTACCGGGACACTCCCAGCAGATCCAGGTAGCGACCCGCCATGGTGGACCAGCCAAGCTCCAGGGCCCTGGCCCTGGAGACGCGCGAGCGGCGTTCCAGATCGGCCCGATCGGAGAAGGCCACCCGGAGGCGATCGGTCATTCCTTCGAGGTCGTCCGGGTAATCCAGGAGGAACCCGCCCTCCGGGGGAACCAATTCGGAGCCTCCCGTTGTCCGCGAGGTGAGCACGGGCAGACCAGAGGCCATCGCCTCCAGCATCACCAGCGAACAAGCCTCGTAGCGGGAGGGAAAGGCGAAGACGTCGCAGGATCGCATCAACGCGGGCATCTCGCGGACCATTCCCAGGAAATGCACGCGGTCTTCGCATCCGAGTCTGCGGGCAAGTTCGGGATATGGACTTCCGTCCAACCCTCCGGCGACCGCAAGATGGATCCCCTCGGTCCTCGCGACGGCTCCGATGACCGTATCCAGGTTCTTGCGGGGGGATCGGATGTCCCCCGCGAACAACGCCAACGGCACCGCCGTCGGCAATCCGAATCGTTCCCGTTCGGATGCGCCCGGGACGAACTCCTCCGTGTCGACGCCGTTGGCCACGACCTGGATGCGATCCGCTCCGATCCCGATGTCGAGAAGCTCCCTCCTCACCTGGTCGGAAACGGCAACGACCTTCCCCGCCTTGCGATAGGCATCCTTCTCCCACCTGGAGTTCAGGATGCTGTACAATTTCTGGTACCGCCCCCGGATTCCGGAGACCAGCCGGCTGGTATGGACCGGAGACTTCAGCCACGCCGAATGCACGAAGTGGCAGGCGTTCACGTCTGCGGGAACGGAGGTGATGCATCCGTTCGAAAGGATCGGGCTTCCCGCCATCCTCCCCAGCAACCTGCCGGAACGCATGGAAAACGCGATTTCCCGGGCGAGGTGGGTGGGCACCCCCTTCACGCGGACGGGGAACCAGCGCACCAGCGGATGGTTCTCCAGTTCCGGTGCGACCTCGCTGGCCACGAGGTCGATCCGCAAACCGCGCCGGAGCGCCTCGCGAGCGACCTCCAGGTTCACTCGTCCCTGACCGTCCCCCTTGCGGACGAAATGCGTCACCAGGACGAAAGCCGGGCGGTCCTGGATTCCGAATTGCCCCATCACGCACCTTCCTTACGATTGCTCAATCCGGCGGCGATCCCCACGGCCGCCCAAAGCATGGCGCCCTTCATGTCGTCGAAGGACGATTCGAAAATGTTCGCGACGAAAAGGGCCAGGGAAACCCCTGCGAACTTGGCGTGGATCCGGTCCATCTGACCGATCTTGCGCACGGCGGCGAACAAGGCCACGAAGAATCCGCCGAGGTAGAACGAGCTTCCGATCCACCCGTAGATCCAGATGGTCTGGAGGAACCCGTTGTCCAGCCCGGGAACGGCCTTGGCCGAAGCCTGGGCGGCGGCTCCGGTGGCCCCCATGCCCGTTCCTTCCGGTGGGTCGAGGACTCCCGATTCGAAGAAGACCTCCATGAGCTTGGTGCGCGCCTGGAAGGAGGAGTCCCCTTGGATGTTGCGGATGGAATTGATGCGTGAAGCGAAGGCTTCCAGTCGATCGGCGAAGGGCAGGGCCAAGGTGATCAGAAGGAGAACCGACGCCGCGATTCCGCTGAACAGGGCGGATTTCTCCTTGAGTCTGACCATGATCAGGCTCGCGGTCCACCCCACCAGCACGGTCCCCCAAGCCGAACGCGCCTGCGTGGTCGCCAGCGCGGCCACCATCAGCACCGTCGCGGGCACGACCCAGCTGAATTCCACGGTCAGGACCAGGCAGTAGGCGAGGAAATAGGAATAGGGCGAGACGATATTGAGGGTTCCGAAGGTCCTCATCTTGAAGGGTTCCGGAATTCCGCCCGCGACGATGGCTCCGACGCCCATGAACCAAGCCACATCCCATGGTGGCGGCGAGATCCATTGGTAGATTCCGTAGATCGCTTCGATGATTCCCAGCGCCAGAAGCCAACGAAGCACCCGAGGCACTTCCAGCTTGGCGGCATTCAGGGTGAGGTACCCGAAGACGAACGGCCCCGAGGAATACTGCAGCAGCTGGATGCTCGCGGGAACGATTCCGGACTTCAGGACTCCGACGGTGTAGGCCCAGGCGACACCGAAGGCGCCCAGGACCAGGGGAAGGAATTCAAGTCTCTTGAACTTGTGGAGGGACCTCACCAGGGTGAGGCCCAGGACCGGATAGGCGCAGTAGGAGGAGATCAGGATCATGCTGCCCGGATGGTAGCCGTGGTTCAGGTCGTAGATGCGTCGGAGGAAGGGCGTCATGCAGTGCATGGAAAAAACGATCCCCACCACGTCTGCCGGCCTTTCCCGATGGCGATAAACCAGGAACATCGAACCGCCGCCGAGCACGGCGAGGACCAGGACATCCTTCACGAACGCAGCACCCAGTCCCACCAGGAAGACGAGGAGAACCTCGACCCCGACGGGAAGCCGCCTCGATGACGCCCCCTTGGTTTCCTGCTGGGGAGCGGTTTCCTGGGAAACCTCCTCGCTCAACGCGAACGCCCCTTCGCGACCAGGGCTTTGGAGAAGAGATCGATCTGATCCCGAGCGACCGTCTGCCAGGAAAAATCCCGAACCCTGTCGCGCGCCGCCAGCCGCATCGCGTCCAACCTGGCCGGATTCTTGGCCAAATCGACCACCTTCGCCACGAATGCGTCCACGTCCCCGGAGGGGAACAGGAGTCCATCCCTTCCATCGCGGACCAATTCCACCACTCCGGGGATCGAGGAGGCGACCGGAACCGTTCCCAGCGCCATGCATTCGATCAGCGAGAGGGGGGCGCCCTCGGAGCGGCTCGGAAACAGGAGGATCGGCCTGTCCCGAGCCAGCGAGGGAAGCTGGTCGCGACGGAACCGCCCGACGATCTCCAGGCGGTCTCCGATTTCACCGGGAAAGTCGGCGCGGACCTGGTCGTCCGGGATCCCGGTCCCAGCCAGTCTGACCTTCAGACCGGGGACCGCCTCGAGGATCCGTCCGAGGGACTTCGCCAGCAGATCGCATCCCTTGCGCTCGATCCACGATCCGACGAACAGGAGGGAGGGTTCCACCCTTTCCAGGGGGACCTCCAGGAATTCCGAGGGGAAGCCGTTGCGGACCAGATGCAAGCGGGACGGGTCCGCGCGGAATTCGTCACGGCAGACTTCGAAGTCCCGCTGGTTGAGCAGAAGGGAAAGGTCCGCGGACCGGATCGAACGACGCTCCTGGAACAACCTGACCGATCCCCGGTAGGTCCAGTAGATCCTGGAAATCCTCGCTTCTCCCCGATCCCGCGACTCCACCAGCCTCCGGTGGACTCCGATCTCCAAACCGTGGGATCTCGCCACCACCACCGCCCGTCCCGGCGTCCATACGAGCGGCCAGGCCTCGACCGCATGGCAATCCACGACATCCGCCCACCGGGCATCCGCACAACAGGCAAGGCGAGTCCCGAACAGGATCTCCCCCACCCGACCCGGTCTGTCGCGAAACCGCATCCGCACCTCGTGGCCGAGGTCCCTCCATTGCCGGGCGAGGGAGTGCATGACTCCGGGCACTCCGAGGTTCGGATCGCTCGGGCAGCTCGCCGCCATGAGGATCTTCATGAAATCCCTCTCCTTTCCGCGACGATCATGCGTCACCCCGAGCCCATCGGACCAGGGCACCGGTCCAGGCAGGCACGTCGCCCACCGGAAGAACCCGCATCGCCCCTCCGGTCCTCAGCTCCATCATTCCGGTCTGGTCGGAAACGAGCAGGGGAACCCCGGATGCCAAGGCCTCGGCGGGAGCGTACCCCCAGCCGTCCTCCCAGCTCGGATGCACGGCGAGGGACGCCGTTTCCAGGTGGGGAGCGGGATCCCCGGAGGTCCAGGAGATCCGCGGATCGATGCGTCTGGCGTCCTCGAGATACAGGCGCATGGCCCTGTCCGTCCACCCACCGACCAGGAGCAGCCTCAGGTCGGTCCCGTCCAATCGACGGAATATGTCAACCAGGAAGGGAACTCCCTTGAACACGGTCAGGCTTCCCACCATGACGATGGTGCGGAGCCCCTCGGGATGGGGTTTCCTTTCGATCCCGGAAAAGCGCGGATGCCAACCCAGGTGCCTCCTCGCGACCTTGGAGGCCGGGGTCCCCCTCTCCACGACCGAGCGGGCCGTGTAGTCCGAATTCGCGCGGATCTCGTCGGCCATCGCAAGCTCGGATTCTACCTTGGACTGGAACCAGGAGTTCATCCAGCTGCGCTCGAAGGGATGCATCGAAGTCGCCTTCGCATGGAGCGATCGAACGTTGGCGGGATGGCTGTTGGGCATTTCCAGGACCAGTCTGCGCACTCCCAGCTCCCTGGCCCTGCGGAAACTGTGGCGACCGGCTCCCATGAAGGCCACGAAGGTGTCGCACGGCACCAGCTTGCGCGCCACAGCCCGATCGAAGACCTCGTGCCGCAACCAGACGCGCAGGGCCGGATTCCACCTGAAGGGCGGGAACCGGAAAAGCTTCCCCTCCCATCGGCCATCGATCTGCAGG